>NZ_JAHHZS010000001.1 GCF_022606295.1 Arthrobacter bambusae
GTTCGCGAGTCCGAGGAGCCGGGATCCTTTGGCGGGGGATTCCCGCCGGGCCAAAGCCACCTGGGCTGCGACGCCGCGTCCGCGTTCGTCGGCCGGGACACCGGCCGCGGCGTCGGCGCTGCGCTGGACGGCGTCGAACGCGACGGCGATCCTGGCCTGCGCGGCCGCTGCCGCGGACTTCAAGTCCTCCAGGGCACGCAGCTGGTCGATAAGTTCGGCGCGGTCAACTGGTGCCGTGCCGTTCGGGAGGTCTGGCCGGAATGAGGTCACGGCATCGATCAAGTCCCGCACCCAGGCACCCGACACCGGACCCGCGCTGCCCGCTGGCGCGCCGGTTCCGATCAGCTGCGTTCCCCGAATACCGGCCATAAGAAAAGCATTCCAGAGGGGTACGACAGTAATGGGCTCAAAAAGGCCCTCCCGCGCCCAAAAACAGGAAAATTAGTAAAACTTTTTCGCCACCGCTGATGGACCACAGCCTTGCCGGTCTTCAAGGGGCCCGCAGTCCCGCATGGTTACCCTGAAGGGGTGACTCGTACACGTCGGCTGAGCGTCGTCCTGATCTTGAACCTGGTGCTGGTGGCCGGGTTGGTAGTCGTGGGGATCTCGGCGAATTCGTTGGGCGTGCTCGCGGAGGGCGCGGACTACCTGGCAGATGCTGCCGCTATCGGGGTGTCCTTGTTGGCCGTCCGGGTGTCGAAGCTGCCGCCGACCCCCACGCGTCCACACGGGTACCCAATGGCCACCACGTGGGCCGCAGGGGTAAATGCCGGCTGGTTGCTCGTCTTGAGCATCGCGATTCTGGCGGGCGCCGCCGGACGGCTCATCACCGGCACCAGCGAGGTTCACGGACTGCCGGTGCTCATCGTCAGCGGGATTGCCGCCGTCGTGATGTTCGTCGGCGCCCTTATCCTCGACGGTGACGACGGCGACGACGACGGCGGCGACAAAGCCGGCGCCGACCTGAACATGCGTGCCGTCCTTCTTGATACCGCCGGCGACGCCGCGGCTGCGGCCGGGGTGGCACTGGCCGGTGCCGTCATCTACGTGACGCAGGGCCTTTATTGGCTTGATCCTGTTGTCGCGGCGATCATTGCCCTTGTGGTGGGATATCACGCGGTCCGTTTGCTGATCGAAATCTTCGGGGCACTGAGGGCGCATCGACGCAGTGGCTCGCGGCCATGAGCGCCCCGGCGATGCGCGGGACCGAACGGGTGTTGCGGATAGTCCTCGCGATTGCGATCGTCGGCGGACCCTTGGGCTACCTCGTTGGCGGGCTGCTAGCCCCGGCCATCCACACTTCCGGAGCCTCAACTATTGACGCGAATGCGGCGGCTGATCCGGTCACGAACGCCGTGCACGTGGCAGCGTTCGTGATCGCCTCGTTCCTGCTCCCCGTTGGAGCCGCCGGCCTCGCCTACCTCTGTTACCGTCGCATGCCGTGGCTCGCCACGATCGGTGGTCTGCTGGGCGCGGTGGGCTGGCTGCCCTTCTCTGCCTTGGCCGCCTTGGATGATCTCGCGAGCACCATGGCTCAGCGTCGGGACCGCGGTTCTTATGCGGCGTTGCTGGATCAGTTCACCAATGACACGGTCATGAACACGTATCTGGTGGTCTACGTTGTTTGCCACTTGGTTGCCTACGTGCTGTTCGGAATCGGGTTGTACCGGGCCGGGGCCATCCCGCTTTGGGCGGCTTGCGCGATGATCGCCAGCAGCCCCCTGACGGTCGTCGCGTTCGCTTTCCACGACGGCGGCCGCACCGCCGTCGGCGTTGTTGCGCTGGCCTTGTTGCTGATCGGCGGCCTGCCGGCAGCTCAGGCCATGGTCACAGCCCGACGCCGGACCCTCCCGTGACAGGGCCGCGTGCTCAACCTGCGGCCGGTACCTCAGTCCGCCGGCTGAGCCTCGGCCGAGGACTCTTGACTTCGTGCCTTGTGGAGCCGGTATTCGCGGGCGGTGATCCAGACGATGAAAATATCGAAGGCGGTCAGGAGGACAAGGCCCCAGGAGAAGGCCACGGCGATCCGGTAGCCCTGGTAAAGGATAAAGACCAGCAGGAACGCGATCATCCACGGGTAGGCCCAGAGCTTGTCCTTCAGGACGGCCCAGACCAGGACGATTTTTACCAGGCCATGGAGCAGCAGGTAGATCGCGCCGAACACTGATGCCGATACCGAGAGGTTCGAGCTCATGTGCACCAAGCTGTTCGCCACGAAGTCGTGGGGATCCTGGGCGAGTTCATGCTGGGTGAGGAACCTGACCAGATCACCGATTTGTTTGGGCGTCACCAGCAAAAGAAGGACGCCGCCGATCAGTTCCAGAACACCGTCCAGGCCCTTCAGGACGAGGCTCACTCGAAATGTCCGGTCGAGCAGGGTTGTTTGAGCCGATTGCGTTGTCATGACACTTCCCTTCGGTACCTCAAGATACATTCTTTCCTATGTCCCTCTCCTCTGAGCCCGCACGAGGTTTCGCCATTGAAACACAAGGCCTGAGCAAGCGCTTTGGCAGCCAAACCGCCGTCGAGGGCCTCACCATGCGTGTGCCGGCGGGAGCCATTGCGGGTTTCATCGGTCCCAACGGGGCAGGCAAGACGACTACCATCCGCCTGCTCCTCGGGCTGGTGCGGCCGGACGCAGGCAGCGCCACGGTTTTGGGCCACTCACTCGCGGAACCCGAGCGCTACCTGCCGCGCGTCGGAGCGCTGGTCGAAGCGCCGGCGTTCTATCCGGGCCTTTCAGGGCAGACCAACTTGGAGGTGCTTGCCCGCCTTGGAGGCCATCCCGGATCCCTCGTGGCCGAACTGCTGGAGGTGGTGGGACTCTCCGATCGGGCGCGAGACCGGGTCGGGACGTATTCGCTGGGTATGAAGCAGCGCCTTGGAGTGGCGATGGCCCTGCTGCCCGATCCGGAGCTGCTCATTCTCGACGAGCCAGCCAATGGCCTTGATCCCCTCGGCATCATCGAAATGCGCGAGATGCTGCGCCGCTTGGCCGGCCAAGGGAAGACCATCCTGCTCAGCAGTCACTTGCTTGGCGAATTGGAACAGCTCGCTGACTGGCTGATTATGCTCAATCAAGGGAAGGTCCTGTTCTGCGGGCCGGCGCGGGAGCTGTTGGCTCAACGCGTCGAAGTAGTTGTCGAATCCCAGGACGCGATCCAGCTGGATGTGGTGGCCCGGATTGCGGGCGACGCCGGTCATGCGGTCACGAGGGAGGACGGAGTCTTGCGCATCGCTTGTCCTGCCGGTTTTGCCGAGACCTTGAACCGGATGGCCGGGGAAACCGGCGCGCCGGACCTGACCCTCCGGATACGGGAAGCCAGCCTCGAGCAGCTGTTCCTGGCTTTGATAAAGGGAGACCACCCATGATTTCCGTGATCCGTGCGTTCCGCAGCGAAGTGCCCAAGTTCCGCCGTTGGAGTGTTTTGGCGGTCGCGGGAGCCATGCTGGTGGTGAGCACCTTTATCGCTTATCTGACGTTCCACCAGATCGCATCCGGAGCCACGGGGCGCGAGATGGCAGGCCTGATTACCGCGTTCCCCACACCCCAGGGATTGGTCTCGATCATTGGCCAGGCCCGATCCTTGATCATTGCCATCGCGCTGGTGATGGTGACAGCCAATCTCGCCGCGGAATGGTCCCAAGGGACGCTGCGCAACTTGTTGGTCTGTGAGCCGCGGCGGCTGCGGTGGTTGGCGGGCAAGATGCTGGCACTAGTGCTTTTCGTGCTGCTCTCGATGCTGCTCACCCTGCTCATCAGCGGCACATTCATCCTCGTGGTTGCCCAAGGCCAAGGGATTCAGACGGCTGCCTGGACCTCTCCGGAGGGTCTGCGGGTCTTCCTGGCGTTCTTGGGCAATGAGGTGCTGTGCCTCGTCGGGGTGAGTGCCCTGGGCATGCTCATCGCCATACTCACCCGTTCGGTCGCGGCCGGCGTCGGAATCGCCTTGGCCTACATCCTGGTGGTCGAAGGCATCATCGCGGTGGTATTGCCGCAGGTCACCCAGTGGTTCCCGGGCCGGGTGTTCAACACCATTGTGGGGACCGCTGTGCCCCTGGTTGGCCCGGAACCGCCCCAGGGCTACCCGGCGGCCCTGGGCGCAGCACTCTTGTGGATTGCCGTCTTCGTTGTGGTGAGCGCCGTCGTCTTCCCACGCCAGGACGTCAAAGCGTGACGGATCGAGCGCGAGGCGAGGCTTCCGGCGTCGTCGGCAACGAGCGCCTCACCGCACTGACAGGTGCGGTGGTGCTGGTGCTGTCGGTGGCGGAGATCGCTACCGTTCCGACCCTGGGCAGCCTGATGGTGGCCCACTTCTTCGTTGGCGTGCTCCTGGCGGGCCCGGTGGTGGCCAAGACGGCCAGCACCGGCTGGCGGTTCATTCGCTACTACTCGCGGGATCCCGCCTACCGCCGCAAGGGGCCGCCCCGGCCGCTTCTGCGAGTGATCGCTCCGCTGCTCGTCGCGTCGACGACTGGCGCCCCACCCCTCTGCAGAAGCGCGGGAAACCCGAGCGGTTGCGATGCCGGATACGCCTGGCGGCCAACATTACGGCGCTTGCGCTGGCTGGGATCCCTGCCGTGCTGCTTCTGCCGACAGCCCCATCATGGGAAGGGTGGCGCGGTCAGGCCGTGACCGGGCCCGGGGTCCTCGCCGTCGTAGTGGGCATTGTGACCGCGGTTGCGGTGTTGCTCAAGCGCCGCTGAACTCAGATATCGCTGAGCCCGACCCCTGAGTCATCGAGGCAAGGCGAGCGTTTTCCGGCCGGGGCGCCGATGGATCTGCGGCAGACGCAGGGGTGTCCCGGGACTGCCGGCATCGATAGCCAGATGAACCGTTGCATTTTGTTGTAGTTGCCGAAGTGCAAAACCGCACCGTCCAGCTTCGGCGCGAGATTATGGCTCACACTCAGGGCTATTTCGGTTTCGAAACCCGGAGCGGGCCCTTCCGCAAGGAGGCAACGAAGGTATTTTTTGGGCTCAGTACGGGAGAAGTAGAGGCCTTGTTTGCGGCAGCCAGCAGAACCCTGGTAGCAGTGCAGGGTTCCACCGAACACGTCGATCATGTGCACTGCTTCCGCCGTCACCGTGAAGCTGCCGTGGCCCGGGATCTGAACCCCGACGCCGGTGAGGCTCGCCATTGCGGGTGGGCGGCTCACACCTCGTCCAAGACGTCGGCGTGGTGGTGGCGCGGGGTTCCGTCGAGGGAGTGCTCGGCCTGGAAGATCGCGTCGGTGACGAGCTGGCGGACGTGCTCGTTCGCGAGGCGGTAGTACACGCGGGTTCCGGCTTGCCTCGTGGTGACCACGCGGCCGAGGCGTAATTTGGCCAGATGCTGGGATACGGCCGCCTGGGATTTGTGGACCAGCTCGGCCAGCTGGTTGACGGGCATCTCACCGTCGCGCAGCGCAAGAATGATGCGGACCCGGGTGGCGTCGGCGAGCATCGCAAAGACCTCGACGGCTAACTCGACGTACTGGCTGTCCGGCTCCCGGCCGCACACGGCGTTATCTGCATCCATGCTTATATTGTTTCATACGGATAAAATGAGGTATACATATTGAGCAAGGTGCCGTTCGTTAGCTGAGGCTCCTTCGCGGAAACATGCCAGCGACCCCCAACGTCGAGAGACGCCCCGGGTCAGGACAGGCCGCCCCGGCATTAAGGGGTGGCCCCGATTGGCTCCTGGACACAGTCCGGGTTCACGCCGCGAAGTGCCAAAGGTCTTACGAGGAGGGGCATGTGCAGGCTCCAATGCCTGCCCTCCCCGCGGCGCGTCCAACGGCAGCAGGAGGTGACGGTTCCATCATGAACGATGGTCATAAACCCAGTCTCCCGTCCCGTTTTCCGGACTTCGTTTCAGCTTCCTGAAACCCTGCGCTGACTCATTCCCCCACGCCGGAGCCTGACCCAGCCGGAGCCTGATCCACACGGCACGCAACGTGCCCCCTTTACTTAGCAACGCCCACCCACGCCCGCCGCGCCCTTTGGTCCGGTGAGGCTTATCCACGACTTTTTTGTGCCCGGTTCCGGGCAGAAAGCCGGTGCATCATGACCGAAACCAAGACGCTGCCAGCTCCCTCCGCAGCCCTCGACACAGCCCATGTCGGTGACATCAAGGGTGCCTTCGGTACTATCCGCGTCAATGACGAAAGGCCGCGTTCGGGCGTCAAATCGCGCCTGAAGACCCTGCTGGCGATCATCGGGCCCGGGCTGATCGTCATGGTCGGCGACAATGATGCCGGCGCTTTCGGGACCTACACCGAGGCCGGTCAGAACTACGGAACGTCGCTGCTTTGGACTTTGCTCCTTCTGGTCCCGGTGCTGTACGTGAATCAGGAAATGGTGCTGCGCCTGGGGGTGGTCTCCGGTGTGGGGCATGCCCGTTTGATCCTGGAGCGGTTCGGCAAATTCTGGGGCGCGTTCAGCGTCATCGACCTGTTCATCCTCAACGCCCTGACGATCGTCACCGAATTCATCGGCATCAGCCTGGGCCTGGACTACCTGGGCATCCCGAAGATCCCTGGAATCCTCTTGGCCACCGCGGTGATCGTGGGCGCGGCAAGCACCGGCTCCTTCAAGCGCTTCGAGCGTGTGTGCCTGACCCTGGTGGCCGGGTCCCTGCTGCTGGTGCCGATCATCTTCATGGTCCATCCCGACGTCGGACAAGTCGCACACGACTTCGTGGTGCCCGGCATGCCCAAAGGCGCGGACCTGTCCACGGTGACGTTGCTGATCATCGGGATCGTCGGAACCACGGTGGCGCCGTGGCAGTTGTTCTTCCAGCAGTCGTACATCATCGATAAGCGCATCACCCCTCGCTTCCTGAAGTACGAGAAGGCTGATCTCTGGCTGGGAATCGTCATTGTCATCGTGGGGGCAGCCGCGATCATTTCCTTCACGGCGGCGACGTTTGCCGGTACCCCACAGTTCGGCAACTTCACGGACGCCGGCGGGGTCGCCGTCGGCCTGGAACAGCACATCGGAAAGGTCGCAGGTGTCCTGTTCGCGCTGGCACTGATCGATGCCTCGATCATCGGTGCCGCCGCCGTCGGGCTTTCGACGTCGTATGCCCTCGGTGACGTCCTGGGGCTCAAGCACTCCCTGCACCGCAAAGTGTCGGACGCCAAAGGCTTCTACGCAGTGTTCGCGGGAGTCCTGCTCCTCTCGGCCATTGTGGTCCTGATCCCGGGCAGCCCTTTGGGTTTGCTCACGGTCGGGGTCCAGGTGCTGGCGGGGGTCCTGCTTCCCTCGGCCACGGTATTCCTGTTGCTTCTGTGCAATGACAAGCAAGTGCTGGGGCCCTGGGTGAACGGACGGTTCATGAACTTCTTCACCTCGGCCGTGATTGCGGTCCTGGTGATCCTTTCCTTGGTCCTGACCGCCGGGGTGTTGTTTCCGGACATGGGTTCGGACGCCATCCTGGGCATCCTCGTCGGCGGTGCCGCCGTTTCCGCCGTCGCGGGGGCCGTTTTCCTGGTCTACCGCGGCATCCACCCCGCAGCGCCGAGCGCGGACGCGGTCGACCGCTCACAGCGGCAGACGTGGCGCATGCCCCCGATTGCCCTGCTCACTGCCCCCAAACTCTCCACCGGGCACCGGATCGGCCTGACGGTTCTGCGCACGTATCTGCTGATCGCGATGGTCCTGGTGATTGTGCGGGTGGTTCAGCTCGCGCTTGGCGCCTGACGGTTTCCCGCGTCATCGGGGCCATAACCGGGATGGCCGATTACAATCTGCTTACCCGCTGGTCGCGCCGCGGACCGAGCCACCACGCCAAAACGGCGGGGACAGGAGAATTTCATGAGTGATGGACACCAGGCAAGCTCGCCGGGCCCTCGCCACATGCGCCGCAAGTCCCGGCGTAAATCCATCATCCTGATCTCGGCCACGGCGGTTGTCGCCGCCGTGGCCCTGGCAGCCGCCAGCGCTGTCACCTATGTGGGCGCGACGGCGGTTGCGGTCAACAACAACGTCCATCGCTCGGATGTCTTGAAGGACATGAAAACCCAGCCTGCGGCGGTGCCGAAACTGACCCAGGACACGAACATCCTGGTCATGGGCCTCGATACAAGGGTTGACGAGAAGGGCAAGCCCCTTCCTCCGGAGATGTACGACGCCCTGCACGCGGGCGATGAGAATATCGGTGGTTACAACTCCAACGTCCTGATGCTCATCCATATCCCCGCGGACGGTTCCAAAGCCACGGGCATTTCCATTCCCCGGGATGACTACGTCCAGGTGGACGGCATCCCGGGGAGCGGCCCGTTCAAGGCCAAGATCAAAGAGGCGTACGGCTACGGTTTCGCGGCGGAGAAGACTTCGTTGATCAACGCGGGAAAGCCCGACGACGACACCACCTACCAGGCGGCGCGCGACGCCGGGCGCAAGGCTGAAATCGCCACCGTCACCTCGTTCCTGGGCAGCGTTCACATCGACCACTTCCTCGAAGTCACCATGGCGGCGTTCTACCAGACGGCCCAGGCCATCGCGCCCATCACCGTGTGCGTCAACAAGGCCACCCAGGACACGTTCTCCGGGGCCGACTTCAAAGCGGGCATGCAGCAGATCAATGCCAAGCAGGCCATGGCCTTCGTGCGGCAGCGCCGGGACACGTCAGACCCGACGTACTTGTTCTCGGACCTGGACCGTGAGCGCCGCCAGCAGGCCTTCATTGCCTCGGTCTCCCACCAGCTCAAGGACGCCGGGACCTTCACCGATATCGGGAAGATGCAGGGTGTCCTGGATGCCGTGAGCAAGAACATCGTGGTCGATTCCGAGCTGAACCTCATTGAACTCGCCCAGCAGGCCACGTCCCTGACCGGCGGCAACATCTCCTTCTCCACCCTGCCGATCACAGGCTTCGGCACGTCCCCTGATGGCGCCTCCATCAACACCGTGGACATCAACCAGGTGCAGGCCACCGTCAAGGATCTCCTCACCCCGGTCCCGCCGGCTCCCGCACCAACCCCGACGGCGACCCCGACGACGGCGGCTGCCTCGACGGCGGCGACCGCACCGCCCGCGGCACCCGCCCCAGGGGCTGCAGCGCCAGCCGCTCCGCCCGCACCCCCAAGCAACGTCTACGCGGATTCCACCGGGGCGCTCCAAGGCGGTGCCATTCCCTGCGTCAAGTAGCGCAGCAACTAGGTAGCTCTCTCCGATAGGCTCGGCGAATGAGTGAAAATACCCCGAAGCTCGCAGGCTATCTGGACAAGCAGCAGCCCGGACTCTATCAGGCCCTCTCCGACTACGCGGGTCAGGTCTCTGCCGAGGCGGACAGGACCGGGATCCCGCGCCGCACACTCGAGTTGTTGAACTACCGGGCTTCGCAGATCAACGGCTGCGCCTTCTGCCTGGACCTGCATCACCGCCGCGCCATCGGCTACGGCGAGACCGAGCAGCGGCTTTCCCTGGTGTCGGTGCATGGCGAGGTGGGGCTCTTCGACGAGGCCGAACAGGTGGCGCTTGAGCTTGCC
The DNA here is from genome assembly GCF_022606295.1 of Arthrobacter bambusae. Taxonomy (GTDB): domain Bacteria; phylum Actinomycetota; class Actinomycetes; order Actinomycetales; family Micrococcaceae; genus Arthrobacter; species Arthrobacter bambusae_A. Next base: position 9,480 of record NZ_JAHHZS010000001.1, read on the forward strand.
GAACAGATCACGCGCATGACCACTGCCCGTCCCACTCCCGAGCTGTTCGCACGCGCGCGGAAGGTCTACACCGAAGAACAGATCAGCGTGCTCTGCATGGCGTGCATCGGCATCAACGCGTTCAACCGCTTGTCTATCCTGAGCGAGCACCCTGTGCGCAAGGCCCGTCCGTCGTCCTGAAGGGCGCGGAGTCGCAGGATTCCTCTCAGCCTGGTGGAGGCTTGGTGCTCGAATTCTTCCGCCTAATGTGCCACCACAGGTACAGACCCCAGCATCCGATCCGCAGGACGTCATTGACTAGCTAAGCGGTGTTTTCCGAAAAGGCCCGCGCTTGGCAACGACCCTGGCTTCCCAACGTGCGAGGTCCTCTGGACCATCGTCGATTAATTCAACCCCGAGGACAATGAACGTGGTTTTAGGATTTTTGCCGCGAAATTCCTCGAGGGAGACAGGGATGAAGCTGCCGTCTGGTAGTTCCATGTCAAATGTATATCCGCCATGATGTTGGAGTGCGAACTCTAGGCTGATTATTCCCTTGTTACTCGGATCAGGAGACTCCCCTGAAGGATAATCCCCTACATATTCAAGAATTAATTTGTTCTTCACGTCAAACTCCCCTAATTTTGAATAGTTTCGGCGATGTCCTGGCGGAGCCAGCAAAGTACACATGTCCCGAGGCAAACGGTGCAATACGCTTTGTACTATTGGTTCCTCGGCTCCAGTACAAGAAGGCTGGGGGCGATCTGCTTCCATTGGCCGCCCTTGCTCGTGGCCGCAACGGCGTCGGCGCTCTTCAGCGTATTTCCGGCCGCGCCGTGGGGAGATATCAACCAAGCCTGTTCGCTACGGTCATCGTTGCCCACTCGAAGCCCATAGCCCTCGAAGCCCTTGACGTTGGTGCAGGCCAAACCGAGCGGCTCGGCAGCTTTCCCGATGGTTGCGATGCAAATCTTGTCCGAACCGCGAGTGACGGCGAAGTATCGAGCGTTCTGGCCGGCCCCTAGAAACCGGGCGTTTGTGAGATCGGCGCCGGTTGGCGCAAAGGTGGCAATGAATGTGTCCGGTAATTTATCAGACTCCGCCTGACGCGATAAGAAAGCCGGGACGACGTCTGAGGCTGATGATATCGACGGAGGAGCGTTGAGCGCTGCGGCAGTAAGTGTGATGCCGGAAACGCAGACTGCACCAAGGAGAATGGCTGTTTTTATTGACGTGCGCATGAATTTCCCCCCGAAATTCCAAACGTCTTTGTGAGTTCCCCGAAGGTAGCAGAAAATAGGAGTTTATTCAATGATAGTGTGGTCAGGCAAATATAATGATGCTTACAATCTCCTCTGCTCGTCTGGCATGGGATCCATGGGACCTCATTCGGTGGTTACCGACCTCCCGAATGCAGTCAGCGCCCGAACATCTGCCACCGAGATCCACACCCATCCATGGGCTGGAGCGAGCCGACAGTGGTCCGGGCTGGACGGCCCGCGGCAAACTTCGGTCGGCTAGCCCAGGTCGCCTGGTGCAGGAGGCGCCGGACAGCAAACCAAGCTCCGGACCACCTGTCGACGGCCACGCTTTGCGCCCGGAGCTAAGGACTTCCCGACCGGACGCGCCGGAATCTTGCCTCCGGGATTCGCACTTTCGATAATCCATTCGTAGGATTTGCCTATGTCTATGGGGAGATCAGTTCGTAAAGCAGTTATTCCGGCCGCCGGTTTGGGCACGCGGTTCTTGCCTGCCACCAAGGCGATGCCAAAGGAGATGTTGCCGGTGGTGGATAGACCGGCCATCCAATATGTGGTCGAGGAGGCCGTGGAGGCGGGCCTCACTGACTTGTTGATGATTACCGGTCGTAACAAGCGCGCACTTGAAGACCATTTTGACCGGGCACCAGATCTTGAGCGCACGTTGGAGCTAAAGGGCGACGAAGCCCGTTTGGACGCCGTGCAGCATGCCTCCGGGCTCGGGCCCATCCACTATGTTCGGCAGGGCGAACCGAAGGGCTTGGGGCATGCCGTGCTGTGCGCCAAGCAGCACGTCGGGGATGAACCATTTGCCGTGCTTTTGGGGGACGACCTGATTGACGAGAACGATCAGCTCTTGTCAACCATGATTGACGTCCACGCGAAGACCGGCGGCTCGGTGATTGCTCTCATCGAAGTGGATCCGTCGCAGATCAGCGCATATGGCTGCGCGGACGTTACACCCATCACGGGGGAGGATTACGTCCGGGTCAACAGCCTTGTGGAGAAGCCTTCCGTTGAGGAGGCGCCATCAAACTTGGCTGTCATAGGACGCTATGTCCTGCACCCGGCTGTGTTCGATGTCCTCGAAGAGACCGGGCCAGGGCGCGGCGGCGAGATCCAGCTGACCGATGCCCTGCAGACCCTCGCAAAGGGCGACGGCGAAGGCGCGGGCGTTTACGGGGTCGTCTTCCGCGGACGCCGCTACGACACCGGAGACAAGCTCAGCTACTTGAAGGCCGTCATCACCATGGCGTCCGAGCGGGCCGAATTCGGCGAAGACCTCAAAACCTGGATGAAGGCGTTCCTCGGCTAGGAATGCTGCATGCTTAGCCGGGCGTAGCGGAGAATCCTGAGGATGGCCGGAGCCAGCTCGTCTTCCATCCGCAGGTACGCCTCGGCGCCCTGCTTGTAGGGGTCGGCGACGTCGTTGTCCGAGGATGTTGCCGCCAGGACGAGGTGGCGCACGGAGGATGCCCGTGCCGGCAGTTCCCGCCATAGTTGGGTGTAGTCAGAGTCCGACGGCGGCGCGTCGCCTCGTTCTTCAAGGGCCGTCACCATCCGTGCGAACTCCCTGATGGTGAACGTCCGTTTGAGCAGGGAGGCGTCCAGCTGCAGCACTTCACCGCGATGGTGGGACGCCATAGTGAGTACCAGGTCCGATTCCCGAAGGATTTTCGAGGTGAGCTGGCGGGCCGCGAAATCCTCGGGAGTGCCGCCGTAGGTTCGGATGATGTCTGCGGACAGCGGTTGGATCGGGCTGCCGACCATGGCGCGGGTACCGGCGCTGCGGACTTCGAAGCCGCCGGGGAGGACCTGGTCCAGGCCTGCCTGAAGCAGTCGTTCGGCCACGGGGGAGCGGCAGATGTTTCCGGTGCAGACGGTCAAGATCCGAATGGGTTGGGGCGATTCCAAAGGTATAGCTCTTTCACTAGCTGGCAGGCGTGCGTGGCACCTGTGTTTTACAAGTTAACACGGGAGTCGTGATCAGGAATGCCGCATCAGTGCGAAAGCAGCGACGCCGATGGAAACCATGGCCAGCAGGATCAGAAAAATGACGGGCCAAGCCTCACCCGGAATGGCCGGAATACGTGGAATCGTAGGCAACTCCACTCTGAAGCTCAGCCTCTTGCGGCGTCGCCAATGTCTCCCCATGTTCATAAGTTACCGTAGGCGCAAACAAGGAGGGGTTGTTTCCGGATCACCGGAAACAACCCCTCCTTTTGTTTAGCGTCTAGGCTGCTGCTACGGGTTCGTTCTTTGCGCGGCGGCGAACCACCACTACGGAGGCCGTGCCGGCGACGAGTGCGCCAGCGCCGACCAAGCCCCAAAGAATCAGGCTGGAGTCGACGCCGGTGTTGGCCAGGCCGACGCCACCGGTGTTTGCCAGTGCTGCTCCACCCGTGTTTGCCAGAGCGGCCGGTGCGGCCGCAACGACGGTCGCCGTGACGGTGTGCCCGGATTGTGCGCCCACTGCGGTCAGCTGGTAGGTACCTGCTTCGGTGAGCGTGACCGGCACAGCGAAAGCGCCGTTGGCGTCGGCAGTCGTATTTACTTCGGTCGGAGCGAGCGAAAGCGAGCTGCCAACTGCCATGACTGCCGCGCCTGCGCCGGGTGCTGCTGCACCTTGCGGCCCGCCGGGTGCTGTGATGACGATGGTGATTCGGATGGTTTCGCCGGGCTTGAAGCCGGTGCCGGAGAAGGTGATGGTTGCGCCGGGCGTAACGATGGAACCTGAGACGGTGCCCGGTGCTGGCGCCGGGTAATCAACGGCCATTGCTGGAGCCGAAGCGGAAAGTGCGATGCTGCCCGCAAGCGCGATCGCTGCAAGTGATTTCTTCAATTTTTGTCCCCCTGAGACCTTGGTACGTGCTTGAGACCTGATGCGCAATTCATTGGTGTTGACGTGATTTCATCCACCACGAACACGTGAACTGAAATCTGAGACCTACCCAAGAGAGAAGCTACCATCCTAAGGGTACTTACCGCAAAGTTAATCCAAAGTCGTTACAAAGGGTTAACGTGCCGTCTATCCTGCGGCGCCGCATGTTTCCGATTTGGTGGGGAGAACCACCTTGTCAACGGATTCGACGGTTGGTGTCACGACCACTTCGGGTTGGTTGTGCTGCACGATCTTTCCGAAGGTGAATTCCACGGTGCTGCTTTGCCCTGGTGCCAGCCGCACTGAAAGGGTTGCAACGGGCCTATTGTCGTGTTGCTGTGCGCCGAAGGGGACTTTGTTCCCATCTTGGGTAGCCATTACCACCTGGGACTGGGCGGGCCCGTACGCGATGACGTTGCTTTGGGCGGTACCGGCCGGCACACCAAAGTTTCCACCTCCAGTTACGTATGCCGGCAACGATGTGGCCGCATCGGCCGGTGCGGTATTGGTGCTGGTGATCCGCAGTTTGACGGTTCCATAGCCGTCGGCGGCAGTGCATTGCTGGACGAGCTGAACAGTGCGTTTCACGTAGTAGTCCATTTTTGCACCAGTGCCGTCATTGAAGTATGCGCCGAATTGGGCCGCCGGCACGCTGGGGCCGGAAATGGAGCCGCTAAGTGGGTACTTCCCGAGAACGGACTGTTCGGCCGCGTCCGCTGACCAGAGCAAGATCCTGTGTTCTTCTACGCCTTTCCCGACTCCGGCGAGGAGGCTCTTCGCCTCGCCCTTACCGGAGGAGAGAGCACCGAAGACGTCCTTGGCCACAGCCCCAAAGTAAGCGTCCTGCACGTTTGGTTCCTTGATCTGGGCGTAGACATCCGACAGCAGGGTCTTCACCACGTTCTTACCCGACAGCTGGCTTGGAAGTTTCCCCCTAGTCAGTGCTAAGAGTTCGGGGTCTTGAAGATTGACCGGACCTGTGGCGTCCAAAATGTAGCCGAGAGCAACCGGATCGATTGAAATGACGCCGTCCAGGCGTGCTCCCTTTTTCTTCTCCCACATTTTGAGAGCTGTAGAAGCTGCAGTGGGAAAGTCAGGGGTGAAATTGACATCCTGCATGAACATGCCCATGCGGGAACTGTAGATGCGCTCCTGCTCGTCGTCTACCGGTATCGGGGGATCGAATGTGCCCAGTGCACCCCCGTTGCTCTCACCGGAGAGGCTGATCTTGCCTTTGTCCGCCGTGACTACCACCAACGCGCCAGAAATCCCTCCGGAAGCGCGGGCTTCGGCGTTGTTTTGCACGAGGAGCAAATAGTGTCGCGGTTTTTCAGCTCCAAGCATCGCGGGAGCGAGGCCTGCGGCATCGGCAGCTGAGTCCAACTCTTCTGCAGCGGACCCGAGCTGTTGCCTTGCCGTCGTCAGTGGTCCGACTATTTGGGGGAGGAGACCCGACGTGTCTATTCCGTCAAGCCGATGGGCGGAGACACGCACGGCATTTGCGGCGGAGGCAACTGTGGGGGCGGCTTTTCGAATAGGCCCAAGGTCGGTTCCGGTTCCGTTCGGGATCAGTTTGTCCCAGTTGACCGAGTCGTAGACCTTCACGAGGGGTGTGACGCCAAGCGATGCGACGTCGTCGGCCGAGCGGGCGATTTCAGCAGTTGCCGAGAAGTTCGAGCCGATCCACGGCATGGCCGACGCAAGAGACCAGAGGGGGTCGCCAGCGGCATCGCGGGCAGCCGCTGTATGCCGTCCTAACTCGACGGCTGCGGAGGAAGCATCCTCGGGACGGTTTTGAAGAATGCTCTCTTTCAGTTTTGGCACCAGCTGGGCGGAGGCCTCAAGTTCTGACATAATTGTTGTCGCCTTCTCGCTAAGCCACAATACGGCGGTTACGCCGATCACGAAAAGGGCACCGATGCAGATTCCAACTGTCCAAAGCCGACGGCGGCGCTGGTTGGGCAGCGATTTCGCTCTTTTCCGGCGGCGTTCGGGTTCGACTTGAACGGTCTCGGATTGTCGAGTGTTGGCCATGCTAGGGCCTTCCAAGTCCACGATATTGCCAGCCTGCTGTGCGCCACTTGGCTGGGTCTAATACGTTTCGACCGTCAAGGATTTTCAATCCGATGACGCCGCTGCCGACCTCGTAAGGATCAAGTTCCTTGTACAGCGACCATTCGGTGAGCAGGAGCAGCACATCGGCTCCCATAATCGCTCTATCTAGATCCGGCTCATACTGGAGCTCGGGGAATCTTTTCGCGGCGTTCTCCAACGCTTTAGGGTCGGTGACGGTAACAACGGCGCCTTGGAGTTGGAGCTGTGCTGCGATGTTAAGGGCCGGAGAGTCGCGGACGTCATCGCTCTCGGGTTTGAATGCGGCACCGAGCACTGTGATGCGCTGCCCCAGAAGGCTTCCTCCGCAGAGATCCCGTGTCAGCTCCACCATTCGAGTGCGTCGGCGCATGTTGATGGAATCCACTTCCCTCAGGAACGTCAGGGCTTGATCGGCTCCGAGTTCACCGGCCCTTGCCATAAAGGCACGGATATCCTTCGGGAGGCATCCTCCTCCAAATCCGATGCCCGCGTTAAGGAATTTGCGTCCGATTCTGTCGTCCAAGCCGATTGCGTCGGCCAGCCTGGTGACGTCTGCGCCCGTCGCTTCGCAGACTTCAGCCATCGCGTTGATAAAGGAGATCTTGGTGGCCAGAAACGAGTTTGCGGCCGCCTTGACGAGTTCGGCCGTCGGGTGATCGGTCACCAATCGAGGGGTTCCCGCGGAGAGCGGAACGGCGTAAACATCGTCCAGAATAGAAACAGCAGCGTGATCTTCCGAGCCGTCAGTGACGCCGTAGATCAAACGGTCAGGTGAGAGGGTGTCTTGGACGGCATGACCTTCGCGCAGGAATTCAGGGTTCCACACGAGATGGGCCCCAGGCTCACTTTCGGAGAGGATGTCAGCTAAACGGGAAGCGGTTCCCACAGGGACTGTGGACTTTCCAACCACGATGGCGTCTGGTCCCACGTGAGGGAGGAGCGCTTCCACGGCGGCATCCACATAGCGCATGTCGGCGCCGTTCTCTCCTTTCTTCTGGGGTGTTCCCACGCAGATGAAGTGGACGGCGCTACCGGCGGCCGCGGACATATCTGTGGTGAACGACAGCCTCCCAGTGTCCTGAACGTCCCGGAGGAGGGCATCCAACCCGGGTTCAAAGAACGGGGCTTTGGCAGTGGAAAGCTTACTGATCTTCTGCTCGTCCACGTCGATGCCAACCACGTCGTGACCGAGTTTGGCCATGCAAGCCGCGTGTACGGCGCCGAGATAGCCGCATCCGATGACTGAAATACGCATTATGTTGCCTTCCACATAACCAGAATGACGGCACTGCGCCGCGGGCCGGATCGGATCCAGATCAGACCGCTCCGGTGCTTCTAAATACTGCTTTAAAAGTCCTAAATAGGATTATCAGGTCACCCATCAGCGACCAGTTTTCCACATAGTAGAGGTCGAGTCTGATGCTCTCTTCCCAACTGAGGTTCGAACGGCCGCTCACCTGCCACAGGCCGCTCATACCGGGACTCACATAGAGCCGGCGGTGTGCGGCGTCATCGTAAAGGGCCACCTCGCCTTCTCGCTGAGGTCTCGGACCTACCAGGCTCATGCTGCCCCCAAGCACGTTAAAAAGTTGTGGCAACTCATCCAGTGAATATTTGCGAAGAATCCGTCCAAGAGGAGTGATCCGGGGATCCTCCTGAACCTTGAAAAGTGGAGTGTGGCCCGAACCCTGGGCTGACAGAAGGGCAGTAAGTTCGAGGTCCGCATCAATCTTCATAGAACGGAATTTCACCATGCGGAATGTCGTACCCCCGAGACCGATTCTTTCCTGACGGTAGAACACTGGACCCCTATCAGCCAGCCAAATCAACAACGCCAAGAGTAAAAAAATCGGGGAAAGTGCGGATATCATCAGCCCCGCAATGGCAAGGTCAAAAGTCCGTTTGGCCACCTTCTTGCCACCAGTAAGCTTTGGTGTCGATACGTGTATCAAGGGAAGACCGGCCACGGGTTGAGTATGAATTCTTGGACCTGCAATGTCGGTGAGTGCAGGAGCCAAAATCATTCCGATGTCTCGCGCAGCCAATTCCCAACCAAGCTTGCGAAGGTCTCGCGGATGCATGTTCACACCGGCCGATAGCGCGACCGAATCGACTTCCGATTCGAGAATGACGGCGAGGATACGCTCAAACTCCGTGTCCACCCCGGTCACGGGCACGGATACGTCGGACAACATGTTTCGGTCGGCTGGGGCCCCAGGCAGGTGGGCGGCGACTGGAACATAACCCGCTTCGGGCACGCTCTGAAGTGAGCGAACGAGGTGAGCGGCCGAGTGACGGTCCCCGATGATAAGGACTCGTGAACTGCTTCTGCCAAGTCTCCGTTCGAGGCTGAGGTGCTGCCGGACGAGCCATCGCGCCGCGAGAAGCCCAACGACACCGGCTGGGAAGGCCAATCCCACAAATCCGCGGGCGATATCAATTCGCAAAGCGTAGGAAACGACGGCCACGAATCCGAAAAGCCACGCCGAACCTGCCAAGACTCGCTTGTACTCTTCCGTTCCGGAGCCGAGGACCTTGGATTCTCTGGATCCCCAAAACTCGAGTACGAGCCACCAAGCAACAGCCAGCGCTATTGCCAAGGAAAAATAGTCTATGTCGTGTGTTTGGCCGGCGCCAAAGTCTGTGAATCCGAACCGTATGCCAAAGGCCCCTGCAACAGCCCAAAGGACCACAAATCCGTCTGCGAGCCTGAGGCGCCTTGCGTACTTCGATCGCCACGTCGCAATTCTCTTCATAACTCGGGCTTCCCCAAGTCGAGTCTGCCGAATCAAGAGTGTCCTCCCTCGGCATCCTTAGGTCGTGTTAGCGATCCTGGACGAATGCATAACGTCATGCGTTCACCTCTGACCTCTCGCGATTATTGGCCTTAACTGTTGGCGCTCTGCCTTGTTTCGCAAAGACGTCAGCCTGCTTGACCGTCGACCCAAGCGCGGATCTCCTCGAGAAACCGCTCCCTAGAGAAAGCCCGAGCGCGCGAACGGACTGCCTCTCGGTCGATCTCGTGGATTTGACCGATGGCCTCGGCGATTGATTCTGGGGTCAATCTCGACAAGAGCAAGCCTGTCACCCCGTGGACGACCGTCTCGGCGGCGCCGCCCTGGCTGTTGGCTATGACTGGAGCGCCCGCCGCCATAGCTTCAACTGGCATAATGCCAAAGTCCTCGATCGGGGGAAATATGAACGCGCAGGACATTTGGTAGAGCGCATACAGAAGGTTAGTGCTCGGGGAAATAACGAACTCGACCTGGACTTGCGCCTTCGCGGCGAGGGCTCTTAGCTCTTCCTCACATGGTCCTAAACCTGCAATGACAGCTGGCACTCCCGCCAGATCGGCTGCCTTTATGACCAGATCCAGTTTCTTATACGGGATAAACCTCGATGCGCCAAGTACAAAATCTTTTGGAAGTCGATCTACCAAAGCTCTCTCATCGTGGGTCAGACTGGTCCTCCAGTCTGGAACTGACTGTATATCCATCACATCAACGGGCGGGTATATCACGGGGGCCTCTCGACCCCAAGCGGCAGCGATTCTCTCTTTTACGAAGTGGCTGTTGGCTGCGAACTCGACTTCGCGGTCATTGGCCCGCCGGCGGTCGATCGCCTTGAGGACGGGTGAAATTATCCGAGCCAAAGGATGATGGCCCCGGGCGTCAAGGTCTGGAACCCAGATATATCTCGCAGGTGTGTGAACATAGACAAACTTACGTGGGCTTCCGACGTTTCGCGGGAAGAACGCATGGTGGGCGAACAGATGAGAACTAACGAGCATCCAGTCCAACTCGGATTGAGACCGAAGCCGTCGCCAGGTGAAGAGCATTAGCGGAAGTGCCAGAGCCTTATGCCTGCGGAGTGGAGTGCGGCTTAACCAGGTTTCATTGACCCTTCTTACAGGGAAACGTTGCGGGGCGTCGTTCCAGAGGCAGTGGATATCGGTGTCTGGAAACGCCTCGGCCATTGCATCCAGGACTTTTTCCGATCCGCCGTTGACATCGATCCACTCGTGGACCAAAACTCCCTGCATTCCGAGCCCCCATCGGTGTGTATTCAGAGTGCCCGTCGCCCCTTGCCTCCCCGAGGCAGCGATCCTAACGACGGCCCTGTGTCTTTCGCCCAAATCTTAGCCTCATATGTGCCGATCTTGGACTCGGATGCATTTTTCGACTCGGACATGACGACACTGTTTTGGTCATGTCCTTTGAAACCAAAATACCCGATAAGATGACGGGCATCTGCATTTGAGCCTGAGCGGTCAGCTGGACTTGACCAGCGCAGGTGAGTCGCAACGGGGGTAACTGGCACATGCATTCCACGGAAGATCGGCGGGCTGCGCCGTGCTCTCTACGCCGTCGGGACAGGCAAGGTGCGCCTCTGGTCGGGCGGATCCCTTCCACGTTCTTAGGACACGTCCGTGAACGTTAAGAAGGCGATTCAGCGCCGGATTAGGTACGCTGCCGAAGTCACTTTCAATTGGGTTGGCACCTACGTTCCATCACATTTCGTGCGGCAGCATTGGATGGAGACAGCAGGATCATCGATAGGGCTCGGCTCGTCCATCTTCATGGGGACCAAGATCTTCGGGGCCGACAAGTTGCGCATTGGAGCTGATACCTCGATTGGGTTTAGGTGTGTTCTTGACTCAAGAGGCGGTCTAACCGTCGGTGATCGGGTGGTTGTTGCGAGTGATGTCCAGATCATCACGGGGTCCCACGACGTCCACTCTGATGGCTTTGACGCAGTGTTCCTGCCGGTTGACATCGGCAACTCTGCGTGGATCGCTTCCCGAGCCACGATTTTGCAGGGAAGCCGGATCGGCGAAGGGGCCGTTGTGGCCGCGGCTTCGTTAGTTCGGCAAGATGTTCGTCCCCGCGAGATTGTAGCGGGGGTACCAGCCAGGAGGGTCGGTGAGCGGTCGTCGAGTCTCAAGTACAACCCGAGGTATCGGCCAGCGTTTTACTAGCGGTCTTGATCGACCGGTTGGCTTCGAGAAGTGGTCGCCGGGTCACGCCCATGAAAGGAAGTCGTCGTGCCTAAGCGCCGGGACGTAACCATGGGTTCACTCGTGCAACTCGTAATTCGTGTTGCGGGAATGTTTAGTGGGGCGCTTGTCGCAGCGTTGCAAGCGAGGTCACTGTCTGTCTCCGACTTCGGCAGTCTATCCATAATCTTTTCAATTAACGCGATGGCAATAATACTCAGCGACCTGGGCATCATGAACACCGCCATTCGGCGGCTCTCCGCCGAGCCAGACAACCGCGCCAAGATAGTTAGCGGCCTTCTGACTTCGAGATTCTTGGTCGGCGTCCTACTCTCACTTCTAGGAATCGCGACTTCAACCTTCCTCATTCGGACTCCGGAAGGGATCTCTACTGCGGTTTTGGTCCTCGCTACACTACCACTGGGGTCTTTGACCGCTATGCAGGCGCTCAGCCAAGCCAACTTGCATTTCGCCGCCGTGAATTCTCTGCTCGTCCTCCAAAACTTCCTTTGGCTCGCAGCGGTTTCCATCCTCTCGCTTGTCGGCGCCGGTCTGGCGCAGTTTGGACTTGCCTTCCTTTTGTGCGCAGTTGTCCAAGGAGCAACAACCTGGGCCCTGTGCGGAAACGGTCTGAGGTTTGATTGGAGAGCTGGAACAAAGGAAGCTTGGCCGTTGGTTAAGCAGGCCCTTCCTTTAGGGCTTGGGTCCTTGGCTGTGACTGCGTATTACCGCTTAACTGGAATCATCTTGTACGCAGACGGAGGCCCAGAGTCAGCAGGGAGCTTCTCGGCAGCATTTCGCTTTCTTGATGTCCTTCAGGCCATCCCGGCGACCCTCAGCGCAACGCTTCTGCCCCTGATGGCCAGAAGTTTCGCAATGCGGACACGAGATCGGGCTGAAACGGTTTGGCGGTTGGCGCTCAAGTTATTGCTGACATCAGCGGTGATGGCCTCGCTGTTTGTAGGTCTGCTTGCTGAACCGATAATCGATCTCCTCTACGGGAAGGAATACTCGGAATCTGCAAGTCTCCTGGGTATCTTGATGCTCGCGTTTCCTCCCGTGTGCATGGGGTGGCTTCTGACCGGCGTGATTACTGCGCATGGGCAGGTCAAGGCTTATTCTCAGCTCGTTTTCTCGGTGGCTCTTCTAAGTGTTGCCGCGTCACTCCTCTTAATTCCAGAGTTCGGCGCCAAGGGCGCGGCTTGGATCTCGGTCGGCACTGAAACACTGGTGATGGTGCTGCTGATTGCACTGGTGTATCGCACCACCCGACTGGCGATTCCTGCTGCGACTGTTTTGCGAGTTCTTGGGGCTGCCGCCGTAACCGCAGTGGTGACTATTTATCTCCGGCAATTCGGTCTGGTCTTGACGATCATTCTGGGTGGCACCGTTGCGGCGGGATTGGTGATGTTATTTAGGGTTGTCACATGGGCTGATATGAAAACGCTGCTACACCGAGCAGATGTGCTCGAACCAGCAAAAGAAGAGGAAGTTCAGCATGCCAAGTAGAGTGCGACTCGCGATCGTGAGCCCTGACCCATCTGATAACTCTCAGGGTGTTGAGAGGTTTTGCCACACGCTTAGAGACAGTATTTCGCCTTACATGATTGATGGAAGCGTAATCGCAGAAGCGAGCTTTCGTCCCTCGGAGTACGATGTAGTCTTGACGAACGCACTAGTGTCGGTAACTACGAGACTTCCCAAAATCCATGTCTATCATGGATGCCACGTTCCTCAAATTATGCGAAGTCACGCGGAGGCCTCTGTTCAGTGGCGCTTGAAATTCATGATCGAGGCCGCTTTTCGAGAGATAAAGAACGGACTGGGCGCCAATCGTGTTTCTGTTTCAAACAGTTGCGCTAGTGAGCTCAAGAGATGGTACCGCCTGAGCAGTCACGTTATTGAGAATGGTATTGATACCAAAGTTTTTAGTGAAAGTGATCGAGAGGATGCGAGAGATCGGCTTGGTATTCCGCAAGACGGCCGAGCGGCCCTCTTTGTTGGGCGCCCCGAATGGAGGAAACGGCCAGATATTGCCATCACCGCGGCCCGAGAAAACGGATACACGCTATACCTAGCGGCTGGGCGGCCGTATGAGGGAATGCATTGGTTGGGGAAGCTCTCACCAGAACAGCTCTCGATTGCCATCGCCGCGGTTAACGTTGTTTTGATGCCGACCCAGTACGAGGCATGTTCACTGGCGTTCCTGGAGGCGTTATCGGTGGGTACTCCCGTGGTCACGACCGATGCGGGATGGGTCCCGGACCTACTAAAGGCCGTTCCAGAATATTCCGCACTGGTTTCGCCAATTAATGATACTGGTCGTTTCACAACTGCCTTGCGCGAAGCTGATAGGAACGATCATGGAATTTCAAAGGCGAGCCGTTTTGTGCGAAATAACAATAGTCTTGAAGCCTTTGGGAAGGCATGGTCAGAATATATTCACGGGGTTCATCGTGCGAAGGATGGAGAGCCGAATGGTTAGTCCAACAGCCGGACCCGCTGAGATGAAGAATTCGGTTACCGTTGTTGGTCGCTACTACAACCAGCAAGGTGGGGTCTCAAATGTAATGGCCCAACTGGCCACTCGAGCTTCTTCTAAGTATCGGGTGTCCGTTGCAGCAAATGAGTATTTGGATTGGAATTCAAATCTCCACAAGGTGCCCGTACCGATGATCACTAAACCGGCTTGGGCTCAGATTCCAAGTTTTGCCGCAGCGGCACGTCCTAGAGTAACGGCTTCATTACCAGACATTATCCACGCGCACGACCCTCAGCTTATTGGCGCTGACATATATACCGCGCATAGCTGCTTTAAGGGCTACATCGGTGGTCAACGACTTGCGGCCGATATCCCAAGAAGATTCTTGAGCCACGTATTCCCCCCGCATGTTGCCGGCATCATGATGTCCAATCTCGCGTATCGCTCAGGCTCAAAGATTGTGGCGGTCTCAGGATCGATTAAGTCGGAGCTCATTCGAGAACACGGCATCGCTCCAGAGAGGATCCATGTTGTATATAACGGCGTCGATTTGGAAAAATTTAAGCCCTCTGGAAGACCTGAGGCTAAGCAGCGCCTGTCGAGGGAAATCGGAGTCGATCTTCAAGAGAAGGTTGTGTTGATTTTTGTAGGCTATGAATTTGAGAGGAAACGACTCGGCGTGGTTTTGAGAGCGTTGTCCAGTGTTGGGTCGGATGCGTGTCATTTACTAGTCGTTGGCGGTGCTGATACCACGAAGTATCGAGCCTTGGCTAACGAATTGGGCGTGCAAGGAATGACTACATTTCTAGGGCATCGAGAGGATGTTCCAAACCTTCTTCGAGCGTCGGACATCTTCGTCTTCCCAACCAAATATGAAGCGGCAAGTTTGGCGATCTTAGAGGCCGCCGCTGCCGGGTTGGCGATGATTACCACGGACGTCGCCATGGCATCTGAGGTTTTCACGGACGGTGCCGACGCATTACTTGTGCCAAACTCGGACTCTCACGCGGCCGTTTCCAAGTCCTTGACTCAGCTCATCGATGACCGTGACCTTAGGCTTCGGCTGGGAGACTCGGCTAATGCTCTAGCGCAAGACTTTGGGTGGGACAGTATCTGGAGTCAGTATGACGATATCTATTCAGAAGCTCTGAGCCGTAAGAAGCGTTGACGCCGTGAAGTTATTCAAAGGAACCGTAGAGGGCTGGCCGGCTCGATCGAACGCGGCCCATAACCCATTCCAAACTTTGCTAAGCGACGCTATGCAGTTCCTTGGCTGGGAGGTTCGTGAGTTTTCGCCCCTGAAGTCGCTGGTGAGACGTGCAAACCTCTGGCATTGGCATTGGCCGGATGGTCAATTCAGCCAGCGTAGCCGATTGAGCGCCTGGGCACGTTTAATTGCCTTGCTCGTGCTGCTGCAGAAAGCCCGATTATCTCGCACGCCAATAGTATGGACAGCTCACAACCTTCGGGGCCATGAAACCGGCAATCGGAAGGTAGAAGAAATCTTTTGGCCCATTTTCTATCGTCAGGTCGCGGGTGTGCATTATATAAGCGAGTCGTCGCGAGCACTGGTCGTTGAGCACTATGCGGATCTGGCGGGGAAACCGTACACCGTCACGAACCATGGACACTACAGAGATGTTTATGGAGAAGCCTTTTCGAAGAGTGTTGCGAGGACGGCTTTGAAACTCGACGCGGACAAGCGAACTGTGGTGTTCTGCGGCAAGGTGCGAGCCTACAAGGGTGTTACGGATCTGATTCAGGCTTTCCGATTGTTATCCTCAGATGGCATTCAGCTCGTAATCGCAGGAATGGCAACTGACGACGAGGAACGCCTCGTCCGCGATGCTGCAGCAGGCGACCCCAGAATCACGCTCTGTCTGAAATTGCTAAGCGATGAAAAGATCAAGGAATTTGTATGCGCAGCTGACTTGGTCGTTCTGCCTTATCGAAAAATAGTGAATAGCGGAAGCGCCCTCCTTGCATTGTCCTTGGACCGTCCTGTATTCGCTGCGAACAAGGGTTCCATTCGCGAGCTCGCGCATGAAATCGGACCTGAGTGGGTAATGACATACGAGGAGCTCACACCCGAGGGACTTGCCTCAGCGCTGGAGGCTGCCGTTGAGACTGACGGATCATCACCGGATCTGAGTGCCTATAGCTGGGCCAAAATCGCGTTGGAAGTCTCAGATCTATATACCAAAGTCAGCTCATCAGTTTCGCGTTGAGTGGGCCTGCACGGCCGAAGAAAAGGAGTGACATCGTCACATGAGGCAAAAGGTCTTGGTAGTTACCGTTGAACCGCTTTGGCCTTCAACGCATGGGGGCAGGGTCAGGACAGGCAAGATAGTCGAAACATTGGCTGGCGACGGGTTCGACGTGCGAGTCGCATACGCCAGGCGACCGGGAGTTCGTTCTGGCCCGGCTCCGTGCGGAGTGGAACAGGTCGACCTGAAGTGGTCACCCGTGAGTCCATTGAGAAGGCTGACTTGGCTACCATGGCTCGGTGTCTTTACGCTTCCGCGGTTCGACGACCTCCAGGTTCTGGTGGCCAGTTTCCAGCCCGACTTCATCTATTGGAGTCACTCTTACCTTGCAGCTGTTGGATCAAGAAAGCTTGAAACCTCTGCGTATCAAATCGTGGAGTTTGCAAACATCGAACGCGACCGCTTCTTGTCAATCTCGAAGCGAGGGACTCTTAAGCATCGCGCATCGGCATTCGTAGAGTTTCTCAAAGCATGCCGATGGGAACGTAGGATTGCACGAGGGATGGATCTGTGCGTTGCCATTTCTTCAACGGACGAGAAAGTCCTCAACAGCTTCGGCGGTAAATCCGTGTTGGTAGAAAATGCCCTACCAGGGAGCCCTTGGCAGCTCTCGCCCGACGATGCCGTCGTGATGTCGATCGCTAATTGGGACTATGGACCGAATCGGGAGGGAATGACTTACTTCTTAGACACAGACTGGCACACCGTATTGGAGGCTCTGCCGGAGGCCAAGCTGGTCTTGGCAGGGAACGGTTCCGTCGAAATCGCGGAGAGATTTAGCCATCTGAACAACGTCGCCGGAGTTGGTTTTGCTGATGATTTGACTGAGCTCTTCAATAATTCGACCTTGTTCCTCGCTCCCGCACGTAGCGGGGCCGGCCGACAGCTGAAAGTGGCTGAAGCTCTAGGGCATGCGAGGGCCGTTGTCGGGCCACCCTTCTTGAATCGGGAACGCAGACCAGGACTGCCGGATGATGCCATCAACGGATCAGACGATGTCGCGGCTGAGATTATTAGAAAGATCCAGAACCTCAATGATCGTCACATCGTGGAGAAAAAAATCGCTCAATACGCTTTGCAGCACGACTGGCAATTCGAGACTGCATCATTGCGTGGATGGATGAAAGGGAAGCAGGCCTAATGCGAATTTTGGTGCTCTCGACAGCCGACTGGGACCATCCTTTCTGGACGAACAAGCAACATGTAACTACGGCGCTCGCTTCACTCGGTCACGAAGTTTTGTATGTTGAAAGCCTCGGCATACGTTCCTTCAGCCGAGAATCTGTTCAGGACGCTACGAGAGTGTTTCGGAGACTTAGACGGTTTTTGAGACGCCCACGGTCGGTGGCGCAGTCCATCCACGTTGCTTCTCCTTTGGTAATCCCGCTTTGGTCTAGAAAACGCGTTGTCGCCCTAAACCGGATCCTAATGCGCCTTCAAATGTGGTTTTGGAAGGTCAGTTGGGGCAAGTGGGACGCAATCTGGACCTACAGTCCCATCACGACCGCGGCGATCTCAGCCGATTCACGCCCGGTTTTATATCACTGCGTCGACAACATCGCCGCCCAGCCCTTGATGCCCGCCGAAGCCATCGATCGTTACGAAACGGAACTGGTTCATACAGCCGATCTCATTTTTTCGACCGCTCCAGATCTTACCGACCGCCTGCGTCGGATGGGCGCCGATAACGTCATTGAACATACAAATGTGGTCGACTTTGAACACTTTGGTAAGGAATACCGGATGCGTGATGATTCGGAGTCTTCGAGGCGTCCAAGTCCAAGAACGATTGGGTTTGTAGGAGCGCTCAGCAGATACAAAGTCGACCTGCAACTACTGAGGCGCGTCGCGGAAAAATATCCGGATGCGGACGTTGTGCTTATTGGCCAGATCGGCGAAGGCCAGCCTGGTGAAACACTCGCAGAGCTGAAGGATCTCACGAACGTAAAGCTCCTTGGCCCGAAACCCTATAGTGAATTGCCGGGGATAATCTCGACTTTCGATGTCGCGCTGCTTCCGGTACCGATCAACCCCTACACCAGGTCAATGTTTCCCATGAAGTTCTTCGAATACCTCGCATGCGGAATACCGGTCGTGTCTACGAGAATTCCCGCGTTAGAGAAGTTCGGAGACTCTGCTTTCATCGCAGACACTGACGAACAGTTCGTCGAGTATGTGAAGGTAGCCTCCACGGTTTCACGGAATTGGCGCGATAACGCTCGGACGTTGGCATCCAAATATACGTACAGAGAACGAACTGCCGAAATGTGCTGTATGCTGGATCGGCTGTTAGCCTCCAAGTCTGGTTCGGTCGATGGGACCTTGTGAGAGAGCAGTTGTTGAGGTGGGTGTCGCGATCACGACTCCGAGTAGGTTCGGAATAACGAACTCTGGATTGGATTATTATTCCAGACATGTGGCTCCCACCTGTTTGAGAAGTCCGGCAGCTATGTGCGATGTGGGGCGTTATGATAACTGAATTGCGTGCCCGTGTTGAAGGGAATGATAGCGGTCGGAATGTCCGTCGGATCTTTTCCGGAGGGATTTCGGATCCGATTATGAGTTTCGTAGCTGTTTTCATAACGATTATTATCGCTGCAATCGGGGCATTTGGGGCAACTACCTCAACCGGATTGATGGTTATTGCCGCTGTTGTAGGTTGTGCTGCACTTTTCTGGCGACCTTTACTTTTTTCGACACTCGCTTTGGTTGTGTGTCAAGAGATAAATCCTAAGTTTGGCCAAGGCGGTCTAACGGTCTTAGGCTACCAATTCTATTTTGTAGAGTTCGGAAGCCTGCCAATTGTTTTCTATTTCTTCGTCGCGGCTGCGGTCGTAGCAGCCATAAAATACGACTGGTCGGACAAGCTTAGCGCTGCATCCGACAAGCGACCGCTCTTGGTTATACTAATATTCTTGGCTTTGTCGATCTCAATCGGACTTTTCGCCGGTTTGAATATCCCCTCAGTGTTTGGCCAAGTCGCTCGCCCGCTCATGCTTTTTCTACTCGCTTGGCTCGTAGGTGCATACTCTCCGCAGGAGGCCGGTGGTAAATCCCTTGCGGTGGTTGTTGGACTGAGCATGGTCGGGCTGGCGATGGTTGGTCTTCCGGTAGCGGCGACGGGTGGCGGATTGAGTCTCGGCGGCCGGCTTGTGTACTATGACACGGCTACGGCGGCGGTTGCTGCAGCCGTTCTCTTGGCAATTCTTCGCCAACGCGCTCGGTCGGCGGTGACGGTGGCTGCCGCGATTTGCTCGGCGGTCGTTTTGCTGGTGTCTTTTAGGAGATCAGTCCTTGTCGCGCTCGTGTTGATATTACTGCTAACTGGCCTGGTCAATAGAGCGTTTCGCAGAGTGATTTTAAGGGTGATCGCGGTTGGCACTGCTTTAGTACTTTTGGGCCTGTTGACCGTTCAAAACCTGATTGTTTCCTTCTGGGATCGTATTGTTTCATCGTACGAGACACTAGGCGGTGCCGCTTCGGATGAATCCACCCAGGGGCACGTTGATGACATTAGAATTGGTTTAGATTATGCGTTTGCCAATCCAGGGGGATACGGTCCAGCATCGCCCCAGCTTCCTGGCTTTCTAACCCAGGGGTCGAGTATATATGTTCATGACGAGGTGCTGCTGAATTGGCTTCGTTTTGGGCTGACAGGCCTCGTACTAAGTGCCGTAATCATCTATATATTTACCAGGACATCGTTCGCGGTTGTTTTGCGTCCTAGATTGGAATTTAGCACAATATTTTATTGTGCAGCATACTTTATTCCGATCTATCTGATTGCATCTTTCACTGCACCGTTCATGATGACAACTTCGCGGTGGCCTGCGTTGCTCGGTATCGCGTTCGGGATACTGTCCCGCGCTTCGACGAATGGTCTTTCGGTTCAAGGTCTCGGACGCCAAAACACT
This sequence comes from Arthrobacter bambusae, assembly GCF_022606295.1. Classification (GTDB taxonomy): domain Bacteria; phylum Actinomycetota; class Actinomycetes; order Actinomycetales; family Micrococcaceae; genus Arthrobacter; species Arthrobacter bambusae_A. The sequence goes on from NZ_JAHHZS010000001.1 coordinate 29,352, forward strand.
AAGTTCTAAGAGTTTGTCGTATTTGAGTGTTTATCTGGGTCCTGAATCTGCTGGTCTCGAGGAATGATCGGCTGGTATTGCTCGGCGGGTCGTGGAAGCTGAGGTGGGCTCGCGGTGATGTTTGAGGGCTCTTCACGGTTCGTGGGGAAATAGATCCCTGGGATGGGCGTCATGCCGCCGCCCGGGCAGCACTTCTCAAGAGAATAACCGATTTGTAGTTGGCGGGGTTGCGATAGCCACGGGCGGTGCGCTTGATATTTTTTTGTGGCTGTGTTGTTGGCTTCGACCTTGCCCGTCGTGGCGCCGGTAAAGATCAGTACCTCAATCTCTTTCCACCACCTGCAGAAGGTGCGGTAGAGCCTGTTCGTCTCCGGTCGAGCGGCTGCCTTGACCAGTTCTTCGAGTTCTTTCTTCGCCGTCGCGGCGTCTTCCAGGGAGCCGGTGCGCAGCAAGACCCGCAGCTGTTCCTTGACCCTCCACCACCAAAGCGGCTCTCCGTGGTTCGTGGTGAAACGGATTCCGTGTCTTGAGAGCTGAAGGGCTCGTAGCCCTGCTGTGATGGATGTTCTCTACGCATTCATCAAGAGTCAGGAGCTACGAGCTGAGGTCCTCGCTTTCGGGCAGCGGCGGGTCCGCGTCGAAGCCACGGCCGAGGCCGGGTGCCCGTGCTGTGGCGTCATCAGTACCCGCGTGCATTCACGCCGCCCCCAACGCCTGCGTGACATCCCGGTGGCCGGCCCGGTCGAAGTGATCTGGTCCAAGTGGAGATTCTTCTGCGATGAGTATCTGTGCCCGCGGCGGACGTTCGCGGAGGAGACTGCCCAGGTGCCGCGCCGCGCCCGGTCCACCCGCCGGCTTCGCGATGCCCTCGTGTCCGCCGTCATTGGATCCGGAAGGGCCGCTGCGGAAGCGGCCGCATCGTTCGGCGTCTCATGGTGGCTGGTCCAGCGGGCCCTGGATTCCGCGGCGCTGACACTGCCCGATGTCGACGGCCTGGCGCCACGGATGCTCGGCATCGATGAACACCGCTACCGGTCCGTGCGGTTCTTCCGGGATCCCGAAACGAACGCCTGGAAACGGTACTTACCCTGGATGACGACTATTGTCGATCTGGACAGCGGACAAGTGCTCGGGATCGTGGACGGGCGTGACAGTGAGGGCGTCGGGGACTGGCTGTTCGCCCGGCCGCTGCAGTGGCGTCTGGGCGTGCAGGTCGTCGCGATCGACCCGTCAGCGGCATTCCGCAAGGCACTGCGGATGTGGCTCCCGCGCACCGCGGTCTCGGTCGACGCGTTCCATTTGGTCAAGCCCGGCGCTCGACATGCTCACCGAAGTCCGGCAACGACTCACCCAGCAGGTCCACGGCCGGCGGGGACGCTCCATCGACCCGGTCTGGGCCAACCGACGGCTGCTCCTGCGCGGCGCCGACACGCTCTCGGACCGGGCACGGAACAGGCTCAGCACCGTGTTCGCCACCGGGAAGCTGCAGGCTGCGTGGCTGGTCAAAGAACAGCTCCGGACGCTGCTCGCCACCGGGTCTCTTGCCGACGCGGCCGCGGCGAAAGACCACCTGAAGGAACTGGTCGAACGAGCCGCGCAGCCGGAAACGAACCGGCTCTGGCGCACGATCTGCCGGTGGTGGAAAGAAATCGAAGTCCTCATTGTCACCGGTGCGACCACGGCGAAAGTAGAAGCCAACAACACAGCCATCAAACACATCAAACGGACAGGCCGGGGATTCACCAACGCACGCAACTACAAGACGCGTATCCTGTTGCGCAGTGCCGCCAAACCAGCGGCATGAACATCCATCACGGCAGAACAATCACCACGAACCGTGAAGAGCCACCAAAGCCGGCCTCCACAACTAGGTCAATCTCGCCGATGACGGAGTCCGCTACCTGAGCCAGTCCGAGGGGGTGACGGCCGCATTCCTACCGGCAGGCCGGCGCCGAAAACGCCCGAGAGCGAAGACTGCTTCGGCTCGCATTTTTCCGCGCGACTCGCGGCCAAATGCCCCCACAGAGGGGACACCCGTCGTCGCGAGTGTTCTCGTCAGCATGGACCGAACGTGATCGCTCGTTGGCTGGGTTTGTGACATGCCGTCACTTCGTCGCACGGTTAGCAGTCGAACGGTTCGACCGAGCAGACCGGGGGGCACCGTCAAGCATCGACTAACTGCTGCATATGTAGGGCAGTCCCAGAGAGACTGCTGCTTTCTCCCTAGGGCCGTGGCGGATGTTATCCGCGCCTCAACCGGTCTGACGGGAAATGGGAGGCCGGCCTCGACTCCTCAGTGACATCAGGATCACCTGAATCCAAGACCCATTGGTTGAGCGACTCCGGTCGTTCGCGCGATTCGACACGGAAGGATCCTTGCTTCGGTCGCTCAGTGTCGGCGTAGTACCCGTAGGCGTATGAATCCGGCCCCTTCGCCGGGAGGCGGTTCAGCACTACACCTAGGATTTTCGCATCTACCAAGCGAAGCGCGGCAAGTGACTTCTCAAGATCGTGTTGACGAATCTTTTGAACGCTGGCTACCACGACTACTCCGCCAACGTGCTGGGAAAGAACAGCGGCATCAGTCACGGGGAGGAGAGGAGGCGCGTCGATAATCACAGAATCAAACGACTGTTCAAGCCTAGAGATCAAATTCTGCATTTCGCCGGATCCCAGAAGTTCGCTCGGGTTTGGTGGGATCCTTCCTGATGTGAGAACGAAGAGGTTGTCTTCCCCCCAAGGCTGCATGAGGTCGGCGACATCCGCGTCCCCAACCAGAGCGGTCGTAAGGCCAGCGTTTCGATCGAGCCCGAGGTATTCATCGACCATAGGACGACGGAGGTCGGCGTCGACAAGGCATACGGTTTGCCCAGCCTGGGCGAGAGCTATTGCGAGGTTGGTTGCCGTGGTGCTTTTCCCCTCCCCAGGAAGCGAAGAAGTAACCAGAATGGTTTGTGCATGGCCAGCAACGTTGGCGAATTGAAGATTGGTTCTCAACTGGCGGAATGATTCGGCTCGCGGGCTTTGTGCCGGTGCTTGGGTCAGTAGCGGTTTTTTAGTCGCGTCTTGATCGAACGAGATTGCCCCTAGCAAAGAGGCCTCGGTCACTCGGCGGAGGTCGGCCTCGCCCCGGATCCTGTTATCGAGATGTGCACGCAGGATGGCGGAGCCGATACCGGCTGCCAGTCCAATCAAGAGACCGAGAACCAGGTTAAGCCGAGTGTTTGGAGCAGATGGCGCGGTTGGCGCCGTCGCCGGGCTGATGATAGAAAGGCTAACAGGCGACGATCCGCCGGTTTTTGGCCTCTCCAAGGAGTCGACGGCGGAAATAAGGCTCTTAGCCACAGCTTGGGCGATCGCTGCCGCTTGAACTGGAGAACTGTCAGAGACGTCGATGTCGATGAGCACGGTGTTCAGGTCAGTCTTGGCCTGTACCTGGTTGGCCAACTCCTCGGGCGAAATTGTCAACCCCAGAGCGTCGATAGCGGGCTGCAGCACGATCGGAGAGTCGACTGTTTTGACATACGACTGCACTCGCGCCTGACTGAACGTGTTGCCCTGCTGGAGTTCTTGAATTGATCCAGAGCTCTGTATTGCAACGAACAGTTGAGTCTTTGCCGTGTACGTCGGCCGGATGAGCACAGACGCGGCGCCGCCGACCAAGATACCAACAAGCGCTGAGGCGATGATCAAGATCCAGCTTCGGCGTGCGATGCGAAGGTAATCGCGTAGGTCCAAATTGAGGTCCCCCTGAGTCAATTGCTATGGCTGGCGCCCGCAGGCACGACCTAGGAAATGTGATGTGCGTGCTGTCACTCCAATAGTAACTGTCCTCATTGCCGACTCCGTCACGGTACAGCTCACGTTTCGGAAGCTATCCGAGACGGTCACACGGGCACCCGACTGTGAATTGCTGTCAGCGGCGCCAACCCGGGCTCAGACTAGTCTGATCAAGGACCACGTCGGTGGGGCAACGGTCGTTATGATTTGCTCTCGCGCCTCCTCCCCGGGCTGAGTAAGACTTTTTTGACGGTTCATGCGAAATGTTGGCCATAGCTCCTTGCTCGAGTACCCCTAGAATCGAGCCATGCGCATCTGCTGCCTGAATAACTACCCACTCGACAAAATGTGGAGAATGGCCGATCAAGGCCGTATACCGCGGCAACACGCATGGGGAGTGGATACTCTTTCGTCGGCGGGTCATGAGATGATTTTGGCGCCCTTCCAAGAACCGCACGAACGCGGTCTGCTGGCTAAGTTCTCTGGGAAAACCAGGTATGCTCTCGGCCAGCTGGATCAAGAAGCCTTCGCTCTTGGCACGGAAGCTGATATTTACTACTCGGCCGACCAGGGGAGCGCAAGAGCGCTTCCCTTTTTGAGAAGACGTCCAGTCATTTCGGTGATGCACCATTCCCTTCAACCTGGCGCATTGAGCAACATAAGTACCAAACTGCATGCTGGTTTCATCTGTCTCTCGGAGCATGTCCGCTCGTGTCTTCCGATGCGTGTCAGGCGCAGGTCGATCACGCTCCCATGGGGACCGGAACTCAACAGTTCCCTTTATGAGTCCAAAGACGAATCGCTTGGCATCGTAAGCGCGGGTAAGTCGAATCGGGACCTTGCGACGCTTGTTCAGGGATTAGCCCGATCCGGCGACGCGGCGGTCGTTTACGATCCTGCGGAACTTATCTCGGACCCACCTTCCAACGTTCATCTGGTGCGGCCGGGCCTTTCTGAAGAAGATCCTGCCTCGCCCGGAGTGTACTTAGCGAGAAAGGTCATCGGTGACATCGCCAGGGCAAGCGTTGTGGCCGTTCCGGCCCTGTTGCCGAATCGATTGACCGGTTTGACGGAAATAAATGATGCGCTGGCGTTAGGGAAACCTATGATCGTGACACGTTCCCGTTTCCTCCCCCTCGCTATAGAAAGGTCTGGCGCCGCCATTTTTGTGGATCCCGGTGACATCGATGGCTGGGTTTCAGCCTTGAATCTCCTAAGGGACGAAGGACTACGGAGGGAAATGGGACAGCGCGGACGCGAATTTGCCGAGAAGAGCTGGAACTACTCTCTTTGGGGGGAAGGGCTGAGAACCTTCATAGAAGAGATTTAGGGAGACGCGATTTTGGTCTGTAACATTCGACATAAAGGGTGCGGGATATCATGACTGACTTCGATCATTTCTTGTTGACCCGTTTCAATGCCCGACAGGGCCCTGCGCGGGCCGGTGACGGATGGCTGCGTCATCGACTAGAACTTTTTGAAGACCTCTGTCTGCCCTCTGTGAGGGCGCAGTCAAGCGATTCCTTCAGGTGGCTAGTGTTTTTCGACTCTGAACGCGATCAATGGTTCCAGCGTGAAGTCGACAGGCTTTCCGAAGGTGCGTTTGAGCCGATTTGGGTGGATGGCGCGCTCACCACGGACCTAATTTCTGATGAGGTTCAGGGAAGATCATCCTCCCCGTGGCTAATCACCACCCGTGTGGACAACGATGATGCTGTTGCCAAGGATTTTATTGAACGTATTCAGCATGAGTTTGCTCGTCAGGATTTTGAATTCATCAACTTCAACTCCGGCCTTCAGCTCGCAGAGGACGGAGCCGTGTTCAGGTGGACGGACCTATCGGGTCCGTTCATATCGCTTATCGAGAAAAGATCGGTAGACGGCGCGCCCAGAACAGTCCATATTGACGGGCATGACAAGCTGACAAACTATGGGAACATTCGAGGCCTCGATCCGCATCCCATGTGGCTCCAAATGATTCACGGAAAGAACCTTGCAAACGAGGTTCGTGGAATCCGGACATCGCCGAGGCAACTCTTGGAGCACTTTGTTGTACACCGGACTGCGACTCCGATTTCAATGGTCTCACTTCGAACTGCGCAGCTAAGAAACATTGTCAAACTAGTCGCTCGTGTTCTAAGACACCCTCGCTTCATGCGTCGAGCGGTGTCTATTTTACGGAGCCGAATCCTTGGACAGTGGAGGGAGTGATTATTTTGCCATGTCAGCCAACGTACCGACATGGACGGCCGCCCTTTCGCGGAAGGCGTTGGGCCGATGAATGTTTTGGTGGTATCGATCTAGTCGGCAACGGAGAGAAGTGGCTCAATTTCTAATGTCTGAAAAGGCTCTGATCACGACTGCTGCGATTGTCACGGGTACGTTTGTGACGGTAATGCTCGTCTTCGTATACGTTGCATTTCCGGCTCTGCAAGAAACTGCCCCAGCATGGGGCAGTTTGGGGATTCTGCTCGGCCTGTTATCGATGGCAATCATCACGCAACGGTCCGGCACTGCTCGGCGTTCGTTGTGATTGCCTGAAAGGGGAAGTCCTAGGTCGTGTGTTGAGGCTGGATACAGTCCTACCTCGTATCCAAGTCCTCGAACACCAAAAACGTCTGCGTGTCCTGCACCCCTGGCATTGACTGCAGTCTGTCGAAAATGACCCTGCGTAGGTGAATATTGTCGGTGGCGCGGACCAGCAGGATGACGTCGAAATCTCCACCCACCAGTGCGATGTGCTGTACCTCCGGAATGAGCCGAAGCTCTTCACGAAGCTCGCGCCAGGAGTGCTGTTGCACTTTGAGCGTGACGTAGGCCGATGACTTCAAGCCGGCCTTGATGGGGTCCACCAGCGCGGTGAACTTTGTGAGCACGCCTTCGCCCGTCAGCCGGGAAATTCTTGAGTACGCGTGCGCCCGGCTGATGTGGACGTTTTCCGCCACCTGGGTAACCGACATGCGGCCGTCCCGCGTCAGCTCGGCAATGATGTCCCTGTCCACTTGGTCGAGAGGAACCTCTGCCTGATCCGCTTCGACCTCGGCCATTGCATCTCCAATTCGTCCACAGCGTGGGCCCGTTACCCAGCTCACATTTGCAATCCGTCTTCCAGACTAAGGGTTTCAGGCAAGCTTTTCCACGATTCTGCCCAGAGCTGGATACGAAACTTCTCCAGGGAACATACTGGTGACAAATAGTGGATACAGAAGGACGGACCAATGACGATCTCCGCGGACCATGAGGCCCAGGGTCTGGCTGACGCTCGGCCGGACGATACCGAAGCCAACGACCAGGCTTCCGAAGTGCGGCGCAAGTTCGGAATCAGCGTGGAAGACTACATGCTGCCTGCACGCCATCAGATCCAGATGGTCAATCCTTCTGGTGTGCTCAAGCCCGAAGCTGAGCAGGGTACGGAGCCCGGTCACGAATATCCCATCCCTGGCGACGCTGAACTCATGGCTGCTTACGAACAACTCGTCGTCGGGCGCCGCGTGAATGGCCAGAACTCCGCCCTCGTCCGGCAGGGCCGCATGGCCGTTTACCCCTCCAGCCACGGCCAGGAGGCGTGCCAGGTAGCCGCCGCCCTGTGCCTCCGCGAAGGCGACTGGCTCTTCCCTACCTACCGTGATGCCGTAGCAGTCATGTCCAAGGGCGTCGACCCTGTGGAGACCATGACCATCTTCCGCGGCGACTGGCACGGCGGCTACGACCCCACCAAGCACAAGGTGGGCATCCAGTGCACGCCTTTGACCACCCAGCTGCTCCACGCTGTCGGCGTTGCGCATGCCGCCAAACTGCGCGGTGAGGACACCGTGGTGTTGGCGATGTGCGGCGACGGTGCCACGAGCGAAGGCGACTTCCACGAGGCCCTCAACTTCGCTGCCGTCTTCCACCTGCCTGTCATCTTCTTCGTACAGAACAACAAGTACGCTATCTCGGTACCCCTGAGCCAGCAGTCCGTGGCGCCGTCGCTGGCGCACAAGGCCGTCGGTTATGGCATGGCCGGTGAGCGCGTTGACGGCAACGACCTCGTCGCTTTGCTCGCCGTGCTGGACCGGGCAGTGAAACTCGCTCGCGATGGCTCCGGTCCCCTCCTCATCGAGGCCCACACCTACCGCATGCAGGCCCACACCAACGCCGACGACGCCACCCGCTACCGAGAGGACAGCGAAGTTGCCGAATGGACCGCCAAGGACCCCATTACCCGCATGACGGCGTACCTCACCGACCGCGGACTCCTCGACGACGACGGTTCCACCCGGATCGCGGCAAAGGCCGAAGCCGTTGCATCCCAGCTCCGCGAAGGCCTGGGGGAGGACGTCCCGGTAGACCCACAGAATCTCTTCCGCTACGTCTTCTCCACACCCACCCCGCAACTCAAAGAGCAGTCCGCCCTGCTCGCCGATGAACTCGCCCGTGAGGCATCCAGCCAGAAGGAGGCAGGCAAATGAGCCCCGCCGTTACCACATCCTCTGAGGCAACCGAGCGCGCAGCAACAGGCGATGTCAGCTCCGCCACCGCCAGTGCGGCCGCAAGTGCAGCAGCCGTAGCCGAAGCCTCCGGTCCCCAGACCATCACCATGGCCAAAGCGCTCAACACCGCGATGGCGGACGCCATGGAAGCCGACTCTTCCGTCCTTGTATTCGGTGAAGACGTTGGCCGCCTGGGCGGCGTCTTCCGGATCACGGACGGCCTCATGGCCACCTTCGGAGAACAGCGCTGCTTCGACACCCCTCTGGCCGAGTCAGGCATTGTGGGCATGGCCGTAGGTATGGCCATGAACGGAATGCGTCCCGTGATCGAGATGCAGTTCGACGCCTTCGCTTACCCGGCCTTCGAACAGATCGTCAGCCACGTCGCCAAGATGCATAACCGGACCAAGGGCGCCGTCAAGCTGCCCATGGTCATCCGTGTCCCTTACGCGGGAGGGATCGGCGGCGTGGAGCACCACTGCGACTCCTCCGAGTCCTACTACGCCCACACCGCAGGCCTGAAGGTCTACACGCCGGCGACCGTCGCGGACGGCTACCGTATGCTCCGCGAGGCCATCGATTCCGACGATCCGGTCATGTTCATGGAACCCAAGAAGCTTTACTGGTCCAAAGACCAAGTGGACCTGGGCGCACTCCGGGCCGAACATGCCGCGAACGCTGAGACAGGTTCCAGCAGTGAGGGGCGCGCCGCCGTCGCGCGTCCCGGCACTGATGCAACGCTCATTGCCTACGGCCCCTCGGTCCCGACGGCGCTCGCCGCCGCGGCTGCAGCCGCTGAGGAAGGCCGCTCCCTCGAGGTGATCGATGTCCGCTCGATCGTGCCTTTCGACGACGAAACCGTCTGCGCGTCGGTGCGCAAGACCGGGCGCGCTGTGGTGATCGCCGAGGCCCACGGATTCGCCTCCGTGTCCTCCGAAATCGTGGCCCGCGTGCAGGAACGCTGCTTCCACTACCTGGCCGCGCCGATCCGCCGGGTGACCGGCTTCGACGTCCCGTACCCGGCTCCGAAGCTGGAACACTACTACTTGCCAAGCGTCGACCGCATCCTCGACGCCGTTGACGACCTTCAATGGGAGAACTGACCATGAGCGCAGAAATGCAGGTGTTCCTGCTTCCGGACCTCGGGGAGGGCCTTACCGAGGCTGAACTCGTCAACTGGCTTGTGGCCGTGGGCGACGAGATCCGCGTCGACCAGCCGATCGCCGAGGTGGAGACCGCCAAGTCCATGGTGGAGGTGCCCTCGCCGTACGCGGGCATCGTCGCCGTGCTGCACGGCGAAGCCGGCCAGACACTCGACGTCGGCAAGCCGCTGATCTCAGTCGCTCCTGTTGGTGCTTCGATTGCGGCTGCACCAGAGGCTGAGCCCGAGCCTGTGGAAGAAAAGGTCTCCGAGCCATCCGCGGTCGCCGCAGCTGCCGAAACCTACCGCACCGAAGAGAAGGCCGGATCCGGGAACGTCCTCATTGGCTACGGAACATCCGGAGGTGGCGAGGCCCGCCGCACCAGGCCGCGGAAGGTTTCTGCCGGTTCTGCCATTCCGGTGAGCCCGGAGCCAGACTTTGCCGAACTCTCTTTGTCCCGTACGCGGATTCCGGGGAAGCTCTCTGCAGTGATTTCCCCCTTGGTGCGGAAGATGGCCAGAGACCATGGTGTCTCGTTGGACGCCGTGCCTGGCTCGGGGGAGAGCGGGCTCATCCTGCGTCGCGACATTGAGGCTGCCATCGGAGGGGCCACGCGCGAGACCATGCCGGTAGAGGTGCCCGCCGTTGTCCAGTCCTCTACCGGAGACCAGGATTCGCGTACCGGCCTGACGGTGGCTTCGCGCACTCCGGTCCGCGGGATACGGAAGGCCGTAGCCGCGAACATGACCCGCAGCCGCGCCGAGATCCCCGAAGCAACTGTCTGGGTCGACGTGGACGCCACTGCGCTCCTGGAGATGCGTGCCGAACTCAAGAAGCGTGATCCGCACGGCGCTCCTGGGCTGCTCGCGTTCATCGCTCGTTTTGTCACAGCTGGGCTAAAAAAATTCCCGGAGCTGAACACCCGGTTTGTCACAGCAGAGGATACGGCCGGCGGCGAAATGCAGGAGATCATCGCGTTCGACGGCATCAACCTTGGCTTCGCGGCGCAGACGGACCGGGGCCTCGTGGTTCCGGCGGTCCGCAATGCCCACTTGTTGAACGCCCGGGAACTCGATGCTGAGATCCGCCGTCTCACCGCCGTCGCCCGTGAGGGAAAGGCAACGCCGACGGAGTTGGCTAGCGGCACCTTCACTTTGAACAATTACGGCGTGTTCGGCGTGGACGGTTCTGCAGCGATCATCAACTACCCCGAAGTAGCGATGCTTGGCGTAGGCCGCATCATCGACAAGCCTTGGGTAGTGGAGGGGCAACTTGCCGTCCGGAAGGTCACCGAGCTGACGCTTGCGTTCGATCACCGGGTTTGCGATGGGGAAACGGCTGCTGGGTTCCTGAGGTATGTTGCGGACGCGATCGAGAACCCGGGGACAGTGCTGGCGGATTTGTAGTCCGATACCTTCAATAATCTCAAGCTCGAATTCAAAAGCGACTGGAAGAACAGGTACTCATCACTCTTAATTCGACTCTTTGGACGCCTCTAGCCTGACACCATGAACAATGGGGGATACCGTTCGGGATGGCGACGCAAGCGGGCGCGGAGGACTCGCCAGGAGCTGTTTGTCTATCTAGGGCTGGTGACGTTCTTCGTTATCGCCGCCGTGGTGTCGGCTATCGCGCTCACTCATTGACCTTCAGCAACTCGGGTGGATCGCAACTTTCACGAATGCCGCTGTTTGGTAGAGGTACTGGTAGGCCCACGAATCGGTGGGGTTGATCAAAGAAATTACCGGCAAACTCCGTCGGTCAGCGACCATCTGCAGGTCACCTGTGTAGCAGCGGGAGACGATCACGCGGGCCCTAGTTACGTGGAACTGGGCCGTCAGGACGTTGGCGCTTTTCCAGCCATACTGGACAGACAGATTTTTAAGCGCCCGCGCTTCGCCTTGGGTAGTGAATGGATCGGGGTTGAAACAGATAATTCGGTACGAGCGGTGATCACCACATATGCCGGCCTCGAATCGGCCGTGTTGATCCACCGGGCTTGAGACCGCAAGCGTGGGTGCATAGCCTTGCTGCATCAACTGTTCGGCATAAACCATGCGTTGATCTGGCGGCCCGAGCACGAACAGCACATCCGCGTGTTGCGGCTCATCAGACGGCGGAGCCACATAAAGAAAGATTCCGGCAACGGCCCAGACGATCGCCAAGGTTGCAACGACAGCAATCGACCGAAAGAACAAACGCTTCTTTCGGGTAGGCGGTGTGGCCTGTGTTTCGGGATCGCGGAGAAGGGTCATACCGTCCTCTTACCAAAGCGGGATGTGGGCGGCAGTGCTGCACTTGGGTCCAAGACTACTATCTGCCGGCACGGAGACCCATCGTTGACTCATGGAAGGCTGACACGGAGAACCACGTCGCCGCCATCCTGGCTCAGCGTTACCTCCTTGCACAGGGCCTGAAGCGTCGTCATTCCGAGGTTGGGGCGGATCCGGCCCCTGAGACGGCCAGGCGAACTGATGCTTATGTGAAGGGCCCCGTTGTCCGTTGACATTGTGACGCGGACATTGTTTCGTTCACCGTGGCGGATGGCGTTGGTGAAGCCTTCTGAGAGCACTTCGATGACTGCCTCAGCCCTGGCAGCGTCCTCGTCACATAAGGCCCACACACCAGGGTCGATGTCGCAGCACAGCTTCAGAACGCGCCCCCAGGTACTCAGCAGGTCCTGGATACTCGCTGCTCCGCGCACCGACTGCCCGGGCGACTCCTCCAGGATCTCACTTTCCGCAGCAGCTATGGCACACCGCAGGATGTCCCTCACCCGCGGCGGGGCAAGATCCTTTTCGTGATCGTTCCCTCCGGAAGCAGTCAATGCGAGGGCACTCGAAACCAGGTTTCCCTGAAGGTTGGTGTGCAGAATCCGGGCGACCCGCCGGCGGGTGTGGAGCAGCTTGTGGTGCGCGCGGTCGGCTAGCTTGAGTTGCTCGTTGAGCGAGCGTGCCAGCCTGACCTCATGCCGCCGTCGTTGGCTCTCGGCAGCTCGAAGAACCGCCACCGTGAGCGCAGTCAGCGGATAGGCCCAGATGGCGGACCAGTAGAAGTACGGGGCATAGCCGAATGCGTCCTGCAGCAGGCAGGTCACCGACGCTCCAATTGCGGCCGTGCCCGCGTAGCAGAGGGTCATGGCGGAGATTCGCCGCAGGGGACTGGTGATCCCCCGCACCGTCCGGGCCGTCGCGGCGTTTCCGGCGAGCAGAATGGCCCCGCCCACAACCCACTGAACCAGCAGGAAGAGAACGTCGTATTCGGTCAGCAGACGCACTGAGATGAGTGATTCGAAGAGCAGCACAGGCAATGCGAGCGGTGAAGCCTGGATCAAATCCGTGAGTCGCTCGGTGCGTTCTGCCCGGGAGGGCCGCTGCGGAGGGGCCGTGTCATGGGGCCAAGGTGAGTGGTCGTGGAAGAGCTGGTGGCTCATCGGGCGGACGACGTCATCGGAGATCGTCCGCAGCAGGCGTGAGGCCTCGGCTCTGTCGAGGCTTGTCATCATCCCGGCAGGGAGGGCCGCGTCAAGGCGTGAGGAGAGTTCGGTGACATAGTCGGATCGGATCGAGCGCAGACGGTTCTCATCGAATCCGAGCTGCGTCTCGATCGCTGCCCGCGCGGCGCGGAGCCGGCGTTCAAGCACGGCGTGCCCGCGGATGCAGTCCGTCAGAATAGCAATCGCCGAAAGGAAAACCAGGGCCATCCCGACGTTGATGAGGATGCGGGCCCAGAGATTTTCGCTGAGGTCCGCAATGTTCAGAACCTGCGCGGACCAGGCGACGAGGACCGGGCGGCAGGCGCCCAACAACGCGAAGGTGCCGAACGCCGTCGTGATCCTGCCCTTAAGGCTCGGGCGTGCCGTGATCAAAGGGCGGAGGAGTATCCCCAAAAGACCAAGCATGACGTGCGCAAGAAGCAGGATCGCGATGCCGGCACTTTCCCCCACCATCGTGGCCGATCCGGTCCCGGACAGCGTGTTCGATCCGGCGAACACGTTCATGACAGTCAGCGACAAGGGCAGGGTCAGAAGCCACGACCAGAGACTCAGGGCATTGTCACCGCCGATGCCCCGGGCCCAGAGTGCAGGGGAGCGGCCGCTCATTTGTCGCTATCGGCAGGGTCCGGCCACCCGAACGTGCGCGCATACAGCGTCGCTGCGGCAACACGCGGGTTCACGCCCGGAATTCGGTTCAAGCCGAGCGCCTCGAACGTGCGCGAAACGGCCTTCTCCACGGATCGCATGCTGCTTCCCCGTTGTTTCGCGATTTCAGCGTTGGACCAGCCCTCCGCAATCATGCGCAGGATATCCAGCTGTACACGCGTCAACGCGCCGATCCGCGCTGCGTCCGCCGACAAAGTGGGAGTCACGGTGACCGGAAGCTCCACCAAGGTTGAATTCACGGCATTGATGAGGCCGTCCACGGAGTCAAGGGACGACTTGTTGACGAAAGTCGATCCCGCCGGCAACTCGGAAAAGGCAGCCTCCGACGGATAGTTGGTGAGGAAAACGATCGCGCACCCCGGCGAGAGCGACCTCACCACATGCGCCAGTTCGACGCCGTTGGGCCGGGTTCCCAGATCGATGTCCGTCACAAGAACATCGGGATCGACGGCGGCAAACATGGAGATCGCCTCGGACGCGGACGCGCAGTCATGGACGTCGAATTCCGCGCCCCTCAAGGCCTCGGCGACCAGCCCGCGCATGAATGGTTGATCTTCGACAACCAGCACCCGCCGAACCCACCCCACAGCCCCCATGGTTGAAGGCTATCCGAGCACGCCCTTCGATTCACCGGCAGCAGCCAGTTGTTACAACTCAGGATGGATTACGACGGCGGCGCGCTCGCGGTCCGCTTCGCGACGCCGCCTGCCGGAGTGCTTGCCCCAGGCGACGGTCTCAGTGGCGGAGGGCGATCGTGACAACGACGCCCGTGGCGACAGCCAGAATCGCCAATCCAACGTAGGACAGTCTCCGCTGAAACCTTCTCCGACGCTCACGCCGTTCATCCCTGGCCAGATATCCCGTTCTGTAGTTCCCCATGCCGCGAGGATATCGCCGCTGAATCTGCGCTCGCCTGCCGGGGTTCGGGTATTGCGACCGGGTTGGCTGCCGCCTACCCGTCCTTCCCATCGTTGTTGAGAAGGTCCGGGATATGGTTTCGAAGTATGTGTGCTGCGATGCCCAGAGCTACGAGTGATGCGCTCAGTAGGGCAAGCCAGACGCGCACGACTGAACCGATGAAGCCTGTCAGCCATAGCCCGACGCCCGCGCCGGCCCCGCCTTGGAGGGGAAAAGAAGCGAACGTAAGTTTGTGGCCAACGTTTCGAAGAGCATTCCGCCCGTGCAGACAATGACGCCAACAATGAGCAGCCGGTTTCTTACCTGGGTAAAAAATATGTGGTGTTTGCGATTGAAGTTCCGATTCATTTTTAGTCCCCGCCTGACCTAAGGAGCGCCCCACCCTGCGGTGGGACGCTCCCCTCCGCGCCATGATTGGGCATCGTCGATCGAGGGACTAGGAAGGCGGCTCCCGGTAGGCGTGCACCATCGGGTCGGTGCGCTCGAGCTCGGCTGCGAGTGCACGTGCGGCCTTCTTCCTCCTGTGAAGAACTGCTTCATTGACCACGTACAACACCAGAACCACCGATGGTAAGAGGATTCGAAGCCACAGGTCCCAATTGGTCATAAAAAGGATCGCCAGGGAAACCATAAAGATCGGCGGATGCGCGTAGCTGTACCATTTCACGATTGCCTTCTCTCAGAAGCCGCAGTCTCGCCCAGGCATATCCCGTAGCGGAGAGGACGGGTTGGAAAGATTAATGCCATAGCACTTTGTGGCAACAAGGTTGGCACCCCTAAACGTGCCATTGATGATAGCGATCACAGACGCAACACCACCCACGCCGATCACGGTACAAATCTGGCTCACGACTTTTGCGATCCACCCGGTCAGCTTGCTGAATGTGCAGCCTGCCCACGTTCCGCCGACGAAAACCGTGGCCGTGAGGCCCGCTAGTACCTGCAACTCGGCGCCGCTGATCGCGAGGACTGGCCACGGTACCCACTGAATGCTCGGATCGGCCGTTATGGGAAATGCGTTCGAGGAATTGAAGTCAATGCGCTGAACTAAGGTACCGTCCTCAATCCTGAATGTCGTTGGCACCGGTTTGCCGTCGGCGTCGAATGCCCACGGGGAGACGAATGTGCCTGTAACTCTTCCCGCGGCGTCTCGAATGAGTACCGAACCGTCAGCTTCCACCTTCGCGGTGGATCCGGCCGAGAGAGCTAATGGGAATCGGTAATAGCGAGGTGCCTTGTCCGATTCGACTGTGATCAATGTTTGCGAGCCGTGTGGAATGCTGTAGGTGGTCGTTGTCGCGCCGGTCAGGGCGGTGGTCAAAAGTGGTGCGCCTTCGCCAATGAAGTGCCCGATCGGGACGCCCTTAAGCTGGGCAGGTTTCGTCTCTGACTTTTTGCCGGGAACGGTAATCCGTACCGAACCCGAGGGGGATTGCGTTTGGACAGTAGCACTTCCGGGGGCGTTCCCGTCCATCACATACACGCCGTCGTGCTTCTTGGCGTTTTCATGCAGTGGACTGGCGCTTCGCCCGGGCGACAGCCCCTGATCCCACGCGACAGACTGGACTCCAAGGCTGGTATCGGCCCGTATCGGCTGATCTACCCGTTCCTGTAGTGTCGTGCTTCTTTGAGCAGTACCTGCCTGTGCCGGTGCGGCAATAAGGATGGTCGCAATCAAAGACAGGCATGCGGTAGCTGAGGCAATAATATGTAGACGCTGCAAGGTAAACTCCTATTCATATAGGTGCCCCCCTGAGACTCACAGCTTGCAAGTAATCATACGGCGTTTTTGTCTTTGTTGAAAGAGAATTTCGTGCGAAATCCTACTACCTGAGTAATTAATTTGGCATTTGAAAAGGAGGATTAGCGTCGTCGACTGCGGGTGCGTTTTCTCGCCCTACGCCTGGCTGGTCATTCGCTGTTCCCAGGAAGGACACGGCAAGGACGCCTTCCGACGATCAGCGCGGGGGACTAGGATGCCGGAATGAGAGTTACGTTGCTCCGCGGGGAGGGCGATGGCGGCCCCGATTGCCCACATCAATTCGTTGGTCGCTGCGATGATTGCCTCGACGCCGAACGAAATTCACGTGGTGAATCGGGTGGCCACGAGCCGGTGTGCCCCAGCGAATAGTCGGCGGTGCTGCCTCCGGAAGGCGCCCGTCGTCGGTGCTTGCCGCGAAATGAATAGGTGGAATCCATGCGGATTACCGTGATTGGGCGGGGTCACGTCGGCGGCGCCCTCGCTCGACGCTGGACAGCCGCAGGCCACGACGCGGCTGCGCTCAGCCGTGACGGCGGTGATGCCACCGGCGCCGACGTCGTGGTGGTCGCCATCCCGGGAGACTCGATCGCCGTCGGGCTCGCCAACATTGCCGGCCTCGACGGCAACGTGACCATCGATGCCAGCAATGCCTTCGGCGATCGGCTGCCGGGCTACGACTCGATCGCCCATCAGGTCAAAGCGATGATCGGCGGCCCAACCGCAAAGGCCTTCAACACCAATTTCGCGTCGATCTATGAGGCGGTCGACGCCGAGCCAATGCCACCAGGAACCCTCTACGCGTCCGACGCCGATGCTCGCCAGGTGGCCGAGCAGCTCATCAGGGACGCAGGATTCGAGCCGATCCACCTCGGCGACTTGACGAAGGCTCCACTGCTGGAAAGCCTCATCGCCCTGACCTCAACGCTGGACAGGGGAGAACTCGGTCCATTCTTCTACCGCTTCAACCGCCCCGGCGAGCTGGCGGCACGATTGGGCCTCAACCCGCGCTGAGTTCCAGCCCGCCAACCCCTACTGCAGCTTGAACAAATTGTGCGTGGCCGGCCCCTCCAGCGGTTTGCCCGCGGCCGTGAAGCGCGAGTCGTGCAGATAGCCGTGGGTTTCACATGGAAGAGCCAGGTCACGACCGTGCCCTCGGCAGGGCTGGTTTGCTCCGTGATGGACGGCTTCTCCTTCAGGACTGCCTTGTCACCGTAGTTTTTGCCGGGTTGCAGGTTCCTCGTATCGCACCAGCCTTTCGACTTGACTGCGCGGCGCCACGGAACCAGCGCGACCTAGGTGCTCCGTGGAGCTTGACATCTTGCTGGTTGGACATGAATATGGTGCTAAATGGTTTTAGCCAAGGAATTAAACCGCCTCTTCGGGCAACTCTTCGGATAAAGACAAGGACTCCTTCATGCTTTCGATTGCTCCCCGGCGCCGAGATTTCGATGCGACGCGCCAGCAGGTGTTCGCTCGATGACATTCGCAAAGAACGACCACTGGGTGTGGGATTTCTGGATCGCCGACGATGGCGAGGCTTACCATCTCTACTACCTGCAGGCCCCGAAATCGCTCGGCCACCCCGAGCTTCGACACCGCAACGCATCCATCGGCCATGCCACCTCCGCGGATCTGCATACTTGGCGGGACCACGGCACGGTTCTCGTCCACGGAGGACCGTCGGAACCGGATGCCTCGGCAACCTGGACGGGAAGTGTCGTACGTGGCGATGATGGGCTCTGGCGGATGTTCTACACCGGTTCGAGATTCCTACGTCCGGACGCCATCACTAATATCGAGACCATTTGCGTAGCGGTTTCTCGCGACCTGCACACCTGGCACAAGTCCGCTGACTTCGCCCTGAATGCTGATCCGCGAGGCTATGAAACCTTGGACGACAGCGTCTGGCACGAAGAAGCTTGGCGCGACCCCTGGGTATTTCAGAGCGCGTCGGGATCCTGGCATATGGTCATCACTGCCCGCGGCCGGAGTGGACCCGACGAGCGAAACCGGGGCGTTATCGGATACGCGCGTTCCGACGACCTTGAAAACTGGAGTGTGGGCACCGCGCTGACAGGAAGTGCCGGGTTCGCTCACCTCGAAGTTCCCCAGATTGTCGGGCTGTCCGGGAGCGACTGGCTGCTTTTTTCATGCGACGGGAGTCATCTCGCCGGGCCCCGGGCCGGGCTACCAGGCGGGATATGGCTCGCCCCTGCAGCCTCACCGCTCGGTCCCTTCGACCTCGACCAGGCCAGCCTTCTGGCAGACGAGCACCTCTACAGTGGTCGGATCGTGCATAACCGTTCAGGGCGTCCGGTTCTTCTTGCCTTCGAGAACCTTTCCGGTACGGGTGACTTCGTCGGGCGCATTTCCGATCCGCGCGATGTGGAATGGAATGGTCACGGTTTTGTGCTCGCCCCAGAGCTTCAAGAGCGGCAGGCCGTCAAGTGACGCATACGCAGACACAAGGAACCGTCGCACCTGGGTACGAGCCGGTGGCTGAAGCTTTCATCCGAGCATTCGACGGCCGTCCTACCATGGGTGCGGCCCTGGCTATCCTCGTCGGTGGAGAAACGGTGGTGGACCTCTGGGGTGGAGTTGCCGATGAAAGAACGGGATCTCTGTGGGAGCAAGACACCGCTACCGTGGTGTTTTCCTGCACCAAAGGACTCGTCTCGATTCTTGCCGCGCGGCTGGTCCAGGAAGGCCGGCTGCGCTACGACGCCCCCGTTCACCTCTACTGGCCCGAGTTCGCCACGGCGGGCAAGGGGAATGTCACGGTCGGAGAGCTCCTCGCCCACAGGGCCGGCCTGTCGGCTCCCCGTATTCCATTCACTACCGAGCAGATCCTCGACTGGGACTATGTGACCTCCCGGCTGGCCCTGCAGGACCCGCTCTGGGAACCGGGCACCGGCTATGCCTACCACGCGATCACGCACGGGTGGCTCGCCGGAGAGGTCATCCGCCGTGTCACATCCGAGTCAATCGGCGACCACTTCGGACGCGCAACCGCTCAGTGGACCGGGGACGCCTGGATCGGGCTACCCACCTCGGAAGCGCATCGAGTCGCGCACGTCCAAGTGAGTGAGAGCCAAGCGCAGGCCGGGCGCGCGCTTGCGGAGATGCCGGATGGATGGAATCTGCAGGCGATGACTCTCGGGGGTGCGCTGCCACCTGAGCTCGTCGGGGACGCCAGCGGTTTCAACGACTCGCGAGTGCGGGCAGCCCAGATTCCCGGAGCCGGAGGTGTGGCCACCGCACGTGCCCTCGCGTCTATTTGGTCTGCAACCGTCATTGAAACTGAAGGTGCCCGCATCCTTGACGATGCGACGCTTGAGCGTGCTCTCATGCCCATGAGCGAAGGCGCGCCGGTCTACCATGCGACCGGTCCGTGGCCGCGCTGGGGCGCGGGATTCCAGCTCGACTCCGCGGTCCGCAGCTACCTCAGCCCTCGAGGCTTCGGCCACGATGGCGCGGGCGGACAGGTAGCGTTCGCGGACCCTGATTCGGGCACCGGGTTTGCCTTCCTCACCAACTGGATGGAAGCCGGCGACGATCGCGCGACGCAGATTATTGACGCGCTCCGCACCGTCCAGCGGGACTGAGTTGGCCCCGCGAGATTCTTGCCAAGTCACACCCTGAAACAAAAAAGACCACTCTTGACAACCTGGGAGAGGTCCGAAACCATGGCTAAAACCATTTAGCAAATTTTTCAACCTTAGATCTCACACGACGAAGGAGTCACCAGCTATGACACTAAGTACCCTCCGCTCAACCCCGCATCCGCGGCGGCGAAGCATCGCAGCGGGCGGCCTGGCCGCCCTCGTCTCGGTCGCCTTGGCGGCTTGCGGCGCACCATCGGCCTCCGACTCGCCGTCGGCGGCATCGAACATTTCGGCAGGGTCCGGCACGGGCACCCTGAAGGTCTGGGCGCTGGATGGCCAGTCCGCGGAGAACACGGCGATCCAGAAGATCGTCTCCGACTTCGAATCCACCCACCCGGACATCAAAGTCAAGATGCAGTTCCTGCCAGCTGACTCTTTCGCAAAGGCCCTGCAGACCTCCAGCCCCGCTGACCTTCCCGATGTCCTGGAAGTCGACGGGCCGCAGATCGCCAACCTGGCCTACGGGCAGAAGATCGCTCCACTGTCGGACTACGTCTCAGCGGCCACCGTTCAGAACCAGACCGACGCCGTCAAAGGCCAGAACACCGTGGACGGAAAACTCTACGCCGTGAGCATGATGAACTCCGGTCTGGCAATGTGGGGCAACAAGAAGCTGCTCGACAAAGCCGGGGTGACGATGCCGAAGAGCGCGTCAGAGGCCTGGACTGCGGACGAATTCACCGAGGTCCTCAAGAAGCTCTCCGCCGTCGTGCCCAACGGCAAGCCTCTCGGTATCGCGGAGAACAACGGACTGAGCTCCGAATACGGCATTTACGGCTTCTCTCCGGTCCTGTGGTCTGCCGGCACACCGATGATAGCCAACGGCAAAGCTTCCGGTGCGCTTGATTCGGACACTGCGGTGAACGCCCTGAAGAAGTTCGCCTCGTGGAAACAGTTCACCAACCCCGACGGTGACGGCACGGCCTTTCAGTCCGGTCAGGTGGCGCTGAACTGGATGGGCAACTGGATGTACCCGGCCTATGCCAAGGCACTCGGGAACGACCTCGTCGTGGGCCCGCTGCCCAACTTCGGCAAGGGAGCAAAGACCGGTTCCGGAACGATCGCCTGGAGCCTCGGAGGGCACACGAAGAACGGCGCGGCAGCAGGCAAATTGCTTGACTTCCTCATGAGCGACCCCGTCGTTTCCACTTACACCGCTGCTAACGGGGCCCCGCCGGCGACGAAAACCACCGCAGCCTCCTCTCCGCTTTACGGAGCGGGCAAGCCCTTGGCTTTCTTGCGGGACCAACTCGACGCAGCTTGCCCCACAGAGGATCGGCTGTCCCAGCAGTGCGTTGCCGTATCGCGGCCCGTGACAGCGGGTTATCCGGTGGTGACGTCATCGTTCGGCAAGGCTCTTACCGCCATCTGGGGCGGGGCCGACGTGGCTGCAAGTCTCCAGGCAGCCGCACGGGCGATCGACCGCGATTTCGCGGACAACAACAACTACAAGTGATCGCTACCGTACGGGGTGGGCTTGCCTACCCCGTACGGTAACCGTCGAAGGCTAGGTTATGACTCTTCTTATTCGATCCCAGGCCAGGCGGACGGCGCCGCCCACCCAGCGGCGAAAGCGGCTCTCGTCCCATGCGATCATGGGCCCGGTGATGGCCGCCCCCGCGCTCATCCTTCTCGCCGTTTTCCTCGCCATCCCGTTCCTTGGCGCCATCGCGATGTCGTTCTACCGGCTTCAGCTCAATAGCACCCGGGCCCCACGATTCATTGGGCTGGAGCAATATTCAAGGCTCTTCACCGACCCTGATATCAGCGCGGCCTTCCTGCATTCGCTGGGTAACAACTTCACCTTCGCGGCCGTGGTGGTGCCTGTCCAGACGGCGCTCGCCCTGGGACTAGCGCTTCTGGTGAACGGCAAGCTCCGTGGCATGGCCGTGTTCCGCACAATGTTCTTCATGCCACTCGTTTTCCCGCTGGCCCTGGTTGCCGTCGTGTGGCGGCTCATTTTCGCACGGGATGACCACGGCCTGCTGAATTCCGCAATTTCGCTGTTCACGGGCGGTTCCGTCGGTCCGCACGATTGGCTTGGAAGCAGCGCAACTGCCATGGGGGCGATCATCGTGATGTCGATTTGGCAGAGCGTGAGCTTCCAGATGATCATCCTCCTCGGGGGACTGCAGGCTGTTCCCCATGACCTGTATGAGGCTGCCTCCCTGGACCGCGCTGGACGATGGAGTCAATTCCTGCACGTTACCGTGCCCGGAATTCGAAACACCCTCATCTTCGTGGCACTGCTGACCACGGTCTTCTCTTTCCGCCTCTTTGACCAGGTGTACCTTCTCGGCCAAAGCGGATCCGTTGATATCGAATCGACCCAGACAATGATGTACCAGGTCATCACTACCGGCTATGACCAGAACAACATCGGCCAAGGCGCAGCCATGGCCGTGGTCTTCCTCGTCATTGTCACCATCGTCGCCGTCATCCAACGCCGGCTCGTCCGTCAGGAAGGAAGCATCCGATGACCCGCGTCCGAAGCATCAAACGGTCCCGGCTGCTCTCGAGGACCGGACGCTATGCACTGCTCGTCTTCTTCGGCCTGATCTTCTTCGTTCCCGTGTACTACTTGTTGGTCGGAAGCCTCAGGCCTGGTGACAAAGTCCTGGGCGGCCTGAGCGCCTTGGTTCCATCGGACCTGTCGCTCGACAACTATGCCGGCGTGTTTAACCGGTTCTCCAACGACACCACGGGATATGTGTGGCAGTTCGCCGGGGTCTCCCTGGCGGTTACCGCCATTGTTGTACTCGGAGGTCTGCTAGTGAACTCACTCGCCGGCTACGCGCTGGCGCGCATGAAGTGGCGGGGACGCAACATCGTGCTCCTCCTGGTGACCATCATGACAATCATCCCGTTCGAGGCGGTGGCACTGCCTCTTTACTACATGCTCTCCGGCCAACGGAACACACTATACGTCCAGGCCCTGCCCTTCCTGGCCAATGCGTTCTCGATTTTCCTCTTCTACACGTACTTCCTCAGCATCCCCGTGGAGGTGGAAGAAGCGGCAACGATCGATGGGGCCGGACCGGTGCGGACCCTCTTCCAAGTGGTGGCCCCCATGAGCCTGCCAGCTTACGCGACGGTAGCCATTCTGACCTTCCTGGGCCAGTGGGGCCAATATCTTTGGCCAGTACTCATGATTACCGACACCAAACTCCGGCCCCTTCCGCTGGAGCTGAGCGTTTTCCAAAACGCACAGCCGCCGGAATGGGGACCGGTGCTAGCGTTCGGAGTCCTCTTTGTCTTGCCGGTGCTTGTTGTCTTCCTGATCTTCCAGAGATCCTTTGTCGCCAGCGTGGCAAGTTCCGGCGTGAAAGGTTGAGCGTCGCACCCCGATTCCACCGATTCCCCAGGAGAAGATGCACATGAATGAAGTAAATGGATTCGCGGCTGATGGCTTCGGCCCGGTCGCCGATGCCTACCGCACAAGCGTCGGCGACGGCGAAGGCGGGTCTGCGCTGAACATCAGGGTCGGCGGTAAGACGGTCGTCGACCTGTGGGCAGGCCTCGCCGACCGGCACGGGCGAAGTGCTTGGGCACGTAATACGCCGACGGTGATCTTCTCTTGCACGAAAGGCCTCGTCGCAATCCTTGCTGCCATGCTGGTTGGCCAAGGCCGGCTCGGGCTGGACAGGCCGGTTGCCGATTACTGGCCGGAGTTCGGGGCTGCCGGCAAGGAGGCGATCACAGTCCGGCAGCTCCTGAGCCACCGTGCCGGGCTTGCGGCGCCCCGGGAAGACATCAGCCTTGAGACCGCGCTCGACTGGCCGTCGATTGTGTCCGTCCTGGCCTCGCAGGAACCGCTGTGGAAGCCTGGAACGGCGTATGGCTACCACGCATTGACTTACGGCTGGTACGTAGGCGAGGTCATCCGCCGCATTACCGGTACCAGCGTGGGCTCGTTCCTGCAAAAGTCCGTCAGTGGTCCGTTGGGCGCCGACGCGTGGATCGGGATCCCGCCGTCGGTGGAGCCGCTGGTGGCCAGACTCAATGCGGGGGACAGCATCCGGAATGCGCCTGCGAGCGGCACCCGGCAACCGGATGAGGACGATCTCTACTGGGCCGGCCGGGCGATGACGCTGGGAACGGCTTTCCCGCCCGAGCTGGTGGTCGCAGGCGCAGGATTCGACTCGCCCGAGGTGCATCAGGCCGAGGTTCCGGGCGCAGGCGGAATCGCCACGGCCGCGGCACTCGCCACGATCTGGTCAGCTACAGTGGCTCCGACGGAGGGCGTGACCCTTGTGGAGAGCGATGTCGTCAACGACATGACCCAGGTCCAGAGCGAGGGAGAGCCTGTTTGGTGGCTTCCTGGCCCGTACCCCCGGTGGGGAACTGGGTTCATGCTCTCGTCTCCACGACGGGAGTTCCTCACGTCCTCTTCGTTTGGACACGACGGCGCGGGCGGTCAAGTCGCTTTCGCGGATCCCGTGCATAACGTCGGCTTCGGCTATGTCACGAACACCCTCGAAAACCAGGACGATCCCCGGGCGACATCCATCGTGCGCGCCTTGAGAAGAATCATGGAACCCTAATCAATGACGGATGAACGCTCAATCAATGGCATGGGCACCAGTCGCTCGCCTGGAGCCGCATCGTCGGATAGCAGCAAGCTGACCGCATGCCTGCCCATCTGTTCGTGGGGGAGGGCAACCGTAGTGAGGCCCGGACGCAGATATGAGGCCAGTTCGTCGTTATCGAACGACACAATCGAAATATCGTCCGGAATTCGAAGGCCCTTCTCCTGAATCGCCTGATAAGCGCCGAAGGCGAGCCGGTCGTTCATGCACAGCAGAGCGCGGATGCCCGGATGCCGACGCAGGATCTTCTTCGCCGCCACGTATCCGGTATCCGCGTCCCAGAGCCAGACTGATTCCCAGACGGCGACGTCGATTCCGTGTTCGGCGAGGGCATCCTTGACGCCGTCCACCCGCCGACTGACGGCGACCGAACGGAACAGGCCGTGCTCGGCCTCTTCGGAGTACCCGAGCACGGCCACCCCGTCGGTGAAGCCGTGACGGGCGAACACTTCAACAGCGGTTCTCCCCCCGGTGTACTCGTCGGACAATACGCTGACAGCGTGCCCCTGACTCGTGGCGTTCAAGAGAACTGAACGCGTCCCGGCCGGTAGTTCCGGAATGTACAGCTCGCGGGCCCGCATGGAGGCAAAGACGATTCCATCCACCTGCCTATCGAGTACGGCTTCGAGGGCCGAGGCTTCCAGTTTGGCTTCGCCTCCGGTCTCAAGGACGAGCATGACATGGTCGGCCGCTCCCGCCGCCGCGAGAGCACCTTCAATCAGGCCGCTTGCGAATCTGGTGGTGGCAACACGGTCCGAGATGAAACCAATGGTCCGTGTCTTCTGCGTCCTCAACCCTCTTGCCGCAACGTTGGGACGATAGTTCAGTTCGGCCGCGGCCGCGAGCACACGCTCGTGCGCATCCTGGGACAGCCGGGTATCCGGACGTCCGTTGAGGATCATCGAGGCGGCCGTGGTCGAAAGTCCGGCGAGCTTTGCAACATCTGCCAAAGTAACGCGTTTGGGCGCCATACACACTCCTTCAGGACCGCACGCGCCCCCGGGCAGGACTAGGTGCCCACTCAGTATATTTGCTAAATCCATTCATCTCGGGGTGCGGCTCCGAAGGCATCGCTTTTCCCGCCAATCCCTACTGCAGCTTGAACAAATTGTGCGTCGCCGGACCCTCCAGCAGCTTGCCCGCGGCCGAGAAGCGCGAGCCGTGGAGCGGGCAGTCCCAGGACTTCTCGGCGTCATTCCAGTGCAGGATCCCGCCCAAGTGCGCGCATTCTGCCGACACCCTGCACACCACGCCATCCACCGTGCAGATAGCGGCGGGTTTCCCATGGAAAAGTCCTGTGACGCCCGTGCCCTCGGCGGGGCTGGTCTCCTCCGTGATGGCCGGCTTCTTCTTCAAGGCCGCCTTGTCCCGGAAATTCTGCTGCTGTGTCTCTACGTTGAGCGAAATCGTCGACGCCGCCCCGCGGGCACCGGTGATCCGGTGGTGGATCGTGCGGGCCCACTCCGGCTTTTCGCCACGGATATCCGCAGTGATATCCAGCGCCGCCGCAACACCGTTTGTCATGCCCCACTTGTTGTAGCCGGTGCCGAAGAAGATCTTCCCGTGGCCCCGGGGAAGCCTGCCGAAGAACGGCATGAGATTGCCGGCCTGGTAGTCCTGGGCAGCCCACGTGTGCGTGACCTCGGCCCCCGGATAGTGCTGTTGGGCCCAACCGAGGAGCTCATTCACATGGACCTGCGTGGACGGCGCCCGGCCACCCGCATGACCGAACCCGCCCACCAAAAGCAACGACCCGCCGTCGGGCAGTGGATAGTCCCTCAGCGAGCGGGTGGGCGGCTCCGCGGAAAGGTACATTCCGGGAGGCGGGCTGATGCCGTCCGGCAGCCGCAACGCGGCGGCGTACGAACGATTGGGCCGCAGCTTCGCGAAGTACAGTCCGCGGTTCAGGATGGGTGTCCCGGTGGCGAGCACCACGTTGCGGGCGCGGACCTCGCCCTTCCTTGTGACCACCGTCAGGGGATCGCCGTTGCGGACGTTCATGACGCGGATACCCTCCACAATGCTGCCGCCGGCGGCCCGGACATCCGCAGCCAGCGCATCCAGGACGTCCATGGGGTTGAACTGGGCCTGCTTCGCAAGCCGCAAGGCGGCGTCGACGTCGAACGGCAGCCCGGTCTCGCGGGTGGACTTGACGTTGAGCCCGCACGCCCGGGAAGCGTTGGCTTCGGCGACGAGGTGTTCCGCGCCAGTGGGTGTAGTGGCGAAGGTGTAGGCATCCCGGTACTGGAAAGGCACACCCCGGCCCTCAAGGTAATCGAGCAGCCACTTCTGGCCCGCCCTGTTCGCGTCAACGTACGCGCGGACCACGTTCACCGAATACTGGTTCCGGAGCCTGGACAGCGTAGTGCCCTGCAAAAGGCTCAACTTGGCCGTGGTGTTGCCGGTGTTGACCGCCCCGATGTGCCGGGCCTCGAGGACCAGCACGCTGCTGCCGGTCCGTGCCAGCATGAGGGCCGTGGCCAGGCCCGTGATCCCGGCGCCGACCACGACGGCGTCGTAACTGTTCCCTGGCATGAATTCATCGGGGCCCGCAACTGCGGAAGCCTCGCGGGCGTCTAGCCACAGAGAAGTCATAGCGTCCCATGTCCCTTCAGCCGGCCGCGGCCCACACCGGAATTAGCGCGGCGGCGGCCCGGTAGTGCCAGAGAAGCAGAAGGCCGCAAGAGAAGCAAGAGGGGAGCCCCGACGTCGCGGGTTGCCTGTGCCGAGTCAACGAAAAATGGGGTCTGACAGACCGGTCTGTCTGGTTGCTCTGCGAGTACGATTGCTTTCACCATGAGTACGCCAGATGCCTCGGAAGCACCCGGTTCGTCTTCATTGCCAGCCGGACAAACGACCACCCGTGATGACGCGGTGGATCGTATCCTGGACGCCGCCTACGAACTCTTCTCCCGCCGCGGGATCCGCGCGGTGGGGGTCGATCAGCTCATCGAGCGTTCAGGAGTAGCGAAGGCCACCTTCTACCGCCACTTCCCCTCGAAGGACGATCTGGTGCTTGCCTTCCTGGCGCTTCGCGACCAGATCTGGACCGTGGACTTGATCATCTCCGACGCCCGGAACCGGGGAAACACCCCCGAGGAGCAGTTGCTCGCGATCTTCGACGTCTTCGGCGACTGGTTCCAGCGGGAGGATTTTGAGGCGTGCTCGTTCATCAACGTCCTGCTTGAAATGGGGCGTGAACATCCCCTGGGCAAAGCCAGCATCGGCTACCTTGCCAGGATCAGGGGGCACATCCAGGAGTTGGCAGAAGAAGCCGGACTGGAACGCACCGAGGAGTTCGCGCGCTCCTGGCACATCCTGATGAAGGGATCCATCATCTCGGCCACCGAAGGCGACGTCCTGGCGTCGAAGCGAGCCCAACAGATGGCCTCCTGGCTGATCGAACAGCACCGAGGCCCGGAGCGCCCGGTAACCGCCTGAGACGTCCCGAGTCCTGCGCGGCCTGTCAGGTCTTCGCTGTCCGGCCGCGACCGCCGGGAGAAGCGAGATGCCGCGCCTTCCCGCCCCACTTGGCCCATTCGCGGGGCTGGACCGAAGGCCGCCCAAGGTGATACCCCTGTCCAAGGGTGACGCCCAGGCCCGTAAGAGTGTCCAGCTCGTCCTTGGTTTCGATGCGCTGGGCAGTCAAGACCGCCCCGATCTCCCGTGCGAACGCGACCTCCGCTGCGACGAGTTCCTGCCGGAGGGAATCCAGGTTCAGGCCTGCAGTCAGATTCCGCTCCAGCTTGATCATCTCCGGCTTGAGCCGAAGAATATGGCTGGCCCCGGCGAAGAAGGAACCCGTGTTCTCGATGCACAAGCGCACGCCGGCACTGCGCAGCGGAGCCACGGCCGCGTCGAGCGAATCAGCCTGATCCTGGGGGAACTTCCCGGAAACTTCAAGGATCACCCGCCCGGGCGCCAGCGGGGATTGCTCGAAAAGCCCAGGAAGACGCGGGTCCAGGCAGACCTCGTCGGAAAGCTTCAGCGCCACGAAAAGGTGGGGCGGCAGCTTCAGCGCGGCCTCAAGCCCCGATTCCAACGCCGCGAATTCCAGATCCGTCCGGAGCCCCGAGTCCTCGGCCTCGGCGAACCAGAAATCCGCAGGGTCTCCGCTGTCGCTGACGAATCGGGTCAAAGCCTCGGCGCCGACAGCCGTGCCGGTGCTGAGGTCGAAAACGGGCTGGAAGGCGGTCATCAGCATGTGGTCCCTGAGAACGGCTTCGAGCCGCGGGCTGCCTGGGTGCTGAGACTCGGGCTCGCCCTGCGGGGCCGGATCGCCGGGTTGGTCCTGCTCGCCGGGCTCGCTTTGTTCGCGCTGCTGCCCGCCTTGCTGGTCCGGCTGTTCCGACCTGAGCTCAGACAAGTGCTCCAGCAACGCCTCTTCCGGATGCCCGGGGTGGGCGGCAATGTGCTGGCGAAGTTGCTCACGCACAGCGTCCGTCGCCTGCGAAGAGTCCGACAAGACTTCATCGATGATTTCCAGGACCTGGCGGCGCAGCCCACTCAGCTGCTTGAGCGGCCGCTCGACAGTCTTCCCGCTGGCCCGCAACCCGGCGTCGGTCAATGCAAAATGAGACGGTTTTCGCGGCGACATGAAATCATTCCTTTGCCTTTAGCTCCCCCCCGAGCCCGGGACCTGCAAACAAGGGGAATACTACAGGCGAACAATCCAGCAGGCGTGCATTGGAATGAAATCTCAATTGGAAGGAAAGGCGCTCCCGATCCTCCCAGCTCCACGTGGGTAGAATCGAGGCCTGAACACTGCCGGAACGCATCAGACGGAGAAACAATGTCAGCATGGCTCGAAGTCGGCCCTAACAACTACGTGTTGGAGACCGAAGGGTGCCTGCTCAACACGGGCCTCGTTGTAGGAACCGAACGAGCCATGGTGATCGACACCGGTTGCGGCCCCCGCCAGGGCAAGCAGATCCTCGCCGCCGTCCGCGAAAAGACCCAGCTGCCGCTCGTCGTCGTGAACACCCACGCCCACTACGACCACTACTTCGGCAACGCCGTTTTTGCCGACGACGGCGTCACGGAGTTTTGGGGGCACGTCAACTGTGCGGCGACAATCGACGACGACGGCGACCACCAGCGCCGCTTCGTCGCCGCCACGGAACCTGAGATGGCCGCGGGCCAGGGCGACGCCGTCGAGATCGTCATTCCCAACGCGATCGTCAAGGACCAGCCTGTGCTGGTTGACCTCGGCGGCCTCACCGCGACGCTGTTCTACCTCGGCCGTGGCCACACCGACGGCGACCTCCTGGTCGGCACGCCCAGCACCCTTTACGCCGGTGACCTCGTGGAACAAGGTGCGCATCCCTCGTTCGAGGACTCCTACCCGGAGGATTGGGCCGACGCACTGCGGCACATCTCCGCTTTGCGCCACCGCTACGAGTTCCTCATCCCCGGCCACGGCAAGCCGTGCAGCGACCAGTTCGTGAAGACCATGGCCAACACCATGTCCACAGCGGTCCGGCAGGCCAGGCAGTCGATCCGGGACACGCCGTCGGACGCTACCAAAGCGATCCCGGTGCTTCCCTACGGACCCGAGCAATCACGCTGGTTCATCAAGCGGCTCCAGGAGACGCAAGCGCAGCACTAAGCGGTGTGCTTGAAGGCGTGACCGGCCTCCCGGGCTGCGTAATAGATGATCACGGCTCCCGCCAGGGGATCGGCCCACCACCAGCCGAACAGGGCATTCAGTGCTAGCCCGGCCAGCACCGCGCCGGCCAGGTAGGCGTCCACGAGGGTCACTTTTCCTTCCGCGCTGAGCACCGGATTGCCCATGCGGTGCCCCGTGCGGATTTTGCCCCACGCCAGGGCGAGCATGACCACGAAGGTCAGCGCCGTCCAGGCGATCCCCGGAACTGAGGTGGCCGGGCGGACTCCCGTGGCAAACACGACGGCCACCTGGATGAGCAAGTAGGCGCCTAGCACTGCGAAGGCTATCCCGATCAGTCGCATCGCAGGGGCTTCGCGCTCCTTGTGGGAACCTTTGAGCTGCCACACCACCACGATCGAAGCGAAGATCTCGATCAGGGAATCCAGGCCGAAACCCGCCAGTGCCGGGGAACCGGCCTGGATGGCGGCGGCTGCCAGGACGCCGAGGCCCACCACGTTCCAGCCCAGGGTCGCGTATTCCAGCCGCAACCCGCGGCGCAACAAGATCACGCGGTCCTTGGTTCCTTGCTGAGGCAGGGGAGTGGTCATCAGTGCGTTCCGGTTTCGTGGACGGCGTGGCCGGCGGGTTCGAGCTGGAAGGTGGAGTGTTCGACGTCGAAATGCCCGGTGAGGCAGCTTTGCAGTTCATCAAGGATCAGCGGGGCATGTCCGTCGTGGAAGCAGCTCTCGTCCAGGACAACGTGCGCGGAGAGAGCAGGCAGGTCCGAGGTCACTGTCCAGACGTGCAGATCGTGGACATCGTGCACATGCCCGGTTTCGAGCAGGTGTTTCCTGACCTGGTCCAGGTCCACACCTTCGGGTGCGCCTTCCAGGAGGATCCTCCCGGAGTCCCGCAGCAACCCCCACGCGGCGTGCAGCATCAGGGCCACCACGATGAGGGAAGCGATCGCGTCTGCACGGGTAAAACCGGTGGTCAGGACGACGAGCCCGGCGATCGCCGTCGCAATGAATCCGTAGAGGTCGGTCAGGAGGTGCTGGAAGGATCCTTCCACGTTCAGGCGGGACCGGTTGGCTTTGGCCAGCACCCACACCGCCACGAGGTTCACGATCACCCCGAAGATCGCGACGACCAGGACCGGACCGCCCTCGACCGGTGGCGGATCAACGAGGCGGTGGATGGCCTCCACGGCCACGAGGGCGCTGATGACCAGCAAAGTGATTCCGTTGGCCGCGGCGGAGAGGATCTCCGCGCGCTTGAACCCGAACGTCCAGATTCCCCGCGCCGGACGGGCCGCGAGGCTGATCGCCCACAGCGAGGCGGCGATCGCCCCGGCGTCGGTAAGCATGTGCCCGGCGTCCGACAGCAGCGCCAGGGACCCGGAGACGACCGCGACAATCACCTCGACGACCATGAACCCGACAATCAACGCCAACGCGATCACCAGATAGCGCCGGTCCGCGTCCGCCGCTATCGCGTGGCTGTGGCCGTGGTGCTTGGCTGTGTTGCCTGGGGAGTCGTGGGTGTGGTTGGTGCTCATTGGGCACTGTCCTTCTTGGAACGAGCCGTGCGCTCGGGGTGAACGGCGACGGTGTGGCCGGTGTGGGTCAGGCCCAGGTCCAGCAGCATCCGGACGTGGGCATCGTCCAGCCGGTAATAAGCCATCCGGCCGCGCCTCGAAACGGAAACCACCCGGTGGGCGCGCAACAGCCGCAACGCGTGGCTGACCGCGCTCTCGCTCATCGCCGTCGTCGCCGCGAGGTCGCACACGCACAGTTCCCCGCCTTCCAGCAGGGACGTCAACAGACGCAAGCGTCCCGGATCGCCCAATAGCGAGAACACATCAGCAAGCTCGGCAATGTCATGATCCGAGGGCAGGGACGCGCGGACGAGTTCGACCTTGTCCGGGTCGACAAGTTTCACGCCGCATTCATCGACGGCTTCACGGGCAGCCACGGGACCTCCAACGTATGAACAAGTATTCAGATGTCATTATAGGCGAAGGGGCCACAAATCCCGGCCAGAGGCTGCCGTCTGGGAACTTCGTGGGAGTTATCCCGTTTGTTGCCCGAGCGAAACAATTGCGGCGTACTGTTCCCGGTATGGGGAACAAGATGATTGGGCTGTCGGCTCGCGAATCGAAGCGGGAAATTCGGAAGCAGCGCCTTCACGTGCTCGCGTACGTGGGGCTGGGAATCCTCGCTCTGGCGACCGTGGTGGTCGTCGTCATCGCCCTGCGACGCTAGGAACCATAACGCCAATCCGCCACGGCCGTGTCCCGCTTTGCGGTCACCCGGCCGAGGGGTGCGTTCGACCAGGCCCGCAGTCACCATTTGCTGCACCAGGTTGCTGACCGTGTTGGTGGCAATCCCTTCCCCATGCCCCCGGACTCGATGATCCGGTAAAACTCCATCACGAATTGGCAGTAGATGCCCGCAGGGAGCGGGCTGCCAGTTCGCGCGTAAGTTCAGGTTCAGGAACTCGGCGCGGTGGGGGATGGAGTGGAGATCTGGGCTGGGGTCAATTTTGCCCAGGGGGAGTCCGGGGCGCCCTGGACTGCGGCTTCCGGGCTGTCGCCTTGAGTCCACCACTTGGCCTCGAACGCGGATCCTTCAAAGAGAATGCGGTCGCCCTTGTGATAAACGGTTTCCGGCACCCAGGCCGGGAAGGTTCCCGCAGGCACCGTTGCTTTGGGGCTGGGCCTGTCTCCCGGGAGCACCGGACCCACGAGTTTCCACGGGGTGGCACCGCCCTGCAGGACCGGGTTGTCCGGGACATCGGCGCGGGTCCACCACTTTGCCTCATAGACGCTGCCGTGCCACACCACCCTGTCCGCAGCGGCGTAGGCGGCATAGGCGCTCCACACCGGATACGGGCTTGTTGCCGGATCATCGGTGATGGAAGCCGTGGCACCGCTCGAAGGAGTAGCCGTGGACGATGGAACCGCAGTGGACGTAGGCAGCGCCACATCATTGGCAAGGGTGGCCGAAAACAGTTGGGAGCCTTGGACTACTCCGCTGCAGCTGTCAGAAACCTTGCTCAAATCGGGGTAGTTGGGGCTGCACGTCCTGTCCCTGTTCATGGACCACATCGACAACCTGCCGAGGCCCTTGTCCTTGACGAAGCTGTTCATGGTGGCGGCGTCATTGAGGGTGAAAATTTCGCCGGCGATGTCGTTCTGCCCGACCATGACGGTCAAGCCGAGCTTACGCCACAGGGTTTCGCTGCCGAAGTCAGTTCCGGCGTCGCGGTAAAGGGCGGCAAGCTGTCCGTGGGCAGCATCCGCAGCTGATTCAGCGGCGCGGGACATGCTCCAGGCCGCCGGTTTGCTGGCGCCGAAGTCCATCGTCATGATGTTCACGCCCTCGAGTTCCACCCCGCCAGCGAGGGTATGAGCCACGATCCCTTGGCCTTGGCTCGTGAGGCCGTTCGGGTCGGCCGCGAGGGTAAGCCATACGGCGAGGGGCTTGCCGCTGGACGTGCGTTCCTTCTGAAGGGCGGCAATGGCTTGCGCCCGTCGGTCGGCGGCGGCCGTGTCACCCAAGGCGACGCCTTCGACGTCGAGATCTATCGTCGCGACGTCGTAGCGGTCAACAATCTGCCGGTAGGCGTCGGTCAGGGCTTTCGTGTCTTTGCAGGAAACCGCGAGTTCGCTGTTGTTCATTCCGCCGAAGGAAACCGCTGTGGCCCCTCCAAGCTGGCGGAGCCGGGCGATCCTCCGGTCCAGGTCGAGATCGGAGGCTGCCTGGTCCGGGCTGTAAGCGGCACCCCAGGACGGTGCGCAGTCCCGCTTCGGATCGGCGACGACGAAGGACAGCACCACGGCTTTCGCGCTGGGTACCGCCGGGTCCTCGAAGGCGAACCGCGGCGTCGCCGTCACGTCCACGTAGCCGGAGAACACCGAAGGCATGGAGGCCGCGGCACTGACATCCTGAACGTTGCGGAGGCCGAGGTAGCCCGCCGTGACCGCCGCGATCACGATGACGCAAAGGATGCCCAGCCGCAGGACGGACAGCCGGCGGCCGGGAAAGCGCTTCGACACAGAAATACCCCCAGAGGATTCGAATAGGACGTCGCGGATGTCCGGGAAAGACCTCACTCGAGTGGCAGCTCCGCAGCTTGGCGTAGCATTTCCACGAGTCTTATCCCAACTCCACGTCGTTCGCCTATCATAGGGGCGCACTGTAGTGCGGGCCGTCACATTACGCCTGCATTGTGCCGCGTGCCCACTGGGGGCACACGGACCGCGAATGGGGATTCATGTCGGATCAGATCGTGCTGCTTCGGCCCGATGAGCAGGGAACGGCGGACGGGCAGTCCGCAAAAGTCCGAAAGCGTCAATGGGGCGCAGAAAAACGATCTGAACCGCTCTCGATCGTCCATCCGGCACCATCGCGGCGGAAAATAGTCCTCGGCCGGATCGGCGTCCTCACCACCATCCTTGCCTGGCTCGGCTACGTGGTCACGACGGTGCTCAAGCAGTTGGTGGACAACCCCGGCGCCGGCTTCCGCTTCGGCGCCGAAACCTTCTCCTACTTGGTGGTGGTGTCCTTCCTGACGTTCTCGGCGTTGATGTACCTCACCGCCCGCCAAGCCGCCCTGACACGCTTTCGCGCCCACCGCCGCGTACCCCGTGGGGAACTGGACCGGCACTTCTTCGACTACTCCGACGGCATCACCGTGCTGATCCCGTCCTACGCAGAAGAACCGGAAGTAGTCCGCGGCACCATGTGGTCCGCGGTCCTGCAGGAATTCCCGGACCTGAGCGTCGTGCTGCTGCTCGACGACCCGCCCTTCCCGGAAGACCCCGAGGTGCTGGGGCGCCTGGAAGCCACCCGCGCGCTCGCCGGTCAGATCACGGAAACCCTCAAGGAACCAGCGGCGAGGGTCAACGACGCCTACGCGAGGTACCGCCGTCGTCGTGATCAAGAACCCGGCCTGGAAGCGGGGCCAGACGCCAGCACCGAAGTGGAGCGGCTCATCGCCGAATACCAGTACGCTGCCGAGTGGCTCGAAGCAATGGCCGAGACCGAGTCCGTCGAGGACCACGTGGATGAATTCTTCGTGGACCTGGTCCTCATGGGCCTTGCCCGGGAACTACGACTGGTGATTCTGGCCCTTACCTCCGCCAGGGCACAGCAGGCCTCGCCCAGCCCGGAACGCATCGCCGAACTCTACGCACGGCTCACCTGGATCTTCAACGCGAGGGTGTCCACGTTCGAGCGGAAGCGCTTCGCCAGCCTCTCCCACGAGGCCAACAAGGCCATGAACCTGAACGCCTACCTCTCGCTTATGGGCGGGACCTGGCATCCGGAACACACGGCCGACGGTACCGTCCTGCGGCCCGGGGGAATGGACGACGGCGATGCGCTCTCGATCCCCGACACGACGTACGTCCTGACCCTGGACGCGGACTCGATGCTCCTGCGCGACTACTGCCTCCGCCTGGTCCACCTCCTCGAATCCCCGGGCAACGAGCAGGTGGCCGTGACCCAGACGCCCTATTCCTCCTTCCGGGGAGCGCCTACCCGTATCGAACGCATCGCCGGCGCCACCACGGATATCCAGCACATCCAGCACCAGGGGATGACCCAATACGGCGCCACGTTCTGGGTGGGAGCGAACGCCGTGATCCGCAAACGCGCGCTGGAAGACATCGTCGAGATCTCCACGGTGGGTGGCTTTGAAGTCAGGACCTACATCCAGGACCGCACCGTCATCGAGGACACCGAGTCCAGCGTGGACCTCGGCAAGCATGGCTGGACCCTGGTGAACTACCCCGAGAGGCTCAGCTACAGCGCCACCCCGCCCGACTTCGGATCGCTCGTGGTGCAAAGGCGGCGCTGGGCCAACGGTGGCCTGTTGATCCTGCCGAAACTCTGGGAGCAGATCCGCAAGCGCCGAGGCCAAGCCAGGCCGGTCCTCTTCCGCGAAATCCTCCTGCGGGTCAACTACATGGCCTCGATCACCTGGGCGAGCTTCGGGCTGCTGTTCCTCCTCGCGTACCCCTACGACAGCCGCCTCCTCAGCCCCTTGGTCTTCCTTGCCGCGTTGCCCTATTTCCTGGCCATGGGGAGCGACCTGCGGGACTGCGGGCACCGGTTCAGCGACATCTTCCGGATCTATGGTTTCAACCTGGTTCTCCTGCCGGTCAATCTTGCCGGCGTCCTGAAGTCCCTCCAGCAGGCCCTCACGGGGGACAAGATTCCGTTCGTCCGCACCCCTAAGGTCAAGGACCGTACCGCGGCTCCGGCCCTCTACGTCCTGGCCCCCTACTTGATCGTCGCGTTCTCCTTGTTGACGGTTTGGCGCAACTGGGAACTGGGAAACTGGGGCAACGCGGCATTCGCTGCCTTCAACGCCGTCATGGCCGCCGGCGCGATCCGGGCCTACATCGGGCTGGCCAACTCCGGAGTGGACATGTACCTTGGCGTGTTGAACTGGCTGTACGTCGCGCCCAAGAAGGCGAAAGCGCTGCCGCCGGCCATCATTCCCAAAACCCCGGAACAGGTCGACTGGGAGTCGCTGCTCTACCACGGAGACCGCCGCCTGAACCGCGACCTCCGCGGCAAGAACGACCGCCGGAAACGGGCCGGATCGGTGTAGGGCTACGCTGGCATAGGACGCCGGTTTCCGGCTCCAACGCATCGGAAGGGGCACAATGAATCCACTTGCAGTGGTATTGGGATCCACCGGCTATATCGGCGGACGGCTCGTCCCGCGTCTGCTTGACGCCGGTTACGACGTCCGCGTCCTGGTGCGGCACGCGAACAAGCTCAAGGATGTCCCCTGGGCAGCCCGCGTGGACGTGATGATCGGCGACCTGGAGGACGTGGACTCCCTGCGCGAGGCCTTTGCCGGAGCCGGCGCTATCTACTACCTGGTGCACTCGATGGGTCCATCGGGCCAGCGGTCCTTTGAAGAGACCGAAAGGCTCTGCGCTAGCAACGTTGCGCGGGCAGCGGCCGACGCCGGTGCCGGACGGATCATCTACCTGGGCGGGCTGCACCCGGAAGGAACGCTCAGCCGGCACCTCCGATCCCGCAAGGAAGTGGGCGACATTTTCCTCGCGGAACCGCAGGTGCCCGCGATAGTGCTTCAGGCCGGCGTCGTGATCGGTTCCGGTTCGGCGTCCTTCGAAATGATCCGGCAACTGACCGAAGTGCTGCCCCTTATGGTGGCTCCCCGATGGGTGCGGAACAAAGTCCAACCGATCGCGATCCGCGACGTGCTGTACTACCTGGTCGCAGCCGCCGGACTCCCGGCCTCACTCAACCGCAGCTTCGACCTCGGCGGCCCGGACGTCCTCCGCTACGACGAGATGATGAACGGCTACGCCGCGGAAGCCGGCCTGCGGCGCCGGCCGGTGATTGCACTCCCCGTCCTGACCCCATGGTTGGCATCCCAGTGGGTCAACCTCGTCACCCCCATACCCCGCTCCCTGGCCGTGCCGCTGATCGGATCCCTGCAGCAGAACTGCGTGGTCGGAGAACAGGACATCCACCAATACATCGAGCCGCCCGACGCCGTGCTGCTTGGATACCGGGAATCACTTCGCCTGGCGTTGGCGCGCGAGTCGGGCGGAGAAGTCGAAACCAGCTGGCAGAACTCCTCCGTTCGCGGCGCTCCGAGCGATCCGCTTCCCAGCGACCCGCAATGGGCCGGCCACCTGGTGTACCAGGACAACCAACAGCAACTCACGACCGCCACCCCCCAGCAACTGTGGCAAGTCATCGAAGGCATCGGCGGCGACAACGGCTGGTACTCGTTTCCCTTGGCCTGGTCCGTGCGCGGCTGGATGGACAAGATCGCCGGAGGAGTCGGGCTCCGACGCGGCCGGCTCAATCCCACCCGGCTGAACACGGGGGACGCACTGGACTTCTGGCGCGTGGAACAGATCGACCGCGGCTCCCTGCTGCGCCTCCGCGCGGAAATGAAGGTGCCCGGGCGAGCTTGGCTGGAGATGCGCGCCGAAGAAGCCGACGGCGGAGCTCTCTACCGTCAGAGGGCAGTCTTCTTCCCCAAGGGCCTGGGCGGACGGTTGTACTGGCTGGCAGTCCTGCCCTTCCACGGTGTCATCTTCAAGGGAATGGCCAACCGCATCACGGCAGCGGCGGCCGCGATCGCTGACGACGGTCCGGCCTAGCGTTAGACGGCCTTGCATAAAACGGTCTTGCTTTAAACATTGACGAATGTAAATATTTACGTGTGTCTATGTCATTGGAGTTGACGCCCGTCCAGACGGTGGCGTGCTGCTCGCCGCTGTCCAGGGAGCCCTTGTCGGAATCCGAAGCCGAAGGAATCGTGCCGCTGCTGAAAGCGCTGGGTGATCCGGTGCGGCTGCGGCTGATGTCCCTCGTGGCGTCCCATGAGGGCGGCGAAGCCTGCGTCTGCGATCTGAACGACGCCTTCGAGCTGTCGCAGCCGACCATCAGCCACCACCTGAAGGTCCTGCACGAAGCGGGCCTCCTTGAACGCGAAAAGCGCGGTGTCTGGGTCTACTACCGAGCCCGTACCGATGCCCTGTCCG
The DNA here is from genome assembly GCF_022606295.1 of Arthrobacter bambusae. Lineage (GTDB taxonomy): Bacteria > Actinomycetota > Actinomycetes > Actinomycetales > Micrococcaceae > Arthrobacter > Arthrobacter bambusae_A. The sequence continues at coordinate 67,998 of NZ_JAHHZS010000001.1, forward strand.
GCCTGGCGGCCTTGATCGGGGGACAGGCCAAGTGAGTGTGCTGGTTCGGCGGGCCGTGGCCGAGTTCGCCGGCACCGCCTTCCTGGTCATGGCCGTAGTGGGCTCCGGCGTCATGGCTTCGCGACTGTCGCCGAACGACGTCGGACTGCAGCTCCTGCAGAACAGCGCCGCCACCGGTGCCGCGCTCGTGGCGTTGATCCTGGCCCTGCAGCCGGTCTCGGCATCATTCAATCCTGTGGTGACTTTGGTGGAACGCGCCTTGGGGATCCTGGACACGCCCACCGCGCTGGCACTGGTCGCTGCCCAGTTCGCCGGCGGCCTGGCGGGGACCGTGCTCGCCAACCTGATGTTCGGCCTCGATGCCGTGACGCTCTCCACGCATGAACGGGCCGGGGGAGGGCTGTGGCTCGGCGAAGTCATCGCCACGGCCGGATTGCTGCTGGTCATTTTCGGCACCATCCGCTCCGGGCGGCCTGACAGGGTTGCCTTCGCTGTCGGCGGCTACATCACGGCCGCCTATTGGTTCACCAGTTCCACCAGCTTCGCCAACCCCGCTGTCACCGTGGCCCGGATGATCACCGACACGTTCGCCGGCATCGCCCCGAGCTCCGCGCCGGCGTTCATCCTCGCCCAGCTGGTGGGCGGCGCCGTCGGGCTTTTCCTTGTCCGTGCCCTTTATCCGAGCGTTGCCTCGTTGCCTTTGCTCGCGCCTGTGCCCACGCCCGCTTCCGCGCCCGCCTCCGCATCCGATCGAAAGGTCCTCTCATGACCGTCAAGAAGCCCTCCGTCCTCTTCGTCTGTGTCCATAACGCCGGCCGTTCCCAGATGGCCGCGGCCTTCCTCACCACCCTGGGCGAGGGCCGGATCGAGGTCCGTTCCGCAGGTTCCCAGCCCGCGGACAAGGTCAACCCGGCCGCCGTCGAAGCCATGGCCGAACTTGGCATCGACATGTCTGCCGAGATCCCCAAGATCCTCACCACCGAGGCGGTGAAGGAATCCGACGTCGTCATCACCATGGGCTGCGGCGACGAATGCCCCTATTTCCCGGGCAAGCGCTACGAGGATTGGGTCCTCGAAGACCCGGCCGGCCAGGGCATCGAAGCCGTCCGCCCGATCCGCGACGAGATCAAGTCCCGCATCGAGGGCCTGATCGAGTCCCTCAGCACTGCCACGTAACGACACGCAGCGAGGCCACGGATCAAACAGAGGACAGGATTGGATTCAATGAAGAAACTACCCATCGCTGTGATCGGCGCCGGACCTGTCGGCCTGGCCGCCGTCGCGCACTTGCTTGAACGCGGCCTGGAACCTGTCGTCTTCGAAGCAGGCCCGACGGCGGGCGCCGCTATCGACCAATGGCGGCACATCCGCCTGTTCTCACCGTGGCGGTTCAACCTCGACGCCGCAGCCGTTCGCCTGCTTGAGCCGTCCGGCTGGAAAGCACCCCGCCTCACGGCACTCCCGTACGGCGGGGAACTGATCGACGACTACCTCGCGCCTTTGGCCGCCCTTCCGGCCATCAGCTCCCGTCTCCAGACAGGTGCGCGCGTCAGAGCGGTCACCCGTGCCGGCCTCGACAAAACCCACGTCCGCGACCGCGACACCACGCCATTCGTTGTGCGGGTCGAACACGAGGACGGCGAAATCCGAGACCACACCGTGGCAGCCGTCATCGACGCCTCGGGGACTTGGTCCACCCGAAACCCGCTCGGCGCCTCGGGCCTGGCGGCCATCGGCGAGAACACCGCCGCAGGCCGGATCTCTGCGCCCCTGCCGGATGTCATGGGCCGGGACCGCTCATCCTTCGCGGGCCGCCGGGTCCTCGTGGTCGGGGCAGGGCACTCCGCGGCGAACACCCTGATCAACCTCGCCGACCTCGCCAAGGACGAACCCGGAACCACGATCCTGTGGGCCGTCCGGGGCGCGTCGGCGGAGAAGGTCTACGGCGGCGGGGATGCCGATGGGCTGCCCGCGCGCGGGCAGCTCGGATCCCGGCTCCGCCGCCTGGTCGAGGCCGGAAAAGTCGAACTGCACGCCGGATTCGGTATCTCTTCGCTCAAGACCTTGGAGACCCATGTGAGCGTCGAAGCCGCTGACGGCCGCACCCTGGACGCCGACGTCGTGGTTCCCTGCACCGGTTTCCGGCCAGACGTGGACATCCTGCGCGAAGTCCGCCTCAACCTGGACCCAGCGGTCGAGGCACCTGTCGAGCTCGGCCCGCTGATCGACCCCGAATTCCACTCCTGCGGCACCGTGCCCCCGCACGGCGCCCGTGTTCTGGCGCACCCGGAGAAGGACTTCTACATCGTGGGCATGAAGTCCTACGGCCGCGCCCCGACGTTCCTGCTGGCCACCGGCTACGAACAAGTCCGTTCCGTGGCAGCGTCCCTTGCAGGCGACCAGGCCGCCGCCGACACGGTCCACTTGGAGCTGCCCGAAACAGGCGTCTGCTCCACGGACGCCGGCACAAGTTGCGATGTCCCCGCCCCGGACACCCTCGCACCCGTGGAAACCGGCACGGGCCCAAAAGCAGGCTCAAAACCGGGGTCCGAACTGCGCGGCATGGCCCATATGTCAGGTTTGAGGCCGTAGCCACCTAGAATTGCTGGTTGAAGCAATCTAAACGAGAGCCGCGGCGCACAACGCTGCGAGTCCTAGGGGACAAGACCATGCCGGATTCTGTGGACAACGAAGCCAGCGCCGCTGCATCAAACGAAGGGCAGCCCGAACTTCGTCGACGCCGCGATCGCCGCCGCGAAGAGGGTGACCCCTGGACGGGAACCATGCCGATCATTACGCCGAACGATTCCGACGCACCTGCATCCACTCCTGCCCCGCTCCAAAGCAGATCCTGGGCTGAAGCGGCAGCGGCCGCCGACGCGTCCGCCGGGGCCGTAACAGACTCGACCAGCGCTGACGCAAGCCCCGCGGAGCCACGCCGCGCGATCCCGACGGCGGCAGCACCGGCGTCGGGCGCTGTTTCCCCGGCTTCCGCACGGGCCGGACGCGCCGCCGCTGCCAATGCTCCGATTTCCGACTTCATCTCTTCGCCGGGTTCCTTCGTGCGGGAACAGAAGCCGCGACCGGTCGGTGGCTTCCGCGGCATGCTCTACAAGCTGACGGGCGGCGCCTGGAATCTCGGGCCCAGCGCCAAGCAGCGCGAGGAAGACGAACTGGCGCGGCGCATTTCCCGCCAGCTCCAAGGCAGCTACAACACGGCCGTCCTGAGCCTCAAGGGCGGCATCGGCAAGACCTCCACCACCGTGGGCGTGGGCCTCACTTTGGCGGAATTCCGCGGCGACCCGCCGTGCGCCATCGACGCCAACCCCGATTCGGGCGACCTTGTCGAGCGCGCCCTGGGCGAGGGTATCTACCAAAAGGCCACGCCGCGCACCATCACGGACTTGCTCAAGAACGTCGACAATGTCGATTCACTCACGGCGCTGGCCCGGTACATGCACCACGCCGGCCGGCTGCACCTGATCGCCGGCGAACAGGACCCGGAAGTTTCGGACTCATTGACCGCCGAAGAATACCTGCGGATTCGCGAGCTGATCTCCGGCTACTACTCCATTGCGCTGACTGACTGCGGCACCGGCGTGACGCACAATGCGATGAGCGGCATCCTGCAATCGGCCGACAACCTCATCATCGCCGCGGGCTATGCCGTGAGCGGTGCCAAGCGTGCCCGCAGCACCCTTCAGTGGCTTGCAAGCCACGGCTACGAAGAACTCGCCCGCAACGCGATCGTGGTGATCACGGACAAGGACGAGGTGTCGTCCCGCGTGGACAAGGACGCCATCGAGGAACACCTCTCCGGGATCTGCCGCCAGCTGATTGCCGTGCCGCACGACAGGGGAGTGGCCGACGGTGACCTGGTCACTCTGGACGTCCTGCGCCCCGACACCCGACGCGCGTACAAAGAGATCGCGGCCGCGATCGTGGACGGGTACGTGTAGCGCCTTCCCTTTTCGGCGGCCCCGCCCAACTGACTCGCATTAGATGTCGTTTAGAAGGCTCAAAACGACATCTACTGCGAGTCAGTTGGGTGGGGCTACTTAGTTATTGCCTGGCGTGACGCCGGCGACACTCTATTCGCTACTTGGTCTTGCGCGGGTAGGTGGCTGCTTTTACTCGACTACTACGTGGATTGCAAATTGTCGGTTCTGCCCTGATTTCCCTAGAGTTGCACCTGGACGTCGTTCGCTTTTGCGTGGCATCCTCGCCATGACCGGGAACTGGGCCCGGGCATGGTGCACCACATCCCGTGCCTTCATGACACCCCGCTGCGCCCGTTTCTGAACCCGAGGCCAGCACCCAGGAGCCTCCTTTGATTCCCAAAAAACTCATGCTCGTGTTCGCTGCCGTGCTTCTCCTCGGACTGACGGGTGCCACCGGCACTCACCCCTCCGCCGACACAGCGCCCGACGCCGCCCCCGCACCGATCGCGAACGCTGCACCCGCCGCTGAGGTAGCGCCGCTCGCCGCACCGACTCCAGCACCTCCCGCCGTTCCGCAGCCTGCCGCCGCGCCGGCGCCCGCCGTCGTCGTGCCCCAAGCTGGTTCCGTGAAGGTGCTCGACACCACCGCAGCCATCACCGACCCCAACTGGTTCCGGCAGGCCTACGCCGAGGGCTTCCGGCTGTACGTCATGCACTCGACCGCCTGGGGCACGTGCACCCCGTGGCAACAGACCCAGGCCCAGTTGAAGATGGCGCTCGACGCCGGACTCAAGATCGCGGTCTACACGCGTGACGCGTCGTGCTGGGAAAACGGGATCAAGGCCGCCGGCCCGTACGTGTCCCAATTGCAGTTCTTCGCCCTGGACATCGAACCCGGCGGATCCCTGGTGACGAGGGCCATGGTGGATGGTGTGCGGAGCCTGGGTGTGCGGCCTGTGATCTACAGCGGCAGCGGCATGTGGCCCGGGCTGATGGGCAACAGCACCGCATTCTCGGATGTGCCCCTCTGGGATACCGACACGAGCAACCTCAACTACGCCCGCTGGACCGCGAACTACCTGGCACCGGCCCCCGTGCAGTACGGCGGCTGGAACACGGCAAGCACCATGCGCGTCGGGATCCAGCAGAAGTTCGAACACACCCTGAACGGCATCAACGTGGACCTGAACTCGTTCAACGCGAGCTTCCTGAAGTAGGCGCTGCGCTAAATTCCTGACGCTGACGGAATTCCGTGGGCGCAGGGACAAAACGGGGTCGTCAGGTACGGGACGCGTCGGGATGATGTCCCGGGACTTGTCCACATGGAGGAATCCGGTGCTGTCGCGGGCCGCGATCCACGTGGCAGCTTCTTAGTCATGAACCAATTGCCCCGCCTGATCCTTAGCCGAGATCACCTTTTTCTCGGAACGAGCCTCAAGGAACTCGCCCGGAGTGCAAAAGCGGGTGCCCTGCACCGCGTCCGCCAAGGTGCGTACGTTGACGGCTCTGCGTGGGCGGCGCTGAAACCGTGGGAACAATACCGTGTCCGGATCAGCGCTGCGGCCGAAACTTCCAGTGCCCGGACCATATTCGCGAGGCACTCGGCGGCGTCTGTTTGGGGGATTCCCACCATAGGCCTGCATCATCCGGTGCAGGCCCTGACCCTCCAGAACGATGGCGGCCGCTCGCGCGCCGGGATAACCCGCCATTATGCGGACCCCGCTGGTCTCAAGGTATATCGCTGCGAGGGACTCCTGGTGACTGACAGGGTGCGCACCGTACTGGACCTGGCGGCTTTTACTCCGTTCGTCGAAGCCATCGCTCCCCTCGATCATGTGCTCAAAGCCGACCGCAAACGGGGATTGCCCGCCATCACGAAAGAGACCCTTCTGGAGCGAGCGGATGCAATTTACACGGCGGCGGCCATCCGGAGAATCCAAGCGGCGGTCGATTTCGCGGATTCCTTGTCCGGATCTGCGGGGGAATCCTACAGCCGGGCGTTGATGCACGTCGCCGGATTCGAGGCCCCGGTTCTTCAACGTGAATTCCGCGACGAAGAGGGCCTCGTGGGCTATTCGGACTTCTATTGGAGGGGTGTGCGGGTGGCCGGGGAGTTCGATGGCATCGACAAGTACCTGAAACCGGAATTCCTCAAGGGACGGACTGCCGCTCAGGCCGTTGTCGAGGAGAAACTGCGCGAGGACCGGATCCGCGCCACCGGGGCCGGCGTCGTTCGTTGGGTGTGGGCAGAACTCACGGCGCCTGGCGTGTTCGAACGGAAGCTGGCGGCGGGAGGCGTGCCCCGGCGCCGTCCGCGAGGAGCCCTATGACGCGCGGAATGCCTGACGCAGCCGGAAATCCCTGCGCGAGAGATATTTGGCGCGTCGGAAAGGAGGCGGCGTCCTAGGATGAAAGGGATGACGACCACCAGCACCCTTCAACCCTTCAATCTCCGCAGCATTGCGTTGCCCGCCTTTGGGCCCGCGTTGCTTTTCTGTATCGGCGAAGGCGCGGTGCTTCCGGTGGTGGCGTTGTCCGCCCGAGACCTTGGCGCCTCAGTGGCCGTGTCCGCGCTGGTGGTCACGTTGATCGGTTTGGGGTCGTGGTTCTTCAACCTGCCCGCATCGCTCATCACTATCAAGTTCGGCGAGCGATGGGCCATCGTTGCAGCAGGCGCCGCCGGAGCATTTGCCCTGTTGGCCGCCGGATTCGCGCCGCTCCTTGCGCACAACGGCATTTGGCTGCTCGCCGCGGCGATGACCGTCGTCGGGATGTCCACGAGCGTCTTCAACCTTGCCCGCCAGAAGTACCTCACCGAAGCGGTCCCGGTCATCTACCGCGCACGCGCACTCTCGACCCTGGGCGGCGTCACCCGGATCGGCGTGTTCATCGGCCCGTTCGTCGGTGCGGCCGTCATGCAGTTCGCCGGGATCAGCGGCGCGTATTGGGTTGGCGTGGCGGGCATGGCAGCCGCCGCGGTGCTGTCCCTCACCATCCCGGACCTCGTGTTGCCGGACGACGTCGACGGCGGGCCCAAGGGTCCCGAGCCCACCCTCCGCGGCGTCGCGGTTTCCCACGCGGGCGTGTTCCTCACTGTCGGGACCGGAATCCTGCTGCTCAGCGCGCTGCGCGCCTCACGCCAAGTGGTCATCCCGTTGTGGGCGGAACACCTGGGATTGGACGCAACGCATGCATCGCTGATCTACGGGCTGTCCGGCGCGATCGACATGTTGGTGTTCTATCCGGCCGGCAAGCTCATGGACCGCAAGGGGCGCATGTGGGTCGCTGTGCCGTCCACCCTCATCATGGGCGCTGCGTTGTTCCTGATGCCGTCGTCCGCCGATTTCGTGGGGCTGCTGCTGGCCTCGCTCCTGATCGGCTTCGGGAACGGCATCAGCTCGGGACTCATCATGACGCTCGGAGCCGATTTTTCCCCGGACAAGGGCCGCGGGCAATTCCTCGGCTTGTGGCGGTTCATTTCCGACGCCGGTGCCACCGGCGGACCCGTGCTGCTCTCCGCCCTCACTGCCGCAGTGTCCCTCGCCGCGGGCGTCTGGGCCACCGGCGTCCTGGGCGTGGCCGCGGCGGCGGTGTTCGCCGTCGCGCTCCCGAAGCTCAAGCACCGCAGGAACTACTAGGGCCCAACTGACTCGCAGTAGATGCCGTTTTGAGGGCTGAAAACGACACCTACTGCGAGTTAGTTGGGTAGGGAGCTCCCAGACTCCGGTCAGGTGCGTCCGGTATGGTGAATTGGATGTTCTCAGTCATCTCGCCTCCGCATCGTGCCCCCACTGCGAATCCGACCGCTGGGAATCCCGATACAGACAGCGCACCCCCGCTTGGTTCCGGGCCGGAGAATCACCTGCCGACGAGCGCTCCGAAGCAGTCCCGGCCTGATCTCGCGACGCTGACCGCACTGCGTTTTGTGGCCGCGCTGTGGGTGGTGTTCTTCCATCTTCAAGCCATGCAGCAGACTTTCCTCGCCCCCGTCTATGAGTTGTTCCGCCCGATCATTGCCAACGGCGACCTTGGCGTGGATGTGTTCTTTGTGCTCAGCGGCTTCATCATCACCTACACATACCTTGACCGGCTGGGCCCACGGTTCCGCTGGCGGGCTGCAGCGGACTTCGTCTGGGCCCGGTTCGCCCGGATGTGGCCCGCGTTCGCACTGGTGGTGGGCGTGTTGGGCCTCTGGTTCGTGTACGGAACCGCGCAGGAATCCGTGCGGGAATGGTCCCTCCAGACCCAGGCCCCGGACCTGTCGCCGTGGGGGTTGGCCAAGCAGCTGCTGATGATGCACCTCTGGTTCCAACCCGGTACCGACGGCGCCAGCTGGTTCGGCCCGGGCTGGACGGTGAGTGCCGAGTGGCTTGCCTACCTGGCGTTCCCGCTGCTCGCACTGGTCCTGTTCCGGCTGCGCCGGCTGCATACGCTCGCAGCAGTGGCCGCCTCCGTGCTCGTCCTCCTGCCGACGGCGGTCTGGGGTCCGGACCTGCCGATCGCCACCACCGAGCATCAACCGTATGAATGGCTGCTGCGGATCGCGTGCTGCTTCGTTGCCGGCGCTTTTGCGTGCATAGCCGCACGGAACGCTGACCGCATGAAGTTCAATCCTGCCCTGGCCGGTCCCGGCGCCCTCCTGACCGGGACCGCCGTCGTCGTCTTCCTGGCGACGGCCGGGAAACCCGGCCCGGGACGGCTGGCCGTGCTTGCCTTCCCGCTGCTCATCGCCCTGCTCAGCCTGACCCGGGGCTGGCTCCGCTCGGCGTTGTCCGCGCGGTGGCTGCAGTACGGTGGCCACAGCTCCTACAGCCTGTACTTGGTCCACATGTTCTTCATCTACCTCTTCTACTGGCTCATCAGGGACTGGCCGCAGGGAGCGAGTCCGCTGGCGGAAAACCTGCTCGCGGCTGCGTGCCTGCTGGGGATTGCCTTGGCCACCCACCTGCTGTTCAAGTACGTCGAGGAACCTGCCCGGCTCCGGTTGCGCGCACTGGTGCCGAGGGCGGCCCCCGCAAGCGGGTGACCCGCTCGTGAACCTCAACCAACGGAACTGAGGAACGCGATGGCGTCCTCCGCTTGTTCTACCAGTGAATAGCCGTGCTCGGGTTTCTCCGCGTCGCCCTGCCCTCGGAGGTCGGGCGCGTAAACCCTGAAGCCCCTCAGCAGGGGCACAAGGCGGTCAAAACTACGATGGGATTCACCCCAGGCATGTAACAGCAACAACGGCTTCGCATCGGCGTCGCCCTGGACAAGACACGGAATCCGGATGCCCGTGGTGAGCCTGAGATCCAGGACTTCGGCACCCATAGCATCAGGGTACGCCTCGACATCGGCACTTGGGCGACTGCCGCCGTCGGGCATTCATGTCCAAAAGCGAAAGTCGGGGAGCCGGGCGATCCGGAGGCGGAATCGTTGACACTTGCGAAGCATTGGCGTTCGATGATCGCAGGGGGAACTGCCTCGGCGGTGAGGAACAGTTCATGCGGGTCATCCGGAATGCGAAACCTGTATCCATCGTGGCAGGCAGCGCCCTGCTGCTTGAAGGCGGCGCCGGGATGTGGCTCGCCGCCACAGCGCCGGCTGGACCACAGAACGGCAGGATCGTTTTCCTGGCCTTCTACATTGGCGTCATTGGCCTGATTCGGGGTGTCGTCATCCTGTCATGGGACCGACGGTCCAAACCGATGGCGCTGATGCGGGCGCAGGCGGCCGATGCCCTTCCTTTCATCCTGCCCGCCACGGTGATGGTGTCCGAGCTTCTCTCCCTCCCCGAAATCACAGACCCCGGTCGCCCATATCTGTGGATGGGCACCCTACTGCTTGGATCGGCTGTCATTTCCGTAGCACCTGCAGAGAAGACGGACCTCTTGGAGATCCCGCCGCTACGCCCCGGACGGTTTCCCGATTGGCTCAGATGGCAGAAATTCGGTGCCGGCTCGCTGTGGATCGCACTAATCTTCACTGCCATGTTCTTCACCTGGCCACGGCAGCTTCAGACTTTTGCGCCATTGATCATTGTGCTGGCGCTCGCCCAGGCGGCCGTGAGCGTTTGGCGAATTATCGAACACCGACAGTTTTCCAAGGTCGGGGTGCACCTCTCCGGACTGCAGATCAATTGGCTACGCGTCATCCATGTCAACCGCGGACATGAGGCTGCGGTGAAGGAACTCCGCACGATGTACCCCAAGATGGGGCCAGCCCAAGCCGACACCATCATCGAAAACCTCTACCGGGCGGAAGCGCTCAACGGGCCGAACCTCTAGATCTGACCACCTTTGAACACCTCAGCAGTCCGGAATCCTCGAAAATTCGGGGATTCCGGACTGGAAGGTTGTTCAAAGGTGGTCGGATATTGCGCCCCTCCCGTCAGGGCCGGGGGAATTTGGCGTTGAGGCGGAACAGGAACGCGGCGGTCGCGTCGCGGTGTACGGGTTGAAGTGGCTGGTAAATCGATCCTCCGGCTACTGGCCATCCGGTGGTGATGCCGGTGGAGGCGAGCCAACTGATCTCCTTGTAGAACGGGTAGCTGACGGGTACGTCGAGGAACGCGGTGGTCGGGGTCACGGCTGGGCTGCCGCTCAAACGGTAGAGGAACACGGCCATCGAATCCCGGTTCACCGAATCCAAGGGGTGGAAGGTTTTCGTGTTGTTCGGCCCGGGATACCCGGTGGTGATGCCGGCGGTGGCCAGCCAGGTGATTTCCTTGTAGAAGGGGTCCGAGGTGGGAACATCAGTGAACGGGGATACCGCCGGGGCATTGAACGCCGGGCTGGCCTCGTAGCGGTAGAGGAACGCGGCCATCGCTTCCCGGCTGATCGACTGCAGCGGTTCGAACAAGGTGGTTCCGTTAGGACCCGGGAATCCGGTGGTGATTCCGTTGGTGGCCAGCCAGGTGATCTCGTTGTAGAACGGATACGTCGAAGGGATGTCGGCGAACGAGACACCGTTGTCGTACATCTCGTAGTCGTCGGTGGTGATGGTGCCATTCGTTTGGATGTTCAGGCCCCAACTGATTCCTGAGGCGCCGGCCGGCAGGGGAGGCGTGGTCCAGGTGGTTTGGGTCCAGTTCGCCGCGGCGGCGACCAGTGGGCTTGCGGTCCAGTATGTCCAGAAGCCGTTGCCGACCCGGTAATAGAGTTCGAATTGGGTTGCCGCGGTGGATTTATACCAGGCTTTCAGCTGATACGTATGTCCGGGTATACCTGTCGGCGAGCAGCCGCCTAGGTCCAGGGCTGGCAGGAGTTTCGCGTCCCCGGACACCCACCCTGTCAGGGTGAGCTGTTCGGCGTTCGTGCCGGTGTGGCCGGGTGTGACGATGGAGAAGGCAGGGGTGTTGGTGCCGTACCCGCCGGCTGCCCAGCACTGCGGGATTGTGTTGACCAAGGTTTCCAGGCTGGGGTTTTGGATCATGTTGACTCCCGGCCCTGGCGGTGGTGGCACAGCAGGGCCAGCAACTGCGGGCTGCTGGGTCCCGCCGACGGTCTGGTCCACGGTCTGAACCGCGACCGTACCGGCCGCCTTTTGCTGTGCCAGCCAGGTGGCGAACTGGTTGAACAGGGTCGGGGTGATGGTCAGCGTCGGGTCCGTGCCGATGGCGATGTGGTGGAAGGTCAGCTGGACCCATCCGCCCGTGGTTGTTTGGGCGTGGGTCACCTGGTTCTCCAGGTTCGCCAGGGTCCAGGTGCTGTCTACCTCATCCGGTGCAGCCGTGACGTAGGGATTGGCCGGGGGGATGGTGTCTGCCGCGGGAAGCGTCGCCGAGGCTGGGTCCTTGCTGGCGGCATCGCCCAAGCCGCGGGCACTGTTGAAACCGCACCCCTTTACCAAGGCTTCGGTGTTCGCGTCTTCGGATGCGAAGGGGTAGGCGAAACTCGTGACTTTAAAGCCCATGTTCATCAGCGCCACGCGCCCGTCACAGATCTGCCGTGTCGCTTCAGCGGGGATCAGGGACACAAGATCCGGGTGGGTCACGGTGTGGCCGCCGATCTCATTGCCGTCGGCGGAGATTTGGTGCAGGTTGGCTGTGGTCAGGTAGGTGGGCTGGTCGATCCACCCGGTGGTGATGAAAAACGTGCCGACCAAGCCCAGGCTCTTCATCGTGGCTTCGGCCGTCAATTGGTCCGCGTTGCCGTCATCGAACGTCAGCGACACTACCGTGTTTGGGGCAGCATGTGCAGGAGCGGCGAATCCCACCGCGGCCAGCAGGCCGGCCACAACCAGCGCCGTGCTGCCGAAAGCGGTCCAGCGTTTGCCAAAGTGCTTACCGGGCCGTAATCGGGTTATCTGGGGCCGTGTGCGGCCCTCGCGCGGCGATTCCGTCGTCCCTTGCTGGTCATTAGTGGTACTCATGGTCAACTCCTCCCCAGGCTAGGTAATGCACAGGCAGCCGGGTGATCCCTCGTTGGTGGGCCAAGAAGGTGCCGCTCGAAAGGGGAGTCCGATCTGGGTTTCCAGCGGTGGCACTCGGTGCCGGTTGTTTATTCACACTCACGTACATGCGAGGCTACGACCCCGGGCAGCCGTTGAAACGAGTGGTCAATACTTGTTCTTGCCATGCTTCCTGACGCTGCCTTAGGTGGTGCTTCCGATGCGTCTAGGTAGCTTGCAAAGTGCTCTACTCGAATCGGTGCCCTGGCCCCGTCCAGGGCTAGTCGCGCAAGCACCCCGCGTGTACAGTCGACTTCGCCAGCCCCTTCCGGTCAGGCCTGCCCGACCGGCCCCATGGAGGAAGGAGTGCCCGTGGCGCTGCCTGCAGTCGACAAACGTAAACAGCCGGAACACGAGCACGGAACCCCGGCCCGGGCTCTCACGTCGAAGTCCGCTGCAGGGCTGGTTGTCGGCCTTGTGCTCGTTGCGCTTTTCGCTGTCGTGCGGGTGCTGGCGCCGTCCACGTCGGAGACCTTCGGGCTTCCCAACGCAGCCCGCGACTTCGCCACGCTGTCGATCAGCGTCGTCGTGGAGTCCCTGCCCTTTGTCTTCCTCGGAATTGTCCTTTCGATCGCTGTCCAGGTCTGGCTACCGGAGGGCATGCTGCTCCGTCGCCTGCCACGGAGTCCGGTACTGCGGAGGCTGGTCCTTTCGCTTCTGGGAATGCTGCTGCCGGTCTGCGAATGCGGAAATGTTCCACTGGCCCGCGGGCTGGTGGTCAAGGGCCTCACCGTCGCGGAATCGATGACTTTCCTGTTCGCCGCGCCCATCCTGAACCCCGTCACCATCGTCACCACCGCGCAGGCGTTCGGCTGGAACAACGGCATCCTGGTTTCCCGCGTCCTGGGCGGCTTCTTCATCGCCAACCTCGTCGGCTGGATCTACAGCCGGCATCCGCGTCCGGGGGAGCTGCTGACCGCCCGGTTCCAGGAAACGTGCAACGTGGCAGACCACGACGGCGGCGCCGCCGGCAGGGTGCGGCGCAGCGTGCAGATGTTCTCGCAGGAGACGCGGGCAATGATGCCGGCCCTGTTCATCGGCGCAGGCATGGCGGGGCTGATCCAGGTGGCCGTTTCCCGCGAAGTGCTGGTCGCCCTGGGCAGCAACCCCGTCTGGTCCGTCCTGGCGTTGATGCTGCTCGCCTTCGTCGTGGCGATCTGCTCAAACGTGGATGCCTTCTTCATCCTGTCTTTCGGTGCGACCTTCATGCCGGGTGGCATCGTGGCTTTCCTCGTTTTCGGGCCCATGATCGACGTGAAAATGCTCGCCCTGATGCGCACCACCTTCACCGCGAAGACCCTCCTTCAGCTCAGCGTGCTCGTGGCACTGTGCGCCGCGGTCCTCGGATTGGCGGTCAACTATGGTCATTAGGCGGCTCGTGGGCCGCTGGCAAGGCATGGTTCTCAGCCTCATCGGTATCGTCGCAACGATCTGGCTGGGCCTGACGGGGCAGCTTGCCTTGTATATCCATCCGCGGTATTTCGTGTTCACGGTCATCATGGCCGTCATCGCAGGGGTGCTTGCCCTGGCGGCCTTCGCCTTGGTCCCCGGCGCCAATGACGCCCCCGACGGCGGGCACACCCACGCCGGCGACGCCCACGCCCACGAGCACGACGGCGACGACGCGCACCGTTCGCGATGGGGCTGGCTGCGGCCGGCCGGAAGCGTGCTGACCATCATCGCCGCCGTCGTCGCCTTGCTGATCCTGCCGCCGTCGACCCTTACCACCGCGACTGTCGCCCAGCGCGACCTCAACGGCTCAGCGTCCGCCCTTACTTTGAAAACTCCCGCGCTGCCGGGCAAAGGAGACTATTCCTCCTTCACCGTGCGGGACTGGGCATCGTTGCTTCGGTCGGGCGCGGGGCAGGACTTTTTTGCCGACAAGACCGCCACGGTCACTGGGTTCATCAGCGCGGACACGACAGATCCAAACCTCTTTTTCGTGACCCGGTTCGTGGTGACGTGCTGCGCGGTCGATGCCCAGCCGATCGGTGTTCCCGTCTATCACCCCGGGTGGCAAAACGAATTCAAGACCGACAGCTGGGTCACGGTCACCAGCAGCTTCCACGCCAACCCCAACGCGGCCAGCCGCGAGGCAATCGTCCTGATGCCGGACTCCATCAAGCCCACCACCCAGCCGGCGCAGCCCTATGTCTACTAAACGCCGCCCCGTCTCGGCCAAACGGGCCGCCGCGATTGCGGCCGCGGCCGAGCTCCTGGCCGGACGCCGTTTCGCGCGCCGCCTCTACGGCACCATCGCGATCCTCGCCCTCCTTGCCGGCGGGTTGACGGCAGCGAACCTTTCGAAGCTGCCGCACGCCAACTCCACCTCGGCACTTGCCCGCACCGCGACACCCGCAGCCTTTGCGTTGTACAGCCTGCAGAGGGATACCGGCAAGGACGACACAGGGCACAAGAAGCCGGACACCATCCTCGGCACGAGCCTGTCCGGCAGCGACCAGGGCACCGTCATCGTCAGCGCCCCCCGCATCCAGGAGTATGCCGCACTTCCCACTGCCCTCGCCGTGGTCACGCTCAACGATGACAACACCAGCTCGCTCGAGATTGTGCCCCTCACCGGCGGGCCGCCAACGCTTGTTCCCTTGCCAAGCCTGGGAACCGTGGCCAACCTCCATGCGGCACCCTCCCAGCACCTCATCGGTTTCACCTTCACCGCGTCCTCGGGCACCGGCCAGTACTGGAAATCGCTCTTCGTGTACGACGTGGGCAGTCCCTCCACGGCTCCGCGCGCCGTCCAGGGGATCAACGGCCCGGTCTCGGTCGCGGACTGGCGCTTTGTCCCCGGTGCAGCCACCTTGGTGGCACAGACCGACGACCAGTCCATGTTCCTCATTGATGCGCTGGAAAGCGGCAAGGTGTCGCCTCTGGGAGCGCATGCCGGGATCCTCGGATTCGTCCCCGGCACCAACGAACTCGCCGTCGCCGACCAGGGACTGAAAAAGGGCATCGACCCGCCACGCTATTCGACCATCAACCTCACCACCGGGACCTCCACGCCGCTCCGCCTCACCGGCGCGTTCGTGCCCGATGTCGCCAACGGGACCACCACCACGGCGAGCCAGCCGATGGTCCTCGGCACGTCCGGCCAGTACGCGCAGGTAGTGAGAAAGTACGACGGCGGAAAGGAAGCCTCCGTGGTGAACCTCGCCGACAAGAACGGCTCGCGCCAGCTTTACCAGCCTGCCGCGGACTGGTCGGCCATCCTTGACACGTGCATCTCACCGGCCGGCGACTACCTCGCGGTCGAAACGGCAGCACCCCAATACACGGGGGACCAGTACCCTGTCCTCCCCGAACCGACCCCCATCCGGACGGACCTCGTGGACGTGAAATCGGGCGCCGTCCTGAAAAGCGTCCCGGGATTTCTCCCGAGCTGGTGCGGCTGAACACGACGGCGACCGGCAGGGACTAAGGCGATTGCCGCCGTCGGGCGCTCACGTCGAATAGCCAGGTGGCGGCGACCGTTGCCAGATAGCCGGTGATAACAATCAGGGAGACGCCGGCCCAGAAGTAATTGGTGGTGCTGCTTTCCCGGCCGACACCGGGGGCGATCTTCAATAGCGAATACACCGAAACCGCGGCAGCAGCGATACCCGCCAGCGCCGCCAGCAAAAGCCATAAACGCGACGACGCCCAGTGCCCACCGCGGCCGTCCTGGACGTTCCAGCGCTTTCCCGTGCGCAGCACCAACCAGCCGGCCGGAAGCATGACCGCCCCCACCACGAGGAACGCGGCCACGACGTCGGCGGGCCGGTGCCACTGGTTGATCAGCGTGGAAACCCCGGCCGCCACCGCGAAAGTGCCACCGAGGAACCCCGCCACAGGCCGCCAGCGCGGCGACACCACCAAGAACACCGCGGCGGCCGCCGAAGCCGCCAAGGTGGTGTGGCCGGAGGGCAACGAGTTCAGTTCAATGGTCTGGACGCCGCGGAACGGCCTGTTCGGAAACCAGTCCTTGAGGAGCTGGGTGGCCAGGTTTGCGGCGACGCAAGCGGCGAGGGCGATCCCGGCGGACTTCCAGCGGCGGCGCATGATCGTGACGAAAAGAACGACGACGGCGGCGATCGCCACCGAAATGACCGGCAACCAATCGAGGAACTGGGTGGTTGCCCGCTCGGTGGGACCGTTGATGGCCGCGGCTTCCACCAAAGCGGATTCGTCGATGTACTGACCCGTCGTGGTGCGCACGAAAAAATAGAACGTGGCGATGAACGCGACCACGCAGGCAAGGGTTGCGAGCACAAAAAGCAAACCCGTGCTGGCGCCCGCCCAGCGCTTGGCAAAGGTCCCACGTATGTCCGGCAGCCGGCTCGTCTTTGGAAAACTCATTGCTTTCAGGGTGTCATACCTGGCTGGGAGGATCACTTTTGCTCGGCGAGGAGTTCCTCATAGAGCGCAAGGTGTTCGGCAACCATCCGCTCGGCGCTGAAGTAGTTTTCCGCGGAACGGCGGCACTCTCGGCGATCCAGCCCGGCGGCGGCCAGGACGGCCTCGGCCAACTCCGGGGGGCTCGAGCGGAGGTAGCCCGTGACCCCCTCGGAAACGATCTCCGGAGCGGATCCCCGGAATGTTGCAACCACCGGTGTCCCGGCGGCGAGGGACTCGATCATGGCCATTCCGAAGGGTTCATCCCACTGAAGCGGATTCAGCAGGGCCACGGACCCGCCCAGGAGGGCGAACTTGTCCGCCGCGTTCAGCTCGCCGAGGTATTCGACGTCGGACCCCAGGAGCGGCGCAATGACCGCGGCGTAGTACTCATGTTCTTCCGCGCTGTACATCTTTGCTGCAATCCGCAGGGGTATCCGGGCCAGGCGGGCGGTCTCTATTGCTTCGGGCAGGCCCTTGCCGGGATGCATCCGGCCGAGGAAGCTGACGTAGCCGCCGTCGCCGGTTCCGAGCGGGACGGATTGGGTGTCGATCCCGTGGTGGATGACCTTACGTACCTTGATCCCGGGGGCAGTTTCCGCTTGATGGTGCGAGATGGCAATGATTGCGGTGTCGGTGGCCATCGCTTGGTAAATGTCGTGGTTTTCGGCCGAAAAGGGGAGGTGGGCCGTTGCGACGATGGGCGTTCCTTTCGGCCGATGCCGGTACAGCGGCCCCGCCAGGGTGTTGTCGTGGATGAGGTCGACGTCGTCCATGGCCGCGAACGCGTACACGCTGTGGCGCAGTTCGTCCGTCCCGTTGCCTATCCTCGAGCCGTCGGCAAGCGGTGGTCCGGGGACTTTGGGCACTGGACATGTGCTTCCGGACGCCGCCGCGAGAAGCACCTCGTGGCCCGCGGCAACCAGGCCGCGGGCCAGGATGTCGATGATCGACTCGGTGCCGCCGTATGCGGGAGGCGGGACCGGAAGCCAAGGCGGGGCAACAAGGCCGATGCGCACCTAGTACCCCTGCCGCAGTCCAGCGGTGACGTGGTGGACATCCAGCAGATCGGCAAGCGGTTTGCGCGCCTCGAGGTGCAGCGCGACGTCTTCGGGCAGGTCCCTGACGTGTGTTTCTCCGTTGGCAACCTCCACCGAGATCCGGGAGCCGGCGAGCGGGATGTTCCGCATGGTGATCCCGCCGAAGCCTTCAGGAACGACGGGCGCCAGCCAGAGGCCGCCGTGGGTGAGACACGGATCGAACCGGAGAAGGACCCGGAGCAGATGGACCGGTGTGGCAGCGGCCCACGCTTGCGGCGAGCAGGACGAAGGGTAGGGGACAGGCGTCCCGTAGCTTTTCCGATCCAGTCCGCAGAACAACTCCGGAAGCCGCCCGCCGAACGCTTCGGCCGCATCGAGGAGGCCCGTGACGAGGCGTTGGGCCTCCTCAATGAAGCCGTAGCGCATCAATCCGCCGGCAATGAGGGCATTGTCATGGGGCCACACCGAGCCGTTGTGGTAGCTCGCCGGGTTGTAGGCTGCCATGTCCGAAGCCAGTGTCCGGACGCCCCAACCCGTGAACATGGTGTCCGACATGAGCCGCGCAGCGACCAGGGGAGCCTTGTCGTCGTCGACGATTCCGCTCCACAGGCAATGGCCCATGTTGGACGCGCACGCGTCCACCGGGCGCTTGTCGCGATCCAGGGCGATCGCGAAATAACCGCGTTCGGGGAGCCAGAATTGCTCGTTGAATTTTCGCTTGAGTTCGGCCGCCCGGGCGCCCCACACAGCGGCCAGCTTCAGATCGCCTTCCTCCTGGGCCATCAGGGCCCGGCTCAGATAGGCGGTGTAGACATAGCCCTGGACTTCGCACAGTGCGATCGGTGGTTCCGCCAGCGTGCCGTCGGCGAAGTTGATGCCGTCCCCGGAATCCTTCCAGCCCTGATTGAGGAGGCCCTGGTCCGTGGCTCGGGAGTATTCAACGAAGCCGTCGCCGTCGGCGTCTCCGTAGTCGCGGATCCAGTCCAGTGCGCGGTCCACCGCGGGCAGAAGGGACTCCGAGACGTCGGCATGGAATCCCCAGCGGGTGAGCTCCCCGGCGAGGGTGACGAACAGCGGTGTGGCGTCCACCGAGCCGTAGTAGGCACTGCCGCCGCCGAGGGCGAGGCCCGTGCTGGCACCGAGACGCACTTCGTGCAGGATCCTCCCCGGCTCCTCCTCGCTGAGCGGGTTGACGGTCCTGCCCTGATGGTCGGCCAGGGTCTTGAGGGTTCCCAGCGCGAGCGAAGGATCCAAGGGAAGGGTCATGAAGGACGTCAGGAGCGAGTCCCGGCCGAAAAGGGCCATGAACCAGGGGGATCCCGCAGCCACCACCGTCCGCCCGGGATGGTCAGCGTCGAAGATCCTGAGGGAGCCGAGGTCTGCCCTGCTCTGGGCCAACGCCTTTTCGAAGGCCTTGTTGGCAAGTTCCGTTGTAGGAACCCTTTCATGCCACTCCTGCTGCCTTTCTTCCGGGACATCGGTGGGGCGTTGGTTCCCCCAAACCTCGGCGTCGGCCTCGGGTCCGACCCCGTCGATGCGGGGGGTGGCCGTCACACCCGTGGACCAATGGCCTTGGGGTTCAAGGGAGATGTCATAGCTGATGACATCTCCGTCAACGGCGCCATTCGGAGCGTCAATGGTGACCAGGACGTGCCGGCCCTGCCTCTGGGACTCAAGGACCAAGGACCCGTTGCCATCCCGCGTCAAATGCACGCTCTCGTGGTGTGCCCTCCCTTCCTTCACTTCGAAGATGTCGGCAAAGTCCGCATTGACCCTGAGTGAAACCGTCGCGTGGGTGGCCTTGTTGGAGAAATTCCTGACCGTGACCTCTTCGCGGACCCCGCCGAACACGCTCCTCCTGCGCTCAATCAGCAGATGGCTGTCTGCCAAGCCGTCGGTGCGAGCCGCACGGCCCACAAAATCAGCGCGGAAAGGCTCCGGGACAGGGGAACCCAAGGCTTCGATGGGGTGGCCGTTCACCGCCAGCACCCAGTTCGAAACGAACCGCGTGTCACGGAAGAACATCCCGTGCGGGCGCAGTTGATCCATATCGCCGTTGGCCGCAGAGACGCAAAACGATGTTCCTGCCAACAACGTCACGGCGCCTGCGCCGGCCGAACCTGCAAGGTTCTCGGCATTCCAACCTGTCATCAATGGGCTCCAAAGCTAGGGACGGGGGAATGGGGCAGCTTGTTTCAGCGTATTCGCCACGTCTTCGGAAGTGAACCCTCGCTCGGATATGTGGGGTTTTCGGCGGACGCTCGCTCACGTATGGCGGGTTGTGGGTGGACGCTCGTGGCGGGTTCTGGCGTGGGTGGGGCGACATTGGTGAGCGAGCGTTCTGGAATGGGCCGCAGGACCTGAGCGGGGGTTTGGGGATTGGGGCGGATATGTGAGCGGGGGTTTGGGGATTGGGGCGGATATGTGAGCGGGCGTCGTGAAGGGGGTCGTGGAGGGGGTGAGGGGGGCGTAACACGAATGTGACGCTTGACACGTGTTAGGTGATGGATTTACGCTACCTAACACGTGTTAGGAAGGAATTGGACATGGCAGGAAGCAATGGGAAGCTGCGTGAGATCTCACGCAGGACAGCCCTTGGTGCCTTGGGTGCGGGAATTGTCGGAGCAACGGTCGCGTCGTGGCCGCGGTTGACCGGCATGGACATCCCGGGCCGCGGGGACAACAGCCTTAGCATCGCCATCTTGGGAACCGCGGCGGACGCAGCCGCCCGCCAGCGGGTCATCGATGCGTTCGCGAAAGTGCACCCGGAAGTCAAGGTGAAGGTCCAGGCCATCCAGGCCGCGGACTGGAAGGACTTCTTCACCAAGATCCTCACGATGGTGGCAGCAGGAACGCCGCCGGATGTGGTCTACGTGGCCACCGAAGGTGCCCAGCTCTTCGCCGAGAAGCTGGCGCACCCCTTGGACGAGTACCTTCGCCGCGATGCCGCGGACATGAAGGAGTACTTCGCGGACGTCCACCCGAGCCTCGTGGAGGCGTTCATGTACAAGGGCAGCCTGTTCCAGCTTCCCATCGACTGGAACGCCGCCAACATGTACTACAACACCTCGGCCCTGCAGCAAGCCGGCCTCGAACGTCCCGCGGACAACTGGACCCAGGTCGATTTCCGCAACAGCCTTGCGGCCATGCGCAAAGCGAGGCCGCAGGACTTTACCCCGTACTACTGGACCAACAGGCTCTTCGGCGGTGTGGTGCCCTGGCTCTACGCCAACGACACCAGCTTCCTCAAGGAATCCAAGTCCACCGGCGGCGAATGGCTCTGGGACAGCTTTTACGCCCAGGATCCGTCCCGCGGACTGCGCTCCGGCGGCTACCAGTGGCTGGAACCCAATGCCGATGACCCGCGGGTGTACGAATCGTTCGACTACCTCCGCGGCCTCGTCAAGGATGGACTCGGTGTCCGACCCGAAGAAGGCGGCGGAAATTCACTCGTCGGACTGTTCGCCTCCAACAGGATCGGCATGACCCCGGCCGGCGGCTACTGGGTGGAAGGCCTCCACGAAGCCGGAATGAAGGAAGACGACTTCGACGTCCAGTTCTTCCCGCGCTGGCGCACCCAACGGCACCAATTCGGCACCGCCGGTTACGCCATCATGAAGACCGCCAAGGACAAGGACGCGGCTTGGGAATGGCTCAAATTCGCCTCCAGCCTGGAAGCCATGCGATTGGTCTTCCCGACGCCGAACACCACCCCGGCGCGCCGCTCCATGGTCAACGAACAGCTGTACGCAGGCCGCGGACCCAAGCATTGGAAAGTCTTCTACGACACCCTCGACAAATTCCCCACCACAGGTCCCATCCCGGCACCGCCCCAGCAGGCCGCCGTCGAGACCGCCCTGATGAAAAACGTATCCCTGGCCGTCAGCGGTGATGAGAACCAGCTCAAGCAGGCCCTCGCCTCCATGCAACGCGACCTTGAGATCGCCTTGAGGAGGCAGGCATGAGCACGGCAACAACGGGCATGTCCACCAAGCGCCGCAACGGCGCGGGTTCCAAACGCCGGAACGGCGCCGCACCGGGGAGCGAAACAACCGGAAGGCAGCGTCAGCGCTGGCTGCCCTGGGCGTTCCTGGCTCCCACCATCCTGGGCATGGGGCTATTCACGCTGGTGCCGATCGTCGCTTCCGTGGTCCTCGCTTTCTTCCGCTGGGACATCATTTCCGCGCCAAGCTTCGTCGGGTTCGACAACTTCGCCGAAGTGGTCCAGGACCCCACGGTGCGTGTCTCGTTCCTGAACACCATCATGTTCGTGGTGGTCGCCGTCGCGCTTCAGCTCGGCCTCGCACTAGCACTGGCGATCATGGTGCAGGAGAAGCTCCCGGCCTGGCTCCGCGTCTTCTTCCGCAGCGCCTTCTTCTTCCCGCTGATCCTGTCCGCGGCGTCGGTCTCCATCTTCATGCGCTACCTGTTCAACGAACAATTCGGCGTGGTCAACTGGCTCTTGTCCTTCGTCGGCATCCCCGCCGTCCCCTGGCTGACGACGCCGGCCGGTTCTGCCGCCGTCGTGATCCTCGTGTACGTGTGGCAGAACTTCGGGTTCTCGTTCCTGCTGTTCATCGGCGGCCTCGCGTCGATCCCGACCGAAACGTATGAGGCCGCGTCGATCGACGGCGCCACCGGCTGGCGCAAGCACCTCCACGTGACGCTGCCCCTCCTGAGCCCCACCACGCTGGTGGCATCCGTCATGGCGATCATCAACGCCCTGCAAGTGTTCGACCAGCCCTACGTCCTGACCCGCGGCGGCCCCGGCGACTCCACGCGCACTGCCGTGATGGTGATCTTCGAGTCCGCATTCCAGCGCCTCGAATTCGGCCAAGCCTCGGCGATCGGCGTCATCCTCACGCTGATCATCATGGCCATCACCGCCGCCCAGTTCCGGCTCAGCAAACGATTCGTCTTCTACCAGTAAGGCCCGCCATGACTACAACCTCAACCCAGCGCGCCGCCGTCGAACGCTTGGCTCCCCAGCGGCCCGCGCCCCGCAAGAAGCGGAACTGGAGCATGGCGGGACGAATCGTTCTGCTCCTGATCGCGTCCGTCTTCATCCTCGGCCCGGTGCTGTGGACCCTGTCCACCTCGCTGCGGCCACCGGCGGAATCGTTCCAGCTGCCGCCGTCGTTCCTTCCGCTCAACCCCGATTTCTCGTCCTATGACCAGGTCTTCAAACAGCTCAACATCATGCTTCTGGTCCTCAACAGCGCCCTCGTGACGGGACTGATCGCCGTCGGGCAAATGTTCACGGCGGCGCTGGCAGGCTACGCGTTCGCGAACCTCAAGTTCCGCGGCCGCGGAGCACTGTTCTCGATTGTGCTGGCCACTATGATGGTGCCGGCGCAGGTGACGATCGTTCCGGTCTTCATGCTGATCCGCGGCATCGGTCTGTCCGACACGCTCCTCGCGCTGATCCTTCCGGCGATCCCGACGGCGTTCGGCACCTTCCTGATGCGGCAATACTTCCTGGGGCTGCCAAGTGATTTGGGCGAGGCCGCGGCGATCGACGGCGCCTCGCCCTGGCGCACGTTCCGTTCCGTCTATGCGCCGCTCGCGATGCCGGGCATGGCGATCGTGGGCATCCTGGCCTTCAATTACCACTGGAACGAGTTCTTCCGCCCGCTCATCCTGACCATCTCCGAGCAGAACTTCACGCTCCCGCTGGGCTTGGTCTCGCTGCAGGGCAACCTCGGCACGGGCAGCATCTCCGTGGTGCTCGCAGGCGTGATCCTCTCCATGATTCCCGCCCTGGTGGTGTTCATGTTCGGCCAGCGCGCCTTGCGTGACGGACTCACCGCCGGCACCGGCAAATAGCCCCTACTTCCCTGAAAGGACATCGATGACGGACGTCATATCTTCCGCCCCTGCTCTAGCCGCGGCGGCCACCCACCCGGACCCCGCTTTCCCGCGCTTCCACCCCCGGCCGGCGCAAGGCTGGATCAACGACCCCAACGGCATCAGCTACATCAACGGCCGCTACCACGTGTTCTTCCAGTTCAACCCGGAATCGGCCCGGCACCACCGGATCCAGTGGGGCCACGTCAGCTCCCCGGACCTGATTCATTGGGATGAGCACCCTGTCGCGCTGCGCCCGCAGGACGGCGGCCCGGACGAGTTCGGCTGCTGGACCGGAGTGCTGACCGACGACGGCGGTGTCCCCACCGCCGCGTACTCGGGCGTGCGGGGCGACGGCGGACACTCGCAAGTGGTGATTTCCCGAGGCTCCGCGGACTTGGTGACGTGGGAACAGGATGGTCACATCGCCGCTTCCATGCCGGACGACGGCCTGGTCACGGCCGTGCGCGACCCCTTCATCTTCCACTTCAACGGCAAGCGCTACGCCATGCAGGGCGCTGGGCTCGCCAATGGACATGCTGCTCTGCTGCTGTACACGGTGGAGGACATGTCCAACTGGAAGTACCAGGGCATTTGGCTGACCACCGAGAACCCCGTGGCGGCTGCGCACGCTCCGGCGGAGATCTGGGAGTGCCCGCAACTTGTCCAGGTGCCCTCGTCTTCCGGCGAGGCCGACACCTGGGTCATGATGTTCTCCCTCTGGCTCTCCGGCGATGATCACGAGCACGCCAACGGGGTGGGCCACCTGATCGGCTCCTTGGCTGAGGACCCGTCGACGGGACTGCCCGTGTTCGTCCCGCGTTCCGGCGGCAGGTCCGACCTTGGCCGGGACTTCTATGCTCCCCAGATTGTTCAGCTGGATTCTGCGTCAGGGTCCGGGGCGGCGCCGCGTGCCCTGCTGTGGGGATGGGCCAACGAAGGCCCCGGCCGTGATGGCCGGCGTGGCCGTTCGCAAGCGGAGATCGACGCCGCGGGCTGGGCGGGCGTCCTAACCCACCCGCGCTTCCTCTCGGTTGAGGGCGGTGCGCTGGTGGTTGCTCCTGCGCCGGAGGTCGAGGCGTATCGGGGCACCCTGACTGCCGGCAGGGCGTCCGGGGTGGATGACTTGCCGCCGTTTGCCGAGGCTGTTGTGACTGGCGGCCCCGGTGCCGGCGAGGTCCGGCTGGTCCTGGCCTCCGGCGCGGAACGGCAGGTCGTGTTTGCGGGGTCTTTGTCCGAGGGCGAAGAACTGCGGATCTTCATAGATGCGTCCTTGGTGGAGGTGTATCGGACCGGTTCCGTGGCCACGACACTCCGCGCCTACCCAGCGACCGGGGAAACGTGGCGCCTTGAGCTTCCCGAAGGTGCGCTAGCGGACGTCTGGGAACTGAAGCTGCCGGCATAGGCGGCAGGCCGCCGTCGGGCACTCGACCTTTTGTCGGATCTAGAGGACCGGTACAGGCCCGGTCGACTCGCGAACCACCAAACGGCACGGAACCATGGTTTCCAGATGGCCGCTGCCGTCCGACGTCGACCGCTTGGCCGGATCCTCGATCTGCTCGAGCAACATGCTCATCGCGGCCGCGCCCATTTCGCGCAGGGGGAGCGCCATGGTGGTGAGCGCCGGGACCATGGTGGCCGCGATGCGGAATTCGTCGTCATAACCAATGATCGAGAGGTCCCGCGGTACGTCGAGGCCCAGCCGCGCCGCGGCCAGGGCGACGCCGACGGCGAGCCGGTCGTTGGCGCACACGATCGCAGTCGGGCGCTGGGTGGCGGAGAGCAGTCCCATGGCGCCCTGGAAACCGTCGTTGATATCCCAACCGGCCATGAACACACGGTCTTCGCGGACGGGGATGCCGGCCTTGGCCATGGCTTCCCGATGCCCCACGATGCGCAACGGCACAGCCGGGGAGGTGGCGGCCCCGGCGAGGAAAGCGATATCGCGATGGCCCAGCCGAAGCAAGTGCTCGGTGGCTTCCCGACCGCCGGAAACCTCGTCCGGGATCACGTGGTGCAGCTGCGGGGCGGGGCTGCTGTCATAGCAATTGGCGAGCACGGAGGGGACGCGCAGCATGCCGTGGGGCACGTCGAGCGGCTTCAAACCGACCGTGACGTACATCAGCCCGTCCACTTGCCGGTCCAACAGGGTCTCGACGGCGCTCTCGTCACGGGAGGCGTCGCGCTCGGTGTCCATGACCACGGTGACAAAGCCGTGGGCGCGGGCAACGTCGTCGGCGCCACCGATGATGTTGCCGTCGAACGGGCTCACCACCACCTCGTCCGAAACGATCCCGATCACGCGAGTTCGTTGGTTCCGCAGGCTCAGGGCGATGGGGTTGGGGGAGTAGTTCAGGTCCGCGGCCGCCTGCCGGATCCGGTCCTGGCTTTCCTTGGCCACGTTGCCGTCCCCGCGGCCGTTGAGCACCAGCGACACCGCACTCCGCGAGACACCCGCGCGTTTCGCGACGTCGAGTGCTGTGGCTTTGCGCTGCATGCGGGCTCCTCCGACTGTTGTTCCGTTTCTTGCTGCATTCTACCTAACGCGTGTGAGGGCGTACCGCCCGTTTCCCAAGGCCGGAACGCTCGCTCACTTATATGGCCGTCCAGCCGAACGCTCGCTCACCTAGTGAGCGAGCGTCCGCCGAAAACGCCCCAAAAGTGAGCGAGCGTCTGAGGGTGCGGCCCGCCCCGGGAACCGGCCTGACGCCGGCCGCACCCCGGGAACCTGCCCAGCCCGCCCCACGCTACAGTGAAACCATGCCTCCACTCCCCGCCCTCGACGAGCTCCTTGCCACCGCGAAGGTGGTCAGCCTGCCGATGCGGGTCAAGTTCCGGGGCATCACCGAGCGCGAGACCCTCCTGTTCCGCGGGCCGGCCGGTTGGGGGGAGTTTTGTCCGTTCCCGGAGTATGGCGACGCCGAGGCTTCCCGCTGGCTCGCCGCCGCCGTCGAAGCCGCATGGCAAGGTTTTCCGCCGCAGCTAAGGGACATCATTCCCGTCAACGCCACCGTCCCCGCTGTGCCTGCCGCCCGGGTGCCCGAGGTCCTGGAGCGCTTTGGCCGGGTGGACGCCGTCAAGGTCAAGGTTGCCGAGCGCGGACAGGAACTTGCCGACGACGTCGCGCGCGTCACCGCAGTCCGGGACGCCCTGCCGGACGCCGCGATCCGCGTGGACGCGAACGCGGGCTGGGACGTGCCGGAGGCGGTTGAGGCACTCGGGCGGCTGTCCGCCGTCGGACTCGAATACGCCGAACAGCCCGTGCCCCACATCGAGGGCCTCGCCGAAGTCCGTCGACGGCTAGCGCAGCAGGGAACGCCGGTGCTCATCGCCGCCGACGAATCCGTGCGGAAGGAAGACGATCCCCTCAAGGTTGCCCGCGCGGGCGCGGCCGACCTGATCGTGGTCAAGGTGGCGCCGCTTGGGGGAGTGCGGCGCGCGCTGGACATCGTGGCGCAAGCCGGGCTTCCCGCCGTCGTCAGCTCGGCGCTGGACACCTCGGTGGGGATCCGCGCGGGGCTCGCGCTCGCCGCCGCGCTGCCGGAGCTGCCGTTCGCGTGCGGGCTGGGGACCGTGCGGCTGTTCGCCTCCGACATCACGCAGGATCCGTTAGTGCCCGACGACGGCGCCATCCGGATCCGCGAAGCCGTCGCCGACGAGGGGCTGCTGGAGCAGTATGCGGCTCCCGCTGAACGTCGCGACTGGTGGTTGGACCGGCTCCGTCGCGTGCACGCGCTCCTGAATGCATAGAATGCTGGGAAAAGTCTGGGAATTCACCGGAATTTTACCGGGGCGTCCTCTCGGATTCCGCTAGCGCTGTAAGGGTGGGGAAATCACTCAATCCCCGGAGGTATTTCCCATGTCTGAATCAACCAAGCGCAAGTTCGACTTGCTCCCGATGCTCGGCCATACGAAGGGCAAGCGCAGCCCCGTGACGTGCGCCCTGAAGTGCGACAACGCTTGCTCGGGCGAGGTGTGCAACACGAGCTCCAACGCCTACTTCCGCGACATCGCTTCCGCAGCTGTGTCCCGCCGCGCCGCCCTGGGCTTCGGCGCCGTGGGCGCGCTCGCCGTCGTGCTGGGCGGCAACCTGCCTGGCAACGTTCCCGAAGGTACTGGCCTGTCCGCGGCGGCAAAGACGGGCTTCGACAAGGCCAAGCTCAAGTTCGCGCCGATCAAGCCTGTCGACTACACGGTTGACGCGTTCACCGTGCCGGATGGCTTCGCGTGGCAGCCGATCATCCGTTGGGGCGATCCGCTCTTTGCCGACTCGCCGGCCTTCGAGCTGAACGGCCAGACCGCGGCAGCGCAGGCCCGCCAGTTCGGCTACAACAACGACTACACGGACATCCTGCCCATCCCGGATTCCAAGGACCGCCGTGCCGTGCTCTTCACGAACCACGAGTACACCAACGAGAACATCATGTTCCCGGCCACTTTGGCGGCTGCGGAGGCGCGCGCGATCGGACGTGCCGCACACGGGCTCACGGTTGTTGAACTCGAGCGCAAGAACAAGAACAAGCCGTGGAGCTACGTCAAGGGCGCGCCGCTCAACCGCCGCTTCCTGACCGACACGACATATGAGCTCACCGGTCCCGCCGCGGGCACGGACCTCGTCAAGACCATCGACGATCCGTCCGGCCGGAAGATCAAGGGCACCCTGGGCAACTGCTCCGGCGGGACGACTCCCTGGGGCACCATCCTCTCCGGGGAGGAAAACTTCAACGGCTATTTCGTAGCTCCCGGTACCTCGGCGGCCGACAAGCGCTACGGCCTTAGTTCCAAGGCCACCGCCCGCAAGTGGGAACTGGATGAGCCGCGTTTCAACACCAACAACGCCGGTTACGCCAACGAGACCAACCGCTTTGGCTGGATCGTGGAAGTCGACCCGTTCGACCCCTCCTCCACACCGAAAAAGCACTCCGCGATGGGCCGCTTCAAGCACGAAGGCGCCAACGTGATCGTTGCCGCCTCCGGCCGTGTGGTGGCTTACATGGGCGACGACGAGCGCTTCGACTACCTCTACAAGTTCGTCTCCAAAGGCAAGTACATGGCCGGCGGCTCGGCCGCGGCCCGCCGGAACAACATGAACCTTCTCTCCGAAGGGGACCTCTACGTCGCCAAGTTCACGGGTGACTCTCCCGCAGCTGAGATCGACGGCACCGGAAAGCTGCCGTCCGACGGCGCGTTCGACGGTTCCGGCGAGTGGCTTCCCTTGGTGGTCGACGGCGCTTCCGCTGTTCCGGGCATGTCCGTCCCCGAGGTCCTGGTCTACACCCGCCTCGCCGCGGACAAGGTCGGCCCCACGAAGATGGACCGTTGCGAAGACGTCGAGCCGAACCTGGCCACCGGCAAGGTCTACGTGGTCTGCACGAACAACTCGGACCGCGGCAAGCCCGGCAAGGAAGGCGCCACCGAGGTCAACCCGCGCACCCTCAACCGGGACGGCCACATCGTGGAAATCACGGAAACCGGGGACCAGGCGTCCACGCGTTTCAACTGGACCCTGCTGATGGTTTGCGGAGATCCGGCCAAGAACTCCTCCACGTATTTCTCCGGTTTCCCAGCCGACAAGGTCTCGCCCATTTCCTGCCCGGACAACGTCGCTTTCGACTCGGCAGGCTACATGTGGATCGCCACTGACGGCGCGCCGTCGTCCATCGGGTATGCGGACGGGCTGTTCAAAGTCACCCTGGATGGCAGCGATCGCGGCAAGGTTGAGCAGTTCCTCGCCGTACCGCGCGACGCCGAGACCTGTGGGCCGATCGTGCACGACGACGAGCGGACTGTCTTCGTCGCCGTGCAGCACCCGGGCGAGGAAGGTTCCTTCGACGCTCCGCACTCGTACTTCCCGGACTACGTCGGCGCCGGAGCCACCCCGGCCGCCGGCCAGGTCCGTGCCCCGCGTCCGTCGATTGTGCAGGTGTTCCGCAAGGACGGCTAAGGGCTTCCCGTTCCCCCTTTTCCCAACGCTCGCTCACCTATGTGGGTCTTTCGCCTGACGCTCGCTCACTCTCTTCAAGGGAGTGAGCGGGCGTTTGGGTTTGGGGCCCGATATGTGAGCGAGCGTTTGGGGGGAGGCGCCGCTAATAGACTGGTGCGGTGACTTCGCAAGGCTCCCTGAGCTCCCTCGCCGCTGCCCGGATCGCTGTCAAGGCCCTGCTCGACGGCGGTGTGCGGCACGTGGTGGTCTCTCCCGGTTCGCGCTCGGCACCCATGGCGTACGCGCTGGCCGAGGCTGAAGCAGGCGGGAACATCAGGCTCCTGGTGAGGATCGACGAACGCTCGGCCGGTTTCACGGCCCTCGGTTTGGCTCTGTCGACGGGAGCCCCGGCGGCCGTCCTGACCACCTCGGGCACCGCCGTGGGGAATCTGTTGCCCGCGGTCATGGAGGCCAACCACGCCGCCGTGCCGCTCGTGGTCCTTTCGGCCGATCGCCCCGCCGAGCTCCACGGAACCGGCGCCAACCAGACCACCATCCAACTGGACCTTTTCGGCGAACACGTTCGCTTCGCCGTCGACATCGCGGCGGGCAGCAACCCGCAGAGGGCCGTCGAGACTGCCATTTACGCGGCAACCGGCGCGCTTGAGGACACCCCTCCCGGGCCGGTGCAGCTCAACCTGGCGTTCCGCGAGCCGCTGGTTCCGGAACCGGGCGAGGCGCTTCCCCCCACCAAGGGCCACGGAGTCTTCCACTACGATTCCGGTCCCCAACCATTGAGCATGCCCCCCGCTCCCGCCGAGCTGGCCGAGCGGCGGACGGTGGTTTTGGCGGGGCACGACGCCGGACCGGTCGCCGAGGCGTTCGCCCGCGCCCACGGCCTTCCCCTGCTCGCCGAGCCCTCCTCCAATGCGCGCTTCGGTCCCAACGCCGTCGGGCCGTACCGCCTCATGCTGGACAACTTCGGTCCCGGCTCGGCGATGCCGATCGAGCGGGTGGTGGTCTTCGGTCGGCCTACGCTGTCCAGGCCTGTCGCCGCCCTCCTGGCCCGGAACGACCTCCCCGCAGCCATGTACGAGCCCGTTCCGGTGGCTTGGTACGAGCACGGCCGGCGTCGCGAGGAACGCTTCGAGTCTTTGACTGAACTGGCAGGGTTCGCTGGCAGGGGCTCGGATGAGTGGCTCGACGCCTGGCTCCTGGCCGGTGCCGCGGCCCAACACGCGCTCGACGGCGTCCTCGAGGCCGAGCAGGCAGCCAACGGACCCGCAGTGGGAGCCACCGTCTGGAAACACGCCCGCGGGCAGTTGGTCCTGGGCTCCTCCAACGGCATCCGCGACGTCGACCTCGCCGGACAGCCAAGCCCCGAACCGTTGGCCACAGTATTCGCGAACCGTGGCCTGGCCGGCATCGACGGCACGATTTCCACGGCTACAGGAATCGCCCTCGGGGGTGGCCGCGAAACCACCCTCCTCCTGGGCGACGTCACCTTCCTGCACGATGCCGGCGGCCTCCTCCTCGGAGCCGGAGAGCCAGCATCGGACCTGCGCATCGTGGTCCTCAACGACGCCGGCGGGGGCATCTTCGGCCTCCTTGAGCACGGCAAGGTGGAGGACGACGGCGGCTACGGCACCGCCGTCGAGCGTCTCTTCGGCACCCCGCACAGCGTGGACATTTCAGCGCTGGCCGCGGCATACGGCGTCGGGCACACTTCGGTGCGTACGACGGCGGAGCTCGCCGCCGTGCTTGCCTCGCCTTTGAAGGGGCGCAGCATTGTGGAAGTAGGCACGGACCGTTCAGACTTGCGTCCCTTGCACGCGCGGATCAAGGCCGCGGTGGCTTCGGCTGTGTCCCAGTAGTTCCAGTTCCTTGCGATGCGCAAAATGCCCTGCGCAGCTGGAATTCCAGCCGCGCAGGGCATTTTGCGTATCGGGCGTCGCCGGAACCTACAGCACGCGGCTGAGGAATTCCTTGGTGCGGGCGTGCTGGGGGTTGGCGATGATTTCACGGGGGTCACCGGATTCCACCACCACACCTCCGTCCATGAAGGTCAGGCGGTCGCCGACTTCGCGGGCAAAGCCGATCTCGTGGGTCACCACGATCATGGTCATGCCGGACTTGGCCAGGTCCTTCATCACGTTAAGCACATCGCCCACGAGTTCGGGGTCAAGGGCGGAGGTGGGCTCGTCGAAGAGCATCAGCTCTGGTTCCATGGCCAGGGCCCGGGCGATCGCGACGCGTTGCTGCTGCCCGCCGGAAAGCTGTGCCGGGTAGTGGTTGGCTCGGTCGGCCAGGCCCACTCGGTCCAACAATTCGAGGGCAGCCTTCTTGGCATCGCTCTTGGATTTGCCCTTGACCTGCACGGGCGCTTCCATGACGTTGTACAGGGCGGTCTTGTGCGGGAACAGGTTGAAGCGTTGGAAGACCATGCCGATTTCCCGGCGCTGCGCGGCGATTTCTTTGACCTTCAGGTCGTGGAGGCGGCCGTTGACTTCACGGTAGCCGATCAGCTGGTCGCCGACGGAGATGCGGCCGGCGCTGATGGTTTCCAGCAGGTTCACGCAGCGGAGCATCGTGGACTTGCCGGAACCGGACGGGCCGATGACAACGGACACTTCGCCCTGGTTAACTGTCAGGTCGATGCCGCGAAGGACGTGGTGGGGACCGAAGTACTTGTGGAGGCCTTCGATCCGTACCAGCGGTTTCTGGGTGGTGATCGTCATTTTGCCTCCTCCTCGGGGAATTCCATCTTCAACGACGGCTCTGCTTCTGCGCTCGGTGCGACTGCCGCGGCAGCCTTGGCGGCTGCAGGGTTGATGACCGCCGGCGCGAGGTTGGTGTCAACGCCCTTGCCGTAGTAGGCCTCGATGTAGTGCTGGCCTACCATGAGCAGGCTGGTGATGACGAGGTACCAGATGGCTGCCACGATCAGCAGCGGCACCGGAAGGTAGATCCGGTTGGCCAGGGCGTTGGTCGCGAAGGTCAGGTCCAAGGTGAACGGGACGGCCAGGACCAAGGAAGTGGTCTTGAGCATGCCGATGGTTTCGTTGCCCGTCGGCGGGACGATGATGCGCATGGCCT
The DNA here is from genome assembly GCF_022606295.1 of Arthrobacter bambusae. Taxonomy (GTDB): domain Bacteria; phylum Actinomycetota; class Actinomycetes; order Actinomycetales; family Micrococcaceae; genus Arthrobacter; species Arthrobacter bambusae_A. The sequence goes on from NZ_JAHHZS010000001.1 coordinate 100,661, forward strand.
GGGGCAGGATGATCCGCCACATGATCTTCCCCTTGCCCATTCCCAGGGCCTCGGCGGCTTCGGTCTGTCCCTTGTCCACGGACTTCAGGCCGGCCCGGAAGATCTCTGCGAGATAGGCCGATTCATTAAGGCCGAGCCCCAGAATCGCCGCAACAAGAGCCGTAATGACTGTGCTGGTGTCCACGCTGAACAGTTCGGGGCCGAACGGCACCCCTGCGCTGATCTTTGGGTAGAGGACAGCGATCAGGCCCCAGAAGACCAACTGGGTGTAGACCGGGGTGCCGCGGAAGAACCAGACCCATACCCAGGAGGTGTAGCGCAGAACCGGGTTGTCTGACTGGCGCATCACGGCCAGCAGGATGGCCAGGACAATCGCAATGACCATCGAAGCTACGGTCAGGAGCAGCGTCCAGCCGACTCCCTGGACGACCTTCACGTCCAGGATGTAGGTGCCCACGACGTCCCAACGGAAGTTGTGGTTCGTGATCACGCTCTGCACCATCAGCGCGAGTACGCCGACAATGATGATGGCGCTGATCCAACGGCCAGGATGCCGGACCGGCACCGCATCGTTCAGCACGGGCGCGGCGTGGCCTGCTTGATGATGATCCATCTGTGCACCTGATTTGTTATCGGTGGCGGGAATACTCAAGACTTGACCGCCGGGTTGACCTCGGACTTGGTGATGGCGCCTTCGGCGTTGCCCCAGCCAGTGAGGATCTTGTTGTATGAACCGTCAGACATGAGCTTGGTCAGTGTCTTCTGGATGACATCGGCGAGGGCGGTGTCAGACTTTGCAACAGCGATGCCCTGGGGAGCGGCGTCGTAGACGTCGCCGAGCTTCTCAAGCTGGCCGTTGGTCTGGGTCAGGGCGTAACCGATGATGGGGGAGTCGGCGGCCATGGCGTCGATGCTGCCGTTGACGAGCCGGGTGGTGACGTCGGTCTGGTTCTTGAGCGTGACGATGTTGATCGGCTGCTTGCCGTCAGCTGCGCACTTCTTGTTGCGGCCCGAGAGGTCCGGGTCTTCCTGGACGGTACCGGTCTGCACGCCAATGGACTTGCCGCAGATGTCATCCAGGGAGAACTTCTTCGGGTTGCCCTTCTGCACGGCCCATGCGGTTCCGGCGTTGAAGTAGCTGACCATGTTGACGGCGCCGAGACGCTCGGGGTTGATGGTGAAGGACGAGATACCCAGATCGTACTTGGGGCCGAGGGCAGGAAGGATGCCCGTGAATTCGGCGGTCTGCACCTGGACCTTCAGGCCAAGTGTGGCGCCGATCGCCTTGGCGATGTCGACGTCGTAACCGACAGGAGTCTGGCCGTCGGGTCCGAGGAACTCAGCGGGAGCGTAGGTCGTGTCCGAGCCAACGGTCAGCGTGCCCTTGGACTTGATCGCCGCGGGGACCATTGCGGCCAGAGTGTCGTCCTTGGCGATGGTGCTGGGGTCAAAGCTTGCATTGGCACTGCCGGAAGGCGAAGCGGCACTCGACGGGCCAGCCTCGGAGGCATTGGTGCAGGCAGTCAGTGCCAAGGCGCCGATTGCGATGATGGTTGCAGCCTTGAGCGTCGAACTGACCGGAAGCGAACGGAATTTCTGCATTTTCTTACCTTTTTTTGCAGTGGATGCGAAACTAATCGGTTCATAGTGTAGCGCCGAACATGAGATGTGCGTCACAGAAAACTAAGTTTTACTATTGGATAACCTACCAAGTAAAAAATCAAGACCCCCAACGTGGCTATTGTCTCGCACCCCAGACATCCATGGAGGCCGGCTGCGAACCGAATCCTGAAGCAGGAGGCCTAGCTGCTGATGCCCAGCGACTCGAGCATGGGCCGGAATTTGGCCCACGTCTCGGCCAGCTCGGCGTCGGGAACGGAGCCTTCGACGATCCCGCAGCCTGCATAGAGGCGCACGGTTGTAGGACTTTCGATGATCGCGCCACGCAGTGCGATGCCCCACTCGCCGTTGCCGGCGGCGTCGAGCCACCCGACCGGGCCGGCGTACGGTCCGCGATCCATGTGCTCAAGCTGCCGGATCAACTCCCCGGCAACCAACGTGGGCGTTCCGCACACGGCGGCCGTGGGGTGGAGTGCGTTGATGAGGGCCAGGCACGTAGGGACATGTCCCTCAATATCGGCGAGCTCGGCCTTCACGTCCGACGCCAGATGCCACACATTGGGCAGTTCCAGGATGAACGGTTCGCTGTGGGCGTTCATTGCCTCGGAAAAGGGTGCGAGCTGCGTGGTCAGTGATTGGATGGCGATCTCGTGCTCGTGCCGTTGTTTCTCGGAACCGGCCAGCACGCGTTCGGCGTATTCCATGGGGGAGCCGTCCAACCCCTCGGCGTCGCGACGGTCCAGCGTGCCGGCCAGGACCCGCGCTTGTGCAGTGCGGCCCTCCACCTGGATGAGCATTTCCGGCGTCGCGCCGACCAAGCCGTCGACGCCGTACGTCCAGCATTCGCGGTAACGGCCAGCCAACTGCCGCAGCACGTTCGCGGCGTTGACGCCGTCGGGCAGTGTCGCCACGACGTCGCGCGCGAGGACCAGCTTCTCGAGCTTCCCGGTCCGGATTTCCTCAACGCCGTCGGCCACGGCCTGCTTCCAGGCAGTTTCGCTCAGCGAACCGCTCTCGAGCGTCACTTTCCCATCACCCAACTGGCTCGCACTTGTTGTCGTTTTGGGCGGTCTAAACGACAACAACTGCGAGTTAGTTGGGTGCCCGACGGCGGGGCTAAGCCAGCCTGCCAGGGCGGCTAGGGCACCCGCTTCGGTGAGTTCGACGTCGTCGAGCGTCAACTGGGTGAGCCAGGACCGCCCGTCCCGGATCCCGACAACTATTTCCGGAAGAATCAAGCGGGAATCAAAGGCGGACGTCTTGGAGAAGGCAAAGGACCCAAAGGCGACAGGGCCGGTACCGGGGAGCTCAACGGGATCTGTGACGTCGGCTTCGATGACGAGGTGCCGCCACCAAATGTCGGCCTCGAGAAAGCGATCGGGCCCGGAAGCGGTGAATCGCGCGAGTTCGCCAAAGCCCACCAGTCCGTTCTCGCGGCGGGACCAGCACAGGACGTCGTCCCGGACCAGAAATGACGGCAGTCCCCCGGAGGATGAATCAACATCGAGGGGGACTGTCAAGGTGCGGAGCGTACTCGTCATGATGGAACAACATTACTCCCGCGCGCAACGCGAACCCTGCCCGGACCGGAGTGCCCCGAAAGTTCTTCCTATATTTGTCTGAGACAATTGCAGGGTGAACCGAGCATCCTTGGAAAAGCGTCCGGACGAAGTTGCGACGATGTTTGACGATGTCGCCCCCAAATACGACGTCGTCAACGATGTCCTGTCCATGGGGCAGACCCGGCGTTGGCGCCGCGTCGTCGTCGATGCGATGGACGTTCGCGTAGGCCAGCGGGTCCTGGACCTTGCGGCCGGTACCGGCACGTCCAGCGAACCGTACGCCGACGCCGGAGTGGACGTCGTGGCGTGCGACTTCTCGTTGGGAATGCTGAAGGTCGGCAAGCGCCGTCGCCCGGACATCAACTTCGTTGCCGGGGACGCCACCAAGCTGCCCTTCGCGGACGCTTCCTTCGATGCCTGCACCATTTCCTTCGGCCTGCGCAATGTCAACGAACCGCACAAGGCCCTCGCGGAGATGTTCCGCGTCACCAAGCCGGGCGGACGCCTGGTTATCGCCGAATTCTCGGCCCCTGTGGTGCCCCTTTGGCGGACCATGTACACCGAATACCTCATGCGCGCGCTGCCCGCCATCGCCACGAAGGTCTCCTCCAACCCGGACGCCTATGTGTACCTTGCCGAGTCCATCCGCGCGTGGCCGGACCAGGATCACCTGGCCGCCTGGCTGCAGGAAGCCGGCTGGACCGACGTCACCTACCGCAACCTGAGCGGCGGCATCGTGGCAGTGCACCGCGCCCAGAAGCCCGGTGCCGAACACCGTGAAAGCGTTCCCGTGGCCAAGCTGCGCCGCCAGATCAAGCCGCGCCGCCAAGCCGGCGATCAGTCCCGCTAACCGGCCCTATTAACAAGGACGCTGTGAACGTACTGATAGTCGGCGCAGGGCCAGCCGGGTCCACCGCTGCGTACTACCTTGCCCAGGCGGGCATTTCCGTGACGGTGCTGGAAAAGACCAGCTTCCCGCGCGAGAAGGTTTGCGGCGACGGCCTGACTCCCCGCGCCGTCCGCGAGATCCAGAAGCTCGGCCTCCCGCACGCCGAGGACGCCGGGTGGCGCCGCAACAAGGGGCTCAGGCTCATTGCGGGCGGCCGGACGATTGAATTGCCGTGGCCCGAGGTCGCCGACTTTCCCACGTACGGGCTCATCCGCACGCGCCTCGGATTCGACGAGGAGCTGGCCCGGCACGCCCAGTCGGCGGGCGCCGTCGTGCTTGAACGGCACAGCGTCACCGAAGCCCTGCGCGACGACGCCGGACGAGTGATCGGCGCACGCGCCGCGCTGCTCGACGAGTCCGGACGCAAGACGGGCGAGACGCGCGATTTTCATGCCGACGTCGTGCTCGCCGCGGACGGCAACTCGACGCGGACCGCCGTGTCGCTCGGCATGCACAAACGCGACGACCGCCCTCTCGGCGTCGCCGTCCGCACCTACTTCACCTCGCCCCGCCACGAGGACGACTGGATGGAAGGCTGGCTGGAGCTCCCGGGCAAGTCCGGCAAACCGCTGCCCGGTTACGGCTGGGTGTTCGGCGTCGGCGACGGCACGTCCAACGTCGGCCTCGGGATCCTGAACTCCTCCAAGGAATTCGGCAAGCTCGACTACAAGCAGGTCTTGCGCGAATGGACCGCCGGCATGCCGTCCGAGTGGGGATTCACGCCCGAAAACCAGGTGGGGGAGATCCGCGGCGCGGCCCTGCCCATGGGCTTCAACCGTACCCCGCACTACTCTCCGGGGCTCATGCTCCTGGGCGACGCCGGCGGCATGGTTTCACCGTTCAACGGCGAGGGTATTTCCTATGCCATGGAGTCCGCCCGCTTTGCGGCCGAGTTCATCATTGACGCGTCATCGCGTTCACGTTCGGCCGGGTGGACAGCCGACGACGCCGACGCGCACCTTCCGCGGTACGCGGACTATGTGCGGGACCAGTGGGGTTCACACTTCACCCTGGGCCGCGTCTTTGCCGCCCTCATCGGCAAGCCCGCCGTCATGAAACTCGCGCTGCGGACCGGCATGCCCATCCCGGTGCTCATGCGCTTTGTGGTCCGGATGCTCGCGAACCTCACGGATACGTCGGCCAAGGGTTTCGAGGACCGCGCGATCCGCGTCCTCGAGATGCTGGTCCCGGCCACGTCCAACACCACGTCCACCGCCGCTTCCACCCGCGCCGGCACCGAATCAACGCTTTCCTCCGTGAAAAGTTAGGGTTAACCCGTGACTCACTCTGCCGAACACAGCTGGACGCACGCCGGGCACGGCTTGCCGGACGCTGTCGAACCCGCTCCCACCACCACCGCGATCGCCACTGGCCTGCAGCTTCCTGCCGGTTTTGCCGCCATCGCCAAGGACGTGGAGCTGGGTCCTGCCATCACCACGAACCTTGCGCGCGTGGAAAAGAAGCTCCGCGAAGCAATCGCCAACTCGGACCCCCTGGCTGACGCAACGTCGCGTCACTTGGTGGAAGCCGGCGGCAAGCGCATCCGCCCGCTCTTGACTCTGCTGTGTGCCCACCTCGGGGACGCGTCCCGGCCGGAAGTGGTCCAGGCCGCCGTCGTGGTTGAACTGACCCACCTCGCAACCCTCTATCACGACGACGTGATGGACTCCGCGCCCTACCGCCGTGGCGCCCCCACGGCGCACGAAGTCTGGGGCAACTCGGTGGCCATCCTCACGGGCGACCTGATCTTCGCCCGCGCGTCGATCCTGGTCTCCGAACTCGGGTCGCGTGCCCTGGGAATCCAGGCCCGCACGTTCGAACGCCTGTGCCTCGGCCAGCTGCATGAGACCGTCGGTCCGCGTGAAGGCGAGGATGCCGTGGAGCACTACCTGTCCGTCATCGCCGACAAGACCGGTTCCCTCGTTGCGGCCTCGGGCCAGCTCGGTGCCATCTTCGCCGGCGCCGACGAAGCCTTCGAGGACGTGCTGGTGGAATACGGCGAAAAGGTCGGCGTGGCCTTCCAGCTGGCTGACGACGTCATCGACGTAACTGGCGTCAAGGTCAAGTCCGGCAAGTCCCCGGGGACCGACCTCCGTGAAGGCGTTCCCACGCTTCCCGTCCTTCTGCTCCGCAAGGCCGCCGACAACGGTGACCACTCCGCCGTCGAACTTTTGAAGCTGGTTGACGGCGACCTGTCCTCGGATGAGGCGCTGGCCCTGGCCGTTGCCGGACTGCGCGAGCATCCTGTCACCGCCGAATCCTGGGTGATTGCGCGCCAGTGGTCCGCCGAGGCCATCGAGGCTTTGAAGCCGTTGCCCGAAGGCGTGGTCAAGGAGTCGCTCACGAACTTCGCCCACGCCGTGGTGGAGCGCGCCAGCTAGTTTCTTCGCCCGGACCCAACTGACTCGCAGTTGTTGTCGTTTTGACGCTTCATAACGACAACAACTGCGAGTCAGTTGGGCGGGCCGGACGGGTTGGGATCCGGGTTGGGCAGGGACGGGCTTAAATGCAATGGCCCCGGTTCCTTGCAACGCTACGAGTCACGCGCTGCAACGAACCGGGACCATAATCTCCGTTCGCATCAGACTCACCGGAGGCATTTAGTGAATCCGGTTACAGCTTATGACAACTTTGTCACGGATGCAACTTTCCCCGTCAAAGGGTTTTCTTGAGTTTGTCGGCGAATTCGCGTTGCAAATTCCCCACGTTTGAGTGACCCCAGGACCGCGGAGGCCCGGATTCTCGGCGTCGGAATCACTGGAGTTCCCTAAAAGCCGGGGATTTTCGGCGCTGACCCGCTTATCCACATAGGGAAGATTTCGCCTTTCGGTGTCAACGCCACACTGCTGGAGTGGCCTTTTGGACCTCGTTGGCTTCCTGAAATACGCGGGCTCCGCTGCGAGAACCTCCACGGTGAAGCAGGCCAGCTTCTCCGACTGTGCCATCCGGGCAGCGGTTGCCGGAGGCGAAATCGTTCGTCGACGCCGGGCTGTGCTGGCGTTGCCCGTCGCCCATGAGGACATCGTCGAGACGCAGGTCGAATTGCCCGGAATAGGCATTGTGGATTTCTTGCTGGAAGGCAGGCTGATCGTGGAGGTTGACGGGGAGAGCCACCTGCAGCCTCGGCAGGTCAAGAAGGATCGGCGACGCAATAACGCAGGAACGGTGAAAGGCTTTCTGGTTCTTAGATACGACTATTCGCAGATTGTGTATCAGCCAGAAACCGTGCTTGCCGAGGTTCTCCAGGTCCTACGCCAAAAGAGCCGCTGAAACTCCCCGGTTTTGGCCACGCTCAGGCCAGACCGACAGAGAACAGCCCCGGAAACAAAGGACTTGGGAGCTAAATACAGCCTAAAGGTGGGGAGAAGGCTCCGCCCCCGCGAAATCCCCAGCAAACCCCTAGTCTTCGTCGCTGAAAGCCCAGTCGAACATGTCGAACACGAACTCGGAGAACGTGCCTTCCTCGGATTTCCACTGGCCGCGGGCGTTGTTGCGGCGCCAGACGATGGGATCGGGGACGCCGAGGTCGCCTACGCGGAAGCCCCAGGTGAATTGCTCCTCTTCGTCCTCCAGGAACATAAGGAAGCCTTCGTCGTCCACTTCGAGCTCTTCGGGGTCCCAGAAGTAGTGGTAGGCCTCCATGAGGTCCTCGCAACCACCCAGGGCGAGGTAGAACTCGCGCAGCACCATGGGAATGGTGAACGAGTGGGCGGACAGGGCCTCGTCCAGCTCAGAGGTGGACAGCCCATCTTCTTCCTGCCATTCGTCCTCGAGATACTTCGGTACAAGCGCGCGGAATTTCTCGAGGAACATGTCAGTCATGCTCCCATCCTAGCTAATCCCGGCCGCGTGAATCGGCGCCCGGGGAGACCCCGGCGCGGTGCCATCCCCGGACCGCCAAAGGCACCCGCCAACCCCAACGCCAAGCCACCACCCGGAAGGCGAAAACCCAGGCCGCAATGACCCCGGCTGTTACGCCGTTGAAAGCTCCGATGTTCCAGAGCAGGGCGGTCAAGGCGGCTCCCGTGAAGGCCGGCAGGGCGTAGAGATCCCGCGCATTGAAAAGGGTGGGAATTTCGTTGGCCGTGATGTCGCGGAGCAAGCCGCCGCCCACCGCCGTCGTGACTCCCAGCAGGATCGCAGCCACCGGATTCATCCCGGCAGCCAGTGCCTTGAGCGTCCCCGTGATGCAGAACAACGCCAGCCCGCCGGCGTCGAACAGGGTCAAAAGGGACGTGAAGCGCTGGATGCTCGAAAACAGGAAGTACACCAGAACCGCGGCCAACAAGGGTGGCAGCAGATAGACCGGGTTGGTGAACGCCGCGGGTGGGCCGGCGTTGATGACGATGTCGCGGATGACACCGCCGCCCAGGCCGACGAGCGAAGCCAAGAGCAGTGAGCCGATGATGTCGAACTGCTTCTTGGCGGCGAGCAAGGATCCGGACACGGCAAAGAAGAAGACGCCGGCCAGATCCAGCCATACCAGCGCAAGGTCAAAAGTGAACAAATGCAGCTCCATTCTTCGTTCACAGACGGGCGATCATGCTCGCCCAACGTTACGCTTGCACGCATGAACAGCCCCGTCTTGATCGCGTGCGCCCACGGAACCCGGAACGTCGAAGGGCAAGCCGCTATCCGCCAGGTCATGGCCGAGATCGAGGCGCTCCGGCCCGGCCTGACCGTCGTTGAGGCCTACGTGGACGTCCAGGAGCCCGAGTTGGGCGGCGTGGTGGCCAGCCTCCCGGAGGGCACGCCCGCCGTCGTCGTTCCCTTGTTGCTCAGCACCGGCTACCACGTCAAGGTGGACATCCCGAAGGCGATCACGTCCCGCCCGGAGGTGTCCGCGGCGCCGCCGCTGGGGCCGGACCCGCGGCTCGCGGAGCTGCTCGCCGCCCGGTTGCGCGACGCCGGCCTGGGCGACGACGACGGCGTCCTGCTGGCCGCCGCGGGCTCATCGCTGCCGGACGGTTCCGTCGATTCGGAAGAGCAGGCGCGCCAGCTCGCCGAGCTGCTGCCCAACAAAGTGCGCGTCGCTTACGGTGCCAGCGCCGAGCCGAACGTGCCCGACGGCGTCGCGGCCCTTCGCGCGGAACTCACCGGCACGGAGGTCACCGAAGGCGGCGGCCGGGTGGTGGTCTCCTCGTATCTGCTGGCCACGGGCTACTTCCACGACCAGCTGTCCAAGGCCGGGGCCGACGTCGTGACGGCGCCGTTGCTTCCCTCTCCCGTGCTCGCGGAGATCGCCCTGGAACGCTACGACGCGGTGGTTGCCGCTCGCTCCTGAGCGGGCATGGCGAATGCACAGCGCGGCCGGGTGAACAAGGCCCGACGGCGGTTCGTGACGAAATGTTTCCCTAGGTGACTCTTCGTTTCTGCGTCGTTGTTGGAGAAATCTGGCCAGCCCTACAGTCGATGCATGACTGATACAGCTCTAGCCGGAGCGTCCGCGGACGAGGCTGCACCCAAGCGCCCGGCCCGCACCGCCCGTCCTGCCGCTAAACCCCACGGCCAGTGGAAGGTTGACGGCACCGCGCCGCTCAACGCCAACGAAACCTGGAAGCAGGAAGACAACGGACTCAACGTCCGTGAGCGTATCGAGTCTGTCTATTCCAAGCACGGCTTCGACTCGATCGACGGAACGGACCTGCACGGCCGTTTCCGCTGGTGGGGCCTGTACACGCAGCGCAAGCCCGGGATCGACGGCGGCAAGACCGCCACGCTTGAGCCGCACGAGCTCGAGGATAAGTACTTCATGCTCCGCGTGAGGATCGACGGCGGTGCGCTCACCACCGAGCAGTTGCGCGTCATCGGCCAGATCTCCGTGGACTTCGCCCGTGGCAGCGCCGACTTGACCGACCGCCAGAACATCCAGCTGCACTGGATCCGCGTGGAGGACGTGCCGGAGATCTGGCGCCGCCTCGAATCCGTCGGCCTGTCCACCACCGAGGCGTGCGGCGACGTCCCGCGCGTCATCCTGGGCTCCCCGGTTGCCGGGATCGCCAAGGACGAGATCATCGATCCCACGCCGCTGATCCACGAACTCGCGGAGCGCTTCATCGGCGACCCCGAGCTCGCCAACCTGCCGCGCAAATACAAGACCGCCATCACCGGCCACCCCTCGCAGGACGTGGTCCACGAGATCAACGACTTCGGCCTGGTCGGCATGGTCCACCCCGAACTCGGCGTCGGCTATGACCTCTGGGTGGGCGGCGCGCTGTCCACCAACCCGATGCTCGCCAAGCGGCTCGGTGCGTTCGTGAAGCCCGAGGAAGCCGCCGAGGTATGGCTCGGCGTCACCAGCATCTTCCGCGACTACGGTTACCGCCGCATGCGCACCAAAGCTCGCCTGAAGTTCCTCCTGGCCGACTGGGGTCCCGAGAAGTTCCGCCAGATCCTCGAGGACGAATACCTCGGCTTCAAGCTTTCCGACGGCCCCGCTGCCCCGAAGCCTTCAACTCCGGGCGACCACGTCGGCATCCACGAGCAGAAGGACGGCAAGTTCTTCATCGGCGCCACACCCTTGGCCGGACGCCTCTCGGGAAGCCAGCTCGTGAAGCTCGCGGACACCCTCGAAGCCCGCGGCTCGTTCCGCCTGCGCACCACGCCGCACCAGAAGATCGTCGTGTTGGACGTCGCCAAGGAGCAGGTGGAAGCGCTCGTGGCCGAACTGGACACCCTGGGCCTCTCCGCCCGCCCGTCCGTCTTCCGCCGCGGCACCATCGCCTGCACCGGCATCGAGTTCTGCAAGCTCGCCATCGTGGAAACCAAGGTCACGGCAGCCACCGCCGTCGCCGAACTGGAACGCCGCCTGGCCGACCTCGCGGACAGCGGCCAGTTGCCGCAGGCCCTGTCCCTGCACATCAACGGCTGCCCCAACTCCTGCGCCCGCATCCAGACCGCGGACATCGGGCTCAAGGGCATGATGTTGCCGACGCCCGACGGCGACCCCACCCCGGGCTTCCAGGTCCACTTGGGCGGCGGGCTGGCTTCCTCCAGCCGCGAAGAAGCAGGCCTCGGACGCACCGTGCGCGGCCTCAAGGTCTACGTCGAGGACCTGCCCGATTACGTAGAGCGGGTAGTCCGGAAGTTCGTGGCCGACCGTGCCGAAGGCCAGACCTTCGCCGAATGGGCACACTCCGCAGATGAAGGAGATCTCCAGTGACCACCACCACCTCCCTCCGCTCCCACGACGAACTCAAGGCCCTGGCGGAATCCGGTGCCGCAGAGCTCGGCTGGAACGCGCCCGCCCGCGACGTCATCGCCTGGGTGGCCCGCAACTTCGAACTGCCCGCCGTCGCCGTGGCCTGCTCCATGGCCGACGCCGTGCTCCCGGCCCTCGTCGCGGACCAGTTTCCCGGCGTCGACGTCCTGTTCCTGGAGACCGGCTACCACTTTCCCGAAACCCACGCCACGCGGGACGAAGTGGCCGCGAACCTTCGCGTGAACATCGTGGACGTGCTCCCGGAAAACACCGTGGAGCAGCAGGACCGCCTTCTCGGCAAGGACCTGTTCGCCCGCGACGCCGCCCAGTGCTGCGCGCTCCGCAAGGTCCAGCCGCTGCGCCGGACCCTCGCCGGCTATGAAGTCTGGTTCACCGGTGTCCGCCGCGACGAGGCCCCCACGCGGACCAACACGCCGCTGATCACCTGGGACGAGACCAACGGCCTGGTCAAGGTCAACCCGATGGCCGACTGGAGCTTCGACCAGCTGGTCCAGTACTCCGAAGACAACATCCTTCCCGTCAACCCCCTCCTGAGCCAGGGCTACCCGTCCATCGGATGCCAGCCCTGCACCCGCAAAGTAGCCCCGGGAGCGGACCCCCGCTCCGGCCGCTGGGCAGGAACCGACAAGACAGAATGCGGACTACACGTATGAGTACCCAAATCACCAACGAGGACCTGGAGTTGTCTGTGCTGGAAACCGACGCAGCTGAGACGCCGACTGCCGCCCAGGGAGTGGCATCGGGCCTGTCGGAGCCGCGCGCTGGGCTGATCGAAGATCAGCCGCGCGGCGAAGGGGCGGGGGCGGCAGTCGGCGTCGAAACCTCTGAGCGCCTTTCCTCACTCGACACCCTCGAGTCCGAGGCCATCCACATCATCCGTGAGGTTGTTGCCGAGTTCGAGAAGCCTGCGCTGTTGTTCTCCGGCGGCAAGGATTCCGTGGTGATGCTGCACCTGGCCACCAAGGCGTTCTGGCCTGGCAAGGTTCCGTTCCCGGTGCTTCACGTGGACACGGGCCACAACTTCCCCGAGGTCATCGACTTCCGTGACCGCACGGTGGAGCGCCTGGGCCTCAAGCTGGTGGTGGGTTCCGTGCAGGAGTTCATCGACCGTGGCGAACTTGCCGAGCGTGCCGACGGCACCCGCAACCCGCTGCAGACCGTGCCGCTGTTGGATGCCATCCAGCGCAACAAGTTCGACGCCGTCTTCGGCGGCGGCCGCCGCGACGAGGACAAGGCCCGCGCCAAGGAACGCATCCTGAGCCTGCGCGACGAATTCGGCCAGTGGGATCCCCGCAACCAGCGCCCGGAACTGTGGAACCTGTACAACGGCCGCCACACCGTGGGCCAGCACGTCCGCGCGTTCCCCATCAGCAACTGGACCGAACTGGACGTCTGGCGCTACATCGAACGCGAAGGCATTGAACTGCCCGGCCTGTACTACGCCCACGAACGCGAAGTCTACGAACGCGACGGCATGTGGCGCGCAGTCGGCGAGGTTTCCATGCCGCTTCCGCACGAGGAAGTCGTGACCAAGCTCGTCCGCTACCGCACTGTGGGCGACATGTCCTGCACCGGCGCTGTCGTTTCCGACGCCCGCACGGTTGCCGACGTCGTTGTTGAAGTTGCCGCATCCACACTCACCGAACGTGGCGCCACCCGTGCAGATGACCGCATCTCCGAGGCAGCCATGGAAGACCGCAAGAAGGACGGCTACTTCTAATGAGCACTGAAACCGCACTCCTGGAGACCGGCCTGCGCAAATCGACGCTGTTCCGCTTCGCCACGGCTGGATCCGTCGACGACGGCAAGTCCACCCTCGTGGGCCGCTTGCTGCACGATTCCAAGGCGATCCTCGCGGACCAGCTCGACGCCGTCGCCCGCACCTCGGCGGACCGTGGCTTCGGCGGAGCCGGCGCCACCGGCAGCCAGGCGATCGACCTTGCCCTCCTGACCGACGGCCTTCGCGCCGAGCGGGAACAGGGCATCACCATCGATGTCGCCTACCGCTACTTCGCCACCGACCGCCGCAGCTTCATCCTCGCGGACTGCCCCGGCCACGTGCAGTACACCAAGAACACGGTGACGGGCGCGTCCACTGCGGACGCCGTCGTCGTCCTCATTGACGCCCGCAAGGGAGTCCTGGAGCAGACCCGCCGCCACCTGTCCGTGTTGCAGTTGCTCCGCGTGGCGCATGTGATCGTTGCTGTGAACAAGATCGATCTCGTGGGCTTCAGCGAGTCGGTCTTCCGCGAGATCGAGGCCGACGTGCAGAAAGTCGCCCGCGAGCTTGGCTTGGGCAGCGATGGTGTTGCCGACGTCGCGGTCATCCCGGTGTCGGCGCTCGACGGCGACAACGTCGTGGACCGCTCGGAACGCACCCCGTGGTACAGCGGCCCGGCGCTGCTCGAGGTCCTGGAAACCCTTCCGGCCGCGGACGAGCTCGAAAGCCACCTGGAGAGTTTCCGCTTCCCGGTCCAGCTGGTCATCCGGCCGCAAGGCGCGCTGGCTCCCGACGCCGTCGCCGCAGGGCTCGACGTCGGGGCGTACCGCGACTACCGCGCCTACGCGGGCCAGATCACGGAAGGAACTGTGAAGCTCGGGGACAAAGTCACCGTCCTGAGCCCGGGCCACGAACCCCGGATCACCACCGTGACGGGGATCGACTTCGCGGGCAGCGAGTTGACCGAGGCTACCGCTCCGCAATCCGTGGCGATCCGCCTGGCCGACGAAATCGACATCGCCCGCGGTGACACCATTGCCGCCGCAGGGACGGTGCGTGAGAGCTCGGCCGATCTGTACGCCGCCCTGTGCTGGCTTTCGCCGAAGCCGTTGCGAGAAGGTGCCAAGGTGCTCGTGAAGCATGGGACCCGGACCGTCCAGGCGCTCGTCCGCAATGTCACGGGCAAGCTGGACCTGGCCACGTTCAACGTCGAGGCGGCCTCCAGCCTTGAGCTGAACGACATCGGCAACGCCCAGCTTCGACTGGCCGCGCCGTTGCCGTTGGAGAACTACCTGCACCACCGCCGCACGGGCGCTTTCCTGGTGATCGACCCCGTGGACGGCAACACGCTGGCCGCCGGCTTGGTGAAGGACCACCCGGGCGACCACGAGGACGAACGTTACGTCATCTGACGCTTCCGGTGACTGGAACCGCAGCTTGTTTCCCGAACCCCGCCTTCAAGGTCCGGGATGGGAAACAAGCTGCGGTTTTTTGCGTCGGGGCCAGCTCAATTGTGACGCCGCATGAACGTGCGTGACCCCGGGTTTCCGGGTCATTGAACGGCAAATATGACAGTCCCTATGGTGAATCCATGACCTCATCGGATTGGTCCTTGGCTGCCCTTTCGGGGCGATGTCGCAGGGCCTGATAAACGCCCTGCCCCTTCCGCAACGCATCCCAAGGATTCCCCCATGTCAAACACCCCAGAACCCACGCCGCCCGCCTCGAACCCGGGAACCACCCGCATCGTCGCCGGCGAAACCAACAAGCCCAAGCGCCGCCGCGCGCTCGAGATCGGCATCGCCGTCGGACTCGTCCTGCTGATCGGTGCCGGCGCCGCCGTCGCATCGGTGGTGGCCAAGAACAACGAAACCCAGGCAGCCGCGGCAACGACGCCCGCCGCCGAACTTCGGCTCGGCTACTTCGGCAACGTCACCCACGCTCCCGCGCTGGTGGGCGTCAGCAAGGGGATCATCGCCAGCAAGCTCGGCAGCACCAAGCTCACTACCCAGATCTTCAACGCCGGACCCGCCGCGATCGAGGCCCTGAACGCCGGAGCGATCGACGCCGCCTACCTCGGGCCCAACCCGGCCATCAACTCCTTCGTCCAGAGCAAGGGCGCCTCCATCAGCATCATCGCGGGTGCTGCCTCCGGGGGTGCGCAGCTCGTGGTGAAGCCCGGCATCAACAGCGCCGCGGACCTCAAGGGCAAGACCCTCGCATCCCCACAACTCGGCGGCACCCAGGACGTGGCACTGCGCGCCTGGCTCGGCAAGCAAGGTCTGAAGAGCAACCCGAACGGCGGGGGCGACGTCGCCATCAACCCCACCGACAACGCCCAGACCCTCAAGCTCTTCCAGGACGGAAAGCTCGACGGCGCGTGGTTGCCAGAGCCCTGGGCCTCACGTCTGGTGCTCCAAGCCGGCGGGAAGGTCCTCGTGGACGAGAAGGACCTCTGGGACAAGGGTGCGTTCCCCACCACCATCCTGATCGTGAGCAAGAAGTTCGCCGCCGAGCACCCGCAGACGGTAAAGGCCCTGCTCCAAGGCCACGAAGCCTCCGTCAACTGGCTCAACACCGCCTCGGCGGCCGACAAGGCCACCGCGATCAACGCCGCCCTGAAGGCGACCGCCGGAAGTACGCTGCCGGCCGACGTCATCGACCGCTCCCTGAAGAACATCACCTTCACCGTGGACCCGCTCGCCGGAACCTACAAGAAACTCCTCCAGGACGGGGTCGACGCCGGCATCACCAAACCGGCCGACATCAACGGCATCTTCGACCTCCGCGCCCTCAACAACGTGACCGGGCAGAAGACCTCGGCTGCAGGACTGGGCCAAGACTGAACTGCCAAGACCCAACTGACTCGCAGTTGTTGTCGTTTTGAGGCCTCATAACGACAACAACTGCCAGTCAGTTGGGAATTCAACAACGAAACAAACGAAGGACGGGACCATGCCAGTCGTACTGGAACACCTGGGTAAACGCTTCGGCGACGGAGCCCCGGTGCTGGACGACGTCAACGCCACCATCCAGCAAGGCGAGTTCGTCGCCTTGCTCGGTGCGTCCGGCTGCGGCAAATCCACCCTGCTGAACATCCTCGCGGGGCTGGACCAGCCGACGTCGGGCGCCCTGGAGGTGCCCAGCGACGGTGCCGCCTTCATGTTCCAGGATTCAGCGCTGTTTCCATGGCTCACTGCCCGCGGCAACATCGAACTCGCGCTGAAACTCGCCGACAAGTCCGGCAGCCTGAGCAAAGCGTCGCGTGCCGCCCGTGCGGGCGAGCTGTTGGACCTCGTCCATTTGGGTGGCGCGGGGGACAAGCGCCCGCACGAGCTCTCCGGCGGCATGCGCCAACGCGTCGCCCTGGCCCGCGCGTTGGCGCAGGACCGGCAACTGTTGCTCATGGACGAACCGTTCGCTGCCCTCGACGCCATCACCCGCGACCTTCTGCACGACGAGCTTGAGCGGATCTGGAAGGAAACCGGCCGCACCATCGTGTTCGTGACGCACAACGTGCGCGAAGCCGTCAGGCTCGGCCAGCGTGTCCTGCTGCTGTCCTCCCGTCCGGGACGGGTCGTGGCCGAGTGGAACGTCACCGAGGAACACCGGACCGACGCCGGCCGGGCCGGGGAGCTGACCGGAACCATTACCCGCCGCCTGCGCGAGGAGATCCGCCGCCATGCCAATTGAACAAGAGACCCGGCTTGCCGAAGGAGAGGCCGCCGAGCAAGCTCAGCAGTCCCGCCACATCACGTCGCCGTCCCTGAAGGGAAACCCGGACGAACTCCGGGACCTTGAGGCCGGCCTGGACAAGCTGCAGTCGGATGCCCACCGCAAGGCGCGCATCGACTGGGCCCGTATTGTCCTCCCGATTGCGGCGCTCTTGGTCCTGATCCTCGCGTGGCAGTTCTATGTCTCCCTTGGTTTCAAGCGCCGCGACCAGGTTCCCGGACCGCTCGACGTCCTGGGCCAGTTCGGTTCTTTGTGGGCCGAAGGCAAAGCCCAGGAAGCCATCTGGACCTCACTTCAGCGCGGCGTGATCGGATTCCTCATCAGCGTCGCCGTGGCTACTCCGGTGGGCCTGCTCCTGGCACAGGTGCAGCCGCTGCGCCGTGCCTTCGGACCGCTCATTTCCGGGCTCCAGGTGCTGCCGTCGGTGGCCTGGGTTCCGGCGGCGATCATCTGGTTCGGGCTCTCGGACGGCACGGTGTACTTTGTCGTCCTCATGGGTGCCATCCCGTCCATCATCAACGGGCTGATTTCCGGCGTCGACCAGATCCCGCCGCAATACCGGAGCGTCGGGAAGGTCCTTGGGGCCTCGCGACTGCAGATGGCGTTACAGATCGTCCTGCCCGCGGCCCTCCCCGGCTATCTGGGTGGACTCAAGCAGGGCTGGGCTTTCTCCTGGCGCTCGCTCATGGCCGCCGAAATCATCGCGGTGGGCGGCACCATCGGCTTCGGACTCGGTTCGCTCCTGGACCAGGGCCGCACCCTGTCGGACATGGCCACGGTCATGTCCGCCATCCTGGCGATACTCTTTGTGGGCATCCTGATCGAGCTCGTTGTCTTCGCCCCGATTGAGCGCCGCCTCCTGCTCCGCCGCGGCCTGCTCGCGGGCAGCACGCGCTAAGGAATTCCCCGGCCCACACCGTGGTTGATGCGGGCATGAAACGAATCGGTTTTCTTTCCTTCGGCCACTGGGGACCCGTCCAAGGATCGCGCACTCCGTCGGCCGGCGACGCCTTGCTCCAAGGGATCGACCTTGCGGTGGCGGCTGAGGAACTCGGCGTCAACGGAGCCTTCTTCCGCGTGCACCACTTTGCGCGCCAGCAGGCCTCGCCATTCCCCTTGTTGGCGGCCATCGCTGCCCGGACCAGCCGGATCGAGATGGGCACTGGCGTGATCGACATGCGCTACGAAAACCCGCTCTATATGGCCGAAGAAGCAGCGGCCACGGACCTCATCAGCCAAGGCAGGCTCCAATTGGGCATCAGCCGTGGTTCACCCGAGCCGGCCCTGCACGGCGCCCGGTACTTTGGCTACGCGCCCGCCGAGGGTGAGGACGACTCCGCGATGGCCCGCCGCCACACCGCCGTTTTCCGGCACGCTATCGCAGGCCACGGAGTAGCCGAAGCTGATCCCTCCTTCATGGGCGGCGGCCGTGGCCTCCTGCCGATCCAGCCGACGTCGCCCGGGCTGCCGCGACGGATCTGGTGGGGCGCCGGCACCCGCAAAACCGCCGTCTGGGCCGCGGAACAAGGGATGAACCTCATGAGCTCCACCCTGCTCACCGAGGACACCGGAGTTCCCTTCGACCAGCTCCAGGCCGAACAGATCAGCATGTTCCGGGAGGCATGGACAACGGCCGGACACGGTTTCGAGCCCCGTGTTTCGGTCAGCCGCAGCATCATTCCCGTGGTGGATGCCGAGGACGAACACTATTTCGGGCTCCGCGCGCAGGTGGATAACCGCGACCAAGTGGGCATGCTCGACGGTGCCCTGTCGCGGTTCGGCAAGAGTTACGTCGGCCCGCCCGATGCCTTGGCCGAGGAACTCGCGCAGGACGCCGCGGTCCAGGCAGCGGACACCGTACTCGTTACCGTGCCCAACCAACTCGGTGTGGAGTACAACATCAAGCTGCTGGGCAACATCGCCAAATACGTGGCTCCGGCGATCGGATGGGAGGCGCCCGGCGCTCAGGCGTAATGTGACGCCGGGTTACCTAGCGTGAACTGGTGTTTCCGGACCTTTGAAGCATGTTACGGCCCGGCCCTACAGTTTTTTCATGGCAATACAGGACATCTACCCCACAGCCCTGCGGCTGCTTGGCCGCCCGGTGCTGGTGGTGGGCGGCGGACCCGTGGCTGCCCGACGCGCCAAGGGACTGCTCGACGCCGGCGCCCGGGTGACCGTGGTGGCCCCCGTTGCCTCTGACGCGCTCCGCGAACTTGCCGCCTCCGGCCTGCTCACCTGGGAGCCGCGCACCTACCTTTCCTCCGACGTCGACGGCGTGTGGTTCGTCCAGACTGCCACCGGTGTTGCCGCTGTGGACGCCCAAGTAGCCGCCGACGCCGAAGCGCAGCGCATCTGGTGCGTCAACGCCTCGGACCACGAATCGTCGGCAGCCTGGACGCCCGCCGTGGCCGTCGTCGACGACGTCAAGATCGCCATCAATGCCGGGGGAGACCCGCGCCGCGCCATGGCCTTGCGCGACGCAGTTGCCACCGCGCTTGAGACGGGAGACTTGCCGCTCCGCCGTCGTCGTGCGTCCACCGGAAGCGTCGCGCTCGTAGGCGGAGGGCCCGGCGACTCCGGACTCATCACCGTCCGCGGCCGCCGTCTGCTGGGCCAGGCCGACGTCGTCGTTGCGGACCGCCTCGGACCGCGTGACTTGCTGCAGGAGCTCGCTCCGGACGTCCGCGTGATCGAGGTCGGCAAGACACCCGGCCACCACCCCGTGCCGCAACTCGAGATCAACCGGATCCTTGTGGAGGAAGCCCTGGCCGGCCACCGGGTGGTGCGGCTCAAGGGCGGCGACCCCTACGTCCTGGGCCGCGGCGGCGAGGAAGCCGAATTTTGCCGGCAGAACGGCGTCGAGGTTGAAGTGGTTCCGGGCGTGACCTCGGCGATCTCAGTGCCGGCCGCAGCGGGTATTCCCGTGACGCACCGAGGACTCGCGAAGGGCTTCAGCGTGGTGACCGGCCACGAGGAACTCTCCGAGGTCCCGGCCCGACCGGACCACACCGTGATCCTGCTCATGGGCGTCGCCAAACTCCGCGAATCCGCCGCGGCCCTCGCGGAATCCGGAATGCCCCTGGACACGCCAGTAGGTATCGTAGAGAACGGCTACATGCCCGAACAGCGCGTCACGATCGGCACTTTGGCAACCATCGCCGAGCAAGCCGAGGCCACCGGCGTCGCAAATCCCGCAGTGATTGTGATCGGCGATGTTGTGCGTGTCAGCCCGTTTGCCCCCGAACATTTCAAGACCGCTGACTACAGCACACTGACCCCCAACAAGCCCCGCGTCGTTACCCCTTAGCCCCTCACCCAACTAGCTCGCATTAGGTGTCGTTATGAGCCCTCATAACGACAACAATTGCGAGCCAGTTGGGAAGCACACTGAAAAGGAACACAGCCGTGTCATCTAGCACCACCGTAGGAACCGCCGCACGTCCGCTGCGCGTCGCCGTCGTCGGCTCCGGCCCGGCCGGCGTCTACGCAGCTGACATCCTGACCAAGAGCGAGGCCGTCAAGAGCGGCGAGCTGACGGTCAGCATCGATCTCTTCGACCGCTACCCGGCCCCCTACGGCCTGATCCGCTACGGCGTCGCTCCGGACCACCCCCGCATCAAGGGCATCGTCAACGCGCTGCACAAGGTCCTGGACCGCGGGGACATCCGCTTCTTCGGCAACGTCGACTACGGCACGGACATCTCCATCGAAGACCTCCGCACCCACTACGACGCCGTCGTCTTCGCCACCGGCGCCATCAAGGACGCGGACCTGAACATCCCGGGCATCGAGCTCGAGGGTTCCTTCGGTGGTGCCGACTTCGTCTCCTGGTACGACGGGCACCCCGACGTTTCCCGCGAATGGCCTCTCGACGCCAGCTCGGTGGCCGTGCTCGGCAACGGCAACGTCGCACTCGACGTTGCCCGGGTCCTCTCCAAGCACGCCGACGACCTTCTCGTGACCGAGATTCCGGACAACGTCTACGCGGGCCTCAAGGCTTCCCCGGTCACCGACGTACACGTCTTCGGCCGCCGTGGACCGGCGCAGGTGAAGTTCACCCCGCTGGAGCTCCGCGAACTGTCCCACTCCAAGGACGTGGACATCATCCTTTACGCCGAGGACTTCGAGTTCGACGAAGAGTCGGACCGCCAGATCCAGACGAACAACCAGACCAAGACCATGGTGGGCACGCTCACCAACTGGATCGCCGAGCAGCCCGAGGACCTCTCCGAGCTCAAGGCATCCCGCCGGCTGCACCTGCACTTCCTGCACAGTCCGGTGGAAATCGTGGATTCCGCAGAGACCCCGGGCAAGGTTGCCGCGATCAAGTTCGAGCGCACCGAGCTGGACGGCACAGGCAACGCGCGTGGTACCGGCGAGATCGTCGACTACCCGGTCCAGGCCGTGTACCGCGCGATCGGCTACTTCGGTTCCGCGCTGCCGGACGTTGAGTTCGACCACAAGCGCGGGGTCGTCGCGAACGACGGCGGCCGCGTGCTGGACGCTTCCGGCGAGCACGTTCCTGGCCTCTACGCCACGGGTTGGATCAAGCGTGGCCCCGTCGGCCTCATCGGCCACACCAAGGGCGACGCACTGGAGACGGTCATGTACCTCCTGGAAGACCGTGAAAACCTGCCGTTTGCTGCCGTTCCCGAGGCGGACGCCGTCGTCGAGCTCCTGGACGCCCGCGGTGTGAAGTTCACCAGCTGGGAAGGTTGGCTGGCCCTGGACGCCCACGAGCTCGCTCTGGGTGCCGCAGCGTCCGACGCCGGCACCTCGCACGGCGTCGAGGTCCAGCGCGAACGCATCAAGGTTGTCCCGCGTGAGGACATGGTGGATATCTCCCGCGACGGCGTGGCTGCCCAGGTCTAAATCTCCAACGCGGGGTCACTTGGCGCCCATCCGGGGCATCGGAATGGGCGCTAAGTGACCCCGCGTTGCGCGTTATCGGGGCTAAACTTTCCGCATGGACGTCGTCGTCGTCGAAACGACCCAATTGGGGGACCGCAGCTACCTCGTTCACGACGGTACGGTGGCGCTCGTGATCGACCCCCAACGTGACACCGACCGCGTCGAAACAGCGGCGCGCGCTGCGGGAGTGGCCATCACGCATGTCGCTGAGACCCACCTCCACAACGACTACCTCACCGGCGGCCTCATCCTTGCCCGTGACCACAACGCCCGCTACCTGGTGAATGCGGCGGACAACGTAGCGTTTGAGCGGGAGCCGGTTGTCCCGGGGCGGGCGTTCAAGGTAGGCAGACTTTCAGTCAAGCCCGTGGCCACGCCGGGCCACACGCACACACACCTGGCCTATGTCGTTTCGGACCCCGACGCCGGCACTGGCGTCCGGCTAGCCGTGTTCTCGGGTGGCAGCCTGCTCTACGGCTCTGTGGGCCGGACGGATTTGATTGGCCCGGAGGAGACCGCCGGACTGGCCCATGATCAATACGCCTCGGTCCGGCGGCTCGTCGCTGAGGCAACACCGGATGCGATCCTGTATCCCACCCATGGCTTCGGTTCGTTCTGCTCCATCGGTCCCGCGAGCAGGATCCCCGCATCGACGATCGGGGAGCAGGCCGCAAGCAACCATGCGCTCACTGACCCGGACGAAGACCACTTTGTCAGGCACCTCCTGGCGAATATCACGGCCTACCCGAGCTACTACGCGCATATGAGCCCGCTCAATGCACTCGGTCCGGGCCCGGCGATACTCGACATGCCGGAATCCGTGGAACCCGCCGAACTGGAGCGCAGGCTCGAGGCCGGGGAATGGGTGGTGGACCTTCGCAACCGGGTCGCGTTCGCTGCGAGCCACCTGCGTGGCAGCGTGGCCTTTGAATACGGGACGGGATCGAGCTTCACGAGCTACCTTGGTTGGGTCCTGCCATGGAACCAGCCGCTGACCCTGCTGGGTGCCCATGCCGACGTCGAAAAGGCTATCCGCGACCTCGCGAGGATCGGATTCGACTCCCCGGATGCCGCCGTCGGCGTGGATCCCGGGGCTCTGGCACCCGGCGCGTTGTTGGTGCAGTATCCGATCACCGACTGGGCCGGGCTCGTGCGGGACCGGGCTCCGGGTGAAACGGTGCTGGACGTGCGCCGTACCGAGGAATTTTCCGCCTCACACGTCCAAGGCGCGGCGAATGTTCCATTGCACGAGCTTTTGCGCCGTGTGGACGAATTGCCGACGGCCAGGATCTGGGTGCATTGCACCTCCGGTTATCGGGCAAGCGTCGCCGCAAGCCTGCTGCATCGTGCAGGCCGCGACGTGGTGCTCATCGACGCGCCCTTCCGCGAGGCAGCTGATGCCGGTGTCGAACTGACGGGCGCCGCTTCAGGCTAGATCCCGGACTCGCTGCGGACGCTCGCTCACTAGATGTGAGCGGGCGTCGGGGAAGATGGCGTCAGCTGTTGAGCCACTCCGCGGCAAAGTCCAGGTTGCGGTACACGCTCGCGACGGCGGCAGCTTCGTCGCGTGCTTCGATGGCGTCAGCCAGTTCGTCGTGGCCTTCGTGCGGGATGCCGTTGAAGCCGGCCTTGCGTTGTTGGCGCAGCAGGTCGTCGTTGAAGACCCCGCCGAAGGAAACATACAACTGGTGCAGCAACGGATTGCCCGAAGCCAGCGCCACCCGTTCGTGGAAATCCCAATCGGCCCGGGCCCACGCGGGGTAGTCGGCCGCGAGCCAAGCGTCGTGGCGCAGTTGGAGCAGTGCGCGCATGGCGGCGATGTCCTCGGCGGTAGCGTGCTTCGTGGCTAGCCGGGCGGCTTGGGTGTCGAGCCCCACCCGGACTTCGACCACGTGCTCCTGCGTGTGTTCCTTGTACATCCGCTGGGCTGCGCCGGAGATCTCGCTCGTGGCCCGGACATAGGTTCCGTCACCCCGGCGGACCTCCAACATGCCGCTGTGGGCCAAAGCTTTGATGGCTTCGCGGAGCGTCCCGCGGGAGACTCCCAGCGAGGCCATGAGCTCCGGCTCGGCCGGAATCTTCTCCTGTAGCGGCCACTCACCGGACTGGATCATGCTGCGCAGTTGCCTGGTGACTTCCTCGGCCAAGGCGGGCCGGTGCGAAGGTGTCAGGCTCATGCAACAGGCCTTGGTCCGGCCTTGATCGGCGTCCGTTTGCTGGTCAGCTGGTGGCCCGTCACCATGAGGGCCAGCGCCACCAAGGCAAGGAGTGCCAAGGGAAGGGTCCAAGCGCCGGTGGCACTGTGGAGCAGGCCCATGCCGAACGGTCCCAACGCCGCGATCAAGTACCCCACGGACTGGGCGACAGTGGACATGGCGGTGGTCTCCGCCGTCGTACGCCCGCTGCGGCTGATGATCACCAGGACCAGGGGGAAGATGCCCAGACCGAAACCGAACATCACGGCGGGAACCGAGGCGAACGACGTCGGCAGCAGAAGCATTGCGGGGATTGCCAGGAGGGTGGTCCCGCTGCCGAGGTACAGGGCAGGTCGCATCATGCCGGGCCGCGAGCCGATGGCCAGGAGGATCATGCCACCAGCCACGGACACCAGCTGCATGAGTCCGAACTGGAGGCCGCTCTCGGAGGCGCTGAGTCCCTGGGTTGTCAGGATGTAGGCAAACCAACTCATCACGGCATACGCCAGGAGGCCCTGCAACGTGAAGATGGAAGTGATAAGGAATCCCAGCCGGGTGCGCAGGAGCGGCCACATCGACACGTGCTCTTGGCTGGCCTTGCGTGATGAGCGGTGGGTGTGGAGGACCATCGGAAGGAAGCCAAGGAGTGCGGCGACGCCAAGGAGTCCCCATGCGGCCAGGCCCATCGACGGCGAGCCCAGTTGCTGCGCCAAGGGCACGCTGACCGCCGCGGCGAAGGTGGCACCCGCGGACATCGTGAAGGTGTAGAGACCGGTCATCATGGACGTCCTGCTTGCGTAGTGCTCGCGGATGTACGACGGCATGGCCACGTTGCACACTGCCAGGCCGGACATCGCCAGCACTGTTCCGGCGAGGAGCGCACCGGTTGCGGGGACGCTGCGGACCAGGAGCCCGGCGGCCAACATGGCGAGCGCGACGAAGATCGATTTCTCGACGCCGATCCGGCGCGATAGCCACGAGGTACCCAAACCCGCGACGGCGAAGCACAGCAAGGGGATCGACGGAAGAATCGACGCGACGAGCGCCCCGTATCCGAGGAATGCCTGCAAATCGTGGAACAGCGCCGCCGCGCTCGTGATGCCGGCACGCAGGTTCAGGCCGATGAGGATGACGGCGATGATCCCGACGACGGCGACCACCTTGGATTTCGGCGCTACAGTACCGCCGGTGGTGGGCACAGTTGTTGTTTCCGTTGCGTGGGGAGTCGGGTGAGTCGAAGCCATGCTTAAAGGTTAGACGTTTGATGTTTGGCGCGCGAAGTTTTGTGGCGAATCTCTCTGTGCCGCGGCGGGAGCCCAACTGACTCGCACTTAATGTCGTTTTGGACGCTCGTAACGACAACAAATGCGAGTTAGTTGGGGAGGGCCGACGGCGACGGCGGGTGGGGAGGACCGACGGCGGCAGGGAACCTTAGCGCGGGTTGCGGGCGCCCAGCCGTTGCACCGCCAGGGCGAGCCACAGCTGCACGCGGTCCGGCGTCTGGGCGGGGTCATAACCGGTAAGGTCCGTGATTTGCGCCAGCCGGTAGCGCACCGTGTTGCGGTGCAGGGTCAGGGCTTCAGCGACGGCGGCCACCGAACCATTGTGGTTGAGGTAGCTTTCCAGGGTTGAAACGAGCTCCGAGCCGTGCGCGGCGTCGAACTTGCGCAGGGGGGTGAGCGCCTCGCTGGCCATGTCCGCCAACGGCACATCCTCGCTCGCCAGCAACAGCGAGGTCAGGCTGAGCCGCTCGGGCTCGTTGACCGGCAGGCCGTGCGCCACGGCGTCGCGCGCTTCGAAGTAGCTCCAACGCACGCCGTTCGGCTTCGTGTACGCGCCGCCGATTCCGATCACCGCGTGGATCCCCGCCTCCAAAAGGTGATCACTGAGGTCCTTGGCGAGCGCGCTCGCGGAACTGCCGTCGTCGGGCACTACCGTCACCAGGTCCTTCCCGACGACGGCGGTCACCCCGCCGTCGAGCGACTGCGGAAGCGATGTGCTCCCGAGTTGCTTGTGATGGGCTGTTGAAACCACCAGCAGCACCACGTTCTTGCGCGTGCTGTTGATTCCGACGCCGGCCAGGCGGCGGGCACCCTCCACCGTGTCCAGGGTTCCGTGGATGACATCGTCCAGTACCTGGCCCGCCAAGGCCCGTTGGCTCTGGCGCTGCTTGACCATGTTGTTGAGTTCCACGCTGATCAGGTTCTGCGCATAACTGACAATCCCGGTGTCCCCGAAGGGTTGCCTGATCCATAGCGTGCAGGCGTCGCGACGGCCTGTCGGAATGGGAAAGGACGCCCAATCGTCAGCCGTCGGCGCGGGTTTGCCGGGCACGCTGTTGTAAAGCTGGGCGCTGAACTGGGTGAGCGCGATATCGGTCCGGAGCATGCTGCCCAACTGCTTGAGCAATTCGCCGAGGCCGCCACCGGTCAGCAGGGCCCGGGCCAGGATCTGGTGGCCGGCGATGAGGCGCTCCAGCTTGGAGTAGTGGTCGGCGGATTGGGAATCGGCCACGAGTTTTCCGATGGCGATGAAAGGGGTCTCGTAGGGGACTTCCACGAGGGGCAGGCCCCAGCGGTTCGCTTCCGCAACGAGGGCGGAGGGCACGGCTTCATGGGTCAGCCCGGTCCCGAAGCCGATGCCGACTGCTCCCGCGCGCTGGACCTGGCGCACGAAACGGCGCTGTTCCGCGGCGCCGTTGAGCCTGAGCCCCGTGGTCAGGATCAGTTCGCCGCCATTGAGGAAGCGTTGGGGATCCTCCTGCTCCGTCACGGCCACCCATCGGATGTCTTCGTTCCAGGTGGTTTCCGCGAGGCCGGCTTTGCGGAGTCGAAGTGAGGGGACGGCGACGAGCGCGGCGAGTGACATTGCCATGCCAAAAAGGATATCCCTGCACTGGTCATTCGCACTAAGCCGTGGTGGTCGGGGTGTGCACCTGACTATTCCGCGCTGCGGGGTGCTGGCATAGGCTCGGAGCAGCTGCAACCAATGCCTAGACACCGAAAGAGGTTGTACACCGTGGTCCAAACCTTGCAGAACTTCATCAACGGCGAGTTCGTCACGCCGGCAGGCACCGAACTGCTCGACATCGTGAACCCCACCAACGGAGAGATTGTGGCCCATGCGCCTATCTCCACGGCGGCCGACGTCGATGCCGCCATGAACGCGGCGAAGGAAGCTTTCAAGTCCTGGAAGCATGTCACGCCGGGCCAGCGCCAGCTCATGCTGCTCAAGCTCGCCGACGCCATCGAGGCCAACAGCGATGAGCTCGTTGAGGCACAGCACCGCAACACCGGCCAGGTCCGCGCCCTCATTGCATCCGAGGAAGTTGCCGCCGGTGCAGACCAGCTCCGCTTCTTCGCCGGCGCCGCGCGCATCATGGAAGGCAAGTCCGCAGGCGAATACTTCGAGGGCCACACCTCGTACGTCCGCCGCGAACCGATCGGCGTCGTGGCCCAGGTTGCCCCGTGGAACTACCCGTTCCTCATGGGTATCTGGAAGATCGGCCCAGCCCTCGCCGCAGGCAACACTGTTGTTCTCAAGCCCTCTGACACCACGCCGGAATCCACCTTGGTCCTGGCCCGCCTGGCGGGGGAGATCTTCCCGGCCGGCGTCCTCAACGTGGTCCTCGGCAACGGAGCCACCGGGTCCATGATGGTCGAGCACAACGTCCCGGGCCTCGTCTCGATCACCGGTTCCGTCCGTGCCGGCATTGCCGTAGCCAGCGGAGCGGCCAAGGGCCTCAAACGTGCCCACCTGGAGCTCGGCGGCAAGGCCCCGGCCATCGTCTTCAAGGACGCCGACATCAAGAAGAGCGCAGCGGCCATCGCCGAATTCGCCTTCTTCAACGCCGGCCAGGACTGCACGGCCATCACCCGCGTGCTGATCGAGGACTCCATCCACGACGACATGGTTGCCGCGATGGTGGAGCACACCAAGACGCTGCACACGGGTTCGCAGAACGACGACGAGAACTACTTCGGCCCGCTCAACAACGTGAACCACTTCAACGCCGTGAACTCGGTAGTGGAGCACCTCCCGGCCAACTGCAAGATCGAAACCGGCGGCCACCGCGCAGGTGAGAAGGGCTTCTTCTTCGAGCCCACCATCATCACCGGCGCCAAGCAGAGCGACGACGTCGTCCAGAAGGAAACCTTCGGTCCCGTCATCACCGTCCAGAAGTTCACCACCGAGGCCGAGGCACTCGAGCTCGCGAACGACGTCGAATACGCCCTGGCCTCCAGCGTCTGGACCACGGACCATGGCACCGCGATGCGGATGAGCCGCGACCTGGACTTCGGCGCGGTCTGGATCAACACCCACATCCTGCTGACCGCTGAGATGCCCCACGGCGGCTTCAAGCAGTCCGGCTACGGCAAGGACCTGTCCATGTACGGCGTCGAGGACTACACGCGCATCAAGCACGTCATGTCCGCCCTTGATGCCTAACTCAGGCGCCTAGCGCCCGACGCCCACACACGGCAAGCATAAGAAAGAAAGAACCATCATGACCGCAACAGCACATGAAATCACCTACCGCCTGGACCAGAAGCGCAGCATCAACGGCGCCTTCCCCGGCCCCAAGTCGCAGGCCCTGAACGAGCGCCGCGCCGCCGTCGTCGCTGCCGGTGTGTCTTCGGGCGTGCCGGTCTACGTTGAGGATGCCGACGGCGGCATCATCCGCGACGTCGACGGCAACTCCTTCATCGACCTCGGCTCCGGCATCGCCGTCACGAGCGTTGGTGCCTCGGACCCCGCCGTCGTCGCCGCCGTCCAGGACGCTGCAGCGCACTTCACCCACACCTGCTTCATGGTCACCCCGTACGAGGGCTACGTCGCCGTCGCCGAGCAGCTGAACCGCCTCACCCCGGGCGACCACGAGAAGCGCACCGTGCTCTTCAACTCGGGCGCCGAAGCTGTGGAGAACGCCGTCAAGGTGGCACGCCTGGCAACCGGCCGTGACGCCGTCGTCGCTTTCGACCACGCCTACCACGGCCGCACCAACCTGACCATGGCGCTCACCGCCAAGGCCATGCCGTACAAGACCAACTTCGGCCCGTTCGCGCCCGAGGTCTACCGCATGCCGATGAGCTACCCGTTCCGCGAGGAAAACCCGGAGATCACCGGTGCCGAGGCCGCCAAGCGCGCCATCACCATGATCGAGAAGCAGATCGGCGGCGACCAGGTTGCCGCGATCATCATCGAACCGATCCAGGGCGAGGGCGGCTTCATCGTTCCCGCCGAGGGCTTCCTGCCGGCACTGTCCGCGTGGGCCAAGGAAAAGGGCATCGTCTTCATTGCCGACGAGGTCCAGTCCGGTTTCTGCCGCACGGGTGAATGGTTCGCCGTCAACCACGAGGGTGTTGTCCCGGACATCATCACCATGGCGAAGGGCATTGCCGGCGGCCTCCCGCTGTCCGCGATCACCGGCCGCGCGGACCTGCTCGACGCCGTCCACCCGGGCGGCCTCGGCGGCACCTACGGTGGCAACCCCGTTGCCTGCGCCGCAGCGCTTGCGGCCATCGGCACCATGGAGCAGCACGACCTCAACGCCCGGGCCCGCCACATCGAGGAAGTCGCACTCGGCCGCTTGCGTGAGCTCGCTTCGGAAGTTCCCGCCATCGGCGACGTCCGCGGCCGCGGCGCCATGCTGGCCATCGAACTGGTACAGGCCGGCTCCAAGGAACCGAACGCGGAATTGACCAAGGCCGTTGCCGCGGCGTGCCTCCAGGAAGGCGTCATCATCCTGACCTGCGGCACCTACGGCAACGTCATCCGTCTGCTGCCGCCGCTGGTCATCAGCGACGAACTGCTCCTGGACGGCCTCGAGGTCCTGGCTGCAGCCATCAAGGCCAACGCTTAGCCGCAACCTTCAGGGGGACATGCCCGCCTCTAGGTGCAAGGGATGGACATAGTGTGACTATGTCCATCCTTGGCGTTTAACAATGAGCATGTCCACTGGACGTCAATGAGCATGTCCACTGGTGCTGGGTAGCAATGAGCATGTCCGGCGGTCCTAGGCGGCGCTGAGCCGTGCGTTTTTCCTGATGACCGAGTTCTTGCGTGCCGTGCGCAGCATGTCGAGGGTCAGGAGCAGCAGCGCCAGCCACACGATCCCGAAGCCCACCCAGCGGTCCGGCGTCATGGCCTCGTGGAGGACCGCCAAAGCCACGATGAACTGGAGGATCGGCGCGAAGTATTGCAGCAGGCCGATGGTGGTCATGGGCAGGCGGCGTGCGGAGGCACCGAAGA
This sequence comes from Arthrobacter bambusae, assembly GCF_022606295.1. Classification (GTDB taxonomy): domain Bacteria; phylum Actinomycetota; class Actinomycetes; order Actinomycetales; family Micrococcaceae; genus Arthrobacter; species Arthrobacter bambusae_A. The sequence goes on from NZ_JAHHZS010000001.1 coordinate 130,830, forward strand.
AGAGCAGGGGCACGGCGGTGATGATGCCCGAAGCCGCCAGCAGCCAGAAGTGGCCCGGGCCGTTGCTTCCCAAAGTACCTGCTCCCATGAGGCCAAGGACAAGCATGGTGGCGCCGGCAACGGGAGCGAGGACCACGGTCTCCACCGTGAGGCTCGTGATGGCATTGACTTTCGGTCCTACGCGCTTCTTCACGAAACCGTAGAGGCCAAAGCTGAACGCCAGGACCAAAGCGATCCACGGCAGCTTTCCATAGGAAACCGTCAGGACGCCGACGGCAATGAATCCGATCACGACGGCGGCCCACTGGAGCGGGCGGAGCGTTTCCTTCAGGACGAACACCCCAAGGAGCACCGACACGAGCGGGTTGATGAAATAGCCGAGCGAAGCTTCGACCGCGTGCCCGGTGGTGACGCCGAAGGTGTACGTCAGCCAGTTGATGGCGATCAGCCCGGCAGCCATCGCGAGCGGTCCGAGGACGGCCCGGTCCCTGAAGGCATTGCCGAGGAGGCGCCACGTCCGGGTGATGGTGATGAGCAGGGCGCAGAAAATGAGCGACCACACCACCCGGTTGGCGACGATTTCCACGGCTCCGGCGGGTTGCAGCACCACGAAGTAGAGCGGAAGCAGGCCCCACAGGCCGTACGCCCCGATACCGAACACGACGCCCGCCGTCGTCTCCTTCTTTGCCGTGGCAGCAGCGGCTGCTGAAGCTGAAGAAGCACTGGTGTTGGACTGGGCAGGCACGGTTTGCTCGGGCGTAGACACAAAGTCAACAACATCACATTTTGCGAGGGTATTCCTGACCGTACGGCCGGAAAGTTTTTGTGATTTTCCTCGCCCGGTTGTGTCACCTCCCGCCACGTACTGCCGCTCCGGCCACAACTGCGAACTAGAATTGGAAACTGCGCGCCCCACTACGCGGGGCGGTTTCCTGTCTCAGAAGGGTTCACGGTGTCCAACTCGGCCGAAACCACCTCAAAACGTCCGTTGCGCGTCGCCATTGTCGGCGCAGGACCGGCCGGCGTGTACGCCGCGGATATCCTGACTAAATCGAATGAGGTCAAGGATGGCGACGTCGAGGTCAGTATCGACCTTTTCGAGGCATACCCTGCACCGTACGGCCTGATCCGCTACGGCGTTGCTCCGGACCACCCCCGCATCAAAGGCATCGTCAACGCGCTGCACAAGGTCCTGGACCGCGGAGACATCCGCTTCCTCGGCAATGTGACGTACGGCCGCGACCTCACGCTGCATGACTTCCGCTCTTTCTACGACGCCGTGATCTTCTCCACCGGGGCCATCAAGGACGCGGAGCTGAACATCCCGGGCATCGAGCTTGATGGCTCCTTCGGCGGAGCCGATTTCGTCTCGTGGTACGACGGCCACCCCGACGTGCCTCGCGAATGGCCGCTGGATGCCAAGGAAGTGGCAGTCATCGGGAACGGCAACGTGGCGCTGGACGTGGCCCGTATGCTCTCAAAGCACGCCGATGACCTCCTGGTGACCGAAATCCCGGACAACGTGTATGGGGCCCTCAAGGCTTCCCCGGTCACGGATGTGCACGTCTTCGGCCGGCGCGGTCCAGCCCAGATCAAGTTCACTCCGCTGGAACTGCGCGAGCTCTCGCACTCCAACGACGTGGACATTGTGCTGTACCCGGAAGATTTCGAGTTTGACGAAGCCTCGGACGAGGCCATCCGCAGCAACAACCAGATCAAGACCATGGTCAACACGCTGACCAACTGGCTCGTCGAGGAACATGCCGAAGCTGAGCAGCCCTCGTCCCGGCGGTTGCACCTGCATTTCCTGCACAGTCCGGTGGAGATCGTTTCCGAAGACGGCTCCGGGAAAGTGTCCGGCATCAAGTTCGAGCGCATGCAACTGGACGGCACAGGCAACGCCAAGGGCACCGGCGAGTTCGTGGACTATCCGATCCAGGCCGTCTACCGCGCCATCGGCTACCACGGTTCCCCGCTGGAAGAACTTGAGTACGACGCCCGCCGAGGTGTCATTCCGAACGACGGCGGACGGGTGCTGGACGCCGACGGCAAGCCGGTGCCCGGGATCTACGCGACCGGCTGGATCAAGCGCGGACCGGTCGGCCTGATCGGGCACACCAAGGGCGACGCCCTGGAGACCATCGGTTGCCTCCTGGAGGACCGCCTCACCCTGCCCCCGGCCGAAAACCCGGATCCGCAGGCCATCATCAACCTCCTGGAAGAACGGGGCATCGAGTACACCACCTGGGAAGGCTGGAACAAGCTCGATGCGCACGAAGTAGCCCTCGGTGCCGCATGGACCGCCGAAAACCCGGACGCCGGCGTCGTACGCGAACGCATCAAGGTGGTTCCGCGCGAGGACATGATCGAGATCTCACGCGGCTAGCGGGTCACCGCCGGGTGGCGGCGAAACCGTGGGTGTGGGCCGTCGGCTGCGTTCCGGAACGCAGCCTACGGGCCGCTGTCGCCCCATAGGCAAAGCCGTGCGACGCAACTAGACTGGCCCGTACTGTGCTGCGTCCGGTTTTGGGAGTTCGATGAAGAATCCGATCCATCCGGCAGCTTCGGTCTCCGACCCCGCCGAGCTGCTGCAGCATCACGCCCGGGCAGGGCACGAGCAACTGGAATCGTGGCGCTATGGTCTCCGGGACGCCACGGAGCTTCCCGGCCTGCGCAAGCTGATCAAGGAATCCTGGCAGCGATCCGCGCAGCTCAAAGCGAACCCGGACCAACCCGAGGCGCCGCTGGTCATCGACCTCGACGAACTCGAGGAATACCGCCGGCAGCACCCCCTGGCCACCATCATGCCCGTCATCCAGAAGCTCCTCATCCAGCCCAGCTATGAGAGCGGCCTGCTGGTCGCCGTGGGGGATGAGCTGGGCCGCTTGCTGTGGGTGGACGGTAATCCAGCGATGCGCCGCCGCGCCGAAGGCATGATGTTCGTGGCCGGCGCGGACTGGTCCGAAGCCGCGGTCGGCACGAGTGCTCCGGGCACGGCGCTCGCGTTGGGCCGCGGCATCCAGATTTCCGGCGCCGAGCATTACAAACGCTCCGTCCACCCGTGGAGCTGCACCGCGGTTCCGTTCCACGACCCTGACTCGGGGGCCCTGCTCGGCGTCGTCGACATCACCGGCACGGAAGCCGCCGTCGCACCCCACACGCTTTCCCTCGTCGAGGCAACCGTGGCGGCCGCGCAGGCGCAATTGCGCGTGGAGAGGCTCCAGCTCGCGGCCACCAAGCACTCTGCGCCTGCCCGACGCCGGAACTCGCCTCCCGCCGCCGGCTCGCGCCAGGGGACCGGACTATACCGGAACAGCCTCCAGCTGCTGGGCCGGGACCAGGCCTTGTTGAGCATGGGAGGGCGCAGTATTCCACTGTCCGCGAGGCACAGCGAGATCCTTGCGTTGCTGGGTACCCGTCCCGAGGGACTCAGCGCCGAGGAACTCGCCCTGGCCCTGTATCCGGGGGACGGCTCGAGCGTGACATTGCGCGCCGAAATGGTGCGCTTGCGGAAGGTTCTCCACGAGCTCGACCCCGCCGCGGTCCCGGAATCCCGCCCGTACCGGCTCCCGATCGACCTCGGCCAGGATGCCGCCCAGGTGCTGTCCTGCCTGCAGCGGGGCGCCCACCGCATCGCGCTGGAGATCTACAAAGGCGCCGTCCTTCCGCATTCGGAAGCACCCGGCATTGTCGAGCTCCGCGAGAAGGTATCGGCGCTGTTGCGCGAAGCGGTCCTGAACGACGGCAGTGCCGAGGCGCTGCTCAAGTATGCCGGGCTGCCTGAGGCGAAGGACGACGTCGACGTCCGGCGTGCCGCCCTCAGGCTCCTGCCGCCGCGCTCGCCGAAGCGGGCCGCCGTCGTCGCCGAGCTTGAACGCCTGGAAACCGAACTGTCGGCCTGAAGCGGGCCCCTCGTGTAGCACTCGGGAAGAACGGAGTTTCGGCCCTTATCGTAGAACCGAGCCAAACGAAAGAAGCCTCCTCCGTGTTGAACAAACGCCTCGCCGTTGCCCTGACCATGTCCGGACTCCTTGCCGGAGCCACAGCCTGTGGGGCACCCGCCCAGACTGCGCCCGCATCGGCAACGACGTCAACTGCGGCCACCACAGCTGCCCTTGCCGGTTGGGAACTCGATCCAGCCGCTGGCGCCCAGAGAATCAAGGCCGCAGGCCTGGATATCCTGACCGCCGAAGGCACAGCCGAGCACTATCACGCCCACCTGGACGTCCTGGTTGATGGCAAAGCCGTCACCGTCCCGGCTGAGATCGGCTTCAGTTTCGGTGCCGACGGGCAGCCCAACGGAATCTCGGCGCTGCACACCCACGACACGTCCGGCGTCATCCACATCGAAGCGCCCACGCCGGGCCTGAAGTACACGCTCGGCCAGGTCCTCAGCGAGTGGGGAGTCCTGGACGGTAAGGATGCCACCGGAGCACCGCACAGCGGGACCGGCGGTTGGACCGCCTACGTGAACGGCGCAAAGCAGAATGCGCCGGTATCGGCCGTGGTTCTCAAGGCCCACGACGAGGTGGTCCTCTCCTTTGGAACCGCACCTTCGCGGGTTCCGAGCTCCTACGATTTCCCCGCAGGACTCTAACTTCCCCGGCGCGGCAGGGGGGTACGTCCCCGAAGTGATCTGAACCACAGGGTTGCAACCTGCTTGCAACCTTCCCGCTCCTACGCTGATGGCACAGCAACGCCACCATCATGCGCAGCAAAGGAGCTACAGATGACTGTTTATGCACAGCCGGGTGCCGAAGGTTCGAAGGTCACGTTCAAGGACCGTTACGAGAACTGGATCGGCGGGGAGTGGGTTGCCCCGGTCAAGGGGCAGTACTTCGAGAACATCACCCCGGTGACCGGGAAGGCCTTCTGCGAGGTGGCCCGGGGCACGGCCGAGGACATCGAGCTGGCACTGGACGCCGCGCACAAGGTGGCTCCTTCCTGGGGTAAGACTTCGGCCACGGAACGCGCCGCGGTCCTGAACAAGATCGCCGACCGGATCGATGAGAACGTCGAGCTGCTTGCTGTGGCCGAGACGTGGGACAACGGCAAGCCGATCCGGGAAACCCTGAACGCGGACATTCCGCTCGCGGCGGACCACTTCCGCTACTTCGCCTCCGCGATCCGTGCCCAGGAAGGCCACTTGTCCCAGCTGGACGAAGACACCACGGCGTACCACTTCCATGAGCCGCTGGGTGTGGTGGGCCAGATCATCCCCTGGAACTTCCCGATCCTCATGGCCGTGTGGAAGCTCGCCCCGGCACTTGCCGCGGGCAACGCCGTCGTCCTCAAGCCCGCAGAGCAGACTCCGTCCTCCATCCTGGTCCTCATGGAACTGATCGGCGACCTGCTGCCCGCCGGCGTCGTGAACGTGGTCAACGGGTTCGGCGTCGAGGCCGGCAAGCCTTTGGCGTCCAGCCCGCGGATCCGAAAGATCGCCTTCACCGGCGAAACCACCACGGGCCGGTTGATCAGCCAGTACGCGTCCCAGAACCTGATCCCGGTGACCCTGGAGCTGGGCGGCAAGAGCCCGAACATCTTCTTCGACGACGTCGCCGCGCAGAGTGACGCGTTCTACGACAAGGCCCAGGAAGGCTTCACGCTCTTCGCCTTCAACCAGGGCGAAGTGTGCACCTGCCCCTCCCGCGCCCTGGTCCAGGAAGGCATCTACGATTCCTTCATGGCAGACGCCGTGGCCCGGACCAACAAGATCATCCAGGGCAATCCGCTGGACACGGACACCCAGCTCGGTGCCCAGGCCTCCAACGACCAGCTCGAAAAAATCCTCTCCTACATCGACATCGGAAAGCAGGAAGGCGCCAAGGTCCTCACCGGCGGCGCCCGCGCACAGCTCGACGGCGACCTGGCCGGCGGCTACTACGTCCAGCCGACCATCTTCGAAGGCCACAACCGGATGCGGATCTTCCAGGAGGAGATCTTCGGCCCCGTGGTGTCCGTGACGAAGTTCAGCGACTACAACGACGCCATCGGCATCGCCAACGACACCCTCTACGGACTCGGCGCCGGTGTCTGGTCCCGCAACGGCAACGTCGCCTACCGGGCGGGCCGGGAAATCCAGGCCGGCCGTGTCTGGGTCAACAACTACCACGCCTACCCGGCGGGCGCCGCGTTCGGCGGCTACAAGTCCTCCGGCATCGGACGCGAAAACCACGCCATGATGCTGGACCACTACCAGCAGACCAAAAACCTGCTGGTCAGCTACAACGAGAACAAGCTCGGCTTCTTCTAAGCCGCGCCCCACCCGGCGGAGGGACCAATCCAGGTCCCTCCGTCGGCCCTCCCTGGCCACCCCTCAGGAAAGCAGCACCCGTACCGCACTTTTAGTTTTGACGACGCAAGGATTTCGCCAATGACGACGACAATGCACGCAGCCGTAGTAACAGAATTCGGAAAAGAGCTACAAATCCAGTCCCTTCCCCTTCCCACTCCCGGACGCGGGGAAGCGCTGGTCAGGGTCATCACCAGCGGTGTCTGCCACACGGACCTGCACGCCGCGGACGGGGACTGGCCGGTCAAGCCTTCACCGCCCTTTGTGCCCGGCCACGAAGGTGTGGGCGAAGTGGTGGCCCTCGGTGAAGGCGTCACCGACCTGGCCATCGGAGACCTCGTGGGCAACGCCTGGCTCTGGTCAGCGTGTGGCGATTGCCAATTCTGCCGGACCGGTTGGGAGACCCTGTGCGAAGCCCAGAAGAACGCAGGCTACAGCGTGGACGGCTCTTTCGGGGAATACATGCTGGTGGACAGCCGGTTCGCAGCCAGGATTCCGGCAGGTTCGGATCCCGTGGAGGTCGCTCCGGTGCTGTGCGCCGGAGTCACGGTCTACAAGGGCCTGAAGATGACCGAAGCCAAGCCGGGCCAATGGGTCACCATTTCCGGCATCGGCGGCCTGGGTCACATCGCTGTCCAGTACGCAGTGGCCATGGGCCTGCGGGTCGCCGCAGTGGACATTGCCGACGACAAGCTCGCCCTCGCCAGGAAACACGGCGCCGAGCTGACGGTCAACGCCCTGCACGAAGATCCGGCGGAAGTCATCCAGCGGGACACCGGAGGCTGCCACGGGGTCCTGGTCACGGCCGTGCATCCTTCGGCTTTCGGGCAGGCGATCGGCATGGCCAGGCGTGGCGGGACCATTGTCTTCAACGGACTCCCTCCCGGCGACTTTCCTGCGCCGATCTTCGAGATTGTGCTCAAGGGCCTGACCGTCCGGGGCTCGATCGTGGGAACGCGCCAGGACTTGGAGGAAGCGCTGGACTTCTACGCGCAAGGCAAAATCCACCCGACCGTTTCCACGCGGGAGCTCTCCGAGGTAAACGCGGTCTTTGACGAAATGAAGCATGCCAAGATCGACGGCCGCGTGGTGTTGAGGTTCTAATGCGCCACAACAGGCTTGACGCCGCAGTGACGCTGCCCGGGGAAGACTTTTCCCGGGTGGCGCTCACCGCCGTTTCCAGAGAACTCCTCCGGAAGTTGTGGGAGCAGCACGGTCCGCTCATGTTCCATCAGTCAGGTGGTTGCTGCGACGGCTCCTCACCCATGTGCTACCCGGCCGGCGAATTCATTACCGGTGATTCGGACGTTCTGCTCGGACTTTTCGACATTGGCGAGCCCGAACGGCCGCAGCCTGTGGAGTTCTGGATGTCCCGGGAACAGTTCAATTACTGGTCACACACCCATCTGACCGTGGACGTAGTGGACGGCCGTGGGAGTGGCTTCTCAGTGGAATCGCCTGAGGGGAAGCGTTTCCTTATCCGTTCCACCTTGATGGATTGGAACGTCCCCAAGCTCTGAAGATGGGCTGCGCTTTTGTCTCACGATTCGGGACAAATGTGGGGGTCCATTGGCTGGACACTACTCTTGATGAGTCTGTTTCTACCCCCTCATCAAGATTGTGGACTCTCCTATGAACCTCTTCAGGACCAAATCGATCGAGCAGTCCATTGCGGACGCCGATGAGCCCGGACGCAAGCTCAAGCGTTCCCTCAGTACTTGGGATCTGATGATCATGGGCGTTGCCGTGGCCGTCGGCGCCGGGATCTTCTCTGTTGGCGCCAAGGCCGCCGCGAACTTTGCCGGCCCGGCCGTGACGATCTCCTTTGCAGTCGCAGCCGTCACGTGTGCCTTGGCCATCATGTGCTACGCCGAGTTCGCCACCGCCATCCCGGTGGCTGGGTCCGCCTACGTCTTCACCTACGCCACGATGGGAGAGATCCTCGCCTGGATCATTGGCTGGAACCTCATTCTTGAACTGTTTACGGCAGCCGCAGTCATCGCCAAGTACTGGGGCATCTACTTGAGCAACGTGTTTGCCCTCATGGGTGTGGACATGCCCCCGGCCTTGAACATCGGCGGCGTGGATCTCTATTGGGGCGCTTTCCTGATTGTTGCGATCTTCACGGTGCTCCTCGTTCTCGGTACCAAGCTCTCCGCCCGCGTGGGCAATGTCTTCACGCTGATCAAGATCGCCGTGGTGCTGTTCGTCATTGTTGTCGGCTTCACCTACGTGAAATTCTCCAACTACGCGCCGTTTGTCCCGGCATCGCAGCCTACAGGGGGCACTGACGGCGCGGATGTCATGAAGCAGTCCTTGTTCGGCTTCCTCACCGGCGCGGTTCCGGCACAGTACGGAACGCTGGGTATCTTCGCCGGCGCAGCCTTGGTGTTCTTTGCCTTCATCGGCTTCGACGTGGTTGCGACTTCCGCGGAAGAGGTCAAGAACCCGCAGAAGACCTTGCCCCGGGGTATCTTCGGCGGCCTGGCGCTCGTGACGTTGCTCTACATCCTGGTCTCCCTCGCCCTGACCGGCATGGTGTCGTATACCCAGCTGGCGCAAGCGAAGAACCCCACCCTGACCACGGCCTTCGAGGCGGTCGGAAACACCGACGCGGCCAAGGTCATTGCCTTTGGCTCACTGATTGGTTTGACCACTGTCATCATGGTGCTGCTCATGGGCCTGGCACGCGTGGTCCTTGCGATGAGTCGCGACGGTCTGCTTCCGCGCGCCCTGTCCAAGACGAGCGACAAGCGCTCGACGCCGGTCCGCCTCCAGATCATCTGTGGCGCTGCCGTAGCCATTGTTGCCGGTCTGACAAACGTGGATGTTCTCGAAGAGATGATCAACATCGGTACCCTCTCGGCCTTCGTGATGGTCAGCCTCGGCATCCTGGTCCTGCGCAAGAAGCGCCCGGATCTGAGGCCGGCTTTCCGGGTTCCCTTCGGCAAGGTGCTTCCGGTGGTTTCGGCCGTCCTGTGCGTCTACCTGATGACAAACCTGGCCGTGGAGACGTGGATCTTTTTCGCCATCTGGCTGGCAATCGGCCTGGCAATCTACTTTGCCTACGGTCAGCGCCACTCCCGCCTGAACGAGAAGTTCGCGTCCGCGAAGGCCGTGGTGTCCGGGCAAGACGCTTCGTCCGACGGGGCCTCCGCGTCCGACGGAGCCTCCGCTTCCGACACGAGCGGCGACGACGAGGACAGCCTCAGCAAGGTCTGAACAGACACGGATTCATTGCCGCGGCCGAACTCACGGCCGCGGCAACGACCCCAATGATTATGGCGCGGCGTGCTCGTTGACCCACTCCACGAGCGGGCGCAGCACCTCCCAACGCTTGGCGATTTCTTCCTTGGCTGAGGGCTCGGACATCCATGCGGGTTCTCCCAAGGTGACCCCTGCAGACAACGACTTGTGCTTCAAGAGCTCCGCGCGTGGATGGTCTTTGTCGAAACCACGCGGAACGGTCTTGAGCTTCTCGCCCTCCACCGTGAAACCTGCGGCGGCGATGGCATCGACGATTTTCTGGAGTTCTTCCCCGCTGGCCGGCGAATCCGTAGCGGCACGGAACCGGGCGATCTGTTCCGGGGTGCGCGAGTGGCATCCGCCGCCGATCAACAGGCCGTCTGCACTGAGCTGGAGATAGAAGCCCACGCCCTCGTTGTCGGCTGCAAATGCTCCCTGTGCCGTCTTATACGGGGACTTGTCCTGGGAGAAACGGATATCACGGTTGGGGCGGAAAACCTTGCCCGGCCCGAATCGGGGCTCAAGCTCCTCCAGCAACAGTGTCAACGGCTCTTTCACGGCGGAGTCGTAGATGTCTTTGTGCGCCAGCCACCATTCGCGGTTGTTGTTCTCTTCAAGCTCGGCATAGAAGGCGATTGCCGCTGCGGGGATCCCGGTAAATGTGCTCATGCAAGGATCCTATGGACGACAAGGCCGGGCTAGCCAGAGACGTTGTCGGCTATGTGGAAAACCTGCCGACAGCCCCCGCTATTCATGCGCATCAAAAAAGCAACCCCGCCGCGGAGATTCCGCAGCGGGGTTGCTTCATGGGTGGCGTTGTTACAGCTTGTTGGCTGCCTCTGCAGCCGACTCGTTTTGGCCGGCGCCGAGGTTGGCGCGCAGTTTGGCACCGAGTTCAGCATCGACGTTGGTCCAGTACTGGATGGCGCGTTCCTTGATGCCGGGGCTCTTGACACCGCCCACGGCGCCCGTGATGGTCTCGAGCAGGCGGGCCTTGGCGCCGTCGTCGTAGACCTCGCGGTACAGCGCGCCGGCCTGGACGAAGTCGCCGTCCTCGGCATGCAGGGAGTGCGCGGAGAGCGTCAGCTCGCCGTCGTTCTCCCAGCCACCGGCCGGGTTCTGTGGCTCAACAGTGGCCGGGCCACCCACGGAGTTCGGTGCGTAGACCGGAACCGAAGGAGCATTGAACAGGTAACGTCCCGCGCCGTCCTGGCTGTAGTTGTTGACTTGGTTCTTCGGCTGGTTCACCGGGATCTGGGCGTGGTTGGTGCCCACGCGGTAGCGGTGTGCGTCAGCGTAGGAGAAGATGCGGGCCTGCAGCATCTTGTCCGGGGAGGCGGCGATACCCGGAACGAAGTTCGACGGCGCGAAGGTGGCCTGCTCGATCTGCGCGAAGTAGTTTTCCGGGTTCTTGTTGAGCTCCATGGTGCCCACGTGGATCAGCGGGTAGTCCGAGTGCGGCCACACCTTGGTGAGGTCGAACGGGTTGAAGCGGTAGGTCTTGGCGTCCTCGTAAGGCATGACCTGGATGTGCAGTTCCCAGGACGGGAAGTTGCCGGCGGCAATGTTCTCCTGGAGGTCGCGAATGTAGAAGTCCGCATCCGAGCCGGCCAGTTCAGCGGCTTGGTCGCCCGTGATGGTCTTGACGCCTTGGTTGGACTTGAAGTGGTACTTGACCCAGAAGCGCTCGCCCTCGGCGTTGATCCACTGGTAGGTGTGCGAGCCGTAGCCCTGCATTTCACGCCAGGAAGCCGGAAGGCCGCGATCGCCCATGAGCCAGGTGACCTGGTGTGCGGACTCGGGCGAGAGGGTCCAGAAGTCCCACTGCATGTCGGCGTCGCGCAGGTGGGTGCCCGGGAGCCGCTTCTGGGAGTGGATGAAGTCCGGGAACTTGATGCCGTCGCGGATGAAGAACACCGGGGTGTTGTTGCCGACCAGGTCGTAGTTGCCCTCGGAAGTGTAGAACTTGACGGCGAAGCCGCGCGGGTCGCGCCACGTGTCCGGGGAGCCGTTCTCGCCTGCCACGGAGGAGAAACGGATGAGCATGTCCGTCTCGACGCCGGGCTGGAACAGGGCAGCCTTGGTGTACTTGGATACGTCCGAGGAAGTCTTGAAGGTACCGAAAGCGCCGCCGCCCTTGGCGTGGACAACACGCTCCGGGACGCGCTCGCGGTTGAACTGGGCGAGCTTTTCCACCAGGTAGTGGTCGGTCAGGATGATGGCACCATCGGCACCGACGGACTGGGAATGCGCGTCCGAGGTGACGGGGGCGCCCGACTGGGTGGTCGAGATGTTCGCGGTCATCGTTCTCCTATTTCGTGGGTTACTTGCGTTTGAGTAGGAAGCTGTTGTTTGGCCTGGCAGTCCTGGCAGATGCCTTGGTACAGGACGTCTGCGATCTGGATGGTCATGGGTTTGGAGTGCTCATCCCAATGCGGGGTGAGGCAGGGGGCATGGCCTACTGCGCAGTCGACATCTTCCACCCGGCCACAACTGATGCAGACGGCGTGGTGGTGGTTGTCGCCCACCCTTGTCTCGTAGAGAGCGGGAGAGTGGGGCGGTTCGAACCGTCGCAGCATCTGCAGGTCCGTGAGGTCGCTCAGCACCACATAAACAGACTGCGCTGTCAGTTCGGGAAGATCCTTGCGTGCGGCAGCCAGGATGCCTTCGGCGGGGGAATGTGGATTGTGCTGAACGGCAGCAAGGACGGCAAGCCGCTGCTTGGTCACGCGGCGTCCGTGGGAATGCAAGGCGGAAGCCCATGCTTCCTGGTCTGCCGTGTGATCTGCCATACGCCCATTGAAGCACTTATTATGAGTGCTTCACAATAAGGCGAGGCTAACTTCAGGTGAACCTGCCCGACGGCGGCCCTCACCGCAGCCGCTAACCCCACGCCCGCGGCGCTCCGGGAGGATGGGCGGGTTGCTGGATAGGGTTGGACGGTGGCAAAACTCCTGGCTGACATGACCCCGCTTCGCGAAAGCCCCGCATTCCGCCGCCTGTGGCTGGGCTCGTCGGTGTCGATGGTCGGATCCCAGTTGACCCTGGTTGCCGTAAGCCTCGAGGTCTACAGCATCACCCAGCAGAGCCTCTATGTGGGTCTGCTCAGCATCTTTGCCCTGGTTCCGCTGGTGATTGCGGGTTTGTTTGGCGGCGCACTTTCGGATGCCTATGACCGGCGGAAAGTCGCCATTGTTGCGTCCCTCGTTTTGTGGGCCTGCAGCGTGGCCCTGGCACTCCAGGCGTGGTTCCAGCTGAACAATGTCTGGATCCTGTTCCTCCTCGTCGCGATCCAGAGCGGTGCGCAAGGCATCAACGGACCGGCACGCAGCGCCATTATTCCCTTGCTGGTCCGCAAGGAACTGCTGCCCGCCGCCAACGCGTTGAGCATGCTCAACATGGGTATTTCCATGACGGCCGGCCCCCTGCTGGCCGGCGTTCTGGTCGCGTCGAGCGGTTTTGGCTGGACCTACACGATCGATGCCCTGAGCTTCGCCTTCGCGCTGTGGAGCCTTTTCAAGCTCCCGGCCCTTCCCGCGGCAGCGAACGCGTCGGCACCCGGCCTGCGCTCCGTCGTCGAGGGCTTCCGTTTCCTGGGCACCCGGCCGAACCTGCGGATGACCTTCATCATCGACCTCATTGCGATGATCTGCGCCCAGCCGCGCGCCCTCATGCCCGCGATCGGAGCCACGATGATCGGGGGTGGCGACACCACCGTGGGCGTGCTGCTGGCTTCCGTGGCTGTCGGCGCCTTCCTGGCGGGGTTGTTCTCCGGACCTTTGGGGAGGGTGCGGCGCCAGGGCACTGCGGTGGTATGGTCCGTGGCCGGATGGGGATTCTCGATCGCGGCTTTCGGCCTGGTAGTGGTCCTTGCCGGGGACGCCGGACGCGGCGGCGTGACGCTCTGGATCATCCCGGCGGCAATGTGTTGTGCCGTTGCCGGAATCTCGGACTCGGTCAGCGCGGTCTTCCGCACCACCATCCTGCAATCGGCCACTCCGGACCACATGCGGGGACGGCTGCAGGGCGTGTTCATCGTGGTGGTTTCCGGTGGTCCCCGAGTGGGGGACATGCTCGCCGGTGGCGTCACCAAAGTTCTCAGCGAAGGCTGGGTGCTGCTTCTGGGCGGCGTGCTGTGCGCAGTGCTTGCGTGGCTCGTGGCGCGCGGGCAGCGCGGATTCCTCCGCTACGATTCCCTCCGTCCGGTGCCCTAGCCCGTGTTGAGCCCACACGCCCAAGTAGCTCGCAGTTGTTGTCGTTATGGCGGCCCAGAACGACATTAAATGCGAGTCAGTTGGGCGGAACGTCCGGGCCGCCGTCGGCGTTAATCGGAACAGAACCAACACCGGGCCGACTGCAAGAAAGTAGTGAAGTGCACAATCATCACAATGGACTGAAGACCGCAGCGCTTTTCGGTGTGCTCTGGGCAGTGCTGCTGGGACTTGGCGCCCTGATCGCCGCGAGCACCCGCAGTGCTGGGCCCATCTGGATCATGGTTCTGATCGGCGTCGCGACAACGGCCTACGGATATTGGAACAGCGACAAGATCGCCATCCGCTCCATGGCCGCGTACCCGGTGTCGGAAGCGCAGGCTCCGCAGCTATATCAGATCGTCCGGGAACTCTCCGTGCGGGCGAACCAGCCCATGCCGCGGATCTACATTTCTCCGACCATGGCCCCCAACGCCTTTGCCACGGGACGCAATCCGAAGAACGCCGCTGTGTGCTGCACCGCGGGCATCCTGAACTTGCTCGACGCCCGCGAACTCCGTGGCGTCCTCGGGCATGAACTCATGCACGTCTACAACCGCGACATCCTCACCTCGTCCATCGCGGCCGCCGTCGCCGGCGTCATTACTTCGGTGGGCCAGATGCTGCTGTTCTTCGGCGGCGGGGACCGGCGGAACGCCAACCCGTTTGCCATGATCGCCATGGCCCTCTTGGCCCCGTTTGCCGCCTCGCTGATCCAGCTCGCCATTTCCCGCACCAGGGAGTACGACGCCGACCACGACGGTGCGGAGCTCACCGGCGATCCGCTGGCGCTCGCCTCAGCCCTGCGCAGGATCGAAGCGGGCGTGAAGCAGGTGCCGCTGCCACAGGATCAGCGACTCGTGAACACTTCGCACCTCATGATCGCCAACCCGTTCCGCGGCGGCGCCATGACCAAGCTGTTCGCCACCCACCCGCCCATGCGTGAGCGCATCGAGCGGCTGGAGCGGATGGCTGGACGCCCGCTCTCCTAGCCGGCGGTCCCGTAAGTTACCCCACCGGTGCCGCGTCCGACGACGGTCGGCTTCATGCGAACAGGCCCTCACCAATGAAGCCGCCCGCCTTACTGCTCGGGGGCACCGCGAAGAGGCCCGATCCCGTGTGCTTGAGGTACTCCAGGGCCAGTTTGTCGCTTTTCGCCATGGCCATCTGCATGGGCACGTAGTGCGTCCGCTGGTCCTTGACGAAGGCGACGAAGAACAGGCCCGCGTCGAGGTGGCCGAGCCCGTCCGAACCGTCGATGTAGTTGTAACCGCGGCGAAGCATCTTCACGCCGTTGTTCTGGTCCGCGTGGGCGAGGCGGACGTGGGAGTTGATGGGAACCAGCGGCGCGCCGTCGCGGCCCTTGATTCCAAAGTCAGGAGACGTGAATTCCTCTCATCCACGCTTCACCCTGGCGGTTTCCGGCGGTGGCCCAGACGTGCTCGTTGAGGAGTGCCGTGTCTTCCGACGTCAGGTTTGCCGTGCCGTCCTTGAATCCGAAGAGGTTGCGCGCGGTCGTCTGGGCCCTCGACGTGGAGGAGGTCCTGCCGAAGCCCAGCTGGGACCAGCGGACGCGCACCCTGCCGAAGCCGATGCGTGCGAGGTTCCGGGTCGCGTGCACGGCGACCTGCGTATCGTCGGCGCACGCCTGGACCACAATGTCGCCGCCGGTGCGTTCTGGCTGCAAGGCGTCGCCGGGGAAGTGCGGCAGGTCAATCAGGGCATCGGGCCTGCGGCCCTCAAGGCCGAAGCGCGGCTTGCCGTCCTTTTCGAAGAGGCCCGGGCCAAAGCCGAACGTCAAGGTCAGCTTGGCCGCCGCGAGATCGAGCGCTTCCCCGGTGTCTTCCGGCGGCGCATCGTAGGGGCCATCGACGGCGCCAGTCGAGCCCGTTGTGCGGCCGGGGAATCCCGGGGTATGCGCTAGCCCCGACCCCAAAAAGTTGTCTGGTGTGACGCACCGCCCATCAACGACCGCCGCATTAACGACGACGGCGCGTCGCCCGCTCAGGGGCAACGCGCCGTCGTCGTACTTCCGGATAACGGCCTGGGCCGCGGCGAACTCCTAGCTGCGGAAGTTCACGAACTGGAGATCGGCCTCTTCGAACTTCTTCAGGATGTTCATGGTTTCCTGCAGGTCATCGCGGGACTTGGAGGTGACGCGGAGTTCGTCGCCCTGGATCTGGGACTTGACGGACTTCGGGGCCTCGTCGCGGATGATCTTGTTGATCTTCTTCGCGATGTCCTGCGCAATGCCCTCCTTGATGGAGCATTCCAGGCGGAATTCCTTGCCGGAGGGGTACGGCTCGCCCTGGTCGAGGGACTTCAGGGAGATGCCGCGCTTGATGAGCTTGGACTGGAAGACGTCCAGTACGGCAAGGATGCGGTCCTCGGAGTTGGCCTTCATGAGGATCTTCTCGCCGCTGAAGTCGATCTCCGCGCCGACGCCCTTGAAGTCGTACCGCTGTGCGATTTCCTTCTGGGACTGGTGGAGCGCGTTGGCGACTTCCTGCTTGTCTACCTTGCTGACGACGTCGAATGTGGATTCGCCTGCCATGACTCTCCTTGTGATCGTTGGGGGTGGCCCGGAAACGGGCGGTTTTGTCTGCCATCCAGCCTAGTACGGAAGCGCCCGGCGTGTGCCGAACGTTCACAGTTCGCTCACAGCACACGTATGGCCGGAACTGAGACTGCCCCGACAGAGTTGTATCAGTTTGAAGAGCCCATCCTGAAAGGGAGCACCATGAGCAACCAAGCCGTCCGCTACGTCACCAAGTCAGCCGCTGCCGCCGCCGGTTCAATCGGAGCCGCTGCCGCCACCGCCGCAAGCGCGGTTGCAGCCGCAGCGCTTGCGGCCTCCGTGGTCTTGAGCCCGGTCCCGGACGCGGCATCTCGGATGGACGGCATTCACGCGGACCTGTTGCGGGCCGTGCAGCTCAACCAGATCACGCTGGAGCAGGCGGCCAGCTTCGAGGCCAAACTGGCCGGGCGGATACTTGGTGATGCCTGAGATTTTTGCCTGCTTTGAGGCTTCGAGGCCTCGATTCGATTCTTCGGCAGAAGTTCTGTAAGGTTGTCTTGCTCGCGCTTACCGGATCGGAAACGAAACGATGATCGGGAGTGACTTCTTTTGAAGTTCGGCAGATTACCCGAGCGGCCAAAGGGGGCTGACTGTAAATCAGCTGGCAACGCCTACGGGGGTTCGAATCCCTCATCTGCCACAAAATGAAATCCCCGGAACCATATGGTTCCGGGGATTTTTTGTTTGTCCATTGCGTTTTTGAGCGCCCCGTTCGACGCGGAAAATTTCCTGCGCGGCGCGGATGGGCTCTCGACACTCGGATTCCTGCGTCGACAGGAATTTTGCGTGTCGACGACGGAAGTCCGGGTTAGCTAGCACTGCCCGGCTCCAGCCAGTATCCGTCCTGGTGATGAACGAGTTGCCGGCCCAGGCCTCCGGAGAGCTGGATCCAGAGCGTGCTACGATCATCGGTCATGCCGTCCAAGGTGCCCACGATCCTGTTGCCGCGGGTGTCCTGCAACACCAGCTCCTGGTGGAGGGGAAGTTCCGGCCACACGTCTGCGTGTGCCGTGATCGTCGGGGTGGTGCTCACGGGATCTCCTTGGTGCTTTCTGCAAATTGTTTTCAGACATTCTTCCCGGGGCATGTGAACCGGCGGTAAACGACATGCCATGGAGCGACACACAAAACGAAGGCGCCCGAAATGTTACCGAGGAGTAACATGGCGTTTATGCATTTGCTTCTCCGAACCCTCTTGATCTTGTTCACCTCGTCCAGGCGGAGCTGGCTCAGCGTTTGGGGCACGTCCTCGTTGCCTATGCGCGTGCTACCCACGGACATCGACATTGCGATGCATGTGAACAACGGCATGTATTTTTCGCTGATGGATCTTGGACGCTTCGACCTCATGGTGCGGGCGGGGATCTGGCAAAAGATGCGACGCCGCCGCTGGAGTCCCGTGGCCGCGGGGGAGACCATTGCGTTCCGGAAGTCGTTGCAGCTTTGGCAGCAGTACACCATCGAGTCCAAGATCATCGGGCTCGATTCCAAGGCGATCTACTTTGAACAACGCATGGTGGTCGACGGCGAGATCTACGCCCGTGCGCACATTGCCACCCGGCTTGTCGCGAAGGGGCGGCCCGTGAGCCAGGAGGAGATCCTGGCCGAGTTTGGCGAGCCTCCCGCGGACCTCGAGCTTCCGGAATGGATCCACGAGTGGCGCGAGAATAACGCGCTCCCCGGCGCGCGAAAGACCGCCCCGCACTTCTGGCGCTAACCGAAGGTACCGGGCGGCGCCAAACCGCCCGGCCGCCGTCGTGGTTTATTCCCGGTTTGCCGGGTAGCGAACAAGGGCGACTTCGAAGGCGTGGTCGCGTACCGTGGAAGCATGGCTACAGTTGACATCACCGGCGAGCAGTTCGCATCGACCATCGAGGGCAATGACATTGTCTTGGTGGATTTCTGGGCTGCGTGGTGCGGCCCTTGCAGGCAGTTTGCGCCCACGTACCAGGCCGCTTCCGAGAAGCATGACGATGTGTTCTTCGCCAAGGTGGACACCGAGGCCGAGCAGCAGCTCGCTGCCGAAGCCGGTATCTCCTCGATCCCCACGCTTATGGCCTTCCGCGAAAAGGTCCTCGTGTTCTCCCAGCCGGGCGCACTGAACGGACCCCAGCTGGAGCAGGTCATCGAGGCCGTCAAGGGGCTCGACATGGATGAGGTCCACGCGCACATCGCGAAGCAGCGCGCGGAAAACTCCTAGAGGCGCTCGAGCTTCACCGGCTCCGCGAGCAGCGCGCTGAGGGATTCGTTGAGGTCCTGGACCGCGATGCCCTTGGAGTGGATGTCGAGGTGCTCCTCGGAGGCCCACTGCTCGGTCAGGACGAGCTTGTCCTCGGTGGCTTCGGTGAGCTCGTAACGGATGCAGCCGGGTTCGTTCACTACTTCGTCGATCGCGATTTCCAGGGCGAGCTTGACGCGGAAGAATTCGCCGTCGTTGGGAATGAACGTGGCCTGCAGGTCAATGGGTGCACTCATGGGATTCACCTTACCGGCTGGCCCGGCGAGGCCCTGAAATATTTTGTAGGACTTCCAAGCAAAAGTCTTCTCTTGGCCCCGCGGAGTTGGTAGCGTGCGTTCATGCTTTCCTACACAGCCGGGGACACTGACGTCCCGCTGCTTGAAGAGACCATCGGCGCCAACTTTGAACGCGTCGCGGCGCGGTTTCCGTTGCGGGACGCGCTCATCGAAGCCGCCGTGGTGCCCGGCGATGAGGCTCGGCGCTGGAGTTACGAAAAACTGAACGACGACGTCGACCGGCTCGCGCGTGCGCTGCTCGCGATGGGCGTCGCGAAGGGTGACAGGGTAGGCATCTGGAGCCCGAACTGCGCCGAATGGACCATCCTGCAATACGCCACTGCGAAGGCCGGCGCGATCCTGGTCAACGTCAACCCGGCATACCGGAGCCACGAACTCGAATTCGTGGTCCGACAGAACGGCATGCGGATGCTGGTGGCCGCGCCTTCGGACAAGAACAGCGACTATGTGGGCATGGCCCGGGAGGCCTTGGCTAGCTGCCCTGAGCTTCGGGAGCTCGTGTTCCTTCCCGATCTTGGACTGGACATGCTCAACGCAGGCGAACCGCAAAGCGACGCCGAGCTGACGTTCGCCGAGCTGCTCAAGCGGGCGGACGACGTCGGGCCGTCGGCGCTCAAGGCGCGCATGGCGGAACTGGATCCGCACGATCCCATCAACCTGCAATACACCTCGGGAACTACAGGATTCCCCAAGGGTGCCACGCTGACACACCACAACATCCTCAACAACGGCAACCAGATCGGCAGGCTGCTGGGATACACCGAACGCGACCGCGTGGTCCTTCCGGTGCCGTTCTACCACTGTTTCGGCATGGTCATCGGGAACCTGAACGCGCTGAGCTTCGGAGCTGCCACCATTATTCCCGGGCGCGGATTCACCCCGGCTGCCGCCCTGGAAGCGGTTCAGGATTTTGGCGGCACCTCGCTGTACGGCGTGCCCACCATGTTCATCGCCGAGCTGGCTTTGCCGGACTTCGCCTCCTACGACCTCTCCACGCTGCGCACAGGGGTCATGGCCGGCTCACTGTGCCCTATCGAGGTCATGGAGCGCGTCATCGGGGAGATGAACATGCGGGACGTGGCCATTTGCTACGGCATGACCGAGACTTCGCCGGTATCCACCATGACCCTCGCGGCGGACACCCTGGAACTGCGCACCACGACTGTGGGCCGCACGATGCCCCGGCTCGAGTCCAAGATCGTGGATCCGGGCACCGGCGAAACCCTGGAACGCGGGGGCATCGGCGAGTTGTGCACACGGGGCTACGCAGTGATGGACGGGTATTGGGGCCAGCCGGAGAAGACAGCCGAAGCCATCGACGAGGACGGCTGGATGCACACCGGCGATCTCGCCCGGATGGACCCGGACGGGTTCATCGTGATCGAAGGCCGCATGAAGGACATGGTCATCCGGGGCGGCGAGAACGTCTATCCCCGCGAGATCGAGGAGTTCCTGTACCGGCATCCGGCCATCCAGGACGTCCAGGTCATTGGGGTTCCCGACTCCAAATACGGCGAAGAACTGATGGCCTGCATCATCCTCAAACCGGGAGCAACTTTGGACCTGGACGGGGTGCAGGAGTTCTGCCGCGGCAGGCTGGCCCACTTCAAGATCCCGCGCTACGTGGACATCAGGGAGAGCTTCCCCATGACGGTATCCGGCAAGGTGCGCAAGATCGACATGCGCGAAGAAGCGATCGCCCGCCTGGGACTCTAACTCCAACGCGGGGTCACTTACGGCCCATGCCGGGCAGCAACATGGGCCGTAAGTGACCCCGCGTTGGCGTGGTTGGAAGTCTGCCTGTGGATAACTGCTTGCCGGGGTCAAATTGCGGCCAAACTGGATCCCATGGTCCGCATCATTCCGCTGCCGAACGAACTCAGCAACCGTCCTTTCACGGTCTATGAATCGCGCGGCCTTGGCGTCGCTCCGAAGCGGCTGCGGGCCAGGGACGTGTCCGACGGCGGCCGCCTGATCTACTTGCCCGCGGGTCGTGAGTTTGAGTTTGCCGAAAGGGCACGCGTCCTTGCCGCGGCAACTCCGGGCGCCTGGGTGTCCCATGAGAGCGCCGCGATATTGACCCGGCTCGGCCTTCCTCCGTGGCTTGGCGACGGCGGGACGATCCACCTCAGCAAACCCCATGCGCTTCCCCGGGTCCGCCGGACGGGAGTGACTGGGCATCGGGTGCGCGTCCTCCCGGGCGAAGTCACGGAAATTGACGGAATTCCTGTGTCCTCTCCATCCCGGACGTGGCTTGACCTGGCGCACCAGTTGCCGCTGCGGTACGTGATTGCCATGGGCGACCAGTTGATCCGCATGCCCCGGCCGGGCCTGGAAGGACGGACGGAGCCCTACGCGGACAAGGAAGGGTTGCGCCTCCTGATCCGGCAGCATCCGAATATGAAAGGCGTCGAGAAGGCCCGGCTTGCCCTCGACGACATGCGCGTCGGAGCGGACTCGTTTCCGGAGACATTCCTGCGGCTGGCCATGGCGGATGCACGATTGCCTGAACCGGAATTGCAGCTCTGCCTCGATCCGGATGATCCGTGGTCGCCTTCCGCGGACCTGGGGTACCGGCGATTCCGGATCGCCGTCCAGTATGACGGTGCCCCGCACCTTACGCGGGAACGGCAGACAAGGGACAACCGGAGGGACGAGGCTTTCACCAGCGCCGGCTGGTCCTACTTCAAGGCCAACGCCGATGACCTGGCCGAAGGGTTCGCCGGCGTCATTGTCCGGATCAAGCGGGCGAAACCCCCAACGCGGGGTCACTTACGGCCCATGCCGGGCAGCAACATGGGCCGTAAGTGACCCCGCGTTGCCAGGCTTTAGTGTCCCCGATGGTCCTGGATGGTCATCCGCGGTCCGAACGTCGGCTTGCGGAAGCCGCTGAGCCCGAGCATCCGGACCACCCGCTGCCGGTGCCCGCGCCACGGTTCCAAGAGGGCGATCATGCCGGCGTCGTCCGTTTTCCTGCCCGTGAGCGCGTAACCGACGTACGAGGCCAAATGGTAGTCGCCCACCGCGATCGAGTCCGGGCAGCCATGGGTCCGCTGGACAACCTCCGCGGCCGTCCAGATGCCGATTCCCGGGATGGTCTGCATCTTGGCCCCGGCTTCCGGCGCGCTGAGTGAGGCGAGCCGTTCAAGCGCGACGGCGGATCGCAGCGCCCGCATGACAGTCCCCGAGCGCTGGGGACCCACTCCGGCTTTGTGCCACTCCCATGAAGGGATGGCCAGCCATTGGGCGGCGGTCGGCGCCACGAGGAGGCCCGATGGCATGCCCGACGTCGGGAGGCGGCCCGCGCTTGGCGCTGCGGTGCCGTACCTGTACATGAGGTAGCGGTAGCCCCGGCGGGCTTCGATGGTGGTGACCTTCTGCTCAAGAATCGTGGGCACAAGGGAGTCCACCACGCGGCCGGTGGTGGGCAGTCGGACGGCGAGGTTCCGGCGTCGGGCTTCCCTGACCATCCGCGGAAGGGTCGCATGGAAGGAGGCGTCGTCAAAGCCGGACCAGTCGTCCCGGCTCCCCAACAGCGCTGGTACGGAGGCAATGGCGGAACCCGCGCCGGGGCCCCAGGCCTGCGCATCGACAGACGTGTCTTGGCCGGTTCCCGCGGCCGTGAGGCGCAGCGTGGCCGGGCCGGCCGGCGTCGTGAAGGCCATCCACACGCCGTCCTGCCGTGCAGCGAAGGACGGATCACCGTTGCCGCGCATGAGGATTCCCACGGTCTGCAGAAGGTCGAAGGGGCCGCCGGGGTGCCATCGCACTGACGCGTCGGCCGTAGCCGCTGCGGCCGGTGGGACATCGACGATGGTCATTCATTCATGGTCGCATGCTCGTCGGACATCACCGGACATGTCCCGAAACAAGCAGTCCGAGAGGCCCCTTACGCCGCGAAACCCACACGACTAGACTCCACGTGTGGCGCGGGGCGTCTGCGCCTTCCAGGACAATCTCAGGAGAACGCAATGGCCGGTGTAGTGCATTTTGAAATCCCCGCGGACGACAAGGAGCGGGCCAACACTTTCTACCAAGGTGCCTTCGGCTGGATGCTCAACCCCATGCAGGAAATGGACTACACGATCGCCATCACCACGCCTTCAGACCCGCAGACAGGCATGCCGAGCGCGCCCGGGGCCATCAATGGTGCTCTGTTCCCGCGCTCGGAAGAACTGAAGACGCCCATCATCACGGTTGACGTCGAAGACATCGAGGCTTCGCTCGGCCAGATCGAGAGTGCGGGCGGATCCGTGGTCAAGGGCAAGGACGCTGTTCCGGGCATGGGCTACTACGCGTACTTCAAGGACACCGAAGGCAACATCCTCGGCCTCTGGCAGACCGATCCTTCGGCAGGAGGCTCTGCACCGGCTGAGTGAGGGTGTCCCGCTAGCTTGACCCGCGTGGCCGTCGCTTGGTGAGGAGCGAAGCGGACGCGGCCCGGCACAGGTCTGAGCCTCGGCTGCACCGGAGCAGTCCCGACCAAGCGGTAACTTGGTACCTATGAAGTACGCCCAGTCCGTCCTGGACCTCATTGGCAATACACCGCTCATCAAGCTCAACCACGTGACCGGGGACATCAAAGCCACCATCCTGGTGAAGCTCGAATATGTGAACCCCGGAGGCTCGATCAAGGACCGCATCGCGGTGAAGATGATCGAGGAAGCCGAGCGGGACGGAAAGCTCAAGCCGGGCGGAACCATCGTGGAACCGACCTCGGGCAACACGGGCGTCGGACTTGCCCTGGTGGCGCAGCAAAAGGGTTACAGGTGCATCTTCGTCGTCCCGGACAAGGTGGGCGAGGACAAGCGTGCCGTGCTCCAGGCGTATGGCGCCGAAGTTGTGGTGACTCCCACCTCCGTGGCCCCGGACAGCCCGCAGAGCTACTACAGCGTCTCCGACCGGCTCGTGTCCGAGATCCCCGGAGCGTACAAGCCGGACCAGTTCTCCAACCCCGCTGCTCCCGGCAGCCACTACGAAACCACCGGGCCCGAAATCTGGCGCGATACCGATGGGAAGATCACGCACGTCGTGATCGGCGCGGGAACGGGCGGCACCATCACCGGCACAGGCAGGTACCTCAAGGATGTATCCGCCAACCGGCCGGAGTCCGACGGCGGCCGCGTCAAGGTCATCGGCGCGGACCCGGCAGGCTCGGTCTACTCGGGCGGCACGGGGCGCCCCTACTTCGTGGAGGGCGTCGGCGAGGACATGTGGCCGGCCAACTACGACAAGACCGTGCCGGACGATGTCATTGCCGTCAGCGACGCGGACTCCTTCGAGATGACCCGGCGCCTGGCCCGCGAGGAAGGCCTCCTGGTGGGCGGCTCCTCGGGCATGGCAGTGGTTGCCGCCTTGCAGGTGGCCAAAGACCTTGGCGAGGAAGCCGTCGTCGTCGTGATCCTGCCGGACTCCGGGCGCGGCTACCTGGCGAAGATCTTCAACGACAAGTGGATGCGCTCCTATGGTTTCCTCTCCGGCGGCGAGGAAGCCTCGGTGGGCGAGGTCCTGAAGTCCAAGACGGGCGAGATGCCGGACCTCGTCCACATCCATCCCAACGAGACCGTCCGCGATGTCATCAACATCATGAACGAATTCGGGGTCTCGCACATCCCGGTCCTCTCGCAGGAACCGCCGGTGGTCATGGGCGAGGTGCTCGGCGCCGTCGATGAGCGCACGCTGACCTCCAAGCTGTTCCGCGGCGAGGCGAAATTGACCGACAAGATCTCCGAGCACATGGGGGAGCGCTTGCCGGTCATCGGCTTCTTGGAAACCATCTCCGCCGCGCGCGAGCTGCTGTCCGACGTCGACACCGTCATGGTGACGTTCGTCGGGGCTCCCGTGGGCATCCTGACCCGCCACGACCTTCTCGCCTACCTGAGCAACTGACACTAGGAGTTCCCATGTCTGCAAACGAAGCAGGATTCAACACGCGTGCCGTCCACGCCGGCCAGGCCTTCGAGCCGCGCACCGGCGCCGTGGTTCCGCCGCTGCACTTCAGCTCGACATATGCCCAGGACGGCATAGGCGGTTTGCGCGACGGCTACGAATACGGCCGCGGCGGCAACCCCACGCGCGATGCGCTGCAGGAGCAGCTCGCCGCGCTCGAGGGCGGCACCCACGCCTACAGCTTCAGTTCGGGCCTCGCCGCGGAGGACTCCCTGATCCGTGCCGTTGCCCGGCCCGGCGACCACATCGTCCTCGGCAACGACGCATACGGCGGCACCTACCGGCTCATCAACCGCGTGCTCGGTGAGTGGGGCATCGGCAACACGCCAGTGGACATGTCCAACCTTGATGCCGTGGCGGCGGCCGTCGCGGCGAACAAAACCCGCATCGTCTGGGTGGAAACTCCTTCCAACCCGATGATGAAGGTCACCGATATCGAAGCGCTCGCCAAAGTAGCGCACGACGCCGGTGCCCTCCTTGTCGTCGACAACACCTTCGCGTCGCCCTACTTGCAGACCCCGCTCGCCCTGGGCGCCGACGTCGTGGTCCACTCGACCACCAAGTACATCGGCGGCCACTCGGACGTCGTGGGCGGAGCGATCGTGGTGAAGGACGCCGAGCTGGCCGCGAAGATCGGCTTTGTGCAGTTCGCCGTCGGCGCCGTGTCCGGACCCATGGATGCGTTCCTGACCACCCGTGGTCTCAAGACGCTCGGCGTGCGCATGGACCGCCACAGCGAGAACGCCCAGGCGGTGGCCGAATGGCTGCTGGAGCGCCCCGAGGTCGAAGCCGTGCTGTATCCGGGACTGCCTTCCCACCCGGGCCACGAACTCGCGGCCAAGCAGATGAAGAAGTTCGGCGGCATGATTTCCGTGCAGTTCAAGGGCGGCGAAGCTGCGGCCCGCAAAGTGGCGGAGTCCACCCAGGTGTTCACGCTGGCCGAGTCCCTGGGCGGCATCGAGTCCCTCATGAACTACCCCTCGGAGATGACGCACGCTTCGGTCAAGGGCACCGAGCTGGCCGTTCCGGTCAACCTGATCCGGCTTTCCTGCGGGATCGAGGACGTCGAGGACCTGATCGCGGACCTTGAGCAGGCGATCGGCAACATCGCGGACTGAATGCCCCTCCACTTCTGACCTTCTTTGATTGTCGATCCGGCCGGGACACGCCATCACCACGGCATGTCCTGGCCGATCCTCTTTCGAACCTGGTCGCAAGGGGAGAGCCGTCCCCGTCACAAACCTAGCTTTCTTTAGAAAAGCCAACTAATCTCGGACCATGCCCTTACGATCCGATTGGTCCGAGCGGACGTGCAGCCTGGCGCGCGGCCTCGATATCCTCGGCGACCCTTGGGGAAGCCTGGTGCTGCGGGAGGTCTTCTTCGCCAACGGCCGGTTCGATGCCATCAAAACCCGCCTCCACATCGCAGACAACGTCCTCAGCAAAAGGCTGGCTTGGCTGCTTGAGTCGGGCCTGCTCGCCCAACGGCCCTACCAGGATGGCGCCCGCACCCGCCAGGAATACGTCCTCACGGCCAAAGGGGAAGATGCCTTGCCCGTCTTGAACGCCATCATTCTCTGGTCCGAGAAACATCTCGATGCGCCTGCGGACAACGCCCACATGCGCGTGATCCACACCGGTTGCGGACTGCCGACGGCGTCGGCTGATACCTGCTCCCACTGCGGTTCCCGCCTGACCGCGGCCAACACCAGCTGGCATAGCCTCACGCGATCGGAACACCCCGTGGCCTTGGCCACTGCCCCCGCCAGACGTGACCTCCTGGACGAATCGGAGCCCTCCGCATGACCGCACCCAATCCCACCAAACTTTCCGCTGGCAAGACTCCGCGGAAGCGTCGACTCCACCCCGCCTGGATGGTCGCCGCCGTCGCGTTCCTGGCACTCGTAGGCGCGGCCGGTTTCCGGGCGGCACCCGGCGTGCTCATGGTGCCGCTGCAGCAGGAATTCGGCTGGTCAACAACCGTCCTGTCGCTCGCGGTCAGCATCAACCTGGTGTTGTTCGGCCTCACCGCGCCCTTCGCTGCCGCGCTCATGGAACGCTTCGGCATCCGCACTGTCACCTCGATTGCCCTCTGCCTGATCGGCCTCGGCTCCGCGCTGACGGTGTTCGTCAGCCAGTCCTGGCAGATCCTGCTGACCTGGGGTGTGCTGATCGGGCTCGGCACCGGTTCCATGGCCCTGGTTTTCGCGGCCACCATCGCCAACACGTGGTTCTCCAAGAACCGTGGACTCGTGATCGGCATCCTGACGGCGGGCAGCGCCGCCGGGCAGCTTGTGTTCCTGCCCTTCATCGCGATGCTCGCGCAGAGCCCGGGCTGGCGCGGCGCCTCGCTGTTGATCGCCGCCGGAGCGCTCGCGGTAGTGCCGCTCGTGTTGCGCTGGCTCAAGAACTCACCCGCCGACGTCGGGGTCCAACCTTACGGTGCGGAATCCGAGGAGCCGACGACGGCGGAAGCCGGCCCGGTCGCGGAAGTCGCCAACGCTGAAGGCGCCAAGACGCCCAACGCCGCCGTGCGCGCACTGCAGGTCCTCAAGCGCGCCAGCAAAGTGCGCACGTTCTGGGCACTCGTTGCCGGTTTCGCCATCTGCGGTGCTACCACCAACGGCCTGATCGGCACCCACTTCATTCCCTCGGCGCACGACCACGGCATGCCGGAAACCACCGCGGCCGGCTTGCTGGCCGTCGTCGGGATCTTCGACATCGTGGGCACCATCGCTTCCGGTTGGTTGACGGACCGCTTCAACCCCAAGGTGCTCCTTGCCGTGTACTACCAGTTCCGCGGGGTCGGGCTGCTGGTGCTGCCCGTGCTCCTGAGCTCCACCGTGCAGCCGAGCATGATCCTGTTTGTCGTGGTGTACGGCCTGGACTGGGTGGCCACGGTGCCTCCGACGGCGGCCATCTGCCGCAAGGTGTTCGGGGCGGACGGATCAGTGGTGTTCGGCTGGGTCTTCGCCGCGCACCAGCTTGGAGCCGCGGCTGCAGCGTTCCTCGCGGGTTACATCCGGGACGCCACGGGCCACTACACCTATGCATGGATCGGTGCTGCCGCGATGTGCACCGTGGCAGCCGTCATCAGCGCCACCATGCGTAAAGACGCGGCCAGGAAGGAACCGGTCCCGGTCAGAGCCTAGGCCCGGTCGGCTAGGTCGGGCGCGGGACCCGCGCGTGGCCTGCGCCAGTGAAGTCAGCGGAAAGCCGGGATGCCCGTGATGTGCTGGCCGAGGATGAGCGTGTGGACCTCGTCCGTGCCTTCATAGGTGCGCACCGATTCCAGGTTGTTGGCATGGCGCAGCGGCGGGTAGTCCAGCGTGATGCCGTTGCCGCCCAGGATGGTGCGGGCGTCGCGGGCGATCTTGATTGCCTCACGCACATTGTTGAGCTTGCCCACCGAGATCTGTTCCGGCCGCAGTTTGCCAGCGTCCTTGAGCCGTCCGAGATGCAGCGCGAGCATGGTGCCCTTCTGGATCTCCAGGACCATGTTCACGAGCTTCTCCTGGGTCAACTGGTAGCTGGCCAAGGGCTTGCCGAATTGCATGCGGCTTCCGGCATACTCGAGCGCGGCTTCGTAGGAGTCGCGGGCCGCGCCCATGGCACCCCAGGCAATGCCGTACCGCGCCTCGTTAAGGCAGGAGAACGGGCCGCGGAGGCCCAGCGCACCCGGGAGGAGGGCCTCGAGACCCAGCCGGACGGCGTCGAACACCACATCGCACTGGATCGAGGCCCGCATGGAGAGCTTCCCGTCGATGGGAGCCACGGTGACTCCCTGAGTGCCGGCCGGAACCAGGAAGCCGCGGATGCCGTCGTCGGTGTTTGCCCACACCACCATGACGTCGGCGATCGAGGCCATCCCGATCCAGCGCTTCGAACCATTCAGCACCCAGCCGGCGTCGTCTCCCGTCCCGTCGCGGCGCGCAAAGCTGGCCATGGACGACGGGTCCGAACCCGCCGTCGGCTCCGTCAAGGCAAAGCAGCCGATCAGTTCGCCGGCAGCCATGCGCGGGAGCCATTGTTCCTTTTGCGCTTCGCTGCCCCAGCGGTGGATCGCCGTCATGGCCAGGGAGCCTTGGACGGACACGAAGGTGCGGATGCCGGAATCGCCGGCCTCGAGTTCCATGGCTGCGAGTCCGTATTCGACGGCGGAGCGGCCCGGGCAGCCGTAGCCCTCCAGATGCATGCCAAGGACTCCGAGCTCGCCGAGTTCCGCCGGCAGTTCCCGCGGGAACAATGCCGCCTCGTACCACCGGTCGATGTTCGGGCGGATCCGCTGGTCGGTAAAATCCCGTACTTTCTCACGGATCTCCAGTTCCTCGGGGGCCAAGAGCGAATCGAGGGCAAGGACATCGGAGGTATTCGTCGTTGAATGGCTCATGCCAGCATCCTAGGCCGGACATGTTCCTCGCGGCGGCCTGCAGGCGCAGGAGCGGCACTTCCGCCGTGCCAGAATTGAGCCATGGCCGCGGCAGACGTGAACGCAATAGGACTGCCGCTACGGGCAGTCAAGGGGATCGGGCGACGCCGCATTCTGGCGGGCCTGGCCTTGGCCCTGCTGCTGCCCGTCGCGATCGAAGTCCTGGTGTCCGCGCTGCAATACCGGAATTTCGCCATGATCATGCTGTTCCAGCTGGCCGTCTCGGCAGCGGTTGCGGCAATCGGGGGCCTGTGGCCGGCCGTGGTGTCCGCCGTCCTCGGCAGCATGCTGTTGAACTACTTCTCGGCAGATCCGGTGGGCTCCCTGTCCATCGCGGATCCCACTACGCTTCTCACCCTGGTTATCTTCCTTGCTGTGGCGTGCGGAGTGGCGCTCGCCGTCGGCTTGGCGACCAGGCGGGCCCAGGAGGCCGCGCACTCCGGCGCCGAGGCAAGGGCCCTCAGCGAGCTGGCCCTTCGTATCCTGAGCTCGGACGGCAGCCTCGAGTCATTCCTGGACAAGATCCGCGTCAACCTCGGCATGGAGGCGATGACGCTGCTCGCCACGTTTGACTCGCCGGACGCCCCCGGACCCAACTGGCAAGTCCTTGCAAGCTCCGGGATTCAACCGCCGGTGACCCATGCGGCAGCCGACCATGCCGCCGTCGTCGATCGCAACTACACGCTCCTGCTCCGGGGTGGACCGCTTTCCGAACAGCATCGCCGCATGCTCGCCGCGTTCGGCGCCTTCGTGGTGGCGTTGAGGGAGCGCCAGCAGCTCGTCAAGAGCAGGCAGGACAACGTGCGCCTGGCCGAAGGCAACAAAATGCGGACCTCCATCCTGCGCGCCGTCTCCCATGATCTCCGCACTCCTTTGGCGGGCATCAAG
Source organism: Arthrobacter bambusae (assembly GCF_022606295.1). GTDB lineage: Bacteria > Actinomycetota > Actinomycetes > Actinomycetales > Micrococcaceae > Arthrobacter > Arthrobacter bambusae_A. Next base: position 160,997 of record NZ_JAHHZS010000001.1, read on the forward strand.
CTTGCTGTCAGCAGCCTGCGACAGGAAGACGTGACCTTTGCCCCCGAAGACGAGCGCGAACTGTTGGCCACCATCGAGGACTACGCGGACCGCTTGGATCACCTGGTGGATAACTTGCTGGACATGTCCCGGATTACTGCGGATGCCGTGAATCCGCTGCTGCGAGGACTGGGCTGGCACCAGATCATGCCGGAGGCTTTGCGCGGCGTGCCGGGGGAGCGCATCCGCAACGAGCTTCCGGCAAACCTTCCCCTTATAGAGGCCGACGCCGGGATACTGGAACGCGTCGTGGCGAACCTTGTGGAAAACGCAGTGAAATACGCGCCTGATTCCGATGTTGTGCTGGTGGCTCGGACCGGAGCGGGCATCACGGTGGATGGTCGGCCGGCCAGCGAACTCCGCGTGATGGACCATGGTTCGGGGATCACGCCAGCGGCAGTGCTGGAGCTTTTCCAGCCTTTCCAGCGACTCGATGATTCTGCATCCAGCCGGGACGGCCGCAGCGGAATCGGTTTGGGACTCGCTGTCGCCAAGGGATTCACCGAGGCCATGGGCGGTACGCTCATGGCTGAGGCGACGCCGGGAGGCGGGCTGACCATGGTGGTCACACTCCCTCTGTGGACGGGAGGGCGGCCATGAACCTTGTGCTGATCGTGGAAGATGAAGCCCAGATCGCCCGGGCGATGCAAATCAATCTCCACGCCCACGGCTACCACGCCATCAGCGTGGGCAACGGCGCAGATGCGCTCAAAGCGGCGGCCCAGCAGCCCGTGGACATCGTTGTACTCGACCTTGGGCTTCCGGACATGGATGGTGTGGATGTGATCAAGGGAATCCGCGGCTGGAGCACCATGCCCATTATCGTGCTGTCTGCCCGGCACGGTTCGGAAGACAAAGTAGAAGCGCTCGACGCCGGAGCCGACGACTATGTGACCAAGCCCTTCGGCCTGGACGAACTCCTGGCCAGGCTCCGTGCCGCCTCGCGGCGGGCAGCACCCAGGCATGAAGCGCCGACGCTCCAGACCGCCGACTTCCTGGTTGACCTGGCCGGAAAAAAGATCACCAAAGACGGCGCGGAAGTACGGCTGACGCCCACGGAGTGGAACATCCTGGAATTGCTTGTGCGCAACGCCGGACGGCTGGTCAGCCAGCAGCAGATCCTCACCCAGGTCTGGGGACAGGCCTACGCCAAGGAGACCCAGTACCTGCGTGTCTACATCGCGCAGCTCCGGCGCAAGCTCGAACGCGACCCCGCCCAGCCCCGCCACCTCCACACGGAGGCCGGCATGGGATATCGCTTCGATCCGTAGCTGCGTACGTAGACTGTAGTCATGGATACCGCATCGTTGCTTGCCGTTTGCCGGGTATACGAGCTCCTGCCCGATCCCGAAGGGTCTGTGGGAGTGACGGCCATCGACAAGCGCCCGGTCGACGGGCCGGTGAAGGTCCACAAGCTGGGAGTCCACGGGGACATCCAGGCGAGCCGGATCCACCACGGCGGCGAGGACCAAGCCCTCTACGCGTACTCGCAGGCGGACGCCGATTTCTGGGCGAAGGAACTCCAGCGGGACATGCCCGCCGGGATCTTCGGCGAGAACCTCCGCGTTGCCGGAATCGAGACCAGCGGTGCCGTGATCGGCGAACGGTGGAAGATCGGCCTGGACGTCGAGGTCGAGGTCACATCGCCGCGTGTACCGTGTGCGACTTTCCAGCGCCGCATGAATGAACCTCAATGGGTCAAGCGTTTCACGGAGGCAGGGCGGGTCGGCACCTACCTGCGCGTGGTTAAGACCGGCTCCATCTCGGCCGGCGACTACATCCACAAACTGTTCGTGCCGAAGCACGGCATCACGGTGGGGCAGTGGTTCAGCAATCCCAACCTCGATGACATGCAGTTGCTTCTCGACGCTGAGGCGGACGGAGAGATCCTGCTGCAGTCCGACTACCATGACAGCTTCGAAAAGCTCTTGCGCCGCAACGGGGTGGACGCCTGAAAGCGGCCCTTGAGCGGACAACCTGAAGTGCGGTATTAAAGGCGGCCCTGAGGGCGGCTTTGAGGGCGCCGGCGGCGCGTTTGTGCGCAAGCTCACCGCCGCCGTCGGCCGTTATGTCGCCACGGGGCTGATCTGTGCCCTACACTTGAACTATCCCCCACTCCGGAAATCCCTTTTTCCTGCCCAATTCTTGAGGCAGGACTGGTCAGTGTTGGGGCCCGCAAAATGTGTGTGGGCAGTTTCATAGGGAGAGCCGGGCGAAGAAAACGCTGTACAGACTGCTGAGATAGCAGCCAAGAGATGCAGCGGGAAGTCCTGCCATGGGATTGCGACAGCGCCGGACTTCTTGCGAGCACCAGAACCTCCTGGTTCTTTTGCCCGCAACGTGTACTGCGGCCAAGCCCAACCGGGCCGCGCCGACTGGCCCCCTATGGATGAGGAAACTTTCCCCTATGCCCGAAAACCTGAACGACCCGTTCGTCGCCGAGTCTGCTGAAGAAGCAGAGACCGCCGTCGAGATCGCCGAAACCGCACCCGCCGCTGAGTTCATCGAGGCTCCGGCCCCGGTCGAGGCTCCTGTGTTCACTGAGGCACCCGCCGCGGCTCAGGCTGAGGCGCCCGCCAAGGCTGAGGCACCCGCCGACGACGAGGAAGACGGCATCCGCTTCGTCGACCTCGGAATCGACCCCCGCGTCCTTGCAGCCCTGCAGGACGTCGGCTACGAGAAGCCGTCCCCGATCCAGGCAGCAACCATTCCGCTGCTGCTCGAAGGCCGCGACGTCGTGGGCCTCGCCCAGACCGGCACCGGTAAGACTGCAGCTTTCGCAGTACCGGCGCTGTCCCGCCTGGCCGAACTCCACGACCTCAACGGCCCTTCCCGCAAGACCCAGGCACTGGTTCTCGCTCCGACCCGCGAGCTTGCGCTCCAGGTTGCCGAGGCCTTCACCTCGTACGCCAAGCACATCGATGACTTCACGGTCCTCCCGGTTTACGGTGGCTCCGCCTATGGCCCGCAGCTTGCCGGCCTTCGCCGCGGTGCACAGGTTGTTGTCGGTACCCCCGGCCGCGTCATCGACCACATCTCCAAGGGTTCCCTGGACCTGTCCGAGCTGCAGTACCTCGTACTGGACGAAGCCGACGAGATGCTCCGCATGGGCTTCGCCGAGGACGTAGAGCAGATCTTCCAGCAGACCCCCGAAGACCGCCAGGTTGCACTGTTTTCTGCCACCATGCCGAGCCAGATCCGCCGCATGTCCAAGCAGTACCTGAACAACCCGGCTGAGATCTCGGTGAAGTCCAAGACCACCACCGGCGCCAACACACGCCAGCGGTACCTGCAGGTCATGGGCCCGCACAAGCTTGACGCCCTGACCCGCATCCTCGAGGTGGAAGAGTTCGACGGCGTTATCGCCTTCGTGCGCACCAAGATGGCTACCGAGGACCTCGCTGACAAGCTGAAGTCCCGCGGCTTCCAGGCTGCCGCCATCAACGGTGACATTCCGCAGCAGCAGCGCGAACGGACTGTCGACGCACTGAAGGAAGGCCGCATCGACATCCTGGTGGCCACCGACGTCGCGGCCCGTGGCCTTGACGTTGAGCGCATCAGCCACGTGGTCAACTACGACATCCCGCACGACACCGAGTCCTACGTCCACCGCATCGGCCGTACCGGCCGTGCAGGCCGTAGCGGCGACGCCATCCTGTTCATGACGCCGCGGGAGAAGTACCTGCTGCGTTCGATCGAGAAGGCCACCCGCCAGCCGGTTGAGCAGATGCACCTGCCCACCGCCGAGACCGTCAACACCTTGCGCCTTGGCAAGTTCGCGGACAAGATCACGGAGACCCTCGAGTCCGAGGACGTTGCCGCGTTCCGTGACTTGATCTCTTCCTACGAAGAGGAGCACAACGTTCCGGCGTCGGAGATTGCTGCTGCGCTGGCCGTCATGGCACAGGGCGGCCAGCCGCTCCTCGTCAAGGAACTGCCGGCTGCACCGGAATTCCAGAAGCGCGAGCGCTCCAAGGACGGCTTCGGTTCCCGTGGCCCGACCCGCGCCCTGACCGAGGGCAACGCCACGTACCGGATCGCCGTCGGACGCCGTCAGCGCGTCATGCCCGGTTCGATCGTTGGCGCCATTGCCAACGAAGGCGGCATCTCCTCGGCACAGATCGGCGGCATCGACATCCGCTCGGACCACTCCCTGGTGGAGCTTCCGGCGGACCTGAGCCCCGAGCAGCTGCGCGCACTGTCCCGCACCCGGATCGGCGGCGAGCTGATCCACCTTGAGCTGGACAACGGTCGCAAGCCGGCGTCTGACCGCGGCGGCGAGCGTGGCGGTTACTCCGGTGGCAGCCGCGGCGGCGACCGTGGCGGCTACTCCGGTGGAGACCGTGGCGGAAACTTCAAGGGCAACGGTGGCTTCAAGAAGGAGTTCCGTAAGACTGAAGGCGACCGTGGCGGCTACGCCGGCGGCGAGCGTTCTTCCGCTGACCGCGGCGGCCGTTCCTACAGCGAGCGCAGCAGCGCCGGTACCGGAACGGGCAGCTACGCCGACCGGGGCGCACGCAAGCCGCGCACTGGTGGCGACGCTGGCAACCGCGATTTCAACCGCAAGGGTAAGTGGTAAACAGGACTAGTTCCTGGGTTTTTGGCAGAGGCCGGCTTTCGAGCCGGCCTCTGGCTGTTTAACGGCGGTCTGGGTTTAGCGGGGGCACGTGCCGTTCGTGTCTGTACCGTCCTCCCCATGTTTGCCCTCCCGAAGGCGCAGGATTGACCGACCCGCCGTGTCGCAGAAGCATTCCCAAGCCAAACATGGGGAAGACGAGCGGCCCCGGGTGTGGAAAGGTTGGTTCATGGGTTTCCTCGATGGGTTGAAGAAGAACCTCGGCTTCGACAAGGCCGACCACAGGCAGACTGGACGGCCCTCGGAGGCCCCGCAGGAGGCCGCTCAAGCCTCACCGGGGGAGACGGTCCAGACTGCCGTGCCGGAGCCGTCAGCGGAAGCTCTCGTGGTTCCGGACCCCGCAGTGCCCGACGCCGGTGCTCCCGCCGACGGCGGAGGGCAGGTCACCGAGGTCGTAGTGGAAGCAGACGATACCTTGAGTGGCATCGCCTTGCAGTTCGGCGTCGACTTGGATGCCCTGATCGCCGCGAACGCGGATACCGTGCCCAACCCGGACCACATCTACCCTGGACAGGTGCTCCGCCTGCCCTGATTCAGGCCCTTTCCGGCTCAAGAATCCGGCGCGGATGCAAATTGTGTCGGGGCCGTTTTTCCCTGTCCCGCAGCCGATTTGTGGCCTGAGAAATCGTCCGGTAGAGTATTTACTCGTTGCCCCCCTAGCTCAGTGGTAGAGCGCGTTCTTGGTAAGAACGAGGTCACCGGATCGATTCCGGTGGGGGGCTCTGAATGAGGGCCTGTGTCAAGGCGGTTTTTGACCGGCTTGGCGCAGGTTTTTCTCATTCGTGGCGGTGTAGCTCAGTTGGTTAGAGCGCACGACTCATAATCGTGAGGTCGGGAGATCGAGCCTCCCCACCGCTACAAGTTTCAGCAGGCCAGAAGCGTTTCGCTTCTGGCCTGCTGCTGTTTTGAGCCTGCTTCTGGGGCCGTGACCACAAGGGGTTCGTCTTCTGGATGGGCTGTTTTGCGCCCAGGACCAGGGTTTACGCTCTGGTCATGAGATCCCGGAGCAAGGGAAGGAAGCCCCCAATCGAAGTGGTCTTCTCCGTATGGGCGTTCATGGTTGCCTTAGCGGTGATCGACGTCCTCGGCGTTTGGGCCGTCTTCCAGATGGTGTCGGGACCGCCATGGGTTCCGTGGCTCTTTGGATTTGTCCTGCTGCTGCTTTCCGTGATCTGTGCCAGCTTGGTGCAGGCCCTCAAGCACGGCGATCGAAACATGCGCTATTACTTGAGCTTCGCCGTCGTCGTGTGCGGTTTTGGCTTTTCTTGGCCACCGTCATGGAGATGGTTGCTCTTCCTTGTTCCTATTGCCCTCATCGGCCCGCTGTGGCTGCCGCGAGCCCGGCGTTTCTTTGACGATGCCCGCGATGAGTCCTCTTCAAATGCGGGCGGTCCGCGCGGACAGGGCACTGATGATGAAACTTAGAGTCGCCATTATCGGGTTCGCTTTGTTCATTTTGATGGCGATGGCGCTCCTCGCGGCCCTCTTCCCAAACCTCGTGCGGCTTCTCACGGCTGGCATGCCCCTCGTCATGGGCGCCGCGCTGTTGGCTGTGGTTATCCTGGAACGGTCGCGACGACGTCGGAACAAGTAGGCCAGGTGCCCGGCAAAAGACTCCGGTCGCCACCACCCCGCAAGCTGAATCTCCCCCCTGTCCTGACCGCAGCCCGCAAGCCTGCTGGGCACTAGCCGTAAAGATTTCGTAAAGATCCTGCTGAATGGCTGGGAGCACCGCCGAGCTGCCGATAGTTTTTAGAGGGCGCCGCCACTTGGGTGTCCCCCAATCCTCAGGTGGCGGCGCTTCTCGACGATGGCCCGCTCTTACGCGCTTGCGGTGGAGTTACCCGCACCATCGAAACTCTGCTTGCCAGCCATCCACTAGACAGCCGCGAACCATGCAGAATCCTGGCTTCGGGCAGCGCGCAAGTCCCCAGGAGTGGCCGCAGAGAAGGGTTCATGATTAACACTAAATCAGATTTTTCCAGGAGCATTTGGCGCCCGGTCGAACACTCTTAGTTGAATCTTGATCTTTTCTTAGAGTTTCCTTGAGGTTCACCCTGTATTGAGGCCGTTTCGTTTGTGTGGCCATCTCAAGCTACGATCAGGAGGTTGTCCGGACCGAAAGGCATCCCTGCTCGTGGATTTTGGCCGCTTTCTCATTGACCTTGTGGTCTTCGTTGGCATCACAGTCGTGCTGATGTGTTCCTTCCATCTGCTGGTGCTGTGGCACTCGAAGCGGAAGTATGCGAAGCTGTCGTGCCCTGAAAGACAGCCCCAACCAATCCGCAATGCACAACCGGGCGCAGAGCGGTTGATATCTGTTCCTGATCGAGCCTGACCCCCAGTGCGTCCTGTTCTGACGGCGAGTCGGTGATGCGAAAGCTTGGCTCTCCGCTTGCGTCGGACTGGCAACGCGTTTTGCGATCAAACGGCGACTATCCGCGGCGTCCGAAGGCCATGACAATGGCTACCACAGCCGCGACGACCAGTACCGTCGCAACCCAGATCCACTGTTGTCCGTCCAACTTCGCCCCAATCTCAGGTCTTGATTCAGTCTCCCAAAATGGAAGCTATTGAGCGAGGTCTTATCGGGAGATCGAACATCCCCATCACCACAGAAACAGAAGAAGGCCAGGAGCGTTGAGCTCCCGGCCTTCTCATATTCGGGCTGCAGGGTTCCGCAAGCCGCCCGTCCTGACTTCCCGGATCAAAGAGGGTCAGGAAGGGCGCCGTCGCCAGTTGCGCAGAAGGGGCCAGCCCTAGTTCAACGCGATTACCAGCATCTGGTTGGTTCCCGGGATGCACGTCTGGAGTACCGCCCGGGGAAACCCGCCGAATACCGCTGCGACGTTGTTGGTGGTCCCGCCTTGGGGCACCTGGCCGCGGGCTGTCACGGTGTACATGCCGTACCCGGGGATGCTCACCTTCTCGCCGACGCCGATCCCCGAGAATTGTGCCCATCCTCCGCAGAAATCGTGTTCTGTAATGAACAGCGAGTAGGCGTCCGTGGGCGTGAAGTGGATCGGGCCAATGCAACTATCCACAGCGGCCTGGCCACCTGAACCCGCAACGTAGATGGTCCGCACCGCCTGAGCAGGAGCCGGTGCTGGTGCGGGAGCGGCTGCCGGCGCAGGGGCTGCCGGGGCCGCGGCAACCGACGGTCCTGTCAGCTTCAGCACCTGGCCGGGCACGATCACCGAATACGCGCTGAGGCCGTTCGCTGCCAGCATAGCGTTGACGTCGACGCCGAACCTGGCGGCTATCGAGCCGACGGTGTCGCCGCTGACCACCGTGTAGGCGTTCGTGTCCGTCGCGGGATCAGGAGCCGCAGCGGGGGGAGCTGCGACTGCCGGCGCCGCTGCGGGGGCTGAAGGCGCGACGGCGGCTGGCGTCTGTGCGGGCACGGGCACCAGCGTGGCTGCCGGGGCAGCGCTTTCAACCGGCGTCGGATTGGCAGCGGCCGGCGAAGGCAGGGTGAGCCCGGCTCCCGAGCCCAGAAGCGGTGCGATGGCGGAACTGGTGCCTCCTGGCGCCAATATCTGTGAGTAGTTCTGCATCGTCACGGCGGCAACGGCGACGACTGCCACGATTGCCCAAGTGACTATTGATGCCTTGTACCTGGTGAGTGTTCTTACCCCCGCGGATATCAGGGCGAGGACGCTGCCTCCGCTGATCCCGCTGTGCCTGTACTCCTGCTGATACATGTCATATCCCCGTGATTCATCGTTTCTGGGGCAAGTCGGTTGGCTGGCCCTGGAGGTGATGCGCAGGCGCAGGGGACGGCGCTTGTTGAGACCCTTTTGCTTAATTGCGCAGCACTGAGGAAGCCCTCAATTCATCCCACTTCGAATAAATCCATCAACGGGATGTAACCCGGCTATTTGGATAAATCCATCAATGAGATTTATGAATGAGGCATTCCTTTTCCTGCTGCAGGTGATTTGAGTCTAGAAATTCGAAATTAACTCCACACGAGTGGGTGCCACTTGCTTTTATTTCCCGCCATCCACCCAACACTCACAAGGCGTCTCCGGCAGCGAGGGTGTGCCTGAAGTGTCCAGGTCCTCCGGTCTTCGAGCGGAAAATGTGATGGCGATTAAACTAAGTCTGCTTAGTTTTTGAAGGCCCTATTTGTTCGAAGTATTTACGAATTAGTCATTCCTTTCCGCAAATGCGAAGAGGGCTATTTTTCGGGAATTTATCCATCGACTTGGGGAGGGCGCGGCCGAGGTACTTGACCACTGCGACAGAATGGGTCCATGAGTCGAATCGCAATCATCGGCGGCCACGGCAAGGTGGCCTTGCACCTGTCCCGCATCCTGAGCAACGAAGGCCACGCGGTCACTTCCTTCATCCGCAATCCCGAACACGCGCCCGACGTCACGGTGACGGGTGCAGCCCCGGTAATACTCGACGTCGAGAAGTCGACGACGGCGGAGATCGCCTCCGCGCTTGACGGCCACGATGCGGTGGTGTGGTCAGCCGGGGCAGGGGGCGGCAGCCCGCAACGTACGTATGCGGTGGACAGGGACGCCGCCATCCGCTCGATGGATGCCGCGGCGCAATCGGGCGTGGCCCGCTATGTGATGGTGTCCTACTTCGGGGCCGGGCCCAACCACGGCGTTCCCGAAGACAACAGCTTCTATGCCTATGCGGAAGCCAAGGCCGCGGCCGACGAGTACCTGCGTGGGACAGACCTCGACTGGACGATCCTCGGTCCGGGGGCGCTGACCAGCAATCCGGGCTCTGCGCTCATCGAGGTAAGCCCCGCGGACCCGGGCGTGGGGACGGAAACCTCGCGGGCCAATGTCGCCTTGGTGGCTGCCGCCGTCTTGGAACTGCCGGAAACTGTGCGCCGCACCATCGAGTTCAGGGACGGTGCGGTGCCGGTGGTCGAGGCCCTCACGGCGTCTTAGCCGCGCCCAGCCGGGACTATGCCATGCCGGCCACAAAACCGGCCACAAAACCGGCCTCGGGACCGCGCCCAGCCGCGATATGTTGGTAGGGCTAGTCCACGGCATGCGCCCGGGACGCTGCCGCTACGACGTCTGGGGAAATCGGGAACATGGACCAGTTGGCACTCATTGTTGGATTGCTGCTTGCAACGGTCGTGGCCGTGGGCTTGGGGGACCGCTTGCGGCTCCCGTACCCGGTGTTGATGCTGTTGCTGGCTGCAGCGATGACCTTCATCCCGGGGTTCCCGGATTTTGAGCTTGCGCCCGAACTGATCCTGCCGATATTCCTCCCTCCCTTGCTCTTTGCGACCGCGCAGAAGAGCTCCTGGGCGGCGTTCCGGGTCCGATGGCGGACGCTGTTGCTCATGGCTGTCGCCCTTGTTGTAGTCTCCACGGCTGTAGTTGCCGGAGCCGCGTGGCTCATGATTCCCGGGATCGGCATTCCTGCGGCGATCGCGCTGGGGGCCATGGTGGCTCCGCCGGACCCGGTTGCGGTTGAATCCGTCGCCGGCCGCGTCCACATGCCGCGCAGGCTCATCACGGTGCTCCAGAGCGAGGGCTTGTTCAACGACGCTGCAGCCATCGTGATCTTCCAGGCCGCGGTGGCGGCGACGGTTTCCGGCACCAAGCTGGGGGCCGGCGTCGTGCTCCAATTCGTGATCGGTGCGGCACTGGCCGTCATCGTCGGCATCGCGATGGGCTGGTTGACGAGGCTGATCACCAAGCTGGTCACCTCCATGGTGGCCCGAAGCGCCGTGACCCTGGTGATTCCCTTCGCGGCCTACATCCTGGCGGAAGAAGTCCACGCTTCGGGGGTGATCGCCGTCGTCGTGACCGCGCTGGAGACACAGCGGCACGCGCGGTCCCAGGACGCGGCCGAACGTGTCACGCGCACCGCTTTCTGGGATGTGGTGGAACTCCTCGCGACGGGCCTGGCGTTCGGACTTGTGGGGTTGGAGATCCGGCATGTGATCCGGGACGAGGGAGCGGCCGTTTACGGCATGATCGGCCCGGCCGTGGCGGTGTGCGTGCTGGTGTTCGTTGTCCGTTTCGCGTGGCTCGGGCTGTTGGCGATCTCGGCCCGCAAGCGGAAGAACCTGTTGCAGCCGACGTCCCCCAAGGAGGTCCTGATCCTGACTTGGTGTGGCATGCGCGGCCTCGCGACGCTCGCACTCGCCTTGGCCCTCCCGCTCACGATTGCCGATGGGGGCGACTTCCCCGCCCGGCACGAAATTCTGGTCATCGCTTGCGCGGTATTGCTGGCCACTCTGGTGCTGCCGGGGCTGACCCTTCCCTGGCTTATGCGCGTGCTCAAGGCATCCGAAGACGGCTCGCACGAAAAGGATGCCGCGCGGCTCTTGGCCAAGCGCGCCCAGACCGCCGCAATCTCCGCGCTCAAGGAACACGATCTGATGAAGGAATTGCCGGCGGACAAGGTGGCGCTCGTCAAGGAAAAGATGACCCGCCTGCACGCCGAGCTGCTTGACGGGACCTTGAAGAACGAAACAGACGTTGAAAAGCGCCAACGCGGCAGGGAACTGGCGATAGCAGTCCAGACCATCGCCCTCGACGCCGCGCGCCAGGAAGTGGTCGCGGCACGGAGCGAACCGGGGATGGATCCCGAGGTTGCGGACCGGGTGCTGCGCCAGCTCGACCTCCGCACCATGGCGATGCCGGACTAGCTGCCGAAGGTCTTGGGCGGCCGCAACACCAGGTCCAGGGAGTTCTTCTCCACGCGGTCGAGTGCGTGGCGGACTGCGCCGATGCCAACAATCGCGTCGCCCAGCGGCGACGCTGCCAACCGCGGGGGAGTGGCGGTGTAGGCAGCCAGCTTCCGGACGGTCGGCTCAAGAAGGGCCGACGCCGAAGCTGCCACCGCGCCGCCGATCACCACGAGCTCCGGGTTGAGCATGATGGCCACCGTGGAGACTACCCGGGCCAGCCGATCCGAAAGCCGGTCCAGGATGTCCAACGCAACCTTGTCGCCTTCGGCAGCAGCGGCGAAGACGTGCTGTGCCGTGACCTCCTGGCCAGCGGGGGCCGCCGTCCGCAGTGTGGTTTTCGACTTTCCCGCCAGGGCTTCCGCCGCCCACAATCTGGCCAGCGCGGCGAGGCCGTCCGCCGATCCGACTCCGTCCACCATGTCCAGGTAGGCCATCTCGCCAGCGCCGCCGCGGCTGCCATGAAGCAAACGGCCGGATTCCACCAGGCCCGCGCCGAAACGTTCACCGGCAAGGAGGACTGCCAAGTCCTGGATGCCGCTGCCGGCGCCGCGCCAACATTCCCCCAATGCCGCCAAGTTGGCATCGTTCTCCAGCACCACAGCCCATCCGTGCAGATCGTGCAGGGCCTTCTTCAGCCCGACGTCGAACAGGCTCCAGAACGGCTGGCTGACGAGGATGTTTCCGTCGCGGCCCACCGGGGCGGCAAGCCCGACCGTCACCGCGAGGACTTTGTCCGGTGCCACTCCGGCAGCCTCGAGGGCAAGGAGAGCGGTTTCGCTGATAACCCGGATCCGTTCCTCCGCTTCGATCTCCCTGGCGCGAAATGGCCCACTGGACCGTCCGATGGTGTGGCCGCGCAGATCGGCCACCACAACGGTGGTCTTGAGCACGCCGACGTCGATCCCCAAGACGCAGCCGGCGCTTTCGTCGAGCTCGAAGCGTCGTGCGGGGCGGCCCTTTTGGTACGTGCCGAAGTCACGCTGGTTCTCCAGCTCTCGGATCCAGCCCCGGGCCATAAGGTCTTCGCACACGGAAATGGTGGTGGCGCGGGTCAAGCCGGTGGCGTCCATCAGCTCCGAAACAGTCACGGCGTTGGAAGCGCGGATGGCTCCGAGCACGGTGGCCGCGTTGAACCGCCGGAGCATCTGCGGAGTGGCAGTCGCGATATCGGGCATGGCTGTTGACCTTCTGTTGGTATGCGTCACATAATACTAGAGGCACTAAATTTAGATTCTAAATAAACGCCCGTCCATCGCAGCGTCGACACAGAACAGGATTCCCTTTGTCCTCCACCGTCACCATGGCCACCCACTTCGACTCCGAGCGCTCCGAGCGCATGGCCGATCCGAACTGGTGGCGCCAAGCGGCTGTCTACCAGATCTACCCGCGCAGCTTTTCCGACGCGAACGGCGACGGACTGGGCGACATCAAGGGCATTACCGCCAAGGTTCCGTATCTGAAATCCCTCGGCATCGACGCCGTCTGGTTGAGCCCGTTCTACCCGTCGGCCCTGGCTGACGGTGGTTACGACGTCGATGACTACCGCAACGTTGACCCCAAGCTGGGCACCCTTGCAGACTTCGATGAGATGGCGGCCGCCCTGCACGCCGCAGGCATCAAGTTGATCGCGGACATCGTGCCGAACCACTCTTCGGACCGGCACGAGTGGTTCAAGGAGGCGCTGGCTTCACCGAAGGGTTCGGCCGCCCGCGAGCGCTACATTTTCCGCGACGGCCTGGGCGAGAACGGCGAACTGCCCCCGGCGGACTGGGACTCGATTTTCGGCGGCCCGGCCTGGGAACGCATCACGGAACCGGACGGCACCCCGGGCCAGTGGTACATGCACATCTTCACCAAGGAGCAGCCGGACTTCAACTGGGACAACCCCGAGGTCCGCGAGGACTTCCTGAAGACCCTGCGCTTCTGGTCCGATCGTGGCGTGGACGGCTTCCGCATCGACGTCGCCCATGCCCTCACGAAGGACCTGCCGGAGGTTCTGCCGTCGAAGACCGAGCTGCCCAAGGAGGGCGAAAACGCTTTGGGCGCCCACCCGTTCTGGGACCGTGATGAGGTGCATGAGATCTACGCCGAGTGGCGCAAGGTCTTCAATGAGTACAACCCGCCCCGGACGGCCGTCGCCGAAGCATGGGTGCACGCTGACCGCCGCGCCCGCTATGCCAGCCCAGACGGCTTGGGCCAGGCATTCAACTTCGACCTCCTCCAGGCTGATTTCGACGCAGGCCAGTTCCGCGACATCATCACGAAGAACCTCAGCGAAGCCGCTGCCTCCGGTGCTTCTTCCACCTGGGTCTTCTCCAACCACGACGTCGTCCGGCACGCCACCCGCTACGGCTTGCCCGCGGGCGGCGGCCGTGACGGCCTGGGCCAGGACGGCAAGCAGTGGCTGCTCGACGGCGGTTCGGCCGCCGACGTCGACGCCGAGCTCGGCTTGCGCCGCGCCCGCGCCGCGTCGTTGCTGATGTTCGCCCTTCCCGGCTCCGCGTACCTGTACCAGGGCGAAGAACTCGGACTGCAGGAAGTCGGCGACATCGCGGCCGGCCAGCGCCAGGACCCGGCGTTCTTCCGCAACCCGGGCGTCGACGTCGGCCGTGATGGTTGCCGTGTCCCGCTGCCGTGGACCAGCGAGGGTTCGTCGTTCGGCTTCGGCGAGGGACATGCCCACTTGCCGCAGCCTGAATGGTTCGCGGACTACGCGGTGGCGGAGCAGGAGAACGTTCCCGGCTCCACGCTGGAGCTATACCGCAAGGCCCTGGAACTGCGTTCGGAACTGCGGGCGGCCGAGGACCTGGAGTGGATCCCGTCCAGTCACGAGTCGGTGCTCCATTTCGTGCGCCCCAACGGCTGGCAGTCGGTGACGAACTTCGGCACCGAGCCCGTGGCACTTCCGGAAGGCACCGTCGTCGTGAGCAGCGCACCGCTCGAAGGCGGCAAGCTCCCGGCAAACACGACGGCCTGGATCGTCTAGTCCCTCACCCCTGCCCCTATCCCTCACCCAACTAACTCGCAGTTAATGTCGTTTTGAAGGCTGTAAACGACAACAACTGCGGGTTAGTTGCGTTGTGAAAGAGTTGGAAAATGACAGCAAAGAGTGAAACTGCCGCGGGCCGGCTTATTTATGGATGCATGGGCCTCGGAGGTCCTTGGGAGGGCAGCGAATACGGTGCTGCCGAAATCGAGCAGGCCGCGGCCGCGATCGAAGCCGCCATGGGCATCGGGATCACCCTGTTCGACCATGCCGACATCTACCGCAGCGGCAAGGCCGAGGCCGTCTTCGGCGAAGTCCTCGCCCGGACGCCGGGGCTGAGGGAAAAGATCCAGCTCCAGACCAAGTGCGGAATCCGGCTGAGCCAGCCCGGCGTCGATGGACATTATGACCTCAGCAAGGACGCCATCCTGGAGCGGGTCAATGGAAGCCTGGAACGGCTGAGGACCGACTACGTCGACGTGCTTCTGCTCCACCGTCCCGATCCCCTGATGGAACCCGCAGAGGTGGCGTCCGCCGTCGGGCAGCTCATGGCGGAGGGTAAGGTGCGGCAATTGGGCGTGTCCAACATGTCCGGCGCGCAGATCGCCTTCCTGCAGGACCAGCTGGAGGTGCCGATCGTGGCCAACCAGCTGGAAATGAGCCTGCACCGGCGGGCGTGGCTCGAGAGCGGGGTCCTGGTCAACCACGACGACGCCCTCGGCTACAGTTTTCCGCACGGCACTTTGGAACACTGCGTCGGCCAGGGGATTGAACTGCAGGCCTACGGTTCCCTCGCCCAGGGCCGGTACACGGGCTCGACGCCGGTTTTCCCGACTGCCGCGGACACTGCGACTGCCGCTCTGGTCGCCCAGCTCGCGGAAGCAAAGGGCGTCACTCCTGAGTCCGTGTTGTTGGGATGGCTCATGAAGCATCCGGCACGCATTTCCCCGGTGCTGGGCAGTTCCAACCCGGCGCGGATCGCTGCCTGCGCGGATGCTCCCGCCGTTGCCGCAGCAATGACGCGCGCCGAGTGGTATGGCCTGTGGGTGGGTGCGCGGGGCAGCAAGCTCCCCTAAAGCGCGTTAAGCCCAACTGACTCACAGTAGGTGTCGTTATGAGGGCTCATAACGACACCTACTGCGAGTCAGTTGGGCTGGGGCTGGCTGTCACAATCGTTTTGTTCGTATTGATGCTCACACCGGTGCCCGATTCTTAGCGTTCCTGGTGGCTGGCCGGATACGGTAGATACATGACGTCTAGCACCGCCGCCGAGTCCATTCGGTCCACCCGCAACATTCCCGCCGAGATTGCCCGCTCCTGGCTCCTTGTGAACGCCATGAAGACGGAGCTTTTCGACCAGTCGGCCTCGTCGCGCGCGGACGCCATCATCCTTGACATTGAAGACGCCGTGGACCCATCGCAGAAGGACATTGCCCGCGACAACGTCATCAACTGGCTGACCGCCGGCGGCCAGGCCTGGGTCCGCATCAACGACGCCACCAGCCCGTTCTGGGCCGATGACCTCGCCGGCCTCCGTGGCACGCCAGGTCTCTTGGGAGTCATGCTCGCCAAGACTGAGTCCGCGGACCAGGTCACCGAGTCCTTCCACCGCATGGACGGCAAGACCCCGGTCATCCCGCTCGTGGAGTCGGCCCTCGGCATCGAGGAAGCCAACCACATCGCCCGCGCACAGGGTGCCTTCCGCCTCGCCTTCGGTTCGGGCGACTTCCGCCGGGACACGGGCATGGCCGCCACGCCTGAGGCAATGGCGTACCCGCGTGCCAAGCTCGTCGTCGCCAGTCGCGTGGGCAACCTTCCGGGTCCCATCGACGGCCCCACCGTCGGCACCAACCACCCGATCCTGCGCGAGCAGACCGGGATCACTGTGACCATGGGCATGACCGGCAAGCTCTGCCTGGCCATTGACCAGACCACGGTCATCAACGAAGTCATCAGCCCGACGCCGTCCGACGTCGCCTGGGCCACGGACTTCATGAACGACTTCGAAGCCAACGGCAGGGTCATCCGCGACGGCTCCGACCTTCCGCGCCTCGGCCGCGCCGAAAAGATCATGAAGCTCGCGGTAGCCTTCGGGGTCCAGCCCTCTCTGTAAGCGCACCCACCGACGCTCTCTCACCTAAGTCCGGCTTTTTCAGGACGCCCGCTCACGTATGAGGGAAATACCCGAACCCTCCTGCAGATGATCTGAGCGGGCGTTGGCTGGAAAGCTGTCATAGGTGAGCGGGCGTTGGTGGATTGGCGGCCATAGGTGAGCGGGCGTTGGCTGGAGTCGGACGCTCGCTCGCTCATATCGGGTTTTGACGCCACGCTCGCTCACTTGCGTCGGTTCCCGCCCTGTGGAACCCGCGGTTTCGGCAAGTGTCCTAAACTTGGGTGGTGCTGAACGAATTCTGGGCCACGGCCTCAATCGCCTACAAAACGCTGGTTTTCGGCGCGATGGGGCTTATCGCCGTCGGGATCATCCTGACGATCATTGGCAACGCCTCCCATAACCAGGGCCTTGCTCTGACGTCCTTGTTCGTGATCGGGCTCGGCCTGGTCCTGCATGTCGTGGGCATGGTGGTCCGCGGACAGCAGGTCCGCAAGAGCTTGAAGAAGTAGCCCGCGGAATGACCCAGCACGCGGTGGTGATCGCCGGAGCAGGCCCCACAGGGCTGATGCTCGCGGGCGAACTGGCGTTGGCCGGCGTCGACGTAGCGATTGTCGAGCGGCGCGCAAACCAGGAGCTCGCCGGCTCACGTGCAGGCGGTTTGCACTCGCGAACCATCGAGGTCCTCGATCAGCGCGGAATTGCCGATCGCTTCTTGTCCGAAGGACAGGTCGCCCAGGTTGCGGGGTTCGGCGGCGTCCGTTTCGACCTCAGCGACTTTCCTACCCGGCACAACTACGGGCTCGGCCTGTGGCAGAACCACATCGAGCGCATCCTGGCCGGGTGGGTCGCCGAGCTGGCGGTGCCGATCTACTACGGGCGCGAGGTGACCGGTTTCGCGCAGGACGGGACCGGCGTCGACGTCGGGCTGTCCGCCGGCGAGCCGCTGCGCGCGGAATACCTCGTCGGGTGCGACGGCGGCCGCAGCCTGGTCCGTAAGGCCGCCGGCATCGAGTTCCCGGGGTGGGATCCGACCACCAGCGCCCTGATCGCCCAGGTCGAAATGGCCGAGCAGCCGCCATTGGGCGTCCACACCAACGCCTTTGGCATCCACTCGTTCGGCAAGCTCGACTACAAGATCCACGACGGCAAGATCGTTTACGCGGAGGGTGGACCCGTCGGGGTCATGGTGACCGAAGAGCACGTCGGGGCCGCGAACGAGCCGACCCTCCAGGACCTGAGCGCGGCGCTCATCGCCGTATGCGGGACGGACTACGGGGCCCACAGTCCCATCTGGATCTCCCGTTTCACCGATATGACCCGGCAGGCCGCGAACTACCGCGACGAACGGGTCCTCCTCGCCGGCGACGCGGCACACGTGCATGCCCCCGACGGCGGACAGGGCCTCAACACCGGCGTGCAGGATGCCGTGAACCTGGGATGGAAGCTGGCGCAGGTGGTCAAGGGGACATCGCCGGAAAGCCTCCTCGACAGCTACCACGCCGAGCGCCACCCAGTGGCCGCCCGCGTGCTGCGCAACACGATGGCGAGTGTCGCGCTCCGCCGCCAGGACGAACGCACGAAGGCCGTGGGCGAGGTCGTGGCCGAGCTCCTCGGCATGGAGGAGCCGCGCCAGCGCTTCGCGGCGATGCAGTCCGGCCTCGATGTACACTACGACGTCGGCCAGGGGCACCCGTTGCTCGGACGCCGCATGCCCGATCTCGACCTCGCCACCCCAGTCGGCCCGCTGCGTGTCTTCAGCCTGCTGCACAGTGCCCAGCCGGTGCTCCTCAACCTTGGCGAGCCCGGCAGCATCGACATCACGCCGTGGGCGGACCGCGTTCAGTTGATCGACGCCACCTACCCCGGGACTTGGGAGCTTCCCGCAATCGGGGCAGTCCCCGCCCCCGTTGCCGTGTTGATCCGGCCCGACGGATATGTGGCCTGGGTCGGAGAAGGCTCCCAACTGGGCCTCGCCGACGCCCTCACCAGATGGTTCGGACCGCCTGCCACGGAGTAGCCGTCCGGCTCTTCTTACCGGCTCAGGGGCCGATAGGGTTGGATCATGACTATTAACCCGGATTTGCAGGGCCGCAGCTACCCTGCCTCAGAGGTGTACGACGTCGGCCGCGAAAAGATCCGGGAGTTCGCCCGGGCCGTGAAGGCCACCCACCCCGCCCACTTCGACGTCGAAGCCGCCAAAGCGCTTGGCCACAGCGACCTCGTCGCCCCGCCGACCTTCGCCATCATCGTCGCCCAGCGGGCGGATGCCCAGCTGATCGAGGACCCCGATTCAGGGATCGACTTCAGCCGCGTGGTGCACGCCGACCAGCGCTTCACGCACCACCGCGCGATCGTTGCCGGGGATCAGTTGCGGGCCGAACTGCACGTCGACGGCGTCCGCGCCATGGGCGGTGGGGCCATGATCACGACGCGTTCGGAAATCACAACGTTGGACGGCGAAAAGGTCGCCACCACCACGTCGTCCATCCTGGTCCGCGGAGAGGGACAGTAGCCATGAGCTTGAAACTTGAAGAACTCACCGTCGGGCAGGAAATCGGCACCCGCAGCATCGAGGTCACGCGCCAGGACCTGGTCAAGTACGCGGGCGCGTCGGGCGACTTCAATCCGATCCACTGGAACGAATCCTTCGCCACCGGCGTCGAGCTTCCCGGAGTCATCGCCCACGGCATGTTCACCATGGGCTCTGCCGTGCAGTTGGTGAGCGACTGGGCCGGCGACCCTGCCGCCGTCGTCGACTACCAGACGCGCTTCACCAAGCCCGTGCTGGTCGCCGACACCACCGGTACCAGCGAGCCCGGCGCCGTGATCGAGGTTGCCGGAGTGGTGGGAGCGCTCGACGCCGAGGCCCGCACCGCGCGCATCGACTTGATCGTCACCTTCGGCGGCCAGAAGGTCCTCATGAAGTCCCAAGCCGTTGTGAAACTTGCGTAAGTAATCAGCTCGCGCGCCGGGGCGCGCGCCTGACCGGCGCGCCCCGGGGTCGGCTGGCACAACGAATCCCAGCTAGGCTTGTTTGGTGACCCAGACGATGCTTTCCGAACTGACCACGGCCGCCGTTGGTGGCCCTGCCGGCGCCTTTGTGGAGGCCCGCACCGAGGCGGAAATCATCGACGCCGTCCGCTCGGCGGATGCTGCGGGCGAGAAACTGCTCATTATCGGCGGGGGATCCAACCTGCTGGTTTCCGACGCCGGATACCCGGGCACTGTGCTGAAGATCGCTTCGCAGGGCTTCACCGTCAACTCGGAAGACAGCTGCGGAGGCGTTTCCGTGGTGGTCCAGGCAGGGCACAACTGGGACGCCCTTGTGGGGCACTCGGTGCTGCACGCGTGGTCCGGGCTGGAAGCCCTCTCCGGCATCCCGGGTGCCACGGGCGCCACTCCTGTGCAGAATGTTGGCGCTTATGGTGCCGACGTGTCCCAGACCATCGCCGCCGTGCGCACCTGGGACCGCGAACGCAACGCCGTGCAAACCTTCACCAACTCGGAGCTCAAGTTCGGCTACCGGGATTCCATCCTCAAACAGACCACCACCGAGGGCTCGCCACGTTACGTCGTGCTGACGGTTGAATTCCAGCTGCCGCTCGGACGCATGAGTGCGCCCATCCGGTACGCGGAGTTGGCCCGGTCCCTCGGGGTCGAGGCCGGGAAGCGCGCGTATTCCAACGACGTCCGGCGCGAAGTCCTGCGGCTGCGCGCCTCCAAGGGCATGGTCCTCGACGCTTCGGACAGGGATACGTACTCCACGGGTTCCTTCTTCACCAACCCGATTGTTCCGGCCACCGCAGCTGCCTCGCTGCCCGAGGGAGCGCCGCAGTACCCCGCCGGGAACGACGGCCTCGTGAAGCTGTCCGCAGCCTGGCTGATCGACCAGGCCGGCTTCGAAAAGGGCTTCGGACTCGATCCCGCGGGCGTGTCCGGCGGGCGGGCCTCGCTGTCCACGAAACACACCCTCGCCATCACCAACCGCGGAGGGGCGAGCGCGGAGGATCTTGTGGCCATCGCGCGCGAGGTGCGCCGCGGCGTCGTCGAGCGCTTTGGCATCGAACTGCACCCGGAGCCGCTACTGATCGGTTTGGCCCTGTAGGAGCCTGCGTAGGTCCCTGCGAGGAACGCGCTTCAGCGCTTTCCGGTCGGATGGACCTTGTTGAGCAAGAGGAACGTCAGTCCGCAGCTCGCGGCCCCCAAGAGGAAGATCTGGCTGAACGCCATGCTCTGGGGCGACGGACCGCCCGGGGAAATCCAGCCTGCCGCCGCAAAGCCGGCCACGCCCAGGAGCATGACAATCGCGGCGAGCAGGAAACTGCGCACTTGATCGTTCGCGCCAGTGAACCCGGATTCGGGATCGTCAACGCGCCGATCGGACGATGGCTGGCTCGCGGCTGCAAGGCCCAGGAGCAGGGCGGCCGCGCCTGTGGCGGCAAGTCCAACCTCCTGGACAGTCTGCATCGACGGGGATAACCGGACCCCCGCACCAACAGCTATGGCCAAGCCGCAGACAAGCCCGACGGCGGCAGCGCACCAACCAGCGGCTGCTAACCGCCGGCTGAGCGGCCGCAGCAGCGGACCTAACTCACCGAACAGCATTCCCCTAGCGTAGGAGTGCCCGCTGGACGGCCCCTGTGAGCGGCATGGGAGTTCCTCCTGCGAGCAATTGAGGACTGAAGCTGTCCGCCATGCGTCCTACGATGGGGCCATGGCAGCTTCGGCGAGGATCAGCGTCACCCCCGGAGTCATGGGCAGGATGCGGCTCGCGAGCCAAGGATTGCTTGGGGGTTTCGGCAGCCCGGAGGAATGCGTCTCCCGGATGGGTGCCATGCAGGCCCAAGACCTTGCCTCGGCGTTCTGGGCCGTGGGGGAGAGGGTCCCCGGTTCCGGACTATCCAAGGTGTTGGAAGCGCTGGAGAGCGGCACAGTGGTCCGGTCCTGGCCTATGCGAGGCACGCTGCACCTGGTTCCGCCGCAGGACTTGCGCTGGATCCTCGCCATCACCACAGAGCGATCCATGCGTTCTGTTGCCGCACGGCACCGGGAACTCGGCATCGACGAGACGGACGTCGCGACGTGCCGGGACCTGGCCCTCGAACGCGTCTGCGGCAGTCCTGGCGCCACGCGCGAGGAGCTTTTCAAGATCTTCGAATCCGCTGGCCAAATGACGTCGGCCCAACGCGGCATCCATTTGCTCTGGATTCTGTGCCAGAACGCCTGGCTGGTGCAAGGTCCTCCGGCGGGCACGGCAGGCAAAGCCCTGGGACAGCAACTGTTCGTCGCCTTCGATGAGTGGATTCCGGAATCCCGGCGCCTCGACCGTGGAGAAGGAATTGCCGAATTCCTGCTCAGGTATATTCGCAGCCACGGACCGGCCACACTCGCGGACTTCGCGTGGTGGAGCCAGATTCCCAAAGCCGAAGTCCGGGCAGCCCACGAGGCCATCCGCGGCCAACTCGTTGAGCTCGTCTTCCGGGAAACGTCCTATTGGCTGTCGCCCGAGACGGCGGCACTGCTCGACGACGGCGTTCCCGGCTCGCGTACGGTCCTCGCCTTGCCTGGATTCGATGAATTCCTGCTCGGGTATAAGGACCGCAGCCTTGTCCTGCCCCCTGGGCATTTCCAGAAAGTCGTTCCTGGGGGCAACGGGGTCTTCAAGCGGATGATTGTGTCAGGCGCCGAAGTGGTGGGCACCTGGTCCCGCAGCGGCACCGGCCGGAGCGCCGTCGTCGTGCCTGAACCGTTCGCTGCGGAAGGCCTGGCCCCTGCGGCCAAACGATCCTTCGAACTCCAGGCGGCGAAGTACCTGCGGTTCATGGAGAGCTGACGGCACCCAACTCATCCCCACCGCCACCCTCGCCTCGCAAGTCCCCGCGGGCCCCCGCAGTTGATGTCGTTATGAGCGTTCAAAACGACATCAACTACGGGTTAGTTGAATAAGGCAGGACGCCTAGAGGGTGCCGGTAGCGATCTTCAGCATGCGGCGCAGCGGTTCGGCGGCGCCCCAGAGGAGCTGGTCGCCCACGGTGAACGCGCTGATGTATTCAGGACCCATCTCGAGCTTGCGGATACGGCCCACGGGGATCTCCAAGGTGCCGGAGGCAGCCACCGGGGTGAGGTCGGCCATGGAGGCTTCCTTCGTGTTGGGCACAACCTTGGCCCACTCGTTGTCGGCGTCCAGGAGCTTTTCGATTTCGGCGACGGACAGGTCCTCGCGCAGCTTGAGCGTCAGTGCCTGGGAGTGGGAGCGCATGGCGCCGATACGGACGCAGAGCCCGTCCATGACCACATGGTCCTTGCCCGGCTTTCCGTTGCCGGTGCCGAGGATCTTGTTGGTTTCCACCCCGGCCTTCCACTCTTCCTTGGACTGGCCATTGCCGAGGTCGGCGTCGATCCACGGTATCAGGGAGCCTGCAAGCGGCACGCCGAACTGGGTGGCGTCGACGCCGGTGCGCTGGGTGGCCAGGACCTTGCGGTCGATTTCCAGGATCGCGGAGGCGGGATCGTCCAGTTCGCTGCTGACTTCGTTGTTGAGGGTGCCGAACTGGTTGAGCAGTTCGCGCATGTGGCGGGCACCGCCGCCCGACGCCGCCTGGTAGGTCATGGAGGTGCCCCACTCGACCAGGTTGTTCTTGAACAGGCCGCCGAGTCCCATGAGCATGCAGGAAACCGTGCAGTTGCCGCCGATGTAGTCCTTCACGCCGCCGGACAGGCCGGCGTCGATGACGTCGCGGTTGATGGGGTCCAGCACGATGATGGAGTCGTCGTTCATGCGCAGCGTGGACGCGGCGTCGATCCAGAGCCCGGCCCAGCCCCGGCTGCGAAGCTCGCCGTGGACCTGCTTTGTGTAGTCGCCGCCCTGGGCTGTGACAATAATCGGCAGCTTGGCAAGAGTCTCAATGTCGAACGCGTTCTCGAGCTTGCCTGCGGCACCTTCTGCTGTACCAGCGAAAGACGGCGCGGCACCTCCCGCGTTCGAGGTGGAGAAAAATACCGGGTTGATGTTGGCGAAGTCGCCCTCTTCCTGCATGCGCTGCATCAGGACGGAGCCGACCATGCCACGCCAACCGACCAGTCCAACGGACGGATTAGCTGCTGTAGTCATTGAACCAGTCTAGACTTTCGCGGCTCCCGGCCGCTGTCGGTTACGTCACGACCCAACTGACTGGCAATAGGTGTCGTTATGAGCCCTCTAAACGACATCTAATGCGAGCTACTTGAGTGAGGCGTCGGGTTCTTCCAGCAGGGCCGCCTTTCGGGCACGCAGGGCGTAGAACGCGCCGAAAGCGAAAACCTGGGTTACCACTATCAGGACGATGATCCCCAGGATCTTGTTGCCGCCCAGGATCATGGTGAGCCCGACGATCGCGGACAAGAGCGCGAAGAGCGGCAACAGCATGTAGCCGAGCACGAACAGGGTCTCAGGTTTCTTCAGCATTCTCAGTCTTCCGTCCGGCGCCATGTGGCGATCCGGTAGTTGGTGCCGTTCTTGGCGGTCAGCCAGCCCTCAGCCGGTTGCGTCGCCTCAAGATTCCAAGCCTCACCGAACTCCGGCGCGAAGGTGTCGCCGTCGATGTCGGAATCGATGACCGTAACGACGGCGACATTCGCGATGTCCATGGACTGCCGGTAAATTTCGCCTCCGCCGATGATCCAGACATTCTGGCCGCCCGGTGCGAACTGGGACTCGAGGAGTGCGGCATCAAGTGAGGAGACGACGACGGCGCCACGTGCTTCGGGCGAGTCCGCCCAGCCGTGTTGCCGGGTCACCACGATGTTGGTGCGGCCGGGCAGAGGACGGTACTTTGCGGGGAAAGACTCCCACGTCTTCCGGCCCATGATGACCGGGTGCCCTGTGGTCAGCCGGCTGAAGTGCTGCAAATCTTCGGGAACGTGCCATGGCATGGTCCCGTCCTTGCCGATCACTCCGCTGCCGGTCTGTGCCCACACCAGGCCGATTCCGGTGAGCGTTTCCGCGCCCTCACCGGAGGAAGGGGACTCCGCGGCAGGAGTTTCGTGGTTGCTCATATCGCCACGGGCGCTTTGATGGAGGGGTGGTGGCGGTAGCCGACTACTTCGAAGTCCTCGAAGGTGTAGTCGAAGATCGAGTCCGGCTTGCGGGCGAAGCGCAATTGCGGGTACTCGTACGGCTCCCGGGAGAGCTGTTCGGTGACTTGTTCAACGTGGTTGTCGTAAACGTGGACGTCTCCGCCGGTCCAGACGAAATCGCCGGGCTCAAGGCCCAGTTGCTGGGCCACCATGCAGGTCAGCAACGCGTAGGAGGCGATGTTGAACGGAACACCCAGGAACATGTCGGCCGAACGCTGGTACAACTGGCAGGACAGCTTGCCGTCGGCAACGTAGAACTGGAAGAACGCGTGGCACGGCGGCAAGGCCATGTCCTTGATCTCGGACACGTTCCAGGCCGAAACGATGTGCCGGCGCGAATCCGGGTTGGCGGCCAGGCCCTTCATGAGTTCAGCGATCTGGTCGATGTGGCCGCCGTCGGGAGCCGGCCAGCTCCGCCACTGCACGCCGTACACCGGGCCGAGTTCGCCGTCGGCGTCTGCCCACTCATCCCAGATGGTGACGCCCTGCTCCTGGAGCCACTTCACGTTCGACTCGCCGCGGAGGAACCACAAGAGCTCCAGGGCCAGTGATTTGAAGTGCACCCGCTTGGTGGTGATGAGCGGGAAACCCTGGCTCAAATCGAAGCGCAGCTGGCGGCCGAAAACGCTCCGAGTGCCAGTGCCCGTGCGGTCCGACTTGTGCGTGCCGTTGGCCATGACGTCGCGCAGGAGGTCTTCATATGGGGTTGGGATGCTCACGCACCCAGCTTACTGGAGTCAGTCGTCGAAGGGCTTGATCTGTTCCACGGCCACTACGCGCTGACCGTTTCCGCGGGCCACGTGGCACACGATGATCTCGCCGGGGGCCAGGTACGGGTCCTGGGCCGGAAGCGCCTCGTGAAGCTCCGGACCCATGCGTTCTCCGAGCGTCTTCAAGACGGTGGGGAGCGCCGGCCGGTGGGTGCACAACGCCACCGCACGCTGCTTGTCGAACAAACCCTCGACGACGGCGGACGTCTTCTTCGGGCTCCGCTGGTGGTTGTGCTCCGTCAGGGCCTCGACAAGTTTCACTTTGGCTCCGGCTGACTTGGCGTACGGCGCGATGGTGGATACGCACCTGGCCCACGGACTGCTCACGATCCGCAGAGGCTTCCATACGCCCAGAAGCCGCTCCACGGCCAACGCCTGCCGCTGACCCGTCACGGCCAGCGGCCGGCTGCCCTCGGCCTTGGTCCAGGAGGACCGCGGCTTTGCCTTGGCATGGCGCACCAGAATCAGGGGCCACGTCTCCAGCTCACCATTAAGGTGGGCCTTCGCCAGCGCCTGGAGGGGACCCACGTCCGTCGGGTTGCTCAAAAAACGTGCCGCCTTGTCCGGCGCGGCCCACATGTAGGCGTCCACTTCCTCGCCGTCCGGCTTGATGATGGACCCGTTGACCTGCGTCGCCCAGTAGTGCACCACCTTCAGCCCGGCAGACACATGGTAATGCGTCGGAGGAAGGGGGATCCCGAGGGCTGCCTTGAGGCCGATTTCTTCCCTGATCTCGCGGACAGCGCACTCGGGGATGGTTTCCCCGGCGTCGAGCTTGCCCTTGGGCCAGGACCAGTCGTCGTACTTGGGCCGGTGAATCAGCAGGACCTCAAGGGCGCCCTTGGTGACGCGCCAGGGAATGGCGCCGGCCGCCGTGACGGCGATCGGCTCCCCGGGATGGTCCGTCTGGTCTGCAACAGGTGTATCGCTGTTCAACTTTTCGCTGCCTACCGCCGGGCGACTGCACGTTGGCGGGACCGGGAGGCAAGCAGCCAGGACTGGATGTCCAGCAGCGGCGAGCCGTCTTCGGCCTGGTGAAACCTGGTCCAGTGGCCTTGGTTGTCGAGGTGCCAGCTGGCCGTGCCGGGATCCATGTAGCGCCGCAGCAGGTCCATGACCTCGGCGGTGTCTTCCCGGTTGGAGAGCTGCACCAAGGCCTCGACCCGACGGTCGAGGTTGCGGTGCATCATGTCCGCTGAGCCGATGTAGACCACGGGATCGTTGGCATTGGCGAAGGCAAACACGCGGGAGTGCTCCAGGAAGCGGCCCAGGACGGAGCGGACCGTGATGTTCTCGCTCAATCCAGGCACTCCGGGGCGCAGCGAGCAGATGCCGCGGACAATGACGTCAACCTTCACCCCGGCCTGCGACGCCCTGTAAAGGGCGTCGATGATGGCTTCGTCCACCATGGAGTTGACCTTGATCTGGACCCGCGCGGTGATTCCCGCGCGGGCGTTGCGGATCTCGGTCTCGATCCTGTCGATCAATCCGGACCGCACCGAGCGGGGGGCCACGAGGAGCCGCTTGAACGTCGACTTGGGGGCATACCCGGAGAGCTGGTTGAAGAGCTTGGACAGGTCCTCGCCCACCTGCTCGTTGGAGGTCAGCAGACCGAGATCCTCGTAGTAGCGGGCCGTCCGGGGGTGGTAGTTGCCCGTGCCGATGTGGCAGTACCTGCGGAGGCCGTCCACTTCCTGGCGGACAACCAGGGACAACTTGCAGTGCGTCTTGAGTCCCACGATTCCGTACACCACGTGCACTCCGGCCTGCTCCAGTTTGCGCGCCCAGGAGATGTTGGCCTGCTCGTCAAAGCGGGCCTTGATCTCCACGAGGGCCAGGACCTGCTTGCCGGCTTCGGCAGCATCGATCAGCGCGTCCACGATGGGGGAATCGCCGGACGTGCGGTACAGGGTCTGCTTGATGGCCTGGACCTTGGGGTCGGCGGCCGCCTGCTCCAGGAAGGCCTGGACCGACGTCGAGAACGAGTCGTACGGGTGGTGCAGCAGGATGTCGCGGCGGCGCATTGCCGCGAAGACGTTGGCGGCCTTGGACGTCTCGGATTCGTTCAGGTACCGCGAAGTATGGGGTACGTGCTTCGGGTAGTGGAGGTCGGCGCGGTCGATGCCGCCGATGACGGACAGGCCCCGGAGGTCCAGGGGTGCCGGGACGGAGTAGACCTCGGATTCCTCGACGCCGAGTTCCCGCACCAGGAGCGCGCGGATGTTCGGGTTGATGTCCGTGGTGACCTCAAGCCGGACGGGCGGGCCGAAGCGGCGGCGCAGAAGTTCTTTTTCAAGCGCCTGCAGGAGGTTCTCGGCGTCGTCCTCTTCAACTTCCACGTCCTCGTTGCGGGTGACGCGGAAGCTGTGGTGCTCCATGACTTCCATTCCGGGGAACAGCTTGTCCAGGTGCACCGCAATGACCTCTTCGAGCGCGATGAACCGGGCCACGCGGCCCGGGACCGCGCCGGCCCGCGGGCCGTCGATCGAAACGAGACGGGGCAGCTGGTCCGGAACCTTGACGCGGGCGAACAGTTCCTTGTCGCTCACGGGGTTGCGGACAATCACGGCCAGGTTGAGGGAGAGCCCGGAGATATAGGGGAAGGGGTGGGCCGGATCGACGGCGAGGGGGGTGAGGATCGGGAAGACCTTCTCGCCGAACATGATGCTCAAACGGTGCTGGGCTTCGTCGTCGAGTTCGTCCCAGCGCATGAGGTGGATGTGCTCATAGGCCAAAGCGGGGCGGATCTGCTCGGCAAAAACGCGCGCGTGGCGTTCCTGCAGCTTCCGGGCCGCATCGCCGATCTGCTCCAGGACTTCGATGGGGCTCAGGCCGGCAGGGGAGGGAACCGCGAGTCCGGTGGCGATGCGACGCTTCAGGCCGGCTACCCGCACCATGAAGAATTCATCCAGGTTCGAGGCGAAGATGGAGAGGAAATTGACCCGCTCCAGCAGGAAGAGGTCCGGGTCCTCCGCGAGTTCGAGGACGCGCGAGTTGAAGGCGAGCCAACTCAGTTCGCGGTCCAGGAAGCGGTCCGGAGTGATGTCGCCTTCGGGCTCGAGGGAGGGCGCAAACTCAGGAATGTCGATGCGGTCCTGGGTTGCCCGCGCTGCCGGGACTTCGGATGAACCGAAGCGGGGAGGCAAGGTTGCGCCCTTGACCTCGGTTTTGGTGGTTCCGACCGGGTCCGGGTTCATCGGGCTCTCCTTCTCGTTCAGCGCGGGGTTTGATTCAACCCTACAAGGATTCCACGTGCCGGAATCCTAGATGTCCTAGCCTTTCAGATACGCCTTGGTTCCGGGTTACTTCCCGGCTAGCGGCGCATACATGACATCGACGTCCCAGCGCACGAATCCCAGCTTCTGGTACAGGGCGACGGCCGCGGTATTGTCGGCGTCCACGTACAGCATCACCGAGTGCAGCTCGTGGCTCTGCAGATACCTGATCCCGGCAACAGTGAGCGCCTTGCCGAGTCCCAGGCCTTGGGCTGCAGGCGTTACGCCGACGACGTAGACCTCGCCGATGGCCGGGTGGGTTCCTTGCCGGGGGTGCACCTTCGTCCAGTGGAAGCCGAGCAGCTCCCCGGCCGGATTCACGGCGAGCAGGAAACCTGCGGGGTCGAACCAGTCCTCGGCCATCCGGGCTTCCAGATCGGCCCGGGTGAGCGACCCCTGCTCTGGATGGTGGGCAAATGCTGCCCTGTTGGCAGCCAGCCAGGCGGACTCATCCTGACCCGGCACGAAGGCGCGCAGGGAGACTCCCTCAGGCAGGCCGGCGTCGGGCAGTTCCGCGGTGGAGGACATGAGGCGCATCTTCCACAGTTCACGTACGGGGCCGTAGCCGTAGCGGGCCGCGAGGTCCGCGGCGGCCTCGTGGTTTCCATGGGACCAGGCGTTCAGGCCCGCAAGCCCGCGGCTGTCCCGGAGCGAGTCCAACAGCCTCCCGGCGACACCCTGGTTGCGGTAGCTGGGGTGCACCGCCATTTCCAGGACCCCGGTCCCGTCGTCCGCTTCAACCACGACGGCGATTCCCGCCAGATCCTGGCCGCTCGCCGGATCGGACTGCTCGTCCGGGGCATACAGGGCCATGGTGAGCACTGAGTGGTCGCCGGAATCGGCTCCGCGCAGCATGACGAGGGTCTGTTCGGACAACGGGGGATTGCCGTCCGACTCCTCGGCGGCTGCGGCGAGCATTTTGATGTCTCTCAACAACTCGCTATCCGAGGCGCCTTTGACGACGAGTACGGGCCAGTTCTCCGGGTGCGCAGGGCTCATGCTGCAAGGCTATACGTCCCGGGCCGGTTTGGCGGGATGGATTTTGCAGGCACTCCCTTGGCCGTGTAAGGTCTATATCTCGTCCGGCTTTGCGAAGCAGGATACGAGGGGGATCCACCAGTGGGGTGGCCTCGATACGTTCGACCCGTATGTCCTCCACTCAAGCAAAAGAAGGCCCGGACTCATGGAGTCCGGGCCTTCCTTGTGTTCGAAGCATGGGGTTCCGAAGCGTGGGGGTTTGGAAGCCTAGGCCTCCGTGAGCTCATCTTCCGGCAAGCGGACCAACGTCAGCCGGTAGCCGACGTTGCGGACCGTGCTGATGAGGTTCTCGTGGTCCACGCCGAGCTTGGCGCGCAGGCGACGGACGTGGACGTCCACGGTGCGCGTGCCGCCGTAGTAGTCGTAGCCCCAGACTTCGGTGAGGAGCTGCTGGCGAGTGAACACCCTGCCAGGGTGCTGGGCCAGATACTTCAGGAGTTCGAACTCCTTGAAGGTCAGGTTGAGCGGCTGCCCGTTCACGCGGGCCGTGTAGCTTGCTTCGTCAATCACGACGCCGGCCGCCCGGATTTCGGTGTTGGTTTCCTCTTCGCCGGGAATCGCGCGGGCCACGGCCAGGCGGATCCGGGCTTCGACCTCCGCCGGTCCCGCAGAGTCGAGGACGATGTCATCCACGGACCATGCGGAAGAGACGGCAGCCATGCCACCTTCGGTGAGGATCAGGATGAGGGGTGCGCTCAAGCCCGTGGCCTTGAGGAGCTGGGTCAGGGAACGGGCCCCCACCAGGTCCTTGCGGGCATCCAGGAAAACGACGTCGGTGGGATCGGTCTCGAGCAATGCCGTGGGCTCGGCCGGAAGAATGTGGACCCGGTGGTTCAAGAGCTCCAAGGCGGGCAGGATGTCTACCGACGACCCGGTGCTGTTCGTCAGGAGCAGGATGTGCGACATAGTTCCTCCAATGGGCGGTCCGCGCATCATCGGGCGTCTGAACCGGGTTTCCACCGGCCGGTAGCTGCTTATGGGGCGTGGTTCCGTTGTAACGGAAGCGTTGCAACAAGAAGCGCTGTTGACAACCGAGTATACCCAAAGGCCCCTGCAACGTCAGGGATTCGTGTCACCTTCAACCCCTCTTTGCGACATATTTGTGCCGTATAAGGCAGGATTGTCACGAGGTTGGTCGCAGCTTGGATCGAAACGGAGTCCCTGAGGGGACCCGCGGATCGAGCGCACAGCGAGGTAAGGGACACAGTGAGGTCAGGGGCGCAGTGAAGTCTTGGAGCATCGGGGTGGTCGGCCTCGTGGCGCTCGCGGTTTTCGTCGCCAGCTCTTACGGCCCCACGGAGGGGTTGGTCGCCGTCGGAGTTCTGGCGTCGGCCGCCGTCGGCGTCGGCTGGCCCCATTTTCTTGCAGTACCCGCCAAGAAGACCCTCGCAGCCGTGATCGGGCTGAGCGGCGCGGGTTCGGCCCTGGCTGCAGGCTTCGTCCCGGCCCCCGGATTTCTCGACGCGACGCCCGGCTTCATCGCCGCCGGCGTGATTGCGGTGTTCGTCGTGCAGCTGATCCGCGGAACAGGGCAGGCCCAACGGCTCGAATCGACCCTGGGCAGTTGTGCCGGCGTCCTGCTGAGCTGCCTCGGCGCGGGCTGGATTGCGGGTGCGAGGTTCAACGGCATCAAGGAAATGCTGTTGGTCGCGGCCCTCAGTGCCGCGGTGGCTCTCCTCGCAGGCTTGTTGCGCTGGCCGGACCGGGTCGTGGCGCCCCTGGGCATCGTGGCGGCCGGTTTGGTGGCCCCGCTGGCGGGCCTGGTGTTCTCCGATATCGCGATCGTTCCCGCCATTGTCGTGGGCGTCGTGATCGGTTCGGTCCTGGTCAGTTTCCGTCGGATGGTGACGCTTCGGCTCGGCCGGCTGAATTTCCCGGCCGTCCTTGGAATGGGCGTTGCACCCGTCTGGGCGGTTGGGGCCATGTGCTATTTCATCGACAAACTACTCATCTACTAACAGTTAGGATGGCATCATGTCCGTACTTGCATTTGAAATCTTCTTCCTCGTCCTCCTCGGCCTGGCCAGCCTCTCGATGGCATGGTTCGCTGGTTTTGTCGTTTACCGTCTCTTCAAGGGCCAGAAGTAGAGCTTCTGTACCTTCCGGTCCACTGAGGTAGTTGCTGTGCCCATCGAAATCCCTTCCGACCTGACACCCGAACTGGTACCCCTTTCCTGGCTCATTGGTGAGTGGGAAGGCCGGGGACGGCTGGGGACCGGTGAAGAAGACTCGGAACACTTCATCCAGCATGTCTCTTTCACGCACCACGGTCTGCCGTACTTGGAGTACCGGGCGGAAAGCTGGCTCAGCGACGAGGACGGCACCAAATTGCGGCCTCTCACCGTGGAAACGGGCTTCTGGGCGCTGGAGCGGAAAATGCTCGACGCCGACGGCGGACCGGGCCTGATTCCGGCGGAAATGGTCCCGGTATTGAAGACGGCCGACGACGTCGAGGCGCACCGGAACGCGGACGGCGGGTTCGACATCGCCGTGACGATAGCCCATCCCGGTGGCATCAGCGAGCTGTACTACGGCCAAATCAAGGGGCCGCAGATCCAGTTGAGCACCGACATGGTGATGCGCGGCGGCCACTCCAAGGAATACACTGCGGCCACACGCATCTTCGGCCTCGTGGATGGCAATCTATTGTGGCGTTGGGATGTGTCCACCGCGGGCAAGTCGCTCGAGGCCCACGCTTCGGCTTTCCTGAACAAGCTCTCCTAGGGGCCTGTTCGCTGGCTTCAAGGTCTCACCGAAGAGGTCTCACTGAACGTCCCGTTTCGTAGTCCGAACCGCAGGGGAGCAGCAAGTGAACGAAGCAACAAAGCCCGCAAGCTATGACGATCTCAAGGCTGTGTTTTTCAACGGGACACTCAAACCATCCCCGCAAGTGAGCAATACCGACGGACTGATCACCATCAGCCGGCGCATCATGGAAAAGCAGGGCGTCAGTACCCAGGTCATCCGCACCGTGGATCACGACATTGCCGCCGGTGTGTATCCGGACATGCGCGAACATGGCTGGGCCGCGGATGAATGGCCGGAGTTGTACCCGGCTGTGCTGGAAGCCGACATCGTGGTGGTGGCCGGTCCTATCTGGCTTGGCGATAACTCCTCCCAGACCAAGAAGCTCATCGAACGGCTCTACGCCCATTCGGGCCAGCTCAACAGCAAGGGCCAGTGGGCCTACTATCCGAAGGTCGGCGGCTGCCTGATCACCGGCAACGAGGACGGCATCAAGCACTGCGCCATGAACGTCCTGTACAGCCTCCAGCACGTCGGTTTCACCATCCCGCCCCAGGCCGATGCCGGCTGGATCGGTGCGGTCGGCCCCGGCCCCAGCTACCTCGACGAAGGATCCGGTGGCCCCGAGAGCGACTTCACCAACCGGAACACAACGTTCATGACCTGGAACCTGCTCCACTACGCCCGGATGCTCAAGGATGCAGGCGGCATTCCTGCGTACGGCAACCTCCCGGATGAATGGAAAGCCGGCACGCGCTTCGATTTTGAAAACCCGGAATACCGCTGAGCCCCAAGGACTTCTACTACATATGACTTACACGAGCCCCCTTTTGTCGCGCCCCGGAGCTGTGGAAGGCGGCGGCGAGGACTCCGGCGTCGCGGCCCACTACGGCGAGCCCTTGCGTGAGCAGCGCGCCCTCGCCGCCGGCACCGCCGTCGTCGATCTTTCCTACCGGGGCGTCGTCACGGTCACGGGACCGGACCGCCTCAGCTGGCTCAACACCCTTTCCTCGCAGCAACTGACCAACCTCCAACCGCGCGTCTCCAGCGAATTGTTGCTCCTCACCATCCAGGGCCGCATCGAGTTCGATGCCCGCGTGGTGGACGACGGCGACACCATCTGGCTGCTGGTCGAGGCCGCCGAGGCCGCCCCGCTGGCGGAATGGCTCAACAAGATGCGCTTCATGTTGCGCGTCGAGGTGGCCGACGTGTCTTCCGATTGGGCGGTTGTCGGCGCAACCAAGGCCATTGACGCATGGTCGGAACGGCTGGTCTGGGAGGACCCGTGGCCGCATATCGGCGTCGGCGGCTACTCCTACAGCGTGGTGGAGGAAAGCTCCCATCCCGGCCTCGAGCGTCCCTGGTTCGAGTACCTCATTCCCGCGGCCGAGCTTGAAGCCGCCGTCGAGGGCATGGCACTCGCCGGTTCCCTGGCGGCGGAGGCGCTCCGTATTGCCGCCTGGCGTCCCCGGCTCGGCGCGGAGACGGACGAGAAGACCATCCCGCACGAGCTCGATCTCCTGCGGACCTCGGTCCACCTGTCCAAGGGCTGCTACAAGGGCCAGGAGACCATCGCACGTGTCCACAACCTTGGACACCCGCCCCGGCGGCTCGTCTTCCTGCAATTGGACGGCTCGCAGCACACCCTCCCGGCGCCGGGCAGCGTCGTATTTGCCGGAGAGCGCAAGGTGGGTACGCTGACATCCGTGGCCCAGCATTTCGAGATGGGGGCAGTGGGACTGGCGCTGATCAAGCGCTCAGTGGATCCCCAGGAAGTGCTGACCGTGCTGGACGGCGAAGAGCCTTATCCGGCCGCCCAGGAAGTAATCGTCGCGCCCGACGCCGGACAGGTGGTGGGGCGCCAGTCCGGATTCCTGAAGGGACCCCATCGATGAGCGAAACCACCGGCGCTGACGCCCAAGCGACAGGTGTCGACGACGAGGCCATTGCCCTGGCGCACACCTTGTTCGATGCTGCCAGGGAAGGCAACTCGGTGCTCCTGCGCAGCTACCTCGACGCCGGTGCGCCGGCTGGAATGCGCACTGCCGCCGGCGACTCGCTTCTGATGCTCGCCGCATATAACGGCCATGCCGAAACTGTTCAGCTCCTGTTGCACCACGGTGCAGACGCAAACGGGGCGAACGATCGTGGCCAGACTCCGCTGGCCGGCGCAGTTTTCAAGGGTTACACGGAGGTGGCCCGGTTTCTGGTTGACGCCGGGGCCGATCCCGACGCCGGTACGCCCACGGCGCGCGAGGCCGCGCGGATGTTTGCCCGCACGGAGATTCTCGAACTGCTCGGATAAACCAAGGCGGCCCGCCGGGCATGGCTGGCGGACCGCTTGCGATCAGTTATTCCATGTGGAATAGTTGATATGGAATAGTTCGCACGGAGGATGGGGAAATGGCACGAGCCGCACTGACTCCACTTGGCGTCGCCGCGTTGGCCCTCCTTGTCGAGGCGCCGATGCATCCGTACGAGATGTACCAGCTCCTGATGGCCCGCCATGAGGACCGCTTGGTCAAAGTCCGGCCGGGCACGCTCTACCACGCCGTCGCTCGGCTGGAAGAAGCAGGCTTGGTCGAGTCGACGGGCACTGACCGCGCCGGCAACCGGCCCGAGCGCACCACCTACCGGATCACCGGAACCGGCCGGGAGGCGCTGACGGAGCGCCTCCAGAACATGCTTTCGGAACCCGTGAACGAATACCCGATTTTTCCCCATGCGATCGCCGAGGCACACAACCTGCCGTCCGGCGTCGTACTCGAACTCCTGGACCACCGCGTGGCGAACTTGGAAAACCAGCTCGACTTCCTGGTCCAAGGAGAAGAAGCCGTCGCTGCCAAAGGCGTCGAGCCCAAGTTTTGGATCGACGTCAAGTACCAACAAACCATGCTGCGGACGGAAATCGACTGGATACGCACCTTCCAGGACGATCTCCGCAGCGGGCAATTGCCATGGTAAGCGCCCGTCCCACGCACCAACCTGCAATCGATTCAGCACAGTCAAAGGAAACCCATGGAAAACGTCGCTAAACCGTGGCCCGCACTGTGGTCCCTCGTGGTCGGGTTCTTCATGATCCTGATCGACACCACCATCGTCTCCGTGGCGAATCCACGGATCATGGAGGGCCTGCACACCGATATCAACTCGGTCATCTGGGTGACGAGCGCCTACCTCCTCGCCTACGCCGTGCCGTTGCTGATCACCGGAAGGCTCGGCGACCGCTTCGGGCCCAAGAACCTCTACCTGATCGGTCTCGTTGTCTTCACCTTGGCTTCACTGTGGTGCGGCCTTTCGGGCGACATCGGCATGCTCATCGCGGCCCGGGTGGTCCAGGGCATCGGCGCGGCCATGATGACGCCCCAAACCATGGCCGTCATCACCCGGATCTTCCCGCCGGACCGCCGCGGCGCAGCCATGGGCCTTTGGGGCGCCACGGCCGGCATGGCCATCCTCGTCGGCCCGATCCTCGGCGGCGTGCTGGTCGACGGCCTCGGCTGGCAGTGGATCTTCTTCGTCAACGTTCCCATCGGCGTCGTTGCCTTCGTCCTCGTGACCCGGCTGGTACCGAAGCTGACCACGCACAGCCACAAGTTCGACGTCCTGGGAGTGCTGCTGTCGGCAGCCGGGATGTTCCTGCTGGTGTTCGGCATCCAGGAAGGCCAAAGCTACAAGTGGGGCACCGTCACCGGACCCATTACCGTGTGGGGACTGATCATCACGGGCCTCGTTGTCCTGGCCGTGTTTGTCTTCTGGCAGTGGTTGCTGGAGCGCCGCGGCGGTGAGCCTTTGCTGCCTCTTGGCCTGTTCAAGGACCGCAACTTCTCCTTGGGCAACACCACCATCATGGCGGTGGGCTTCACCATCACCGCGTTCCCGCTGCCCACGATTTTCTATTACCAGGTGGTCCGCGGGTTGTCCCCGACGCAGTCCGCCTTGCTGATGATCCCCATGGCCGTGATCTCCGGCGCCTTGGCACCTTTTGTCGGCAAGCTGATCGACCGCATCAACCCGCGCTGGTTCGCCGCCTTCGGGCTCCTTTGCCTGTCCGGAGCGCTCTTCTGGACCGGCTCGCTCCTGAAGCCGGACACTCCCATTTGGATGTTCCTTCTGCCGAGCGCCCTCCAGGGCGTGGCCAACGGTTTCATTTGGGGACCGGTCTCCAACGCCACCACCCGCAACCTCCCGCCGCGTTCCGCCGGAGCCGGTTCCGGTGTCTTCAACACGACGCGCCAGATCGGTGCCGTGCTGGGATCCGCCGCGATTGCCGCGCTGATCCAGTCCCGACTCGCGGCTGAGCTGCCCGCGGCTCCGCCAGGTGCCGCCCCGGCCGGGGAAGGCGGATTCACCGGAAGTTTGCCTGAATTCCTGCACGCCGGCTTCTCGACGGCGATGAGCCAGTCGGTCTTGCTGCCGGCGTTTGCGATTCTGTTGGGCGCCGTAGCGGCGTTGTTGTTCGGCAAGCCCCAAGCCGTCCGGGGATGGGGTTCCCCGGCTGCCGCAGGGGCCAAGCCTGAGACTGTTTCGCAAGACAGTTAGCCCGCGCGAACTGGCAGACGATGCCCCCAAAATGCGGGCATCGTCTGCCAACTCGCGGCCAGGGCAAGTCGCTAGCGGAGCAGTACGGAGGTCTGGATACCGCCGTCGGCGAATCCCAGCCTTCGGGCCAAGGCCATGGAACCTCGGTTGTCCAGAGCAGTCCGCCACTGCAGCGTCAGGCCGGAAGCGAGTGCCTCGTGGGCGGCGATCGAGGCAGCCAGGGTTCCGAGCCCCTGCCGGCGCAATTCGGGCGGCACCAGGACGCCCATGTCTGCGAGGATCCCTTGCCATTCCGCGTAGGCGCCGCAGGCCACCGGTTTGCGGTCCGGTTCGTTCCCGTCCATCACGGTGAAATGGTGGTCCATTTTTGAGAGGTGGACCTCGTTGACGTCGTCCGGAGGGCACCTGCCCTCCAACTCGATTGCCTCCGGATGGCCGTGGGAGACGGTGACTTCACCGCCCGGCTGGAAGAGGGGTAAATCGTCGGCGAACAGCAGTGCCGACGTCCCGAGCCCGTGGCCGCCGTGTTCGCGACTGATCCGCAACAGTGTGGAATGCTCGCTCAGTTGATCGTCTGAGAACCCGACGGCGGCGGCCACCGCCCAAGCCGGAGCCACCAATGCGGAGCGGCCAAAGAGCCTCACGAACGTGATGGATTCGGCGTCGTCGTCTTCCCTGACCAAGCGCTCCCCAGTGCGGGCAGCGGCTGGGCCGGAGACGAAACTGAAGGCCTCGTCGTCGAACCCCAAGTGCCGGGCCCAGGCCAGCAGCACAATTTCCGCCGATCCCGCATCAAGTTCCATGACATCGAGTCTATGCAGTCACCG
The DNA here is from genome assembly GCF_022606295.1 of Arthrobacter bambusae. Classification (GTDB taxonomy): domain Bacteria; phylum Actinomycetota; class Actinomycetes; order Actinomycetales; family Micrococcaceae; genus Arthrobacter; species Arthrobacter bambusae_A. The sequence continues at coordinate 198,762 of NZ_JAHHZS010000001.1, forward strand.
GAAAGGGAAGGAGCAGGCGGCCACCTCGTGGTACCCGCCTGCTCCAGGAAGATTCCTTTGAGGGGCCGGCTCAGCCGAACAGTACCGCGGCTTCGTCGTAGCGGTTCTGTGGGACGGTCTTGAGTTTGCCGAGGGCAGCTTCGAAGCCCACATGCTCGATGTCGGTGCCCTTGAGGGCCACCATGGTTCCCCAGCGGCCTTCCACGACGGAATCGATGGCTGCCATGCCCAGCCGGGTGGCCAGCACGCGGTCGAAAGCCGAGGGGACGCCGCCGCGCTGGATGTGGCCGAGGATCGTGGCGCGGGTCTCGATGCCCGTGCGGGCTTCGATTTCGGGGGCGAGCTGGTCCGCGATGCCGCCCAAGCGGGGCCGGCCGAAGGTGTCAAGGCCGCGTTCGGAGTGCGGGGCTTCCATGTGGTCCGGGACAAAACCCTCGGCAACAACAATCAACGGTGCGCGGCCACGATCGTGGGCTTCCTGGACCCATTCCGTGATCTGCTCGATGCTGACTTTCTGTTCGGGGATCAGGATGGCATGCGCGCCCGCGGCCATGCCCGCGTGCAGGGCGATCCAGCCCACGTGGCGTCCCATGACCTCGGCGATCATGCAGCGGTGATGGGATTCTCCGGTGGTGCGCAGCCGGTCGATGGCTTCCGTGGCGATCTGGACGGCGGTATCGAAGCCGAAGGTGTAGTCGGTGGCGTCGAGGTCGTTGTCCACGGTCTTGGGGACGCCCACGATCCTTAGGCCCGCGTCGGTGAGGCGCTTCGCAGCGGCCAAGGTGCCTTCGCCGCCGATGGCAATGATCGCGTCGATGCCGAGGCGGTCCATGTGGGCCTTGATGACATCCGGCCCGCCGCCGTTCTCGAACGGGTTGGTGCGGGACGTGCCAAGGATGGTTCCACCCTGTTTGGCGATACCGCGGACCATCGTGCGGGGAATGTCGATGACGTCGCCCTCCACGACGCCCCGCCAACCATCCCGGAAACCGACGAATTCCTGGCCGTGGATGGCAATTCCCTTGAGGACGGCGCCGCGGATGACGGCGTTGAGTCCGGGGCAGTCGCCACCGCTGGTAAGGATTCCAATTTTCATGAGGGCTCAAATCCTGGCTAGGAGGTATACGTGCAGAGCGCCACGCTGAGCTCACAACGATTGTAGGGGGAAATGTGGGGTGGGACACAAACCATGACCACCGCCGTGGATGAGACTTTTGAAATAACCAGGAAACAGCCCGGGCAAGCCCGGGCCGTGCTAGTTCTTCCCTTGCGAACGCTGGGTGAGGAAAGATTCCAGCGCAATGTCGCCCCTTTGGTTGGGAAGCAACAGCCACGCCACGATGTAGATGAGCACGGCTGGCCCGGGTAGCAGGCAGAAGATCAGATAGCCGATGCGGACGTAGGCCACGTCCACGTTCAGTTTGGCGGCGATGCCACCGCACACCCCGCCGATCAGACGCTGCGGACCGCGCTTCAGGCCGATGCCTCGTACGATGCTGAAGAACTTGTTCATGGCTAGAGCCTTCCGTGTTGTGGCTGCTTTGTCACGTGCTTCTTGCTAGCGGTGGCCGGAATCGGCGGCGCCGGTCCCGGAGCCAGGGCCGGACCCGCTGCCTTTTCGGGAGCGCGCCGACACCAGCCCTCCGATCACGAGTGCCGCACCTGCTCCGATCATGAGCCCGATCAGCACATAGTTGCCGTTGAGGGCCACGAGGCCGAGTTTGGAAATGATGATCAAGGCTGCGAGAGCCAGGACGATCAGCCCCCAGACCACCGTGCCCACCCTTGCCCGGGCTTGGGGAGGAGATGCAGGCGCCGGGACGGGGTCTGGTTCGAAGGCCCGCGTGGGTTCGTGCGTGCTCATGTCAGTTTCCTTCCTGGACGGTGACGTTGCTGAACGTTCCGTTGAGTTTGACGACCAGCTTGGCGCCGGGCTTGTCCATGTTGAAGCTGTCCAGGGTGCCACCGCTGCTTTGGGCGACGGCACTACCGTCCTGCTTGAGGTTCGCAAAGGTCATGTCTGCCTGGACCTCCACCGGCACTGTCGCGGGGACGAGGAGTTTGATGTTGCTTGCGGTCACGTCCATGGGAACCACGACGTCGGAACTCAGCGGTGCGCTCAGGTTCAGTTTGGTCAGGTCGACGGTCCCGTTGGCCCCGGTGATGTCGAAGCCTTTGCGGGCATCGTCGATGCTCACAGGATTCCACTGGGCATTCTGCAGGCGGAAGTGGTCCGCGTTGGGGGCTATGTTGAAGATGCCCCCGATCACGAGCGTCGCGATGGCAAGGAAGCCGAGCAGCCCCGACGTGCGGCCACGAAGCCCGGCAACCAGGATGCCGAGGCCGAGGACTGCGGCGCCCGTGGCCCAGACCACTGCATTGGCGGCGTCGCCCAGGTGGATGGCGTTGCCGGCGTCGAGCAGCTTGATTGTTCCGCCGCCCAGCAGGGCCGCGCCCGCTGAAACCGCTACGATCGCCGCGCCCGGTCCCTGCCGCCTCTGCCGCTCGGGACGCTCGGGGTGATGGGGTGCGCCGGCCGGTGGGTAGGGGCCCGTGGGATTGACGGGACCTGAAGGGGTCACGGGGCCGCCGGCCCCGTCATTGCCGGCTGCGTAAGCCCCGGCGCTGTAAGTCCCAGGCCCGGAAGACCCGGCGCTGTAGGGGCCCGCGCTGTACGGGCCGGCCGGATAGCCTGCCGAGGCCTGTGTGCCTGTGTCGCCAAAGGAACCTGGAGCGGCCGCATAGTGGTGTGGGCCCATGCTCTGCCTACCGCTGCGGGCTTTGCTCCGCTGGACCAGGAAATAGATCAGGTAGACGATGCCGCCTACCCAGAACAGCGTCCAGAGGATTCCGGGAACGCCGTTCCAGCCCCATCCCCAGAAGCCGCGGCCGAGGCTTGGCAATCCGATGATGGTTGTGATGAGGGCGCCGGTCATGCCTGCGGACCAGCGGCCGGCCCCGGCTTCCTGTGCATGGATGCGGCCATCGGGTTCGGGCAGGAGCGCCCAGGCGATGCCGTAGAGCAGGATGCCGATACCGGCGAAGAGGGTGAGGATGATGAAGATGCCGCGGACGATCAAGGGATCGATGCCGAAGCGGTGCGCGATGCCGCTCGCTGCGCCGCCCACCCACCGGTCCCGGCCACGGCTGATGCCTTGGCTTCGGATCCAGGTGAAGAAGTTCTGCGGGGGAGCGGGCACAGCGTAGTCCGGAGCCGCGCCGCCGGTGTGGCCGGCGTTGGGCTGGGCCGGCTCCTCGGGCGAGCCCACCCCGGCAGGGTGGCTGGATTCTGCAGTTTGTCCGGGCTCCGGTGCTTGTCCGGGGTCCTCGGGATTCATGCTGTTCGCGTTCATACTTCGATCTTGCCGCCCCGCGGCGCAGCCCTCTATTGGGGGATACCCTGAACGTTCCCTGAGTGGCCCCCTGAGATGCCCTGGCTTCGAGCGCCGAAGGCCCTGATACGTGTTTGGATGGATTCATGACAACCGCCATGCAACGCCCGCCGCTGGTCCGAAGCGGCGACCGGATGATTGCCGGCGTGTGCAGCGGCCTGGCGGACCACCTGGGCTGGCCCGTGAAGTACATCCGGCTCGGTATGGTCCTGGCCTCGTTCGCAGGCGGCGCGGGCGTGGTCTTCTACGCGTGGCTGTGGGTCATGGTGCCCACCGCCGACGAAAGCGCCCGCCGCAATAGCCGCCGGCCGGCGTCGCCCATTGCTCCCGCGGTGAGCATGCCTCCTTCGGTGGGCATGCCCCCCGATGTGGCAGCGCCCGACGCCGGAGCGCAGCCCCTGCCGCTGTACGCCCCGGCACCCGTCGTCGCCTCCTGGTTCAAGTTGAAGCGCATCCAGTACGGGAAGGAGATCCTCCTGGGAGCGGGCCTCCTCCTGGTGGCTGCCATCCTCATCGCCCGGCAGTTCGGCGTCGAAGTCCCGCTCGGCACCCTGATCCCCGCAGCGGCCATACTCGGCGGAGCGGCGATTGCCTGGATGCAGCTGGACGAGACGCGCCGGGCCGGACTGGTGGACAAGACCAAGGCGGACCAAGCCGGCGGCTGGGTCCGCCTCGCCGCAGGCCTGACCCTCGTGGTTGCCGGTGTATTGGTCATGGTGTCCGGTTCCGGCTCGTGGGAGCAGACTTGGCTCGCCCTGTTGGCTTCCATCGCCGTGTTGGGCGGCGTCGCCCTGGTGCTGCTGCCCTGGGGCTTGAAGTTCTGGAAAGACCTGGAAACTGAACGGGCGGCGCGGGTCCGCGAGACCGAGCGGGCCGAGATTGCCGCGCACTTGCACGACTCGGTACTGCAGACGCTCGCCTTGATCCAGCGCCGGGCCGGTTCCGAGCAGGACGTGGTCCGCCTCGCCCGTGCCCAGGAGCGTGAGCTGCGCACCTGGCTGTACCGGGACGCCGCCAAGGACTCGGGACTCCTGGCGGAGCGGATAGCCGCGGCCGCAGCCGAAGTGGAGGACGCCCACGGACACCCGGTCGACGTCGTCAGCGTGGGAGACGCGGCCATGACGGACCGGCACGAAGCACTCGTCCTGGCGGCCCGCGAGGCGATGCACAATGCCGCCAGGCATGGCGGCGGAGCCGTGTCCGTCTATCTCGAGAGTTCCGACTCGGGCAGCGAGGTCTTCGTCAGGGACCGCGGACCCGGCTTCGACCCGGATGCCGTCCCCGAAGACCGCCTCGGAGTCAAGGAATCAATCATCGGTCGGATGAAACGCCACGGCGGCACAGCGGTCATCGACAGCAGTTCCGAGGGCACGGAAGTCCGCCTGAAACTGCCTGTCGAGAACGCCGACAAAGCAGAAAACCGAAACGGAGACGCCAAAGCATGAATGCCTTATCAGAGCAAGTGGAGCGGAGCGTGCGCGTGGTGATCGTGGACGATCACGCCATCTTCCGGTCCGGGCTGAAGGCCGACCTCGATTCCAGGATCGACGTCGTGGGCGAAGCCGGAACTGTGGAGCAAGCCATCGCCGTGATTGCCGAGGTTCAGCCTGAAGTAGTGTTGCTTGACGTCCATTTGCCGGGCGGACTTGGCGGCGGCGGACGGGAAGTCATCAGCGGGTCCTCGGCGTTGCGCGGGAGCACGAGCTTCCTGGCCTTGAGCGTCTCGGATGCAGCCGAGGACGTCGTGGCCGTCATTCGGGCAGGTGCCCGTGGCTATGTCACCAAGACCATTTCCGGCCCCGAGATCTCCGACGCCGTGATCCGCGTGGCCGACGGCGACGCCGTCTTCTCGCCGCGGCTCGCAGGATTTGTCCTGGACGCGTTTGGAACGTCTCCTGCCGAGATCGCCGACGACGAACTCGACCGGCTCTCCTCGAGGGAACTGGAAGTCATGCGCCTCATCGCCCGGGGCTACAGCTACAAGGAGGTGGCCAGAGAGTTGTTCATTTCCATCAAGACCGTGGAAACCCATGTCTCGGCAGTGCTCCGCAAGCTCCAGCTCTCCAGCCGCCACGAACTGACCAAGTGGGCCGCCGAGCGCCGCCTCCTCTGACGCCCGCTCGCCTTTGGGGGTTTAAACCCAAACGCCCGCTCACCTCTGTCCCAAGGTGAGCGGGCGTTTGTGCAGGCGGGTGGTTACCTGGCCTGGCCGAGGAATTCCTGGAGGCGTCGAACGCCTTCGGCGAGGTCGTCGTCGCCCAAGGCGTACGAGAGGCGCACAAAACCGGAGGGGCCGAAGGCCTCGCCCGGAACAACAGCGACCTCAACCTCGTCGAGGATCAGTGAGGCGAGCTCAGCGGACGTTGCCGGACGGACAGGACCGTTCGACGTCGGGAACTCCTTGCCCAGCAGCCCACGGACATCGGCGTACACGTAGAAGGCTCCGGCCGGCGTCGGGCATTCCACGCCCTCGATCGCGTTCAGTCCGGCGACAATCGCCTTGCGGCGGCGATCGAAGGCCACCTTCATTTCGTCGACGGCGGTCAGCGGACCGGAGACTGCCGCGAGGGCTGCGATCTGCATGATGTTGGAAACATTCGACGTCGCGTGGGACTGGAGGTTGGTGGCGGCCTTGATGACGTCGGCCGGGCCTATCATCCATCCAACGCGCCATCCCGTCATGGCGTAGGTCTTGGCGACACCATTGAGGATGACCACCTTGTCGCCGAGTTCGGGGGCGGCAGTGGCAATCGAGGTGAAGGGCACGCCGTCGTACGTCAGGTGCTCATAGATTTCGTCGGTGACCACCCAGAGGCCCTTGGCCGCAGCCCATTTTCCGATCTCGGCCACTTGTTCGGCGCTGTAGACAGCCCCGGTCGGGTTGGACGGCGAAACGAAAAGCAGGATCTTCGTCTTGTCGGTGACCGCAGCTTCGAGCTGCTCCACGGTGACCAAGTAACCCTGCTCGGGGCCGGCGAAGACCTCAACGGGAACGCCTCCGGCCAAGCGGATCGCCTCCGGGTAAGTGGTCCAGAAAGGCGTAGGAATGATTACTTCGTCGCCCGGATCGACAAGTGTGGCGAAGGTGTTGTAGACGGCCTGCTTGCCGCCATTGGTCACCATCACCTGGGAAGGGTCAACCTTGTAGCCCGAATCGCGGAACGTCTTGTCCGCGATAGCCTTCTTCAGCTCCGGCAGGCCGGCAGCGGGGGAGTACCGGTGGTACTTCGGCTGGGCGGCGGCCTCGACGGCAGCCTTGACAATGTAGTCGGGGGTCGGGAAGTCGGGCTCCCCGGCGCCAAAGCCGATCACGGGGCGACCCGCTGCCTTGAGCGCCTTGGCCTTGGCGTCAACGGCAAGGGTGGCGGATTCGGCGATGGCGGAAATTCGCTGTGAAATGCGGGCGGCAGGTATTCCGGCAGACATTTAAAGCACCGTTCTTCGCGGGCAGCTCATGAGCTGGATGGTGGGATTCGACGGAATCTACTTTATGCTGTTCTGCGGAGCTATCGGGCTAACGCCGGGAAAGTGACAGTGTGCGTTGATCAAGCGAGCACTGATCAGCCGCAAGGCCTGAACGCTCCGGAAATGGCCCGGTTCGACTATCGCGACGTTGTTGCGTAGACTGGTTCACCGGTGTTGAAAAACATCACAATGGTTCGCGCCCCAGACTGGCTCCGGATTCCCGTGTTCTTCGGGATTCCTTGGCTTTGATGGAGTGTGGCCAAAATATGGATTCGTTCCATAGGGTAGTGGCGCAATTGGTAGCGCAGCGGTCTCCAAAACCGCAGGTTGCAGGTTCGAGTCCTGTCTGCCCTGCGCAAGCTGTTCCGGGGTTCTCCTTGGAACAAGCGCAGCAACCATGGCTCTGATCAGAGTCGGGTCAACGACGTTTGCATAGATGAGTGAGGATCAGGTGACCGAAACAGCTGCGAGCAGCTCGAAGGGCCGCCCTGCCAAGAAGTCCGATTCCGGCCTCTTCGCTCGAATTGCGCTTTTTGTCCGCCAGGTAATTGGTGAACTCAAGAAGGTAGTTGCCCCCACCCGCAAGGAACTGGTCAACTACACAGTCGTGGTGCTGGTGTTCGTGGCCATCATGATGCTTGTCGTCACCATCCTGGACCTGGCTTTCGGTACGGGAATCAAATGGGTTTTCGGCGCTACTGGCACCACGAACCACTAAGCGGATCGCTCCGCAAACCGCGTGGAATCCCCGGAAAATCAAGGGATTTCGCAGGGTTTGCGGAATTGAGCCATTTAAATAGGCATGTTAGGCAATGAGGAAGCAGGAGACCAAGTGTCTGAGCAGGAGCTCGAGGTAACTGAGACTGAGCTGGATGGGCCCGCTGAAAGCACGGCCCACGCCACGGCTGACGCCGTGGAAGGATCCGAGGTCGATTCTGCTGCGCCCGAAACTGCCGACGTCGACGACGCCGACCAGGATGAGTCCGAGGCCGACGAGTCTGCAGACGACGACGACTCCGATGCGTCCGACGCCGACGCCCTGGCCGCCGCTGCAGCCGTAGCGCCCGCGGACCCCGCTGAGGAGTTCAAGGCCAAGCTTCGCCGCCAGGAGGGTGACTGGTACGTCATCCACTCCTACGCCGGCTACGAAAACCGCGTCAAGGCCAACCTTGAGACCCGCATCCAGACCCTGGACATGGAAGATTACATCTTCGAGATCCAGGTGCCCATGGAAGAAGTCGTTGAGATCAAGAACGCCCAGCGCAAGATCATCAACCGCGTACGCATTCCGGGTTACGTCCTCGTCCGCATGGACCTGACTGACGCGTCCTGGGGCGCCGTCCGCCACACCCCCGGTGTCACCGGATTCGTGGGCAACGCACACAACCCGGTCCCGCTTCGCCTCGACGAAGTCTTTTCGATGCTGGCTCCGGTCTTCGAAGAGCAGCAGGCCGAAAAGGGCAAGCCGGTCAACAAGCAGCACCAGACGCCCGTCGACATCGACTTCGAAGTTGGCGAGTCCGTCATCGTCAAGGAAGGCCCGTTCGAGACCCTTCCCGCCACGATCTCGGAGATCAAGATGGATTCCCAGACGCTTGTGGTCCTGGTGTCGATCTTCGAACGCGAAACCCCGGTTACCCTCGCATTCAACCAGGTCACCAAGATCTAGTTGATCCAAGAATTTCGCCCCGCGGTTGCCCGCTTAGCAGCCACGGAGCGGCCGGCCGCCTTGCCATGGCGGCCATCAACCTGAGGCACGCTCCTGTGTCCTAGGAAGTTATTGAGAGAAGGACCTACATTGGCTCCCAAGAAGAAGGTCACCGGCCTCATCAAGCTGCAGATCCAGGCAGGTGCCGCCAACCCGGCCCCGCCGATCGGTCCTGCGCTTGGCCAGCACGGTGTCAACATCATGGAATTCTGCAAGGCGTACAACGCTGCAACGGAAGCCCAGCGCGGAAACGTTATCCCGGTTGAAATCACGGTCTACGAAGACCGTTCCTTCACCTTCATCACCAAGACCCCGCCGGCTGCAGAGCTCATCAAGAAGGCTGCAGGCGTTGCAAAGGGTTCGGCCACGCCGCACACCGTCAAGGTTGCCAAGCTGACCCAGGCACAGGTCAACGAGATCGCCACCACCAAGATGGAAGACCTCAACGCCACCAGCCTTGAGGGCGCTGCCAAGATCATTGCCGGCACCGCACGCTCCATGGGCATCACTGTCGAATAGTCCAGGAATGAACGGACGGTGAGGGCTGAGGAACGAAGCACTCGCCGGAAGTGAGTCCCGGAGACTTTCGACAATTAGATACCGTCGAGGGTTAATTCCCCTCACCGCTTCATGGCGTCTGTTCGGGAAACTGACGACGCCGGAGCGCACCGCCGGGAAACCGGCACCATTGAAACATTGAAAATGTTGGAGATCCACGCCGGATCCCCAACTGTGGCAGGGCCCAGCGCGGTCCGCAGACCACAACTGCACAAGGAGAATAAGCAGCATGGCAAAGCGCAGCAAAGCATATGAGGCAGCCGCAGCCAAGATCGAGGCAGACAAGTTCTACGCCCCGTTCGAGGCCATCAAGCTCGCCAAGGACACCAACCCGTCCAAGTTCGACGCCACCGTTGAGGTCGCTTTCCGTTTGGGCGTTGACCCGCGCAAGGCCGACCAGATGGTCCGCGGCACCGTCAACCTGCCGCACGGCACGGGTAAGACTGCCCGCGTCCTGGTTTTCGCAACGGGCGACAAGGCAGAAGCAGCAATCGCTGCAGGCGCCGACTTCGTTGGCTCCGATGACCTGATCGAAAAGATCGCAGCCGGCTGGACCGACTTCGACGCCGCAGTGGCAACCCCTGACCTCATGGGCAAGGTTGGCCGCCTCGGTAAGGTCCTCGGCCCGCGTAACCTCATGCCGAACCCGAAGACCGGCACCGTGACCGCAGACGTCACCAAGGCCGTCAACGACATCAAGGGTGGCAAGATCGACTTCCGCGTCGACAAGCACTCGAACCTGCACTTCATCATCGGCAAGGTTTCCTTCGACGAACTGAAGCTGGCCGAGAACTACGCAGCCGCCCTGGAAGAGGTGCTCCGCCTGAAGCCGTCCGCTTCCAAGGGCCGTTACATCCAGAAGGCTACGGTCGCCACCACGTTCGGCCCGGGCATCTCGGTTGACCCCAACGTCACCAAGGTCCTCACCGAGGCGTAAGCCACCGGGAGCATCGACTCTGAAAGGACCGTCCGGCATTCGCCGGGCGGTCCTTTCGTCGTATGCGACCGGCACCTATCGCTGGTGGCGGCCGCTCGTTAGGCTGAGGGCATGACAGGCCGGCTTCCGGATTTCAGCATCCACGAGCTCAACCTGCCGGACTCCCTGAATGGGCCGGACAGCAAGGAATTCCGGGAGCTCTCTTCCGTGATGGACGCCATGGTGCAGGAAACCTGGGGAAGCTTGGACAGGGCACTCTCTGCGCAAGTCCGGCTCGCGGGATGGCGCGATACCCCATACGAGGCATCGAGGAATTTCTTCGGCCGGGTTGACGGACGCATCATCGGGCATGCCTCCTGCTTCGTTCCACTCACGGATAACGTCCATGCCGCGTGGCTCCACGTAGATGTCCTGGCTGCGTACCGCCGGCGTGGAGTCGGAACCGCATTGCTCCGCACCGTCGAGGAGGTTGCGGAGGCCCGGGGGAGGCGCGTCCTTCAGGCGCACACCGAACATCCGATCGGCCCCGCAGGCGCAGCCGCGGCACCCGGGGGAGTACCCGAGGACGGGCCGGGAGCAGCCTTCTGCCTCAAAAATGGATATGCCCTGGAACTGGCCAGCAGATTCAGCACGCTGGACATGGACCATGACGCGGAGTGGGCACGGCTGGAGCTTGCGGCGCATGCCAAAGCCGACCCCGATTACGCGGTCCTTGCCTGGACGAACCGTTGCCCCGGCGAATGCGTGGACCACTTGGCCGGGCTGATGGGCCGAATGAGCACGGATACGCCGGCGGGAGGCCTTGAGATCGAGGCAGAGGCCTGGGATGCTGACCGGGTCAGGCAACTCGAGGACACGACGCTTGCCGGGGGACGGGCTGCCCTTGTGGCCGCTGCGCAGCATCGGCGGACGGGGGAGCTCGTCGCGTACACCGTGATCTACTGTGATCCCGCGAAGCCGCGGGTGGCCGAACAAGACGACACTTTGGTGGCAAGGCCCCACCGCGGCCACGGACTGGGAATGCTCGTCAAACTGGCCAATCTGCGCAGGCTTCAAAAGGAATATCCGGAAGTCGAGCGCGTCATGACTTTTAACGCCGAGGAAAACGAACATATGCTGTCCATCAACGTACAGCTCGGCTTCAAACCGGCGGGATACGACGGCGAATGGCAAAAGAGGATCAAATGACGAGCACGGTGGAGATCGGCCAACTCTGGATCCCTGATTCCCTTGACGCCGATGACGCGAAGGACTTCCTTGCCGCCGTCGAAGTCAGCCGCCGGGTCCGCATGCAGATCTGGGGCACGGACGATCTCGCTTACACCCCGTTGGAAAAGCTGCTCGAACTCGGCGATCCTTACGAACGCCAGGTCATTCTCGTGGCCCGCGTTGACGGGCGCATTGTCGGCACCGTGGACATCGCGCTGCCCCTTGCCGACAACATGGACCTCGCCGAGTTCACCTTGGACATCCTCCCTGAATTCCAGCGCAGGGGCGTCGGACGGCAGCTTCTGGAAGCTGCCGAACATTTCGCCAGAAGCGAGGGCCGGACGATGATCATGGTGGACACCAACCACCCTGCCGAGTCCCTGCGCGGCGGTGCGGAGGGCCAGCTCGTGCCTGGCAGCGGCCTGGGCTTCGTTCCTTTGGCCAGCCGCGAGGTCGATTTTGCCCGGCGAACCGGCTACACCCTCCAGCACATCGAACAATTCAGTTCCTGCGCGCTCCCGCTTGATTCAAAGCTTGTTGCCGAACTCGAGGCCGAAGCCGAGGCCGCGAACGCCGGCCGTTACCGGGTCCACCACTGGACCGACCGTTGCCCTCAACAGTGGCTCGAAGCCGTGGCCGCGCTGGAGAACGCGGCCGGGGAAGTGGTGTCCGAAGGCAATGACGCTGCGGAAGCCGAGCAACAGCAGTTGGTGTTCGACGCCGGTGTGTTGCGCCAGGCGGAAGACGCCGCCGTCGCGCAGGGGCGCCGAACGGTGGTCACCGCCGTCGAGCACGTCGCCAGCGGGCGGATCGTCGGGCTGACCACCATCGGCGTGCTGGCACAACGCCAGGATGTCGTCTTCCAGGACGACACGATCGTCCTGCAGGAGCACCGGGGAAACAAGCTGGGACTCCTCATCAAGGTCGCCAATATGCAGCGCCTCAGCGAACAGTTCCCCGACGCCCGGGTGATCTACACCTGGAACGCTCCCGAAAACCGATACCTGCTGACCGTCAACAAGCAATTGGGGTTCACCACCGCCGGGGTCACCGGTCTGTGGCAGAAGGAACTGCCGAACATGGGCCCGAGGGTCACCTCGTCCGAGTGAACCGGCGCGATTTGGCGATGCACTTGCCCGTCCCGTAAGCTTGAACTACCAAAGACCGTCGGTTGATGGGAATCCACTCCTCCGCGCACAGCTCAACTCTGTAGCTATGTGCGGAAGAACCAAGTGGTTTCCTAGACGAAGGACCCTGACAAAGGGCGGCCGGCGCAGGTGAACGAAGCAAATCTCCACGATCGTAGGATTGTGTCGAGCCAAGCCCCGTGCATCTGCGCAGGGCGTTTTTTAGTTGCAGCTCTTTTGAGCGGGGACCCGGAAGACCGGCTTTATTCCCCGGAAGGAGGGTTATGGCAACGCCAAGCAAGATCTCCGCAGTAGCTGAGATCACCAACGATTTCAAGGAATCGAACGCCGCTGTCCTGACCGAATACCGCGGGCTCTCTGTTGCACAGCTCAAGCAGCTGCGTGTTTCTCTCGGCCTGGACACCAAGTTCTCGGTCGTCAAGAACACCCTGACCGCCATTGCAGCCAAGGAAGCTGGTGTCGAAGCATTCGACGGTCAGCTCGCCGGCCCCACTGCAATCGCATTCATCAAGGGTGACGCGGTTGCTGCCGCCAAGAGCCTGACGGACTTTGCCAAGGCCAACAAGCAGCTGGTCATCAAGACCGGCTACTTCGAAGGCAAGGCACTGAACGCAGCAGAGGTTGCCGCACTGGCAGCCCTCGAGTCCCGTGAGCTGCAGCTCGCCAAGGTTGCAGGCATCCTCAAGGCACCTGCTGCCGCGGCTGCACGCATCATTGACGCTCTGCGCCTCAAGCTTGAAGAAGAGGGCGGCGCTGTAGCACCGGCCGCTGAAGAAGCACCGGCTGCCGAAGAGGCTCCCGCCGAGGCTGCTGCGGAAGAGGCTGCCGCTCCGGCTGAAGCCGCTGAAGCAGCAACCGAAGAGAACTAAGTTCTCCCCACTCAAACTGCGGTGCAGTAACGGACGACGTCCGTGGCGGCACCACCTAAAGGAAGGACGCCAAACATGGCGAAGCTCAGCAACGAAGAGCTCATTGAAGCTTTCAAGGAACTGACCATCATCGAGCTCTCCGAGTTCGTCAAGCTCTTCGAAGAGACCTTCGAAGTTACCGCTGCTGCTGTTGCAGTCGCCGGCCCTGCCGGTGGCGCTGCTGCTGAAGAGGCCGAAGAGAAGACTGAATTCGATGTCGTCCTCGAAGCTGCCGGTGACAAGAAGATCGCAGTGATCAAGGAAGTCCGCGCCATCACCTCCCTCGGCCTCAAGGAAGCCAAGGACCTGGTTGACGGTGCACCGAAGGCTGTTCTCGAAGGCGCCACCAAGGAAGCCGCTGAGAAGGCCAAGGAGCAGCTCGAAGCTGCCGGCGCCACGGTTACTGTCAAGTAACTCGGCTTTTCGGGAAGCCCCGTCCGGATTCGTCCGGGCGGGGCTTCCTGCATTTAAGGGCAACGCGGGGTCACTTACGGCCCATTGGGGGATGCCGGATGGGCCGTAAGTGACCCCGCCCTGCGTTTGTTGGAAGGCTCAGATCGGGTCGCTGATGTCGGCGACGACGGCCTCCAGCGCAGCGGCCAGTTCGTCGGCGTTGACGAACGCGCTGAATCCGTGTTCGCCTGCGCCCATGGAGATCCGGCGTCCCGTGATGCTGGCATCGGCATAAACCGGCCAAGGCGTCGTACTTCCCAGCGGCGTGATGGTGCCGCGCTCATAGCCAGTTGCCTCGAAGGCGACCTCGGCGGAGGGCATGGACAGCTTGTTGACGCCCAGGAGGGCGCGCAACTTGGGCCAGGAGATTTGCCGGTCACCCGGAACCAACGCGAAAAGGAACGTGCCATCCCGGTGCTTGACCACAAGCGACTTCACGATGTCCGCCGGTGTGATCCCCATGATGCGGGCCGCGTCCTCAAGGCTGCTTGCCGCCGCCCGCTCCACGAGGTGGACCCCAAGTCCGCGGTTGGCCGCGTCGGCGAGGAATCGCTCAGTGCCCCGCATTCATGCACCCTTTCCGTTCATGGCTCTTCCCGCTTCGGAACTCACCGAATAACTAGTCGCGGTAGAGAAGCAGGGCTTCGCCCTGGCCGCCGCCACCACAAAGTGCCACCGCCGCTTTGCCCGTGCCGCGGCGCTTCAACTCGTGGGCCGCATGAAGGGCAAGCCGCGCTCCTGAGGCCCCAATCGGGTGCCCGATCGCAATTGCACCGCCATGGATATTGCACTTCTCCAAGGGGTAGTCCAGATCCTTCAAGGACTGCACCGCCACCGAACCGAAGGCTTCGTTGATCTCGATGAAGTCGAGGTCGGCCGTTGTCCACCCCGCCCGGTCCAGCGCATGCCGTATCGCGTTGGAAGGCTGCGAATGCAGGCTGTTGTCAGGTCCCGCTACTTGGCCGGGTTTCCCGACGACGGCAAGGTATTCCAGGCCGTTCTCCTCGGCGAAGCGCCGGCTCGTGAGCACGAGTGCGGAGGCGCCGTCGGACAGGGGAGAGGAGTTGCCCGCGGTGATGGTTCCGTCGGTCGCAAAGGCGCCCTTCAAAGGGGCGAGGGTCTCGAGCGTGGTCTGGGGACGGACGCCTTCGTCGCTTGTCAGCACCAAGGGTTCCCCCTTGCGCTGCTTGACGCTGATGGGCGTGATCTCGCCGTCGAACACTCCTTGCCCGGCAGCCGCGGCCGCACGCTGGTGCGAAGCGGCGGCCACTTCATCCTGGGACCGGCGGTCGATGCCGAGCGAGAGGTTCTTGATTTCGGTGGACAGGCCCATGGACTGGCCGTCGAACGCGTCCGTGAGGCCGTCATGGGCCGCGACGTCGAGTGCCTGGATCGCGCCGTAGCTCCACCCTTGCCTCGAACCGGGCAGCAGGTGGGGCGCGCGGCTCATCGATTCCTGGCCGCCGGCAACCACGACGGCGGCGTCGCCGCTGCGGATCATGCGAGCGGCATCGATCACGGCAGTGAGTCCGGAGAGGCATACCTTGTTGATGGTCACCGCCGGGATGTTCCAGCCGATTCCGGCGGCGATGGCGCTTTGCCGCGCCGGGTTCTGGCCGGCGCCGGCCTGCAGGACCTGCCCCATAATCACTGCGTCCACTTGGTCCGCAGTGAGTCCGCTTGCCGCAATGGCGCCTGAAATGGCGTGAGCACCGAGCTCGACGGCGGTGAACCCGGCCAGTTGCCCGTTCAACCGTCCCTGTGGGGTACGGCTGGCGGAAAGGATGACAACGTCGTTGTTGTTGTCCGCTGTTTCTGAGGGGGTGCTCATTTTCTCTCTTCCGATCAAGGGTGGTGAGCCTAGGTTACCGTGGGGTACATCACCTCTCCATTCAACGATGGAGCCCGGGACAACATTCCACCCACCGTGCCCGCATAGGTGCCTGCAGCAACGGTGCTTGCATTCAGGCGAGATGTGGGGTAGACAGGTGGGTTGATTTGCCGTATTGTGGATATTTGCGTCTTCCCTGTTAACCTTCAGCCTTCATATAGCGGTGGGCTTTACCTCTCAGCTGCGCCATCGACGTGCCGTTTAGAACGAGCATGGTCTTGGCCAGCGGGGGTCCCGGGTCATATAGCGGAACCGGAAAGGTACACTGCGGATTCAATCTGCAGGGTGCAAGCGGGGGAGATCTGAAAACGCCTGAAGGTCTGTGGAAGGATCCCTCTTGGTCGCCTCGAGCACCTCTAATAACGAAACCGCTAATACGGCAAGCACCGATGGTGCAACTCGCCGGCTCTCATTCGCAAAGATTCACGAACCGCTTGACGTTCCGAATCTGCTTGCACTGCAGACAGACAGCTTTGACTGGCTGGTCGGAAACGAACGCTGGCAGTCGCGGGTTGCAAAGGCCGTCGAGGAAGGCGACCTGAGCGTCGCCACCACCTCTGGACTTGCCGACATCTTCGAAGAGATCTCCCCCATCGAGGACTTCCAGGGCACTATGTCCCTGAGCTTCTCCGAGCCGGAGTTCGCTGATCCGAAGTACACCATGGCCGAATGCAAAGACCGTGACGCCACTTACTCGGCACCGCTGTATGTCAAGGCCGAGTTCATGAACAACAACACGGGTGAAATCAAGCAGCAGACCGTGTTCATGGGCGATTTCCCTCTCATGACCGAGAAGGGAACGTTCGTTGTCAACGGCACCGAGCGTGTCGTCGTCTCCCAGCTGGTCCGTTCGCCGGGCGCCTACTTTGAGCGCACCGCCGACAAGACCAGTGACAAGGACATCTTCACTGCAAAGATCATCCCGTCCCGCGGTGCATGGTTCGAGCTCGAAATCGACAAGCGCGACCAGGTCGGCGTCCGCCTCGACCGCAAGCGCAAGCAGTCGGTCACCGTTCTGCTGAAGGCCCTTGGCTGGACCGAAGGCCAGATCCTCGAAGAGTTCGGCCAGTACGACTCCATGCGCGCAACGCTGGAGAAGGACGCTACCGAAACCCGCGAAGACGCCCTGCTGGACATCTACCGCAAGCTGCGTCCGGGCGAGCCGCCCACCGTCGAGGCTGCCCAGTCCCTGCTGGACAACCTGTACTTCAATGCCAAGCGCTACGACCTGGCGAAGGTTGGCCGTTACAAGATCAACCGCAAGCTCGGCATCGACCGCTCCCTTGGCGACAAGGAAGCTTCGGTCCTGCACGTTGAAGACATCGTGGCCATGATCAAGTTCCTCGTCGCGCTTCACGCCGGCGAGAAGACCCTCATGGGCAAGCGCGATGGCGAAGACCACGAGCTCCGCGTCGAGATCGATGACATCGACCACTTCGGCAACCGTCGCATCCGCGCCGTCGGCGAACTGATCGAAAACCAGGTCCGCACCGGCCTGTCCCGCATGGAGCGCGTCGTCCGCGAACGCATGACCACGCAGGACGTCGAAGCGATCACGCCGCAGACCCTGATCAACATCCGCCCCGTCGTGGCAGCCATCAAGGAGTTCTTCGGAACCTCCCAGCTGTCGCAGTTCATGGACCAGAACAACCCGTTGTCGGGTCTGACCCACAAGCGCCGCCTGTCGGCCCTTGGCCCGGGTGGTCTGTCCCGTGACCGCGCAGGCATGGAAGTTCGAGACGTTCACCCGTCCCACTACGGACGTATGTGCCCCATCGAAACTCCTGAAGGCCCGAACATCGGTCTGATCGGTTCGCTGGCTTCCTACGGCCGCATCAACCCGTTCGGTTTCATCGAGACTCCGTACCGCCTGGTGTCCGAGGGCGTTGTTTCCGATGAGGTCCAGTACCTCACCGCCGACGACGAAGCAGAGGTCCTGATTGCGCAGGCCAACGCGCCTCTGGATGCAGACAAGAAGTTCGCGGAAGAAACCGTGCTTGTCCGTGCCCGTGGTGGTGGTGGCGAGCCCGTCCTGGTTCCGGCCGGCGAAGTCCAGTTCATGGACGTTTCCCCGCGCCAGATGGTGTCCGTAGCTACCGCTCTGATTCCGTTCCTTGAACATGACGATGCAAACCGCGCACTCATGGGTGCCAACATGCAGCGCCAGGCTGTGCCGCTGGTCCGCTCCGAGGCCCCGTTCGTGGGAACCGGTATGGAGCGCGCCGCCGCCGTCGACGCCGGTGACGTTGTCATCGCGAAGAAGGCCGGTGTCGTCAACGAAGTTTCCGCTGACCTCGTCACCATGCTCAACGACGACGGTACGGAAACCAGCTACCGCATCAACAAGTTCGCGCGTTCAAACCAGGGCAACTGCTACAACCACCGTGTCCTGGTCAACGAAGGCCAGCGCCTCGAAGTCGGCGGCATCATTGCTGACGGCCCGGCAACGGACCAGGGTGAACTCGCCCTCGGCAAGAACCTCCTCGTGGCATTCATGTCCTGGGAAGGCCACAACTTCGAGGACGCCATCATCCTGTCGCAGCGCATCGTCGCTGAGGACGTTCTTTCTTCCATCCACATCGAGGAGCACGAGATCGATGCCCGCGACACCAAGCTTGGTGCCGAGGAAATCACCCGTGACATCCCCAACGTGTCCGAGGAAGTCCTCGCAGGACTGGACGAGCGCGGCATCATCCACATCGGTGCCGAGGTTGAAGCCGGCGACATCCTGGTCGGAAAGGTCACCCCGAAGGGTGAAACCGAACTGACTCCGGAAGAGCGCCTCCTCCGTGCGATCTTCGGCGAGAAGTCCCGCGAAGTGCGTGACACCTCCCTGAAGGTTCCCCACGGTGAGTCCGGCACGGTCATCGGCGTGCGCGTCTTCGACCGCGACAACGACGACGAGCTGCCCCCTGGCGTCAACCAGCTGGTCCGCGTCTACGTTGCTGCCAAGCGCAAGATCACCGACGGCGACAAGCTCGCCGGCCGCCACGGTAACAAGGGTGTCATTTCCAAGATCCTCCCGATCGAAGACATGCCGTTCCTTGCCGACGGTACGCCGGTGGACATCGTCCTGAACCCGCTGGGTGTTCCGGGCCGCATGAACGTCGGCCAGGTGCTTGAAACGCACCTCGGTTGGGTTGCGAAGACCGGTTGGAAGATCGAAGGCGAGCCGGAGTGGGTCAAGAACCTCCCGAACCTGCCTCGTGAATCCGGCCAGACGACCGTTGCCACCCCGGTGTTCGACGGTGCACGCGAAGAGGAAATCACAGGTCTGCTGGATTCCACCAACGTGACCCGCGACGGCGACCGCCTGATCGACTCCTCCGGCAAGACCCGTCTGTTCGACGGCCGCTCCGGCGAGCCGTTCCCGGACCCGATCTCCGTGGGCTACATGTACATCCTGAAGCTCCACCACCTGGTGGACGACAAGATCCACGCGCGCTCCACCGGCCCGTACTCCATGATCACGCAGCAGCCGCTGGGTGGTAAGGCACAGTTCGGTGGCCAGCGCTTCGGTGAAATGGAAGTGTGGGCGCTCGAAGCATACGGCGCTGCCTACACCCTCCAGGAACTGCTGACGATCAAGTCGGACGATATCCACGGCCGTGTGAAGGTCTACGAAGCCATCGTCAAGGGCGAGAACATCCCCGAGCCTGGCGTTCCGGAATCCTTCAAGGTCTTGATCAAGGAAATGCAGTCGCTGTGCCTGAACGTGGAAGTCCTTTCCACGGACGGTACGACGATCGAAATGCGTGACTCTGATGACGCAGTCTTTACGGCTGCGGAAGAACTGGGCATTGATCTGTCTCGCGCAGAGCCCAGCTCCGTAGAAGAGGTCTAAACAGCAGCTCTGGCTGGCGGTGCAGACCGCCAGCCAAGGCAGCTGCCTCTTTCCGTAAACCCAAGACTTCAGAATTTAGAGAACAAGAGAGAACAGGGACCATATGTCCAGCGAATCCTCCTTCGGCCTCATGCAGATCGGCCTCGCCACCGCGGAAGACATCCGCGGCTGGTCTTACGGTGAGGTCAAGAAGCCGGAAACCATCAACTACCGCACGCTCAAGCCCGAGAAGGACGGCCTCTTCTGCGAGAAGATCTTCGGCCCGTCCCGGGACTGGGAGTGCTACTGCGGCAAGTACAAGCGCGTGCGCTTCAAGGGCATCATCTGCGAGCGTTGTGGCGTTGAAGTCACTCGCGCCAAGGTGCGCCGCGAGCGCATGGGCCACATCGAGCTGGCCGCTCCCGTCACGCACATCTGGTACTTCAAGGGTGTTCCGTCCCGTTTGGGCTACCTCCTTGACCTGGCACCGAAGGACCTCGAAAAGGTCATCTACTTCGCTGCCTACATGATCACGAGCGTCGACACCGAGAGCCGCCACGCGGAACTGCCGAACCTCCAGGTGGAGCACGACCTCGAGAAGAAGCAGCTCGTCGACAACCGCGACAGCGACATCGCCACGATTGCCCGCGACCTTGAGGACGAGCTTGCCCGCCTCGAGGGTGAAGGCGCCAAGGCTGCGGACAAGAAGAAGGCCCGTGACTCCGCGGACCGCCAGATGGCCAACGTCCGCAAGCGCGCGGATGCTGAGATCGAGCGCCTCGAGCAGGTCTGGGACCGTTTCAAGAACCTCAAGGTCGCCGACCTCGAAGGTGACGAAGGCCTGTACCGCGAACTGCGCGACCGCTACGGCATGTACTTCGAAGGCTCCATGGGTGCCGAAGCCATCAAGAAGCGTCTTGAGAACTTCGACATGCAGGCAGAGTCGGAGTCCCTGCGCGACACCATCCAGAACGGCAAGGGCCAGCGCAAGACCCGTGCGCTCAAGCGCCTGAAGGTTGTCAACGCATTCCTGACCACCAACAACAGCCCGCTTGGCATGGTGCTGGACGCCGTCCCGGTGATCCCGCCGGAACTGCGCCCGATGGTCCAGCTGGACGGTGGCCGCTTCGCGACCTCCGACCTCAACGACCTCTACCGCCGTGTGATCAACCGCAACAACCGACTCAAGCGACTGCTTGACCTCGGTGCTCCGGAGATCATCGTCAACAACGAGAAGCGCATGCTTCAGGAAGCTGTTGACAGCCTCTTCGACAACGGCCGCCGCGGCCGTCCCGTCACGGGTCCGGGCAACCGTCCGCTGAAGTCCCTGAGCGACATGCTCAAGGGCAAGCAGGGCCGTTTCCGCCAGAACCTGCTCGGCAAGCGCGTCGACTACTCCGGCCGTTCGGTCATCGTCGTCGGCCCGCAGCTGAAGCTGCACCAGTGTGGTCTGCCCAAGCAGATGGCCCTGGAGCTCTTCAAGCCGTTCGTGATGAAGCGACTGGTTGACCTCAACCACGCGCAGAACATCAAGTCGGCAAAGCGCATGGTCGAGCGTTACCGCCCGCAGGTCTGGGACGTGCTGGAAGAGATCATCACCGAACACCCGGTGCTGCTCAACCGTGCACCTACCCTGCACCGCCTCGGCATCCAGGCATTCGAGCCGCAGCTTGTTGAAGGCAAGGCCATCCAGCTTCACCCGCTGGTTTGTGGCGCCTTCAACGCCGACTTCGACGGCGACCAGATGGCAGTCCATCTGCCGCTGAGCCCCGAAGCGCAGGCTGAAGCCCGCATCCTGATGCTGTCCTCCAACAACATCTTGAAGCCGTCCGATGGCCGTCCGGTGACCCTGCCTTCGCAGGACATGATCATCGGTCTGTACCACCTGACCACCAAGCGCGTTGGTTCCGCAGGCGAAGGCCGTATCTTCTCCTCGGTTTCGGAAGCCATCATGGCCTACGACTCCCGCGAGCTGCACCTGAACTCCCAGGTCAAGATCCGCCTTGAGGGCTTTGTCCCTTACGCGGGCTGGGAAGCTCCGGAAGGTTGGGAGCCGGGTCAGACCGCACTGGTCCAGACCTCCCTCGGCCAGGTTCTCTTCAACGAGACCCTGCCGGAGGACTACCCGTGGGTTGAGGCTGTCGCAGACAAGGGCGAGCTTTCCCGGATCGTCAACGACCTCGCAGAGCGCTACCCGAAGGTTGTCACGGCCGCAACGCTGGACAACCTGAAGGATGCCGGTTTCTACTGGGCAACCCGCTCGGGCGTCACCGTGGCAATCTCCGACATCGAGGTGCCTACCTCCAAGCCGGCCATCCTGGCCGGTTACGAGACCATGGCCGCCAAGATCCAGGGCCAGTACGACAAGGGCCTGATCGACGACGACGAGCGTCGCCAGGAACTGATCGAGATCTGGAACAAGGCCACCAACGAAATCGCCCAGGCGATGCGTGACAGCCTGTCCCCGATGAACACCATCAACCGCATGGTGTCCTCCGGTGCACGTGGTAACTGGATGCAGGTACGCCAGATCGCGGGTATCCGTGGTCTTGTGGCCAACCCGAAGGGTGAGATCATCCCGCGTCCGATCAAGTCCTCGTACCGCGAGGGCCTGTCGGTGCTGGAATACTTCATCGCCACGCACGGTGCCCGTAAGGGCCTGGCCGACACCGCGCTGCGTACCGCCAACTCGGGTTACCTGACCCGTCGTCTGGTGGACGTTTCGCAGGACGTCATCGTCCGTGAAGAGGACTGTGGCACCGAGCGTGGTCTCATGACCGCGATCGCCGTGCCGGACTCCAACGGCGAGCTGGTCCTTGACGAGAACGTCGAGAACAGCGCCTACGCACGTACCCTCGCCGTCGACGTCGTCGACTCCAAGGGTGCGGTGCTGGCAGCTGCCGGCACCGACTGCGGCGACGTCGTCATTGCCGAGCTGCTCGCAGCCGGCATCACCGAGGTCAAGGTCCGTTCCGTGCTCACGTGTGAGTCCAAGGTCGGTACCTGTGCGCTCTGCTACGGCCGTTCGCTGGCCACCGGCAAGACCGTGGACATCGGAGAGGCCGTCGGCATCATCGCCGCACAGTCCATCGGTGAACCCGGTACCCAGCTGACCATGCGTACGTTCCACACCGGTGGTGCTGTTTCTGCCAGCGGTGGCGACGATATCACCCAGGGTCTGCCCCGTATCCAGGAGCTCTTTGAAGCCCGTACTCCGAAGGGTGTCGCACCGATTGCTGAAGCAGCCGGCCGCATCGCCATCGAAGAGTCCGAGCGCCAGATGCGCCTCATCATCACCCCGGACGATGGTTCCGAGGAGATCGCCTACCCGGTGCTGCGCCGTTCCCGCCTCCTCATCGAGGATGGCGAGCACGTCAGCGTCGGCCAGAAGCTGATCAACGGTCCTGTGGACCCGAAGCAGGTTCTGCGCATCATGGGTCCGCGTGCCGCCCAGAAGTTCCTGGTGGACGAGGTCCAGGGCGTTTACCGCAGCCAGGGCATCGGCATCCACGACAAGCACGTGGAAGTCATCGTCCGTCAGATGCTGCGCCGCGTGACCGTCATCGAATCCGGCGACTCGGATCTGCTTCCGGGTGAGCTCGCTGAGCGCAGCCGCTTCGAGGACGAGAACCGTCGCGTGGTGTCCGAGGGCCGTACCCCGGCTTCCGGCCGTCCGGAACTGATGGGTATCACCAAGGCATCTCTGGCAACCGAGTCCTGGCTGTCGGCTGCTTCCTTCCAGGAGACCACCCGCGTTCTGACGCAGGCGGCCATGGAAGGCAAGAGCGACCCGCTGCTTGGCCTCAAGGAGAACGTCATCATCGGTAAGCTCATCCCTGCCGGTACGGGCCTGCCCCGTTACACCGAGGTCACCGTGGAGCCGACTGAAGAAGCAAAGGCAAGCCTGTTCACGGGCCCCAGCGCCTTCACCGACTTCTCGTACGACGCCCTGGGCGGCGACGGAGCTCCCGAGTTCCACGCCATCCCGCTGGATGACTACGATCTCGGCAACGACTTCCGCTGACGCCGATCAGGGCGGCCCCTTTCGTGTCGCGTTCCGCGCCACGTAGGGACCCTGCCGCCCTGCTCTTAGTGTGCAAGTCAAGGTAAGGACCCCGTACTCAGCGAGTGCGGGGTCCTTCCCGTTTGGCGCCCGACGACGGCGGGCGGCACCCGCCGTCGTGGTTCGCTCCTTTACACCCGATTAAGGCTCTAGATCAAGCCATGCTAGAATTTTGGTAATTGTTCTGTGTGGCAGTGGATGAAGGCCGCCGCAGCATCATTTCGGTTTTGTTCTCATGATGCTGGGTGGAGCCTGTTTCCGGGTTGCGGGCTACGTGCGCAACGAATGCCGCACTTTTGCACGCCCACCGGGTCTTCGGGCCAGGGCCGCATGGACAACGCCAAAGCTCTCACGCAAACACAGGCCAACGCCTGGGCGCGGAGCAGAGATCAACCAACGGAGAACACGAAAGTGCCTACGATTAACCAGCTGGTCCGCAAGGGCCGCACGCCGAAGGTCTCCAAGACCAAGGCTCCCGCGCTTAAGGGCAGCCCGATGCGCCGCGGTGTTTGCACCCGCGTTTACACGACCACCCCGAAGAAGCCGAACTCGGCTCTCCGTAAGGTTGCACGTGTGCGCCTCAACGGTGGCGTTGAAGTTACCGCCTACATCCCCGGTGTTGGCCACAACCTCCAGGAGCACTCCATCGTGCTGGTCCGTGGTGGTCGTGTGAAGGACCTCCCGGGTGTCCGTTACAAGATCGTCCGTGGTGCCCTCGATACCCAGGGTGTCAAGAACCGCAAGCAGGCCCGCAGCCGCTACGGCGCAAAGATGGAGAAGAAGTAATATGCCTCGCAAGGGTCCGGCCCCGAAGCGGCCGCTAGTTTCCGATCCCGTTTACGGTTCCCCGTTGGTCACCCAGCTGATCAACAAGGTTCTGATCGACGGCAAGAAGTCCACCGCAGAGCGCATCGTTTACGGCGCACTCGAAGGTGCACGCGCCAAGTCCGGTGGCGACCCCGTCGCCGCCCTCAAGAAGGCAATGGACAACGTCAAGCCTTCCCTCGAAGTTCGCTCCCGCCGTGTCGGTGGCGCAACCTACCAGGTTCCCGTTGAGGTCAAGCCGGGCCGCTCCACCGCCCTCGCTCTCCGCTGGCTGGTCGGCTACTCCAAGGCCCGCCGCGAGAAGACGATGACCGAGCGCCTCCAGAACGAAATCCTGGATGCGTCCAACGGTCTCGGTGCCGCTGTGAAGCGTCGCGAAGACACCCACAAGATGGCCGAGTCGAACAAGGCCTTCGCACACTACCGCTGGTAAAACTTCCCGTACGCCGCCGGCTCCTTGAGCTGGCGGCGAACGTGTAGTCCATCCGAAAGGGAGACACCGTGGCACAGGACGTGCTTACCGACCTTAGCAAGGTCCGCAACATCGGCATCATGGCCCACATCGATGCCGGCAAGACCACCACCACCGAGCGCATCCTGTTCTACACGGGTGTGAACCACAAGATCGGCGAAACGCACGACGGCGCTTCGACGACCGACTGGATGGAACAGGAAAAGGAACGCGGCATCACCATCACGTCTGCCGCCGTGACCTGCTTCTGGGACAAGAACCAGATCAACATCATCGACACCCCGGGCCACGTGGACTTCACGGTCGAGGTTGAGCGCTCGCTGCGCGTTCTCGACGGCGCCGTTGCTGTCTTCGATGGCAAGGAAGGCGTTGAGCCGCAGTCCGAGACTGTTTGGCGCCAGGCCGACAAGTACAACGTGCCGCGTATCTGCTTCGTCAACAAGATGGACAAGCTCGGCGCTGACTTCTACTTCACCGTAGACACCATCATCAGCCGCCTCGGCGCCAAGCCGCTGGTTCTCCAGCTGCCGATCGGTTCAGAGAACGACTTCATCGGCGTCGTGGATCTCCTTGAGATGCGCGCACTGGTGTGGCCGGGCGATGCCAAGGGTGACGTCACCATGGGTGCCAAGTACGAGGTCCAGGAGATCCCCGCCGATCTCCAGGCCAAGGCTGAGGAATACCGTGCACAGCTCGTTGAGACTGTTGCCGAGGCTTCCGAAGAACTCATGGAGAAGTACCTCGACGGTGAAGAACTCACTGTCGAGGAGCTCAAGGCCGGCATCCGCAAGATGACCATCAACTCCGAGCTCTACCCGGTTCTCTGTGGTTCTGCGTTCAAGAACCGCGGCGTACAGCCGATGCTGGATGCTGTTGTCGACTTCCTGCCGAACCCGCTCGACGTCCCGCCCATGGTCGGTCACGACCCGCGCGACGAAGAGAAGGAGCTCACCCGCAAGCCTTCCGCCGAAGAGCCGTTCTCGGCCCTGGCGTTCAAGATTGCGGCGCACCCCTTCTTCGGCCAGCTCACCTTCATCCGCGTGTACTCCGGTCACGTGGAAGCAGGCGCCCAGGTGGTCAACTCCACCAAGGGCAAGAAGGAGCGCATCGGCAAGCTGTTCCAGATGCACGCCAACAAGGAAATGCCTGTTGAAGGCGCTACCGCTGGCCACATCTACGCAGCGATCGGTCTGAAGGACACCACCACGGGCGACACCCTGTGCGACGCGAACAACCAGATCGTCCTCGAGTCCATGAGCTTCCCGGAGCCCGTGATCTCGGTTGCCATCGAGCCGAACACCAAGGGTGACCAGGAGAAGCTCTCCACGGCCATCCAGAAGCTCTCCGCTGAGGACCCGACCTTCCAGGTCTCCCTCAACGAGGACACCGGCCAGACCATCATCGCCGGCATGGGCGAGCTCCACCTGGACATCCTGGTGGACCGCATGCGCCGCGAATTCAAGGTCGAGGCAAACGTCGGGAAGCCGCAGGTTGCCTACCGCGAAACCATCAAGCGCGCTGTAGAGCGTCACGACTACACGCACAAGAAGCAGACCGGTGGTTCGGGTCAGTTCGCAAAGATCCAGATCGCCATCGAGCCGATGGACACCGCCGACGGCGAGCTCTACGCGTTCGAGAACAAGGTCACCGGTGGCCGCGTGCCCCGCGAGTACATCCCGTCCGTTGACGCGGGCATCCAGGATGCACTCAACGACGGCGTTCTGGCCGGCTACCCGGTTGTCGGCATCAAGGCCACGCTGATTGACGGCGCGTACCACGATGTTGACTCCTCGGAAATGGCGTTCAAGATCGCCGGCCGTATGGCTTTCAAGGAAGCCGCACGCAAGGCGAACCCGGTTCTGCTCGAACCGCTGATGGATGTTGAGGTCCGCACCCCTGAGGAATACATGGGTGAAGTTATCGGTGACCTGAACTCCCGCCGTGGCCAGATGCAGTCCATGGAAGATGCCGCTGGCGTCAAGGTGATCCGTGCGCACGTTCCGCTGTCCGGCATGTTCGGCTACATCGGTGACCTGCGTTCGAAGACCCAGGGTCGCGCTGTGTACTCCATGACGTTCAACAGCTACGCCGAGGTCCCGAAGGCAGTTGCCGACGAGATCATCCAGAAGACCCGCGGCGAGTAATCACCGACGGATAAACCAGGATGCTGGCCCGTTCCCGGGAAAGCATTCAGTGCAGGCGCCGGGCTGTAGCCCAGGCCGCAGTCCGGCTCCTGCGCGAACAGACTCCAGGTACCGGCATTGGTCCCTGAATCTGCAATTTCACCAAATCCAAAGCCCCCAAGTAGACTTGCTGGAGTTTCTGCCGCGAAAAGCGCGGCCGAGAAGCAACTCACTTGAAATCGTTCTAGGAGGAACCTGTGGCAAAGGCAAAGTTCGAGCGGACTAAGCCGCACGTCAACATCGGCACCATTGGTCACGTTGACCACGGTAAGACGACGCTGACTGCCGCCATTTCCAAGGTGCTGTACGACAAGTACCCCACTCTCAACGAGCAGCGCGACTTCGCGTCGATTGACTCTGCTCCGGAAGAGCGCCAGCGTGGTATTACCATCAACATCTCCCACGTTGAGTACCAGACCGAGAAGCGCCACTACGCACACGTAGACGCTCCGGGTCACGCTGACTACATCAAGAACATGATCACCGGTGCTGCCCAGATGGACGGTGCGATCCTCGTGGTTGCCGCCACTGACGGCCCGATGGCTCAGACCCGCGAGCACGTTCTGCTCGCCCGCCAGGTTGGTGTTCCCTACCTGCTGGTCGCGCTGAACAAGTCCGACATGGTTGACGACGAAGAGCTTCTCGACCTCGTTGAAATGGAAGTTCGTGAGCTGCTCAGCGCTCAGGGCTTCGACGGCGACGACGCTCCGGTTGTGCGTGTTTCCGGCCTCAAGGCACTCGAAGGCGACCCGGTTTGGGTCAAGTCCGTCGAGGACCTCATGGAAGCTGTCGACAACTCGGTTCCGGACCCCGTTCGTGACCGCGACAAGCCGTTCCTGATGCCGATCGAAGACGTCTTCACGATCACCGGCCGTGGCACCGTTGTTACGGGTCGCGCCGAGCGCGGTACCCTCGCGATCAACTCTGAAGTTGAAATCGTTGGTATCCGTCCGGTCCAGAAGACCACCGTTACCGGTATCGAGATGTTCCACAAGCAGCTCGACGAAGCATGGGCTGGCGAGAACTGTGGCCTCCTGCTCCGCGGTCTGAAGCGCGACGACGTCGAGCGTGGCCAGGTTGTCGTCAAGCCGGGTTCCATCACCCCGCACACCGACTTCGAGGCCAACGTCTACATCCTTTCCAAGGACGAAGGCGGACGTCACAACCCGTTCTACTCGAACTACCGCCCGCAGTTCTACTTCCGTACCACGGACGTAACCGGCGTTATCACCCTGCCGGAAGGCACGGAAATGGTTATGCCTGGCGACAACACTGAGATGACCGTTGAGCTCATCCAGCCGATCGCTATGGAAGAGGGCCTCGGCTTCGCAATCCGTGAAGGTGGCCGCACCGTTGGTTCGGGACGTGTCACCAAGATCCTCAAGTAGTTTCTACTTGTAGATCGGTGGAGCACCGGCCGCCTGGCGTCCGGTAGCAAAGCAAAAAAGAACCCTGTCACTATCGTGGCGGGGTTCTTTTTTGCTATCGTTCATCCATCGAATGGATTAATGGCGGATTGTGGATCCTTGAATTTGCGGATCCGCAGCCCGTGCCGCTTCGTCGCCCCTGGACAGGAGATCAGGAATGTCTGGCTTCTTCGGCACCATCCTCGTTCTGTTTGCTGTCTTCGTCACCTCATTGGTGTCCTACTCCGTAGGGAAATCGAAGGGGCGTTCGCTTTCCGAAAGGGCTGCACAGCGGGTGGTTGACGATTCCGCCGGGCAGTATCGCGCCGGCTATCTGGCCGGGCACCTGGCGGGGTGGCGCGACGCCGAGGCCCGCCGCACAGTTGCTCTTGTGGAACCACGGGATTTCCGCCCGCCGCATCCGGAGCCCAGCCAAACGTTCGCACCCGTCCCCGTTGAGCCCTTGCACCCCATCCATTGGCGGTTGCCGCAGATACCGCAAGCTGCCCGGATCCCGCCAGATGCCCGGATCCCGCCAGCGGCCCAGATCCCGCAGCGTGCACAGATCTCGCCGGAGGCCCTGCGTGCGGAGCAAACGGCGCGGAAACAGAAGCGGGATCGGCAGAACATCAACGCCACGCTGTACGTGGCGAGCCTGCTGCTGGTCGCGGCTGCGGCCCTGTTCATCGGCACCAGCCTTCCGTCCGTCCTCCGATTTGCGGGCGTCTGGACCATCACGGCTGCCTTCTATGGGGCGGGTTTCATCCTCCATGCGAGGGCTCCCAGGCTTCGGCCCGCCGCGATCGCTTTCGCGGGCACGGGCCTTGCGTTGATCCCGGTGACCGGTCTGGCGATGTACAACTTCGCGTTGCATAACGGCCCGGCCGCCTGGCTGGTTACATCCGTTGTCGGGACCGTGGCCTATGTTATCGCCGCGGTGCGGCTCGACAACAGGGTCCTCGCCTTCCTGTCCTTGAGCTTCGTTGTCTCCGCGGCGTGGTCCGGTGTGTCCATGCTGGGCGGTGCGCTCGTCTGGTATTTCGCTTGCCTGATCGGATTCGCCGTACTCCTGACCCTGATCGCCATGCGCAAACCGCGCTGGCTGCCGCCGGTCTATGTCCGGCCATTGATGTCCCTCCACCCCTATGTCGTGCCGTTCGTTGCACTCGCAGCCACTTTCGTGCCCCAGCATCTGGGCAAGGGCGAGTACGCGATCATCATGATGGCGTGTGGCCTGTATTTCGCCGTGATGGCGGTCCATCCCCGGGGCGCGTTCCGGCTTCAACAGTTCTATGCCGCGAGGCTCTCATTCACCGTGGCCTTCCTCGTGTTCCTTTCAGACGCCGGGCTTGGGTTGCCTGAAGTGCTGCTGGCCGCCGTCGTGCTCCTTGCCCTGCAGTCGCTGTGGTCGGCATTCGACAGCGGTAGGCTCGTCCGTTGGTTCCCGGGGCCCGGCACAGCCCAGGCGATCCGGCGCTGTTGGATTGATGCCGTGGTGTGCTTTGGACTACAACTCGCGGCGGCTTTCATGGGGGCGTTCGCCATCCTGGTGCGGCATTCGGAGACCCCCGTGGGGACCCCGTTGTTCGCGACCCTTCTGTGCAGCCTGGTCCTGGCGTGGAAGCTGGGAGGCCAAGCCGAGTGGCTCCCTGTCGCCGCGATTGTGGTCGCTGCCCCGTTCGTCGATGAGCTGGGCGGTTGGCCGACGGCGGCACTGCTGGGCATCGTCGGCGGGTTCTGGCTGCTGCGGGCAAGTGGGCCAATGGAGCCCAAGCGCAGGCTCTTTGTGTTGGCAGGGCGCATTGCGCTCACTCTCTGCGTTCCGGCAGTGACCGCCGGGGTAGTGCCGGAGAGTGCCGGCCGTCATAGCGCCGTCGTGCTGGCCTTCCTTGTCGCGGTGACGTTCCAGTTGCTGCTGGAAGCCGTGCTGATCCGCTCGGGTGTCACGACGTTCGCGCCGAGCGCTTGCCTCGCAGCCTTCGCCGGAGCGGGAATGGCTGCGATTGCTTTGCTGCTTTTGCTGGAGCAAGCGCCTGACCAAGCCCTGACGAGAGCGGCCATTGTCATTCATGTCCTTGGTGTTGCGTTGCTTGGCTGGACGTTGTTCCCGCAGGCTTTGGACCTCCCCGTTGGGCGCAGGAGAGTGGCTGAGTCCATTGCGCCGGCAGCTATTGCCTGGGCAGGGGCGTTATCCTTCGGCGCAGTCTCCGTGGCGTTGGGAAACACGGTGTTGCTCGTTGCAGTGCTTTACTTCGGCATCCAGGAGCTCCGCCTTCCGCGTACCCTGCACCGCCGCGTCTATTGGTGGGCCGTCCGTGTGCTTGCCACCCTGCTCGCAGGCTCAGGCTATCTGCAGTTGCTGCGGGACGGCGGCGGACTGGTTCTGGCGGGGGAGGAGCTTCAGCTTGGGACCGTCGTCTTCGTCGCGTTGGCACTCCAACTGCTCCCGCCGCTTGTGGAAGCGGTCCGCGGCCCTGACCGGGGCCTCGCGACACTCGACGCAGCCGTGGTGCTGCCGTTCATGGCAGGCGCGGCCGCCGTCGTGAGCATTTCCGGGAGCTACTTCGACGGCTCCTCGGCCGGAAGCTGGCAGGCGGTGGCGGCCTCAATCATCCTGGCGGCCTCCGCGGTCGCGGCCGGGTTCATGCTGCGCGCAGAGGGCGCCTCCGCGGTCTTCGCGCCTTCGACGTTGGTGCTCCTGTTGCTGCTTCGCGGCGGGCACGTTCACGAGGTCGAGGCGTTCCTTGCAATCTTCGCAGTGTTCAGCGCCGTCATGGTGGCCACGGCTCCCGGGCGCACGGCGAAGGGCATCTACTTCATCGCCGCCAGGGTCCTCACGGCCGCCGTTGCCGCAGTCTTGGCGCACGACGTCTCGGCCTCCGTCACAGTTGTGTCGCTGACTTTCGCAGGCGTCCTCGTGCTGCAGCACGTCATCCGCTGGCTCATGCGGAACCACTTGCAGCAGATTCCCTTCCAACAGGCGGCAGTCTGGGTGACCCTCGGCGCTCAGGCCGTGCTGCCGGCAACGTACCTTTTGTCTGTGGTTCAGCCGGAAGCCCACGACGGCGGCCGCTGGGTCCTGCTGCTCGAGCTGGCTGCCTTGGTGGTTTCCGCTTTCGTCGCGAACCGGATCTTCACTGCCCGCGGTGCTCAATATCTGGCCATTCCGGCGTCGATTGCGGTGGTGGTGTCAGCCGGACCAGAGGTGCGCTTTCCGTCCGGGACGTGGCTTGCCGAGCCGCTGCTCGGAGAGTCGGTGGTGCCCGTGGTGCTGCTCGCAATGTCACTCCTGGTGACTGGCGTACGGCTGCTGCTCCACCCGGGAGGCGGCGTCCCCGAGCGCTGGTTCTGGCTGGCGGCGGCGCTGGCTTTCTCAGGTGCCGGAGGGGTGCTGTCCGCCGAGGTGTCGGACACCACCATGGGAATGGCGGGACTGGTATTGGCACTAGTGTGTTTCGTGGCCTCCCACGTCGAGGGAATGCCCGGCTTCTACCCGCTTGCCTCCGCCTCGAGCCTGGTCGGTGCGACGGTCTTGGCCGATTCGGTCCTCGGTGGAGCTCCTGGCCTGGCCGGGGCTCAATGGGCGGGCTTCCTGCCGTGGCTCGTGGGTTGCGCCGGGGCGGCGGGCCTGCTCTACGCGGCTCGCTGGTCGGGGATCCCGGGCGTGGGATCCCGGCCCGTGCGCCGGTGGTCGCTTGCGATCGTGGCTGGAGGGGGACTTGCCTTGTCCGCAGCCGCAGGCCTATCGCGTGATGACACGGCCCTCGCCGGAACCGGCCTGCTCTGCGCCGCACTGGCTGTGGCTTACCTTGAGGCAACCCGGGTCATCAGGTTCGCCGTCGCAGAGCTGGGCGCGGTGTTGGTGCTTGCGGCCGCCCAGCGGGCGCTTCTTTTCGTCCATGGCGCCAGGCCCGAGCTCTTTTGGGTGGTGCAGTGGTTTGCGGTCCTTGGTGGCGTTTTGGCAGGGGTGCGCTATTACGTGGGGAACGAAAAGGAGGGGCGCATCAGGTTCGGGCTCGCCTCGGGCCTGTTGTCCCTCGGCGGCTTCCTTTCGATAGTCCCGGGCAGCGACTTTCCGGGCACTGTGCCACAGCAATTATGGGTCCTCATCGGGCATGCGGTGATACTGCTTGCCGGGCTGCTCCTCGCCGAGCGGATGTTCGTGTGGTGGGGTGCCGCGGGCGTTGCCCTGAGCGTGATGTGGGCCCTTCGTTCTTACGCTTTCGCGATGCTCGCGGTGATCGCCTTGGCATTGATTGCCCTCGCCGTCTGGCGCCTCAACAGGACCGCGCCCTGATAGCGTTGCCTCAAAGGAGGAACGCGGAATGGGAACGTTGATTTTTCTCGTCTTGGCGGTTGTCGTGGTAGCCGGGGTCCTGTGGGGAAGGAAATACTTCCGCCGCGAGATCGATCGCGCCAAGCGCATCAATCGGGCGAACAGGAAAGACTGATTTAACACGTTCGGTCCACAAAAGGGACGTGAATCAGCTCCGTCGCGCCTTGCTCAAGGACTGGTACCAGTAGTACGAGTCCTTGGGGGTTCTTTCGAGGGTATCGAAGTCCACGTGCACCAGCCCGAATCGTTGCGAATATCCGGCAGCCCATTCGAAGTTGTCGAGCAGTGTCCAGACGTAGTAGCCCAGAAGTTCGACGTCGTGGGCGATCCCGCCGGGGGCCGTGGCCCTCAAAGCCTGGCCAAGGTGCGAAGCAAGGTAGCTAATGCGATCGGCGTCGTGCACCGGGCCCGGGGTGTGGTCCGGTTCCGGGAAGCTCGCGCCGCTCTCCGTGATGAACAGGGGAGGCAAGGCTGCCCCATAGCGGTCCTTCAGCTCCCGCAGCAGGATTCCGAGGTGTTCGGGAGCCACAGGCCAACCGAATCCTGTCGTCTCGTATTCGGGAAACGCCGCCAGATGGAACGGCAGCTTGGCCATCATGTCCGAGTTACTGCCGGGCGGGCTTCCATCGCCGCGGCCCGAGGCTACCTTGACGGGGTAGTAGTAGTTCAGGCCATAGAAATCCAAGGGCTGGTGGATGGTCTTGAGATCCTCGTCGCGGACCTTGCCCAAGGCCCTGAACCAGGGCCTCACCTGGAGCGGCGGCTTCGGATAGCGCCCCAGGAGGATGGGATCGGCGTACACCCGGTTGAAGATGAGGTCGAAGGCCTTGGCCATGAGACCGTCGGCAAGCCGTTTGCTTGCTGGCCGGACCGGAGAGTGGACGTTGGCGACGCCGACAGATCCCGCCACGCCGGCGGCGCGCAGGGCCTGGACGGCGAGGCCGTGCCCGAGCAACTGGTGGTGGGCAGCCGGCAAGGCGTCGAAGAGCAGCCGCCTCCCGGGAGCGTGGACACCGAGCGCGTATCCCTGCAACGCGACCGAGACAGGTTCGTTCAGGGTGACCCATTGCGCCACGCGGTCACCGAAGCGGTGCGCCGCCGCAGCAGAGTATTCGGCGAACCGTTCCGCCGTCGCCCGGTTCAGCCAGCCGCCGTCGTGCTCCAACGGCAGGGGAGTGTCCCAATGGAACAGCGTCACCATGGGGGAGATCCCGGCCTTCAGGAGCTTGTCGATCAGGCGGTCGTAGAAGTCCAGGCCCTGTTGGTTGATGGGTCCCTTGCCGCCGGGTTGGATCCGTGGCCAGGAGAGGGAGAAGCGGTAGGAATCCACGCCCAGGGCCTGCATGAGGGCAATGTCTTCGTCCGCCCGGTTGTAATGGTCGCAGGCGACGGCGGGTGAGTGACCGTCGACGATCGCGCCGGGCTTCTCGGCAAAGGCGTCCCAGCTTGACGGTCCGCGTCCGTCCGCTGTGAGCGAGCCCTCGATCTGGAAAGCAGCAGCGGCGACACCTAAGACGAAGTCCGGCCGGATGCGGCCTGCAAGATCCCCCACAGTGGCAGAATCCTGGACAGTCATGACCCAATCATCCCGAGCACGGGAGCCGATGGCAATGCTCCGCGGGGCCCAATTGGCTTATGCCGGGGAATTCCGGCATACTAGGTGAGTTGTTCAAGCGCTTCTTCGTGTCCCGATCCGGATAATGCCGGGTGTCAGGGTCCAAGCTGAAGCCCAAACATAACCCAGATCCCCCAAGGAATTCGGACGATTTTGCGTGGAATGCGCGACACGCCCGACCGCGGGGGTCGGTTACACCGGCAAGTTGAGGAACCCGGATCCCTCCGGATTCAGCTTGTGCGGCGGGTGGTAGCACTGCTTCGAATGCTTCGGCAGCCACATGCAACACGTAAGTGAACAGGGCAGCCCTTATTCGAGGGCAGCACAGACTGAAAGAGAGTCAGGCGACATGGCGGGACAAAAAATCCGCATCCGGCTGAAGTCATATGACCACGAGGTCATTGATGTTTCAGCGCGGAAGATCGTTGAGACGGTCACGCGCGCAGGCGCAACGGTAGTGGGCCCCGTGCCGCTGCCGACGGAGAAGAACGTGTACTGCGTTATCCGCTCTCCCCACAAGTACAAGGACAGCCGCGAGCACTTTGAAATGCGTAC
This sequence comes from Arthrobacter bambusae, assembly GCF_022606295.1. GTDB lineage: Bacteria > Actinomycetota > Actinomycetes > Actinomycetales > Micrococcaceae > Arthrobacter > Arthrobacter bambusae_A. The sequence goes on from NZ_JAHHZS010000001.1 coordinate 233,709, forward strand.
TCACAAGCGTCTGATCGACATCATCGACCCCACGCCGAAGGCTGTTGACTCGCTTATGCGTCTCGACCTGCCGGCCGACGTGAACATCGAAATCAAGCTGTAGGGAGGTGCTGAGAAAACTATGACCGCAACCCGTAATGTAAAGGGCCTGCTGGGCACGAAGCTCGGCATGACCCAGGTCTGGGACGAGAACAACAAGCTCATCCCGGTAACTGTCGTCCAGGCTGACTCCAACGTCATCACCCAGCTGCGCAACGCAGACACTGATGGCTATGTCGCCGTTCAGATCGGCTACGGCCAGATCGATCCCCGCAAGGTCACCAAGCCGCTGGCTGGTCACTTTGAAAAGGCTGGCGTAACTCCTCGCCGCCACGTCGTCGAACTGCGCACTGCAGACGCCGCGTCTTACGAACTGGGCCAGGAGCTTTCTGTTGAGCTCTTCGAAGCCGGTCAGAAGATCGACGTCGTCGGCACCAGCAAGGGTAAGGGCTTCGCCGGTGTTATGAAGCGTCACGGCTTCCACGGTGTTGGAGCCTCCCACGGTGCGCACAAGAACCACCGCAAGCCCGGTTCCATCGGTGGCGCATCCACCCCGAGCCGCGTCTTCAAGGGTCTGAAAATGGCCGGTCGCATGGGCGCAGAACGTCACACCACGCTGAACCTCACGGTTCACGCTGTTGACGCCGAGAAGTCGCTGCTCCTTATCAAGGGTGCCGTCCCCGGCGCCCGCGGCCAGGTCGTCCTCGTACGCACCGCCGTGAAGGGAGCCTAGTTAGATGACTAGCACTGTCAAGGTAGACCTGCCTGCAGAGATCTTCGACGTCCAGACCAACGTGCCGCTGCTGCACCAGGTCGTCGTCGCACAGCTCGCTGCTGCTCGCCAGGGTACCCACAAGACCAAGACCCGCGCCGAAGTTTCCGGTGCAGGCCGCAAGCCGTTCAAGCAGAAGGGCACCGGCCGCGCCCGTCAGGGTTCCATCCGTGCTCCCCACATGACCGGTGGTGGCATCGTCCACGGCCCGACGCCGCGTGACTACAGCCAGCGGACCCCCAAGAAGATGAAGGCTGCCGCACTGCGTGGCGCCCTGTCCGACCGCGCCCGTAACGGCCGCATCCACGTCGTTTCTGAACTGGTCGCCGGCACCAAGCCGTCCTCCAAGGCAGCACTCGCCGCGTTGCGTGCAGTCTCCGAGCGTCGGAACCTGCTCGTTGTTATCGAGCGCGCCAACGACGTTGCCGCACTGTCCGTGCGCAACCTCGCAGATGTTCACGTTCTGTACGCAGACCAGCTGAACACCTACGACGTGCTGGTTTCCGACGACGTTGTCTTCACCAAGGCTGCGTTCGAGGCTTTCATCGCTGACAAGGCAAAGAACGAGGAGGATGCCAAGTGAGTGCAGCCACCATCAAAGACCCGCGCGACGTCGTCATTGCACCCGTCGTTTCGGAAAAAAGCTACGGCCTGATCGACGAGGGCAAGTACACCTTCCTGGTGGACCCCCGCTCGAACAAGACCGAGATCAAGCTGGCCGTGGAGAAGATTTTCTCCGTCAAGGTCGAATCGATCAACACCATCAACCGTGCCGGTAAGCGCAAGCGGACCAAATTCGGCTGGGGACAGCGCAAGAGCACCAAGCGTGCAATTGTCACCCTCAAAGAAGGCACAATCGACATCTTCGGCGGTCCGCTCGCGTAGCGGAGACCACTTTAACGAGGAAATGAATTATGGGAATCCGTAAATACAAGCCGACTACCCCGGGCCGTCGCGGCTCGAGCGTAGCCGACTTCTCCGAAATCACGCGATCGACTCCGGAAAAGTCGTTGCTGCGTCCGCTGCACAAGACTGGCGGCCGTAACAACACCGGTAAGATCACTACCCGTCACAAGGGTGGTGGCCACAAGCGCCAGTACCGTCTGATCGACTTCCGTCGTCACGACAAAGACGGCGTCAACGCCCGCGTTGCCGAAATCGAGTACGATCCGAACCGCACGGCTCGCATCGCCCTCCTGCACTACGTTGATGGCACCAAGCGTTACATCATCGCCCCGAACAAGCTGTCCCAGGGTGACTTCGTCGAGGCTGGCCCCGACGCTGACATCAAGCCGGGCAACAACCTGCCGCTGCGCAACATCCCGGTTGGTACCACCATCCACGCAGTTGAACTGCGTCCGGGTGGCGGCGCCAAGATGGCCCGTTCCGCAGGTGCCTCGGTTCAGCTCGTCGCCAAGGAAGGCCGTTTCGCCCAGCTGCGTCTGCCCTCCGGTGAAATCCGCAACGTTGACGTGCGCTGCCGCGCAACCGTCGGCGAGGTCGGCAACGCCGAGCAGTCGAACATCAACTGGGGCAAGGCCGGCCGTATGCGCTGGAAGGGCGTTCGCCCGACCGTCCGTGGTGTCGCCATGAACCCGGTCGATCACCCGCACGGTGGTGGTGAAGGTAAGACTTCCGGTGGACGTCACCCGGTCAACCCGAACGGTAAGCGTGAAGGCCGCACCCGCCGCCCCAACAAAGAGAGCGACAAGCTTATTGTTCGTCGCCGCCGTACTGGCAAGAACAAGCGATAGGAGCCTGGACACATGCCACGCAGCCTGAAAAAAGGTCCTTTCGTAGACCAGCACCTCTTTGTGAAGGTCGCCAGGGAAAACGAAAAGGGCACCAAGAACGTCATCAAGACCTGGTCCCGCCGTTCGATGATCGTCCCGGACATGCTGGGTCACACGATTGCCGTTCACGATGGACGCAAGCACATTCCGGTGTTTGTCACTGAGTCGATGGTCGGGCACAAGCTCGGCGAATTCGCTCCCACGCGGACATTCCGCGGCCATGTCAAGGACGACCGTAAGGGCAAGCGCCGCTAGGCGCTCGCTCTACGGCTAAGACGAGAGAAGGAAAGCAATGGAAGCCAAGGCTATTGCGCGTCACATCCGCGTAACGCCTATGAAGGCCCGGCGCGTCGTCAACCTTGTTCGTGGTAAGCAAGCGAATGAGGCTCTGGCAATTCTGAAGTTCGCCGAACAGGCAGCTTCGGAGCCGGTATTCAAGGTAGTTCAGTCGGCAATGGCAAACGCACGGGTCCTCGCGGACCGCGACGGCGTTGCCTTTGACGAAGGAGACCTCTACATCAGCGAAGCGTTTGTTGATGAAGGCCCGACCATGAAGCGGTTCCAGCCGCGTGCTCAGGGTCGCGCATTTCAGATCAAGAAGCGCACGAGCCACATCACCGTGGTAGTCGCTACCCCGGAGAAAGAGGAGGCTCGCTAAGTGGGACAGAAAGTAAACCCGCACGGGTTCCGACTCGGCATCACCACCGATCACGTATCGCACTGGTTTGCTGACAGCACCAAGGCTGGCCAGCGGTACAAGGACTTCGTTCGCGAAGACATCCGCATCCGCCAGCTCATGTCCACGGGCATGGAGCGCGCTGGCATCGCCAAGGTCGAAATCGAGCGCACCCGTGACCGTGTCCGCGTGGACATCCACACGGCTCGCCCGGGCATCGTCATCGGCCGCCGCGGCGCAGAGGCGGACCGCATTCGCGGCGAGCTCGAAAAGCTCACCGGCAAGCAGGTCCAGCTGAACATCCTCGAGGTCAAGAACCCCGAGATGGAAGCCCAGCTTGTTGCCCAGGGCGTTGCTGAGCAGCTGACTTCCCGCGTGGCTTTCCGCCGTGCGATGAAGAAGGCCATGCAGTCCGCGCAGCGTGCGGGTGCCAAGGGTATCCGTATTGCTTGCTCCGGTCGACTGGGTGGCGCAGAAATGTCCCGCTCGGAGTTCTACCGCGAAGGCCGTGTGCCGCTGCACACCCTGCGTGCGAACATCGACTACGGCTTCTACGAAGCCAAGACCACCTTCGGCCGCATCGGCGTGAAGGTTTGGATCTACAAGGGCGACGTCACTGCCAAGGAACTGGCTCAGCAGGCAGCTGCTGCTCCGTCCCGCGGCCGTGGTCCGAGCGACCGCCCGGGCCGCCCGGGTGGCGCCGACCGTGGTGACCGCCGTCGTCGTACCGACCGTCCGGCAGCTGACGCAGCACCTGTTGCTGCAGAGGCTCCGGCAGCTGAAGCTGCTGCTCCCGCAGCAGAAGGAGGACAGGCTTAAATGCTTATCCCACGTCGAGTCAAGCACCGTAAGCAGCACCACCCGGGTCGTTCCGGCGCTGCAACGGGCGGCACCAAGGTCACTTTCGGTGAGTACGGCATCCAGGCGCTGAGCCCGGCCTACGTCACGAACCGTCAGATCGAGTCTGCCCGTATCGCGATGACCCGCCACATCAAGCGTGGCGGCAAGGTCTGGATCAACATTTATCCGGACCGTCCGCTGACGAAGAAGCCGGCCGAAACCCGCATGGGTTCCGGTAAGGGTTCTCCGGAATGGTGGGTCGCAAACGTCAAGCCGGGCCGCGTTCTCTTCGAGCTCGCCGGTGTCAATGAAGAGGTAGCTCGCGAGGCACTGCGCCTGGCAATCCACAAGCTGCCGTTGAAGGCACGCATTGTGCGTCGCGAAGGTGGTGAATAGAAATGGCAGTAGGGTCGAAGGATCTCGCACCCGCACAGCTGGACGGTTTCGACAACGAGCGTCTCGTTGAAGAACTCCGCAAGTCCAAGGAAGAGCTGTTCAACCTGCGTTTCCAGTCCGCCACCGGACAGCTGGAGAACCACGGTCGTCTGCGCGCGGTAAAGAAGGACATCGCACGCATCTACACCGTTCTCCGTGAGCGCGAGCTGGGCATTCGTGCCGAGGTTGCCGCACCGGTTGTGGAAGCCAAGGAAGAAAAGAAGTCCAAGAAGGCAGAAGCCAAGGCTGAAAAGGCCGAAGCCGAGGCTGGAGAGGACGCCAAGTGAGCGAACAGAAGGAAACTGTGACGGAAGCAGCAGCCAGCGCTGAACAGCGCGGTTACCGTAAGACGCGTCGCGGCTACGTTGTCTCTGACAAGATGGAAAAGACCATCGTTGTTCAGGTCGAAGACCGCGTGAAGCACGCTCTGTACGGCAAGGTCATTCGCCGCACCTCGAAGATCAAGGCTCACGACGAGCAGAACACCGCCGGCATCGGCGACCTCGTTCTGATCTCTGAGACCCGCCCGCTGTCCGCTACAAAGCGGTGGCGCCTGGTCGAGATCCTCGAAAAGGCTAAGTAATCCCGCGCCGGGCATTGTCCGGCAGCGATATGGATTGGTGGAAGGCCCGTATTCCGGAAGGAATGCGGGTCTTTCCGCGTTTCGGTCCCTAGCATGAAACGTGCTAGGATATTGAGTTTGTATGGCGCCAGTTGTGCGTCAACAACCACCTCGTAAACAATCGTGCCGCGGCATACTGCCCCGCGCAGTTATTTCCGCAAGGGAAGCTGATGCTGGCGGCACGGGAGTTTAGGCCTGCTCTGGCAAAATCCAGGCAGGTCAAGAGACACCCCGATCAACCGTTCCGCAAGGCTCATTCCGTATGCTCCATTTCGGTCTGAGAACCGGCGCGACGCAAGGAGTAAAAATTGATTCAGCAGGAGTCGCGACTGAAGGTCGCCGACAACACGGGTGCTAAGGAAATCCTTACCATTCGCGTTCTCGGTGGATCCGGCCGTCGCTACGCAGGCATTGGCGACGTCATTGTCGCAACCGTCAAGGACGCTATCCCGGGCGGCAACGTAAAGAAGGGTGACGTCGTCAAGGCTGTCATCGTTCGTACCAAGAAGGAACGCCGCCGTGCGGATGGTTCCTACATCAAGTTTGACGAGAACGCAGCTGTGATTCTGAAGAACGACGGCGACCCCCGCGGTACCCGTATCTTCGGCCCGGTTGGTCGTGAACTCCGTGACAAGAAGTTCATGAAGATCGTCTCCCTGGCCCCGGAGGTGCTTTAGTCCATGGCTAAAATCAAGAAGGGTGACCTCGTTCAGGTCATCACCGGAGCCAAGCAGGAGCGCGGCGGCGACCGCGGCAAGCAGGGCAAGGTCTTGCGCGTTTACCCGGAGGCCAACCGCCTCCTCGTAGAAGGCATCAACCGAGTCACCAAGCACACCAAGGTCGGTCAGTCGCAGCGCGGCACCAAGACCGGTGGCATCGAGGTCGTTGAGGCCCCGATCCACGTCTCCAACGTTGCTCTTGTTGACCCCTCGACCAAGAAGCCGACCCGCGTTGGTTTCCGTCTCGAGACCGTGGAGAAGGACGGCGTCTCCAAGACCGTCCGTGTCCGCGTGTCCAAGGCATCCGGGAAGGACATCTAATGACTGAGACTCTCGAGACTCCAGCGAAGATCGTTCCGCGTCTGAAGACGAAGTACGCCGATTCCATCAAGCAGACCCTGGTTGAGGAATTCAAGTACGAGAACGTGAACCAGGTTCCCCGCCTGGTGAAGGTTGTTGTGAACATGGGTGTTGGAGATGCCGCCAAGGACTCCAAGCTGATCGACGGCGCCGTCCGCGACCTCACCCTGATCACCGGCCAGAAGCCGCAGGTAACCAAGGCCCGCAAGTCGATTGCACAGTTCAAGCTGCGCGAAGGCATGCCCATCGGTGCACACGCAACTCTGCGTGGGGACCGTATGTGGGAATTCGTGGACCGCCTCGTCACCCTCGCACTGCCCCGTATCCGCGACTTCCGCGGCCTCAACGGCAAGCAGTTCGACGGCAACGGCAACTACACCTTCGGTCTGACCGAGCAGGTTATGTTCCACGAAATCGACCAGGACTCCATCGACCGCGTTCGCGGTATGGACATCACGGTTGTCACCACTGCAAAGACCGATGACGAAGGCCGTGCGCTGCTCAAGGCACTTGGCTTCCCGTTCAAATCCGAAGACTAATAACTACGTAGTAGGTCCGGCCGCGGCTGCTTTGTAGCCCACGCGGAAACCATTACGAGGAAGGGCAAGAGCCCACAATGACTATGACAGATCCTGTCGCAGACATGCTTACGCGTCTGCGCAACGCCAACTCGGCATACCACGACACCGTGAGCATGCCGTACAGCAAGCTCAAGGCACGCGTTGCCGACATCCTGAAGGCAGAAGGCTACATCGCTGCTTGGAAGGAAGAGGAAGCCGAAGTCGGCAAGAAGCTGACCATCGACCTCAAGTTCGGTCCGAACCGCGAGCGTTCGATTGCTGGTGTCCGCCGCATTTCCAAGCCTGGTCTCCGCGTTTACGCGAAGTCCACCAACCTGCCTCACGTGCTGGGTGGCCTGGGTATCGCAATCCTGTCCACCTCTTCCGGCCTCCTGACTGACAAGCAGGCCGGCAAGAAGGGCGTGGGCGGCGAAGTCCTCGCGTACGTCTGGTAACGGGAAAGGAAGAGAATAATGTCACGTATTGGACGTCTCCCCATCACCGTTCCTGCCGGCGTTGAAGTTAAGGTTGATGGCTCTGTCATCAACGTCAAGGGCACCAAAGGCGAGCTGAGCCACACTGTAGCCAGCCCGATCGAGGTCACCCTGGACGAAAGCACCTTGACTGTCACCCGCCCGAACGACGAGCGCGCTTCGCGTTCCCTGCACGGCCTGACCCGTACCCTGATCGCCAACATGATCGAGGGCGTCACCAAGGGCTACGAAAAGAAGCTTGAAATCGTTGGTACCGGTTACCGCGTTCAGGCCAAGGGTTCTGACCTTGAGTTCGCTCTCGGCTTCAGCCACCCGGTCAATGTCTCCGCTCCGGAAGGCATCACCTTCACGGTGGAGGGGCCGACCAAGCTCTCCGTCGCTGGTATCTCAAAGCAGCAGGTCGGCGAGGTTGCTGCCAACATTCGCAAGCTGCGCAAGCCCGACCCCTACAAGGGCAAGGGTGTCCGTTACGCCGGCGAAGTTATCCGCCGCAAGGTCGGAAAGGCTGGTAAGTAAACCATGGCCATCGCAATTAACAAGAAGCGTACGAACAAGAGCAAGTCTGCTGCACGCAGCCGTCGCCAGCTTCGTATCCGCAAGCGCATCACCGGCACGGCTGTTCGTCCTCGTCTGGTCGTCAACCGCTCCGCACGCCACATCTTCGTCCAGGTTGTCGATGACAGCAAGGGTGTAACCGTGGCTTACGCTTCCACTTTGGAAGCTGACCTTCGTGCATTCGACGGCGACAAGACTGCCAAGGCCAAGCGCGTCGGCGAGCTCGTTGCCGGGCGTGCCAAGGCTGCAGGCATCGAAGCTGTTGTCTTCGACCGCGGTGGTAACAAGTACCACGGCCGGATCGCCGCCGTCGCTGACGGCGCACGTGAAGGTGGGCTGGCACTGTGACCGTTGAGAATAACGAAAAGGACATTCAGGTGACTGAAGCTGCAGCTGCTGAGGCAACTGAGACTGCTGCTGCCACCGACGACCGCCGCGGCGGCCGTCGTGGCGAGCGTGGTGACCGTGGCCAGGGCCGCGGCGACCGTGGTGGCCGTGGTGGCCGCGACGGCGGTCGCGAGGCCGAGAAGAGCCAGTTCGTAGAGCGCGTTGTAACCATCAACCGTGTTGCCAAGGTCGTCAAGGGTGGTCGTCGCTTCAGCTTCACCGCACTCGTCGTCGTCGGTGACGGCAACGGCCTGGTTGGCGTTGGCTACGGCAAGGCGAAGGAAGTTCCGGCAGCTATCGCGAAGGGCGTTGAAGAGGCTAAGAAGTCCTTCTTCCGCGTTCCCCGCGTTGGCAACACCATCCCGCACCGCGTGCAGGGTGAGGCCGCAGCAGGCGTTGTCATGCTGCGTCCGGCTTCCCCGGGTACCGGTGTTATCGCCGGTGGTCCGGTCCGCGCGGTACTGGAATGCGTCGGTATCCACGACGTTCTCTCCAAGTCGCTCGGTTCCTCGAACGCCATCAACATCGTTCACGCGACTGTTGACGCCCTGAAGCGACTGGAAGAGCCCGCTTCCGTGGCAGCCCGCCGTGGCCTGCCGCTGGACGAGGTTGCTCCTGCTGCTCTGGTGCGCGCACTCCAGAACCAGAAGGCAGGTGTCTAGTCATGGCTAAGAACCTGACTCCCTCCGACGCTCAGTTGGAGATCACCCAGATCAAGGGCGTCATCGGCGCCAAGCAGAACCAGCGTGAAACCCTGCGGTCCCTCGGCCTCAAGCGCATCGGACACACCGTTGTCCGTAGCGCCGACGCCGTGACTGTCGGAATGCTCAACACGGTTCCGCACCTCGTGAATGTAGAGGAGGCGAAGTAATGGCTGAGAACAAGACTGCCGCAGAGGCTGCCGACAAGCAGAACACTCTGAAGGTCCACCACCTGCGTCCCGCCCCCGGTGCCAAGACTGCCAAGACCCGTGTTGGTCGTGGTGAAGGCTCCAAGGGTAAGACCGCCGGTCGCGGTACCAAGGGTACGAAGGCCCGCTACCAGGTCAAGGCTGGCTTTGCCGGCGGCCAGCTGCCGCTGCACATGCGCCTGCCGAAGCTTCGCGGCTTCAAGAACCCGTTCCGGGTTGAGTTCCAGGTTGTGAACCTGGACAAGCTCAACGAGCTGTTCCCGGAAGGTGGCGCTGTCACCGTCGAGGCACTGGTTGAGAAGGGTGCCGTTCGCAAGAACCAGCCCGTCAAGGTGCTGGGCACCGGCGACATCACCGTCAAGGTTGACGTCACCGCCCACGCTTTCTCCTCCAGCGCTGCTGAGAAGATCGCAGCAGCAGGCGGAACCACCACTGCCCTCTAAGGGCTCTGGGGCTATCGCCCGCTGTGAAAGACTCCCGGTGTGGAGGGCTTCGGCCCCTCGCGCCGGGAGTTTTTTCATATGGCGCGCACCCCTCGATTGTTCGCATCGCGCATCAAACCGTTAGACTCGGGTGTTGGGTTTCAATGACCCCTTTCGACACCCTTGGACTTTTAACTCAGGAGGACGCTTGCTAAGCGCATTCGGCCGGGCATTTCGGACGCCTGATCTGCGACGCAAGTTGTTGTTCACGCTGGGAATCATCACAATCTTCCGCTTGGGAGCTTTTATCCCCTCGCCTGGTGTGAGCTACCAAAATGTTCAGCAATGTTTGTCAAGCAATCAGGACCAGGGCGGCCTCTACCAGCTCGTCAACCTGTTCAGCGGTGGTGCACTGCTGCAGGTTTCGATCTTTGCCCTGGGGATCATGCCGTACATCACGGCCAGCATCATCGTGCAGCTGCTCCGCGTGGTCATTCCGCGGTTCCAGCAGCTGTATGACGAAGGTGCCTCCGGCCAGTCGAAGCTGACGCAGTACACGCGTTATCTGACCATTGCGCTGGGCCTGCTGAACGCCACCACTTTGGTATCGCTGGCTCGCTCCGGGCAGCTGCTGCCCAACTGCCAGCTCCCGATCATCCCGGACACGAGCATCATTGCCACGATTCTTGTGGTCATCACCTTGACGGCTGGTACGGGACTCATCATGTGGATGGGCGAACTTGTGACCGAGAAGGGCGTGGGCAACGGTATGTCCCTGCTCATCTTCACGTCCATCGCAGCCGGTTTCCCGACCTCCCTTGGGGCCATCTGGAATTCCAAGGGACCGGGCACCTTCTTCACGGTGTTGGCGATCGGTCTCGTGACCGTGGCCCTCGTGGTCTTCGTGGAGCAGTCACAGCGGCGCATTCCGGTCCAGTACGCGAAGCGTATGATCGGCCGGCGCACTGTCGGCGGGACAAGCACGTACATCCCCGTCAAGGTGAACATGGCCGGCGTCGTGCCCGTCATCTTCGCTTCCTCCATGCTCTACCTGCCGGGGCTGATTGCGCAGTTCAACCAGCCGAAGGCCGGGGAGACCATTGCCCCGTGGGTTGAGTGGATCAACAACAACCTCACCAAGGGCGACCACCCCATCTACATGGCGCTGTACTTCGTCATGATTGTGTTCTTCACCTACTTCTACGTCGCGATCACCTTCAACCCTGAAGAGGTCTCGGACAACATGAAGAAGTACGGCGGGTTCATTCCGGGCATCCGGGCGGGTAAACCGACCGCGGACTACCTGCAGTACGTGCTTTCCAGGATCACCCTCCCCGGAGCCTTCTACCTGGGCTTCGTGGCGTTGATTCCGCTGGTCGCACTTGTCCTGATCAGCGCCAACCAGAACTTCCCGTTCGGTGGCACGTCAATTCTGATCATGGTTGGTGTGGGCCTGGAAACCGTCAAGCAGATTGATGCGCAGCTACAACAACGTCACTACGAAGGGCTTTTGCGATGACGAGAATGCTGATCATTGGACCCCCGGGTTCGGGCAAGGGAACCCAAGCCGAGCGGATTTCCGGGCGCTTGGGCGTAGTCGCCATTTCCACCGGCGACATCTTCCGTGCAAACGTCAAGGGCGAAACCCCGCTGGGTATCGAAGCCAAGAAGTACATGGACGCCGGCGATTTCGTTCCGGACAGCGTCACCAACAAGATGGTCCGCGACCGGCTGAGCGAGAGCGACGTCGAGAACGGGTTCCTGCTCGACGGGTACCCGCGCACCACCGCCCAGGTGGAATACCTGGACCAGATCCTCGCCGACACCGAAGAGAAGCTCGACGTCGTGCTTCAGCTGACGGCCGACGACGAGGAACTTGTTTCACGCTTGCTGGGCCGCGCCAAGGAGACCGGGCGCTCGGACGACAACGAAAGTGTCATCCGCCACCGCCTGGACCTTTACCACGAGCAGACTGAGGCCGTCGTGGCCAAGTATGCCGAACGCGGCATCCTGACCCGAGTCGATGGCATTGGCGGCATCGACGAGGTCACGGACCGTGTGTTGCTGGCCATCGAGGCTGCCAAGGCGGTCTAGTTGCCGCATGACTCGTGAAAAGGGCGTGTCCCGCATCCGGAGTGAAATACTCGGGACGCGGGACACGTCCTTTTCTGCACCCCTCCCGGACCGCGCATCGTGAGGCCTCCGGCACGTTTGCGGCTCCGGTTTCCGGCACGGGCACGGATGCGGGAAAATAGGGGATCAGAGGGTGATCTGCTTCTGCAGCCCACTACAAGCAGTACACGACAAGAGGAGACCATGGCGTTCGGCCAGCCCCGCATCGAATACAAGACCAACGAGCAAATGCGCAAGATGCACGAGGCCGGATTGGTCCTCAGCAGAGCGCTCGACGCGGCCGTTGAAGCTGCGAAACCAGGCGTGACCACGCGCGAGATCGACGCCGTGTTTGCGGCGGTCCTCATCGACGCTGGAGCGAAGTCGAATTTCCTCGGTTACCACGGCTTCCCGGCCACCATCTGCACGTCCGTCAACGAGGAGGTAGTCCACGGCATTCCCGGTGACCGCGTCCTCCAGGACGGGGACATCATCTCGATTGATGGCGGAGCAATCGTGGACGGTTGGCACTCCGACTCGGCGCGCACCGTGATAGTCGGGACGGCGGATCCTGAAGACCAGCGGCTCTCGGATGTCACCCAGGCCGCCATGTGGCGTGGAATCGCTGCTTTGGCGAAGGGCAAGTTCGTGGGCGATATCGGCAACGCCGTGGATGACTACGTCTCCTCCGCGCCGGGAAAGCCGCTGGGCATCCTGGAAGACTACGTAGGCCACGGCATCGGTTCCGAGATGCACATGGCCCCTGACGTGTTGAACTACCGCACCACGCACCGCGGTCCGAAGATCAGGCCGGGACTGTGCCTCGCGATTGAACCCATGCTCGTCCGCGGCAGCATTGAAACAGCAACCCTCGACGACGACTGGACCGTGGTGACCACCGACGGCAAGCGTTCGTGCCAGTGGGAGCACTCGGTCGCCGTCCACGAAAAGGGCATCTGGGTGCTTTCCGCGCCCGACGGCGGCGCGGAGCAGCTGGTGCCGCTCGGCGTCGTGCCCGTTCCGATTCCCTGACGTCCGGGCCCGAAACCGATACGCAAAATCCCTGGCGACTCCGGAATTCCGGTGTCGCCAGGGATTTTGCGTATCAGGGGAGTTAGCTAGCTCTTGAGCTTGGGCTTCACGTCCTTGGTGTAGATGCCATCGAGTGTTGCCTTGAGGTCCGTCATGGTGGCCTTGACATCGCCTTGCTGGGTGAGGATCTTCGCGGCAGCCTTGGCCATCTCCTGGTCGGCACCGGGCAGGAACACCCGGGCGTTGTCCTGCACCTTGGTCACTGCGAGCTGGTCCATGGCCGTCTTGATCTGCGGGGTCTTGGCGAGGACAGCCGTCATGTCCGCGGAGACGCGCGTGGGCATGTATCCGGTCGCGGCGGAGAACGCCGCGGTGTTCTCCGGTTCGGTCATGAATTTCAGGAAGGTGGCAGCTGCGAGCTGGACCTCCTTGCTGACCCCGCTGGGGATCCCGAGGCCCGCTCCGCCGGTGGGGCAGACGTTGGTCGCGGCTTTGGGTCCGCCGGGCAGGAAGCCGACGCCGACGTTGAACTTGGCGGACTTCAGCACGCCCAGCAGGTCGCCGGTGGAGGAGATCGTGGTGGACGTGATGCCTGCGGCGAAGTCGTCCGCGGCGTTCTTGGAAGAGACGCCGGCCCACTTGTCCTTGTAGATGGAGTCCTGGGCCCACTGCAGCGCCGCGACGGACTCCGGGGAATCGCAGTTGAAGGTCCAGCCGTTGGACCAGCTGCCGCCCCAGCCCCACAGGTTGTTCTGCAGGGTCCAGCCGGCGTACCCGGCAAGGGCGGGGTAGATGTAGGCGTACTTCGCGCCCGAGCTGGCCTGGAGCTTCGGGGCCCAGTCGGCGAACTCCTGCCACGTCTTGGGAGCGCGGTCCGGAAGGCCGGCGGCCTTGAAATGGTCCTTGTTGTAGTAGAAGAGCGGGGTGGAACGGCCATAGGGGAGCGCCCACTGCTTGTTGGCGTATTGGTAGTCCGCAACGAGGGACTTCTGGAAGTCGTCAATCTTGACGTCCAGCTGCTTGATGAGTCCGTCCAACGGGATGATGTTGCCGTTGGTGTAGTAGCGGAACCACCAGACGTCCGAGAGTACTACGAGGCCGGGGAGGGCCGACTTGGCGGCCTGGGAGGTCTGGAACTTCTGGGCGATTTCCTCGTAGTTGGCGCCTGCCGTCACGAGGTTCACTTTGATGTCCGGGAACTTAGCCTGGAACTTGTCGACGATGGATTGCTCGACGGCCTGGGACTGCCCGGGGTGGCTGGTCCAGAAGTCGAACGAACCGGCCGGCTTGACGCCGGTGAAGTCGATGTCCGAAGGGCTGCTGCTCGCTGCGCTGCCGCTGGTCGACGGACCGCCGCATGCTGCCAGGGCGGCGGCGGCGACTCCGAGGCCGGCGAGCCCCAGGAAGTTTCTACGGTCAAGGTTCATTGCCATGGTTGGTCCTCTCAAGGATGCAAAGGTGGTGAGGTTGTGTCTGGACGGTGCGGCCGGGGTTCGGGGAAGGCCGCGCTGGATGGTGCGGTGTAGCTAGCCTGTGACGCTGCCCTGGGTGAGCCCGGCAACGATGTAGCGCTGCAACGCTGCGAAGACCAGGAGGATGGGGATGATGACGAGTACGGCTCCGGCCATCAGGATTCCCCAGCCTGCGCCGTTTCCTTCAGAGTTCTGAAGCAGGGTCAGGCCGACCGGGAGGGTCATGGTTTCCGGCCGGTCCGTGATGATCAGGGGCCAGATGTAGTCGTTCCATTCGCTGACCACCGTGACGAGGGCAACGGTGGCGATGGACGGGAGCGAGACAGGAACGACAACTTGCCACAGCCTGCGCCAATGGCCGGCGCCGTCGATTTCCGCGGCTTCGAGGATGGAAGCCGGAAGCGTCTTGAAATGCTGGCGAAGGAGGAAAGTCCCAAAGGCCGTGCCGAGGCCCGGAAGAATGATCCCCCACAGGGTGTTCTTCCCGCCGATCCCAGCGATCAGGATGTAGTTGGGGAGGATCGATACCTGCGGCGGCACCATCAGGGCCACGAGGATTACGACGAAGATGACGTTCTTGAACGGGAAGCGGACAAAAACCAGGGCGTAGGCGGTCAGGATCGCCAGGATCACCTTGACCGTGGAGCCGACCGTGGTGACGATGAGGCTGTTCAGGAAGAACCGCGCGAACGGCACCGTTGTCATGGCCGTGTGGTAGTTATCGAGGTTCAGGCCCTGCGGCAGGATCTTGAGATCAGTGGTGACGATTTCGCCCGGCTGCTTGAAGGAACTCAACACCATCCACAACAGCGGGAGGACAACCACCAGGGTGGCCACGATCAGCGGGATATAACCTCCGGCCAGTGCCTGGACCAGGTTTGCGCGGGAGAACGGCTTGTCACGCCGCGCTGGGAGATCCGGACCGCCGTCGGGAGCTTTCAGGGCCCCGACGCCGCTAGCGGGGTTGGGGCTGACGGGAGAGAGCGTGCTCATGAGTAGTGCACCTTCCGTTCGACGAACCGCAACTGGAGCACGGTGATGATGAGCAGGATGGCGAAGAGCACCACCGAGATGGCGGCGGAGTACCCGGCGCGGTTGTAGGCGCCGAAGGCTTGCAGATACGCCTCGTAGATCAGCGTGCTGGTGCCGTTGCCCAGCGGTGTCATGATCCGGATGAGGTCAAAGGCCTGAAGCGAGCTGATCATCGTGGTGATCAGGAGGAAGAACGTTGTGGGCGAGAGCAGCGGAACGGAGATGCTCATGAAGCGGCGGAGGCCGTTGGCTCCGTCCAGGGACGCTGCCTCCATGACGTCCTTCGGGAGTGACTGGAGCCCGGCAAGGTACACGACGGCGCAATAGCCGAGGTTCTTCCACACGTAGACGATGATGACCATCACGAGGGAGAGCTGCGGATCGTTGATCCACTGCGGGCTTTGCTGGCCGATGCCGCGGAGCAGCCAGGACAGCACGCCGTATCCGGGGTCGAAGATGAACAGCCACACGAGGCCGACACCCACGCCGCTGAGGACGTAGGGGGCGAAGACCGCTGAACGCGCAAATGTGGTGCCGCGTACCTTCGCGTTCAAGGCGAGGGCCACCAAGAGGCCCAGCGTCATGGAACCGCCGACGGTGACCACGGTGAAGACGAGGGTGGTGCCAAGTACTTGCGGAGCGTCGGAGCTGGTGAAGAAGGCGACATAGTTGTCAAGGCCCACAACAGTGGCCGAGGTGGAGCCCAAGGTCCAGTCGAGGGTCGAGTAGTACATGTTGTTGATCAAGGGCAGATACGTGAACACCGCGATCAGCGCCAAGTTCGGCAGGGCCAGTGCCAGGAACACGAAGAAGTCGCGTCGGGTTCGGCCGGACCAACGTCCCCGGCGCTGAGGGGCCGGGACAGCCTGCGCGGTGGCCGCGGGGCTGCTAGTCAGCTGTCTTGTCATGGGAGGTCTCTAACGGTTCGCAGATATCGGGGCGCGCCGGACTCGGACTGGTGGGTCAAGGGGGCGGCTAGATTTACCTCACCACACGGGAGCCTCTGTCAAGTCACAAAAAGGGCAGTTCGCGGGATTGTTGGACAAGGCTTTTGCGCTTGTTTACTCGATGTTTCGTGACGGGTGGGGCCGTGTTTACATTCGAGGCACGACTACCGCTTGTGCCCAACTGGCTCGCAGTTGTTGTCGTTTAGACGGCTCATAACGACAACAACTGCGAGCTACTTGGGTGAGGGGGAGCAGAATGGGCACATGACTTCCAAGATCACTGATGTGCCTGGAATCCGGGTGGGACATGTCCAACGGACCGGCGATGGCTGGCTGAGCGGGGTGACCGTTGTCCTCCCGCCTCCCGGGACGGTGGGTTCGGTGGACGTACGCGGCGGCGGGCCGGGCACGCACGAGACGGACGCGCTCGACCCCACCACCCTCGTGCCCACGGTCGACGCCGTCGTGCTCACCGGCGGGAGTGCCTTCGGTTTGGTCACGGCCCACGGTGCCCAGCGATGGTGCGAAGAACAAGGACGCGGATTCGCGGTGCCCGGGGGAGTGGTGCCGATCGTTCCGGCCGCGGCAATCTTCGACCTGGGCCGCGGCGGCGACTTTGCCGCCCGCCCCGACGAAGCCATGGGATACGAAGCGGCCGCGGCCGCGGCGTCGGGCGAGCACGCCGACGTCGGGCGCGGAAACGTCGGTGCCGGTACCGGTGCCGTGATCGGGCGGGGCGCGTTCAAAGGGGGAGTGGGGACCGCGTCC
Organism: Arthrobacter bambusae; assembly: GCF_022606295.1. Classification (GTDB taxonomy): domain Bacteria; phylum Actinomycetota; class Actinomycetes; order Actinomycetales; family Micrococcaceae; genus Arthrobacter; species Arthrobacter bambusae_A. Next base: position 250,656 of record NZ_JAHHZS010000001.1, read on the forward strand.
ATCACCCTGGACGGGGGCGTGGTGGTGGGTGCGCTCGCAGTGGTCAACGCGCTGGGGATGCCTATCGGCGCATCGTCCGGGCGGGGGGAATCCGCCAACTCCGAACCGGCTGGACCCCCGGCACTGAACACCACACTCGTCGTCGTCGCCACGAACGCGGTCCTCGACCCCGCCGAATGCAAGCGCACCGCGAGTGCCGCGCACGCCGGCCTCGCCCGGGCGCTGAGTCCTTCCCATACCCTCGCCGACGGCGACACTGTGTTCGCGCTGGCGACGGGCGGCGTCGCGCTTGACCGCAGTTCGGAACAAGCAAGGCAGGTTTCGCTCATTACCCTGCAAAGCGCGGCGGCAGACGCCGTCCGCCTTGCTGTCCTCGATGGTGTCGCGGCTGCGGAATCGGTCACGACGGCGGCAGGCACCTTCCCCGCCTACGGCGCGGTTTAGCGGGATTCGCGGGGCTTCGCGGCACGGTGAAGGGTGACACCGTGCCGCTGTCTGCGCTAGCATGGGCGGATTTAACTTTCGCGCCGACTTGGCGTAGAGTTGTCTGTTGGTTGTCTGCACAGCCACGCCCATTTAACAGGTCGCGAGTCCTGCTTCGTGGAGTGGCAGGAGCCGGACGGCCAAACAAACAAAAAACGTCCGCAGATTTTCCGGTGCCTAACCGGAGGATTGCGGCAAACAACAGTTAGCGGAGGATATGGCCAAGAAGGACGGGGTCATTGAGATCGAGGGCGTTGTGACTGAGGCGCTGCCCAATGCGATGTTTCGCGTTGAGCTCACCAACAAGCACATCGTTCTTGCACATATCTCGGGGAAGATGCGACAGCACTACATCAGGATTCTCCCTGAGGACCGCGTAGTGGTGGAGCTAAGCCCTTACGACCTCACACGTGGTCGCATCGTCTACCGTTACAAGTAATTGCTGGGCGGCAGCCTTGGGAAACCGGGGTAGTTGCCGCGACAGCTGACCAACTGCAACACGCAAAGGAACGCCATGAAGGTCAAGCCGAGCGTTAAGCAGATCTGCGACAAGTGCAAAGTGATCCGCCGTAATGGCCGGGTCATGGTGATCTGCGAGAACCCGCGCCACAAGCAGCGCCAGGGCTAATTCCCCGCAAGGGAACTAGCGCCCGAGAGGGCAAACCTGGGTTGCTAACCCACGCAAGTAAATAAAGGCAGCACAAGCTGAATCGGGACGTATTAGAGCCTGGACAGCTAACCCCCGGTCGGAGGCTGGGGCCGCACTGAAAGTGCGGGTGTACTGCCTACGACCTCCGGTTTATTCAAGGAGTACTGCCACTATGGCTCGTCTCGCTGGCGTAGACATTCCCCGCGAAAAGCGGTTGGAAATTGCGCTTACTTACATCTACGGCGTGGGCAAGACCCGTGCACACGAAACCCTGGCTGCCACCGGCATCAGCGCTGACGTTCGCGTCAAGGACCTGACTGACGCCGAGCTGGTCCAGCTGCGTGACTACATTGAAGGCAACTACAAGGTTGAGGGTGACCTTCGCCGCGAAGTAGCAGCAGATATCCGCCGCAAGGTTGAAATCGGCAGCTACGAAGGCCTGCGTCACCGCAAGGGCCTGCCCGTACGCGGTCAGCGTACGAAGACCAACGCTCGTACCCGCAAGGGCCCGAAGCGTACCGTCGCCGGCAAGAAGAAAGCCGGCCGCTAGTCCCCATTCGCCCCCTAAAATCGCTGCGCGATTTTAGGGAACCCGGCAAATGTGGGCCCAAGCAGCTGACTTTCCCCCAATAAACTTTCTGTAGGAGAAATAATGCCCCCGAAGACTCGTGGCGCGGTTCGCAAGCCGCGTAAGAAGGACAAGAAGAATATCGCGCTTGGCCAGGCGCACATCAAGAGCACCTTTAACAACACCATCGTGTCCATCACGGACCCGAACGGTGCTGTAATCTCCTGGGCTTCCGCCGGTGAGGTTGGATTCAAGGGCTCCCGCAAGTCCACCCCGTTCGCCGCCCAGATGGCTGCAGAGGCTGCTGCAAAGCGCGCCCAGGAGCACGGTCTGCGCAAGGTTGACGTGTTCGTCAAGGGACCGGGATCCGGACGCGAGACCGCAATCCGTTCGCTGCAGGCCGCTGGCCTCGAGGTCGGCTCCATCCAGGACGTCACCCCCAGCGCCCACAACGGTTGCCGCCCGCCGAAGCGCCGCCGCGTCTAATTGGATTCTTGGCCTTGCCGGCCGGGTTCGCCACGGAACAGCCTGACTGCTCCGTGGCGCCCGGCCGGCAAAGCCGGAACCAAGCCGATTTCCACCACCTGTGTTGCGTCATATAGCGGATGCTCGCCGAAAGGAAACCTAAGTGCTTATTGCACAGCGCCCCACTCTGTCTGAAGAAGTAGTCTCCGAGAACCGCTCGCGTTTCATCATTGAACCGCTGGAACCGGGCTTTGGTTACACCCTCGGAAACTCCCTCCGCCGTACCCTGCTCTCCTCCATCCCCGGTGCTGCTGTAACCAGCATCCGGATCGATGGCGTGCTGCACGAGTTCACCACGGTTCCGGGTGTCAAGGAAGATGTCACTGAGATCATCCTGAACATCAAGAACCTCTCGGTGTCCTCCGAGCACGATGAGCCGGTTGTTGCATACCTGCGCAAGCAGGGCCCCGGAGTCGTCACGGCCGCGGACATCGCTCCGCCGGCCGGCGTCGAATTCCACAACCCGGATCTGCACATTGCCACGCTGAACTCGAAGGGCAAGTTCGAACTCGAACTGACCATCGAACGCGGCCGCGGCTACGTTTCGGCAGCTCAGAACAAGTCCGGCGACTCCGAGATCGGCCGTATCCCGGTCGACTCGATCTACTCGCCGGTCTTGAAGGTTACCTTCCGCGTGGAAGCTACCCGTGTTGAGCAGCGCACTGACTTCGACAAGCTGATTGTCGACGTCGAGACCAAGCAGGCTATCGCCCCGCGCGACGCCGTTGCTTCGGCAGGCACCACCTTGGTGGAACTGTTCGGTCTTGCACGTGAGCTGAACACCGCAGCTGAAGGTATCGAGATTGGCCCGTCGCCGACGGACGCTGCCCTGGCAGCTGACATGGCACTGCCGATCGAGGATCTGGACCTCACCGTCCGTTCCTACAACTGCCTCAAGCGTGAGGGCATCCACACCGTGGGTGAACTCGTTGCCCGCTCCGAGGCTGACCTGATGGACATTCGTAACTTCGGTGCGAAGTCCATCGATGAGGTCAAGGCAAAGCTGGTTGAACTGGGTCTGTCCCTCAAGGATTCCCCTCCCGGTTTCGATCTTGCAGCCCGCGCCGCAGCCATCGAAGAGGACGACGCCGCGTTCAGCGACGACGAGCTCTAACAAGCAGATCTTGGCCACCGAGTCCACGTTCGGACCCGGACGGCCTTCATTACAGGAGAAATTACTATGCCTACCCCCACTAAGGGTCCGCGCCTCGGAGGCGGTCCGGCTCACGAGCGCCTGATGCTCGCGAACCTGGCAGCAGCCTTGTTCGAGCACAAGCGCATCACCACGACGGTCACCAAGGCCAAGCGCCTGAAGCCGTACGCGGAGCGCCTCGTGACCTTCGCCAAGCGCGGCGACCTGTCCTCCCGCCGTCGAGTGCTCGGCCTGATCAGCGACAAGGGCATCGTCCACGAGCTGTTCACCGACATCGCCGGCGCCGTTGCCAACCGCGATGGTGGCTACACCCGCATCACCAAGATCGGCAACCGCAAGGGCGACAACGCTCCCATGGCTGTCATCGAGCTGGTTCTTGAGCCGGTTTCCCCGAAGCAGGCTGTAGTTGCCGAGGCAACTGCTGCTGCCAAGAAGGACGCTGAGAAGGCTGCTCCGGCCGCCGAAGAAGCCGCTCCGGTTGCTGAGGAAGAGGTCGTTGAGGCTGAAGCCCCCGAGACCGAAGCCGAAGCTCCCGAAGCTGAAGCTGCTGAAACCGAAGAGGCTCCGGCCGCTGAGGAAAAGAAGTAATTCACTGAATTCTTCACAGTAGACTTAAGTCTATGAACGAACGAAAACCCGCTGCCCCCGTTTTGGGGGGCGGCGGGTTTTTGCGTGTCCGGATGGATCTTTCGTATGACGGGGGCCCTTTCAACGGGTGGGCCCTTCAGCCCGGTCTCCGGACCGTGCAGGGTTCGTTGGAAGAGGCGTTGGCGCTGATCGTGCGGCGTCCTGTGCGGGTCACCGTGGCGGGGCGGACCGACGCCGGTGTCCACGCGCGAGGACAAGTGGCGCACATCGATCTGTCCGAGGCCGAGTGGGGCGGACTGCCGAGGGGCCACGAGATCGACCCCTCTGCAGCGCTGCTGCGGCGGCTTCGCGGAGCCTTGAGCCGGGTCCTGCAGGATGAGACCGGCGCCATTGAAGTGCACGACGTCGGACTGGCGCCTGATGGTTTCGACGCTCGCTTCTCAGCGTTGTGGCGCCGCTACAGCTACCGGATCGCCGATGGCGCCGAGCGCTGGGATCCTGTCCTGCGCAGGCTCACCCTGTGGCACAAGACTGAGTTGGACGAGGACGCGATGAACGCGGGAGCCGCGGCGCTGCTCGGGCTCCAGGATTTCCGTGCCTACTGCAAGCCCCGCGAGGGAGCCACCACTATCCGCGAGCTGCAGCGGCTGGAGTTCGTCCGCGGCAGCGACGGTGTGCTGGTGGCCAACGTCCAGGCGGATGCCTTTTGCCACAACATGGTGCGCGCCCTGGTGGGATCGGCATTTCGGGTGGGGGAGGGACTGGAGAGTCCCGAGTGGTTGCATGAACGTTTGCTTGCCGGCGTGAGGGATGCCAAGTCGGTGTTGGCCGCGCCGCATCCCTTGGTTCTGGAGGAAGTGGCGTATCCCTCCGACGACGAACTGTTCGCACGGGCCGAGCTGACGCGGGCTCGGCGGGAGTAGGTTTGGGGCTTCCAAGCTGTCCCGGACGGCCTGGCCGTTCGCCGGGGCTTGGACGTTGGACGGCCCCCTCCCGGCTCTGGGTACCGTGGAGGGGGCCTGCGATGACCGCCCGCGGTTCTGGGTTCGCGGGTGGTCGGTCAATAGCGCCCCAGATGCGCTGGTCATGAGTTTCCGCACGCACCCTGGAGCAGGGTGCGTTTAGCAGAGCTGTCCTAGGTGAACGCCGCGATGATGTTGATGGCTGCGGGGCCAAGCAGGACGATGAAAAGGACCGGGAAGATACAGAAAATCAGCGGGAACAATACCTTTACGGGGAGCTTCATGGCCTTTTCCTCGGCCCGCTGCCTGCGCTTAACTCTTGCTTGCTTCGCCTGTGTGCGAAGTACCTTGGCGATTCCAATTCCGTACTTGTCGGCCTGGACGACTGCCCTGACGAAGCTCCGGACATCTGGAACGGTGCTCCTCGCAGCCAGCGCCTCGTAGGATTCTTGGCGTGGGCGCCCAACTTGGATGTCCTGAAGTGTCCGCGTGAGTTCCTGAGCCAGCGGGCCGTTTCCAGTTGTTCCGGCCCGTGCCATGGCCGATTCGAATCCAAGTCCGGCTTCAACGGCAATCAACATCTGGTCCAGGGTATTAGGGAGCTCCAATTCGATCGCTTCCTGACGCTTGATTCCCTTGTTGTAGATCAGAAGATCCGGCGCGAAGTAGAGGAAGATCGTCAAGAAGATAGCGATGCCGAGGTTTGTTGATGACGGTGTGCTGCTGAAGAGAAGAAAGCCGATCGCGGCGCCAGTCAGCGCGGCAATCGGTTTCGAGATGATCAGCTTCTCCAAGGGCATGGACTGCGGCCGGCCCGCCATTGCGAGCCATCGGTCCAGTTTTGCTTCGTAGCTTCGAGGAGTAGTCCGCTTAGAAAGCCCAAGCAATAGGGAGGTGCGTTGAACTTCGGGATTGCCGGCTCGCGACAAACCGGTTCCTAGATTCGTCTGGACAGCCAAAGCACCCTTTCTGTCCAGCGTGATAAGGACCCACGCGAAGTAGGCCAAGGGCAGCACAATCGCTGCGATGATGAGCCAAACCATGGGAGTCATTGCCGTTCTCCTTAGAACTTGATCTTGACGATGCGGCTCATCCAGAAACCGCCAACGACAAAGAGCAGGAAACTCACCGCAAGCATGATGAGTCCGATGGGCTGCTGGAACATCACGTCGAGATAGCCGGGGTTGACTGCCTTCATGAACAATCCGACGCCAATTGGAAGGGCCATCAGAATGTAGGCAGACATCTTCCCCTCGGCGCTTAGCGACCGAACGTGGCCCTTTATCTCGCTTCGCTCTCGAATGGTTGCCGCTACTTGCTCAAGAACCTCCGCCAGATCGCCGCCGACTTCACGGTTGATCTGGATAGCTTGGCCTATCCAGCGAAAATCCTCGCTCTGCATGCGGTCGGCGCATTCCTCGATAGCCTGGCGAGCGTCCTTTCCGATACGCGTTTCGTTCACGATGCGGGCAAATTCTTCGGAACTCGGAACGTCGGCCTCTAGTGCGGCGGCTTCGATCGAGCGCATCACGCTGTGGCCGGCGCGCAGGCCGCCGATCAACATTTGGATGGAATCGGTGAGCTGACGATCAAATTTTCCTCGCCGCTTCTCGGCGAGGAATCCCAGCACTATCCTTGCGAGGAAAGGGGTCACCGCGGCCCCCACAAGGCCAACAGGCCAATTGACGGTCAATGTTCCAAACACGCCTACAGCGAGCGCACATGCTGCGACGAGAACTGTGAAGTCTGCAGGAGCCATCTTCAGGCCGGCGTTATAAAGCAGTGCGCGGTTGTATGGCCCTCCAGATTCGCCAAGGACGCCGGCCACCGCGTCGGCGGTGGACTGTGAGACTTTGCTGATGGCGGATGGTTCAGGCTGATGGCCCCAACGACGGCGACTGAGCGGAACCGAACCGTGGCGTGGTTTGAGCACTACAAAGAACACCACGAAGAGAGCGGCGAGACACAGTGCAAAGCCGGCCAAGGGCGTCGAGAGCAAGGCCATCGCTACCGCCTCCCTGCCGGAACGGATTCAACACCGAAGACTGCCGGAGACACCGCGATGCCGAGTTCGGCAAAGCGATCGAGAAACCGTGGACGTATTCCTGTCGGAATCGGTTTACCCAGGAAACGGCCGAAGGGATCGATCCCGGCGGAATAGTCGAACAAGAAGGCGTCCTGCAAGGTCACGATTTCCCCCTCCATCCCCTGAACTTCGGTGACGTGGGTCACTCGACGGCTTCCGTCGCGCAACCGTGTGACCTGGACCAGAAGGTCTACCGCGGAGGACACTTGCTCGCGGATGGCGCGGAGCGGCAAATCCATTCCTGCCATGAGGACTAGCGTTTCCAGACGTGCAATGGCATCGCGCGGTGAATTTGCATGCACGGTTGAGAGGGAACCGTCGTGCCCGGTGTTCATGGCCTGCAACATATCCAGGGATTCACCGCCTCGCACTTCGCCTACGATGATTCGGTCTGGCCTCATACGGAGGGAATTGCGTACCAGATCCCGTATGCCTATCGCGCCCTTGCCTTCAATGTTCGGGGGACGGCTCTCGAGACGTACCACGTGTTGTTGCTGTAGCTGAAGTTCTACGGCATCCTCGATGGTCACGATCCGGTCTTCCTCAGGTATGAATGAGGACAGTACGTTGAGCAGGGTCGTCTTACCGGTGCCGGTTCCGCCGGAGACAATGATGTTCAAACGCGCCCGAACGCACGCGCTAAGCAGCTCCGCGATTTCGGGCGTGAGCGAACCCCACTCAACGAGATTCTGCACAGTGAGGGGTACGTGGCTGAATTTCCTGATGGTGAGGGAGGGCCCGTTCACCGCGAGCGGAGGAATAATCGCGTTCACACGAGAACCGTCCTCCAGCCTCGCGTCAACGAGGGGCGAAGATTCGTCGATGCGACGTCCCACACGCGACACGATCCGCTCAATGACTTTTCGAAGATGATCGTCTGAACTGAACCGCGCACCCGTCAAGGAGAGGTGGCCATGGCGTTCGATATAGATCTGGTCAAATCGATTGACCATGATTTCAGTGACTGATGGATCCTCAAGTAGACGCTGAAGGGGTCCGTAACCCATAACCTCGTCCGCGATCTCTCGGATGAGGCGCCTACGTTCCTCTGGCGAAAGAGGGACCTGTTCCTGGTCAATTACAGCCGAGAGTTCATCAATCGCAGTGGCACGAAGTTCCTCTTCGGACGAGGATGTATCACCAAATCGTGTTCCCATCCGTTCAAAAAGAGCCTGTGCAGCGCGCTCCTTCAGTCCAGCAAGCGCATCGACAACTGGTGTCTCTTGGCCGCCAGACAGGTACAACGGTGACGACGACCTAGAAACCGGAGCCAATGACGGGGCTACGGCAACGACGGCAGGGACCTCGGTTGGCGGTGAGTTGATGCCTTCGGACAAATCGGGATTGGCGCCGTCCACTTCGGGAGAACGTTGTGAATTGGAGAGTCGGGCTGAAAGCTTCATGACACAACCACCCGTCGGTGCTGTTGGTTGTGGGTAGTTGATACCCACTTCGGATCGAAGCGGTCTACAAGCTTCTTCAAGCCCTTCGACGCTGCATCGCGTGTAGTGCCCTGTAGCACCGGGATACCTCGGTTGGTGCTGAAAGGCAGCGTCCGTGAACGGGGAATCACTGTGTCGATCGGCACCCCGATGGTCGCCTCGACGTCCTGTACTGAGATTCCGCTCCTGCGATCAGCGAAGTTCAATACGGTGTGCCGGCCGGCGGGGAGAAGCTGAAGTTCCTTCAGCACGCTGAAGCATTTTCGAAGACCCCGGATACTCGGGACGTCCATGCCGCATACCCACACGCCGTCGGTGGCCAGTTCCAAAGTGGCCAGGCAGTGCTCGCCGAGCCCTGGAGCCGTGTCCACGACAACATACTTGAACTCGCTGGCCAGCTGGTTGATGAGCTGGGAGACGTGATCAGCCGTGATGTAGTCCGATTCCGCCGGTGTCCTTGGTGCGCAGAGGGCGTAAATTCCCGCTGGATGCACAGTAAGGAAGGCCTTCAGGACCATGGAATCCTGGGAGGCCGTTCCGCGGACGGCTTCAGTGATCGAGTGCTCAGGTTCGAGTAGCAACCCCGAGGCAACGTCGCCGAATTGCAGGTCAAGGTCAACGATGACGACGCCCATGGGCGCCAGCTTCCCCAATCCGATCGCCAGATTGGTTGCAACAGTCGTCTTTCCTACCCCGCCTTTGGGAGACATAACAGCGACGACGCGTCCGCGCTCCTGGCTTGGATCCGCGGCCGGAGCCATTCCCCTACGTCGGCTGGCCGAGGCCAGACATGCGCGCTCAAGCAACACCCGGAGTTCGTTGACGTCTATTTCGGGGGTGACTACATCACGTATCCCGGAATGCATGGCTCTTAGGATGAGGTCGGGACTCGGTTCTGCAATGAGCAAAAGGCTGATCTCCGGATACTGGAGATCGAAGACAGTCGCCAGTTTCAAGGCATTCTCCGGGGTGACCCCTGGGCCGAGAATCAGGACCTCGGGTGGAGCACCATTGAGCTGCCTAAAAACATCGTCCGGTCCGCCGGACAAGACGTCTGGAGACAAAGTCTGCAGTTCGCCATGAAGGGCACCGGCAATGGCTTGACGCACGCGGCCCTCAAAATCGCGAACAGCAGTGATGGCTACAAAGCGACTCATTAGTACAGCCCTCCGAATGTAGTGATTGGAGGATTGCTCTTCTTGGTGGTGTCCGTTTGTTTGGCGAGCCACAGTGTCCCGAATTCGGAACTGAAGACCATCTTTGAGGCGTCTGCATCGCTCCTAGCCACCGTGACGAACGCAGAGCCATTGGGCATGGCCACTGCAGGGTCCGTCGAAGTAGAGCTCGCTTTTTGTGTTTGCGCGGGGGCCTGTTGCACAGCAGTCACGAGGACATCGTGGAAAAGGAGCCCTGTCGACTGCTTCGATCCCGCTGGTATGTTTGTGCCCGCGGGCATCGGCTCGTCGGTCTTAAACGAGCTGTAAACGGTGACTTTGTCGCCAGCCGCAAGCCGGCCACCAAGCATCCGTTCGGGTGTGAGAAGGAAGGTAACTTCGGTCATACCGTCTGGAACCGGAACGGTTCCAGGAACCAGTTCTGCGGGTGCCACCAGCCTAGAGGAAATAAGCTGCTCCCCGGGTGCCAAATTAACGGAGGTGACTTTTCCGTTCTGGTCGGTCAGCTCGTGGAGGGCGCCTGACGCAACCGCTGACTGCGGAATCGACTTTAGCTCGACTCTGCTGCCGAGATCTTCGGCTTTTGTTCCAGCGGGGACTGCGTCCTTGACGACGAGTACACTTATGGGGTCCATTCCTTTTGCTGCTCTGGCATCGGCACCTTGCACGTACACAACAAGTAGTACAGCTCCGACAACCGCCAACAGCAGCGCTGCGATGCCTCCCAGTAGGCGTGATTTCACTTGACTAGCTCCTTTCAAAATCCCAGATCAATTGAATTGGCTAAGCGGAGTCCAGGATCTACCCCGTAAGCGCGATCACGGAGGCCCCAAAATCGGGAAGGCCGCCGCCGATCGACATTCCCTCTTGAAGGGAAACAAAACGAGCGAAAAAGCCTTGAATACCGCGGCAGTTTCCTGTGCAGCTGGGTGCGAGAGAGTCACTGACTCCTCCCGAGCCGCTGAACTTGTAGCCCGTTACCTGGAATGCACCAAACCCCACGAGGGTGTAGGTCGCGTTGCTACCGTTCCCCGTCGCCGAGTTGAAGAGAGGAACAAGGACGGGTTTGTCCATGATCGTGGAGAGAACCGTGCTGCAGGCGGGGGCATTCGGGAAGTGATTACCGGGTTGACCGCTCACTTGTGCTGAAATGCTGATGTTCGTAGAGCAGCCCGAATTAGTAACGAGCCAGCCGAAGCCGCCGGGTTCATAGCCGTTCTGTGCTGCACAGCCCGGATACGTGGGCGCGTTCGTGTCGTAACGCATCAGGATATGGGTCGGCACTGGATCGCCGGTGAAATTCCCGGTGGATTGCAGTGACGCTAACTGACTGGGCGTGAGGTACTTCTCGAAGACACACTCGCTCATGGTCCAGGGAAGGGTCGTGCCCGTCGAAGGTGGCCCCCAGGACGCTTGGGCTGTGGCCCGAACGTCTGCGGAATTGATTCCCAGCACTCTCGCGAAGAACAGGGAAAAGCTGTTCGAACCGGTGGTGGCATCGCGACTGTTTGTCTCGACGCGTACCGTGGTCGCCTGGGGAAAAGTGATGGAGGAAACGCCGCTTGAACCGTCGTTGGCGTTTCCGTTGGCGAGCCTTGATGCCGTCGTGGTGGGGGTCCCGCAGTCGCCGGCGGCGCAATCACCAGCGATCGCGAGCGCCGCGGCATCGGCCCCGTTTTGCAGTTGGGCCTTTTCGGCGTACAACGCGCCAACGTCAATGGCCAAAGCCGCGAAGCCGAGCAGGACCACAAGGAGGAAGGCCACTATCAGAGTCACTGCGCCTCTCTCGCTGTTATCGGAGGTCTTAGCCTTCCGATGCCCAAGGAGGTGGGTACCTTTCAGCCGCCGCATTTCATCACCCCGACTCCAGTCATTGACATTGGGAAGATTCCCGGCATTCCGAAGAGCCCGCCATTCAGGAAACCCGTCAGTGACGGAAGAGAGACCCTGGTCGTAACCGTGACGTCGGAAGTCGGTGAGCAACTTCCAACATTGCTGGTGACTGTCATCCCCAGGCCACTGAGCGTCGGTGCGGCCCTTTGTGCCGTGCCGGTGACGTCCAGACCGGAGTCCTGATAGTGGATGGCGGCATTTCTCGCGCCCTCCCTTGCCGCTTCCGTCAGGGAAACCTGAACGTTCAGCACCCGACCAAATTCAATGATTCCGATCAGAATCAGCAGCAGCAGGGGGAGGACAATCGCCAGTTCGACGGCTACTGCACCACGTTCTTTCTTTTTCGCTTTCAAGAACATCTCCCAGAATTAGTTCCCGAATAAGGATGTTCGCCCAGCTTCAAGGTGGACTTTTGTGTTAAGCGGTTTGGCTCCGGTTGCGGCTCTCACCGCAACCGGAGCCAAACGATGAAATCAGAGCTAAAGGCTAGTTGTAACGCCCGCGAACATAGCCTTGATTGCGAGGCCCAGCGGACCAACAGCCGCCAGGACAATCACTGCGATAAGGGCGACCATGATGCCGTACTCCACCATCGTCGCTCCCTTCTCGGAGTTGAACCGCTCCTTGACGCCGGCGATGAATGAGACAACGGAGAGCATGAGAGTTGACATTGGATGAACCTTCCCAGATAAGTGAATTTTTCTACGAATTCCAACCGTCCACATATTCCGTTTGACGGTTTCGGTTTTCGTTAGGACAAGAATTGCGTGTGGGTGGGTTAACAAACAATGCGTAGTGGTACTCGACTTTTCGGGGGCGATTTGCGCGAACTACTCGCAAGTGGGGCCCGAGTACTCGGTTTTTCTGGCTAAGTACTACTCAAGCTACGAGGCGGCAGTGGCCTGTGGGCGTCAAGGGAAGCCTGCGAAAATTGTGAGCATGACAGATACGAGGAGTGCCACCCCAATTGCTGCGGAGAACGTGGGTGCCGGTCCGTGAACCACCGGCGAGGCTTGGTTCCGCGCTGCAACTGCAACAGCCGGATCGTCATTACCTACCCACCACAAAGCCGATCGGTCCCCTGTAGCCCAGTTGGGTCCAACCCAAGTAGCCCAAGTACATCTTCGAGTGGTGCTGAGGGGCCTCGCACAGCCCTTCCGAGGCTGCCCCGAGAAATTGATCGGAGAAAAATGACCCCAAAGATCAAAATGACGCCGCCGGCGGCCGCGCGAAGCATAGAAAGCTGGATGAACATCGGCAACCACGTCGCCGCTATCCGCTCTGAGCCTTTATCCCGCTGATCGACTACCCGGCTCGCGTCACCATCGCCGATGTCTCCGACGAGCAGGACGGATCCCACCTGAGAGACGCTTACCTTCACTCGTGAATTCGGGGGCCTCGCCTACCCGGGTCAACGCGGGCACCTGGCTTTCCGCCATCGCCAGGGATGCATCCCGATCCGCAGGCTTGGCTAGTTTGGTCATGCCGTGAGCGGCGGTCGACGAAATGTCGTATGAGCGCGGCTCCGGGCCGATCGGACGAACAATGGGTTACTCCGGAGCGTGTGGCGCTCGGCACTTTCGAGCTGATCAACCCCATTGAGCGGAGTTCCCGCGTCGGCCACGGAGCTGGGACGATACTCAACGAAGAACGCCGCCGCGGTCAGCCTGTGACGGGGATGGGCGACTTGCCACGCCGGAGCATCGGGAATAGGCAGAAAGAATTAGGGGGTTAACGCCGAAAGGGCGCTCCTTAGCCGGGGAAGCAACGGTTCAACGACCGCAATCTTTCCCAGTTCAGAGCGCCCATGTTCGGTGCGTCGCGCAATTCTTCCGAAAATTAAGACAGATCTGCGGGGTTTGCGAATTTCTGCCCGTCCTCGGACGTGGCCACTGTGTGCCCAAAGATCGTTTCAGCGCGCGCTCTTGCCGAAAGCAATAAGTCTCGACAAGCAATGAAGTGGCCGCCTATACGCTGGCAGTGACTCCTGTGAATATTCCAGCGATTGCCTGCCCCAACGGACCGACGGCTGCCAGGACGATCACCGCGATAAGGGCGACCATGATGCCGTACTCCACCATCGTCGCCCCCTTCTCGGAAGTGAACCGTTCCTTGACACCGGCGATGAATGAAACAACGGAGAACATGAAAGTGGACATTGTAAAACCTTCCCCAGATAAGTGAATTTTCTTACGAGTCCCTGCCGCTCACATACCCCGTCCGGCGGTTGGATCTCGCTAGGACAAGAATTGCCCGTGAGTGGGTTAACAAACAATGCGTGGCGTTACTCGTTTTCCGACTCCCGGACGTGGCAACTACTCGCTCGCGTGGCTGAACTACTTGGTTTTTTGGCTAACTACTACCCCAAACCGCAGGTTGTGGTTGCGCATGAGGAGGAGCGGGTAGCCGGCGAGTGACTAACCGCCAAGAAGTACCACTCCTATTGCGGCAGCGAACATAGCCGGTCCATGAGGCACTTCTGTGGGTTTGGCTCCGCGCTTCAGGAGCAACAACAGCACCGTCATTACCCCGCCAACCACGAAGCCCAGCAGTCCCCCGTAGAACAGCTGAGTCCAGCCCAAGTAGCCCAAGTACATTCCGAGTGGCGCCGCGAGCTTCACATCGCCCATTCCGAGGCCGCCGGGGGAAATTAATCCAAGAATTAAGTATCCGAGGAACAAAATGCCACCTCCAACAGCTGCGCGAAGTAGGGCGGGCCAGTCCGGAACCAGCACAGAGGACGTGGTTAGCAGGACGAGGCCGGCGGAAAGCAGAATCAAGACCAAGGGGTTCGGGAGTAAATGGTGGGCGACGTCCAAGCGGGACAGCTGAACCGCCAGTACTCCTAAGAGCAGGTAAGCGGGGAGGGCAGGTGACAAGCCGAACCGGACCGTCATGAGCGCAAACAACGCGGCCGTCACCACCGCTGTCGTGATCCTCACGGTGTAGGAGGGGAGTCCACCAAGCCGCGGCAGGGATCGGGCTATCAGAACCTCTGCCAGGGGGCTCGTGAGCAGCCCGAGGAGCCCGAGGGCGGCCACAAGCAAGGGCTGGGCGGCAGTTGCTGTCATGGCATCTCCTGGGGGGCTCGGAATGGGTCTCAGCTGTTCACGCTCGTTGCCAGCCTATTTTGACCCTGAAGCTCCTAGCCGCTATTGTTGATAGTCGTTGTGCGTGTCCTTTCTCGATGACACATGCCCGCTTGGGGATCCAGTTGCAGGATCGTTAACTCGACAGGCATATCGAGACTTCGGGATGACTGGTACATAGAGCCCTCACCTCTGCTCCGGTAGCGCATACCTAGTAGGCACACGCTTCAAGCGTGCCGCCTAAAACATGAACGCCAGAACAAGAACGAGGCAAAACCGTGCGTACGTACACCCCGAAGCCCGGCGATATCAACCGCCAGTGGCACGTCATCGATGCCACCGACGTTGTCCTTGGTCGTCTTGCCAGCCAGACCGCAACACTGCTGCGCGGAAAGCACAAGCCGACCTTTGCGTCCCACATGGACATGGGCGACTTCGTCATCATTATCAACGCTGAAAAGGTTGCCCTGACCGGCGCCAAGCTGGAGCAGAAGCGCGCATACCGCCACTCCGGCTACCCGGGCGGCCTGACCTCCGTCAACTACGCGGAGCTCTTGGAATCCAACCCGGTCCGCGCCGTGGAGAAGGCCATCAAGGGCATGCTCCCGAAGAACTCCCTCGCTGCACAGCAGCTGGGCAAGCTCAAGGTTTACCGTGGTGCAGAGCACCCCCACGCAGCCCAGCAGCCCAAGACTTTCGAAATCACCCAGGTCGCCCAGTAGTCCTGGCCACCAACCAACTTTTAATCAAGGAGAATCGTGGCTCAGAACGAAGAACTGACCACCGAGGCCGTTGTGGCTGAGGAAAACCTGACCAGCTACACCTCGGAGAGCGGTCCTGCAGAAGCAGAAGCGCCGAAGAAAGAGCGTCCGGCACTGACCGTTTCCGGCGCCGCAGTTGGCCGTCGTAAGGAAGCCGTTGCACGGGTTCGCATCGTGCCCGGAACCGGCAAGTGGATCATCAACGGTCGCGAGCTGGCCAACTACTTCCCGAACAAGCTGCACCAGCAGGACGTCAACGAGCCCTTCAAGATCCTTGATCTTGACGGCGCTTACGACGTCTTTGCACGTATCCACGGTGGCGGCATTTCCGGTCAGGCCGGCGCACTGCGCCTCGGCATCGCCCGTTCACTGAACGAGATCGACACCGAGAACAACCGCGCCACCCTGAAGAAGGCCGGCTTCCTGCGTCGTGACGCACGCGTCATCGAGCGCAAGAAGGCTGGTCTCAAGAAGGCACGCAAGGCGCAGCAGTACTCCAAGCGCTAAAAATGCTCTTACCCGTGGTGTTGCCGCTGGCGCGACATCACCACGGGGCCCTGAGCGCTTTTTAGCGCTCGGACCCACAAGCGCTAAACCCGCTTGCTCGAAAGCCCGTCCCGCCGTTTGGCGGGGCGGGCTTTCTTCGTACTTTGAACTTACTGGGTGAGGCGATAGAAGGACGTTCCATCGATTATCTCGGGCTGGAAGTTGCTTTCCACCCACTGCACAATGCGCGCAGATTCCCCTCGCCCGTCAGACGTCAAAGGCGGAAGGTTCTGGATCACAAACGATCCGACATTACCCTGGTGGACCATTGTCTGGAATTGCTCCAGTGTCGGGAAAGGATCTGTGCCGTCGAATCCACCCACTGGCAGGATCGCTCTGGAACTGTCCAGCTGATAATTGGCGGCCGTTTCCGAGCCGACAACCGCGGTTGCCCACCGCACGGACGCAGGGCTCGCTTTGATCCTCTCAAGGACTATCGGGGATGGCACGTCGCCGAACATGACCGCGGTGAAGCTGAGGGGCGTCCCGGTCGGCAGTTGAGTTCGATCTGGACTATCTGATCGAATGCCCAGGGTGCTGGGTCCGGCGACAACTCCTGCTCCGACGTGCGGACTAAGGGCCGTGTTTACCGACCAGATAGTAGGACCCAATAAAATTGATGCTCCTATAAATAGGGCTGGTACCGCTTGCGGTTGCCTTTTGACCGGTGGAAGTATCACGATGGCGACTGCCAAGCTACCCGCGACCAACAACACCTGGGGCAGCCAAGGGAATTCCGAGACGGACCGGGATACGGTAGTAAACCCCAGGATCAGGCAGCTAGCCATCACGACACCAGACGCTAGACGGACTAGCCCGCTTGCCAAGCGGCGCATAAGATGGGTGGCCGTAAACGCGGCTAAGCAACTGAGCGCCGGCACGGTTGAGATCGCGTAATAGGGATGGACGATGCCTGTCATCATGGCCAGGACCGTGGCCGAACAAATAAACCATGCGGCGCAGAAGGCCAAAAAAGCCCGCTGTTGCAACGTGCTATGTCGTCGAATGGCGAACCAAATAGTGATACCGACTCCAGCAATCGCGAGCGGGAGAAACCACGCGAACTGGGCCGAGAACTGTGGTTGTAGAAAACGTGTGAACCCAGGGCCAAGCTTCTGGTAGAGATCCGCACTAGGACCCGACAGCGTGTGGCTGGCATCCTCGCCGGTCAACCGGTCGAGCCCGTTGTAACCCAGCGTCAGTTCCCAGATGCTATTGGATCGGGAGCCGCCGATGAACGGCCTCTGAGCAGGATCCGCTTTCTGCGCGATGATGAGCCACCAGCCCGATGCGACTACTGCGGCGAGCAGTCCGGCCCCGAGGTGGAGCAATTTGCGATATACCGGCAATCGGGCGAAAACACCGTACGCAAGCGCGATCGCCGGCAGAATGAGTGCAACCTGTAGCTGCTTCGTGAGAAACCCGGCGCCGATCAGGGCCCCCGCGACGAGCAGCCAGCGCAGCTTCCCTCTGTCGATCGCCTCGAGTGTGGCGTAGGCGGCTCCGATCATGAGGAGAGTCAGCAGCGCATCCGGGTTGTTGTACCGGAACATGACGGTGGCCACGGGCGTTACCGCGAAGAAAAGCCCTGCAAGGAGGCCAGTTGCAGGGTCGGTCCGCTTCTGGACCATCCGATACAGCAAATAGACGCTGAGTACTCCCATGAGAGCCTGCGGCAAGAGGATGCTCCATGAGTTGAGTCCGAAAAGGCGCACCGAAAGCGACATGATCCACAAGGACATCGGCGGCTTGTCAACGGTAATTGCATTGCTGGGGTCGGAGGAACCGTAGAAGAACGCCGTCCAGTCTTCCGAGCCGGCCATGACGGCAGCGGAGTAGTAGGAGTTTGCCCAGCCGTTTCGGTCGAGTCCCCACATGTAGAGGACCGACGTCAAAGCAAGAAGGCCCAATAGAGCCGGCCGCTGCCACATCGGATTCAATGGATCCCCACGAAGCCACATCCGGAAGATCTGAGAAGGGCCCCCGATGACAGTGCCCAGGGCTGGTTGTCCGGGAAGTCGGCTGGTTTTGCTGCTCACACTGCCAACTGCTTAATGGTGGCCACGCCACGCCGTTTCTCCGTCCGCCGTACCCGGAAGACCCAGATACGAAGCAGGACGAAGCGGACAAGAGTGGCGAAAATATTCGCACTGGTCAGGACCAACAACTCAGTGCTGGGCGATGCATCCGGGTGAATGGCATGTAGCAATACCAGGGACGAAGAGGTGATCACCCAGGCGACTAGGAAAACCACAAGGCCTTGAAACTGTTGTGTGAACTGCCGCTCGGGGCCATGGATCCTGAAGGTGAAGCGGCGGTTGGCTGCCGTGTTCGCAATGGCAGTGAGTAACAAGGCCAGGAAGTTTCCCTGCTGTGGGCCAAACGGGCCCTGGAATAGCAGATACAGCAAAGCAAAAGCGAAAGTGGAGAACGCGCCGACGATTCCGAAACGTATCACCTGGCCGAAGAAACTTGGGCGGGTCGGCGTGGCGATAGGTCCTCGCCCCAGCTCCGCGTATATCGCTTGCAAAGGGATATTTCCCTTCATCATGGAACCGGCGACGCGTACGAGGCCCCTGATATCGTCGACGGCGGTTTGGCGGATATCCACCCTGCTGTCTGGATCGTCGATCCAGTCGACTGGAATCTCGTGGATTCGAAGTCCTGCACGCTCCGCCAAGATCAACAGCTCGGTGTCGAAGAACCAGCAGTTGTCCTTCACATACGGCAGCAGCCGATGCGCGACTTCCGCCCTGACTGCCTTAAAACCGCACTGGGCATCGGAAAACTGTACCTGCATGGTCCGTTTAAGAATCAGGTTGTAGCTCCGGGAGATGAATTCCCGTTTGGGACCCCTGACTACTCTCGAAGTCCTGCCAAGCCGCGTGCCGATGCTGACATCCGAGTGACCGGAAAGCAGGGGAGCGATGAGCGGAGGCAAAGCCGCCAAATCGGTTGAGAGGTCGACGTCTACATATGCCAGAACTTTGGCTTCGGACGATGTCCACGCGTCGCGGAGCGCAAAACCCCGCCCTTTAGTCTCCAGGCGCCGATAACTGACATTCGGAACCTCATCAGCGAGCTTCCGCGCAATTAAGCCGGTCGCATCAGTGCTCGCGTTGTCGGCAATCGTGATTTTCCAGCTGTACAACAATTCCCGGGAAAGGTAATCGGTGAGCCGGTAAATGCTTCTTTCGAGTATGGCGGACTCGTTGAAGACGGGGACGATTATTTCGAGCGCCAAGCCCCCAGAGCTAGGTGTCATGCGGCAATCGTAGATACTTGTTAAGGCCCTTTACTAGAGTGGAGGAAAAAGCGCAAGTCGAGTAGCTCCACTCTTGCGATTGCGCAGTCTAAGGGGTATGAGCGTCCTCCGTCACTGCTTCCCTCGGCCCCTACAGCCGTCGTCTAGACTGGGACGCGATGGCTAGATTATTTGGAACAGATGGCGTGCGTGGTCTCGCCAATGGATTGCTCACCGCGGAGCTTGCTCTTCAGTTGGCCCAAGCAGCAGCAGTGGTCCTTGGCCACGAGCGTGCGGCCAACGGAACGCGGCCCCGTGCCGTGGTCGCCCGGGATCCGCGCGCCAGCGGGGAGTTTATCGCCGCAGCCGTGGAAGCCGGGCTTTCGAGTTCCGGCATCGACGTGTACGACGCCGGTGTACTGCCCACGCCCGCGGCGGCCTACCTCATCGCCGACCTCGACGCCGATTTCGGGGTCATGATCTCGGCCTCGCACAACCCGGCACCGGACAACGGCATCAAGTTCTTCGCCCGCGGCGGCCAGAAGCTCCCGGACGAAGTAGAGGACGCGATCGAGGCCCAGCTCGGCAAGGAACCCGCGCGTCCAGTGGCCGGCGACGTCGGCCGCATCCAGCGTTTCTCAGACGCCGAGGACCGTTACATCGTCCACCTGCTCGGCACCCTGCCGCACCGCCTCGAGGGTCTGAAGGTTGTGCTGGACTGCGCCCACGGGGCGGCAAGCGGCTGTTCCCCGCAGGTCTTCGCCAGCGCCGGCGCCGAAGTTGTGGTGATCGGCGCGGAACCCGACGGCCTGAACATCAACGACGGCGTCGGGTCCACCCACCTTGGCCAGCTCAAGGAAGCGGTGGTCAAGCACGGTGCCGATTTCGGCATTGCCCACGATGGCGACGCCGACCGCTGCCTCGCCGTGGACCACGAAGGCAACGAGGTTGACGGTGACCAGATCATGGCGATCCTGGCCCTCGCACTCAAGAAGTCCGGAAAACTGAAGGACGACGTCCTGGTAGCCACCGTGATGAGCAACCTCGGACTCAAGATCGCTCTGCGGGATGCTGGAATCACCCTCCGCGAGACCGCGGTGGGGGACCGGTACGTCCTGGAAGCAATGCGCGACGGCGGCTTCAGCCTTGGTGGAGAACAGTCCGGCCACGTGATCTTCTCGGATTACGCCACCACGGGAGACGGCGTCCTGACCGGTCTGCAGATTGCCGCCCAAGTGGCCGGTACCGGCCGAACCCTCAAAGACCTTGCCGGGGCCATGACCAAGCTGCCGCAGCTCATGATCAACGTAAAGGGCGTGGACAAATCGCGCGCCGCCACCGACGAAGGCGTTGCCGCCGCGGTGGCTGCCGCCGAACTCGAACTTGGTGATACTGGCCGGGTGCTCCTGCGGCCCTCCGGCACCGAAGCGCTCGTGCGCGTGATGGTGGAGGCAGCGGACATGGAAACCGCCACCCGCATATGCACCGAACTCGCCGGCGTCGTCGAAGACCGCCTCGCCATTCCGCACGAACTGGCGCTCTAGCCCCAACATCGCAAGAGCAGACAGCTGTGGCCCGTCTCCGTGGGGAGATGGGCCACAGTTGTTCACGTGCCTGATGCTCAATCAACCGCTAGAGATAGCCCGGCGCCGCTTCAAGCCCGAAGTACTCCTCGAGGGTGCCGATGCCCCGCTTGCTCATATCCGTAGCAGCCTCGACCCCGATAAAGCGCAAATGCCACGGCTCGTAGTAGTAGCCGGTGACGTCATTGAGCATCCAGGGGTACCTGACGACAAATCCGAACTTGTACGCGTTGGCCTTGGCCCACACCGCGGCAGGTTGATCGGCGAAGCAGGGCTCGAAGCTGCACGCCCCGCCGCCGTCGCCGATATCGAACGCCCAGCCAGTCTGGTGCTCCGAGAACCCGGGACGTGCCGAGGCCGTGTCCGCCGAGGCCTGTCCGCGGGTGCTTGCATAGCCGTTGTACGTGGCGGTCTGGGTCTGAAAGGAACGGTAGCCGGACGCCAAAGTCAGGGTCACGCCGGCCGAGGTGGCTGCCGCGAAGAGTTTCTCGGCCGCTGTCGCGGTGGTGCTGTTGAGCAGGGACGCCTCTCCGCTGACCGCGAGTTGCACGCGGGGCCGCACCAAGTCGGCAGGGACAAACTGCAAGGGAGAAAGCGGCCGGTGCTTGTTGACGATGACCCATTGGCTCGCGGGGTCGCTGTGGGAAAACTGTTGGGACAGGGCCGCGGACGGAGCCTTCGACGGCGGTGCGCCCGACGGCGGCTGATCGCTGGGCGCTGCGGAGGGGGCCGCCGTCGTGGTCGCCGCGGCCGGCGTCGGCGCTGGACCTGAGGGGGACGGAGTCGACGTGGGAGTGGCGACCCGGTTATCCGGGGTGCAGGCCGCCAAGGCGGCCATACCCACCCCTGCGGCGAGGAGCGTCGCGAAGGACCTTCGGCTGGGGCCGCAGTTGTAGCACATCCGTGCTAGACCTTTCGGAGCAGCATGCGGCGGATCGAATGGTCGGCATCCTTGGTGAGGACAAGTTGAGCCCTGCCGCGGGTAGGGAGCACGTTTTCCTCAAGGTTGGGTTCGTTGATGCGCTTCCAAATGCCGCGCGCCGTCGCTTCCGCCTCGGCGTCCGAGAGCGTCGCGTAACGGTGGAAGTAGGATTCGGGCTGGGCGAACGCGGTGTTTCGAAGCTTGCGGAAACGGTCCACGTACCAGTCTTCGATGTACGACGTCTTGGCGTCAACATAAATGGAGAAATCGAAGAAGTCGCTCAGCGCCAAGCCCTGCCGGCCGTCCTGCCGGGGACGGGCGGGCGCCAATACATTGAGGCCCTCGACGATGAGCACGTCGGGACGCCGGACCACCACTTCCTTGTCCGGGACGATGTCGTAGGTGACGTGCGAATACCAAGGAGCGCGGACCTCTTCGGCGCCCCCCTTGATGGCACTCACGAAACGAAGCAACGCCCGGCGGTCGTAGGATTCCGGGAAGCCCTTGCGCTCAAGCAAATGCCTGCGCTTCAACTCGGCGAGGGGATACAAGAACCCGTCGGTCGTGATGAGTTCGACGTTCGGAGTGCCGGGCCAACGGCGGAGCATTTCGCGCAGCACGCGGGCAATGGTGGACTTGCCGACCGCCACGGAACCCGCGACGCCGATCACGAAGGGCGTGCGCTGGGTCTGCTCGCCAAGGAAGGTGGTCGTGGCGGCATGAAGCTGCTGTGATGCCTGGACGTAGAGGTGCAACAAGCGGGAGAGCGGAAGGTAGACCTCGCGGATTTCCTTCATGTCCAGGGGATCGCCGAGGCCGCGAAGCCGGATGATGTCCTCTTCGTTAAGCGGCTGCTCCATTTGCGCACCGAGCCGGGACCACGTCTGCCTGTCCAGCTCCACGAACGGAGAGGAGCTGTCGCCGTTCGCTTCATTGCGTTGCAAAGTCACTTTAGAGATTCTGCCCCTCCGCTGGCTGATCCGGAAATACAGCATGAACGGCGGGCAGATTTTGTGTGAGCATGCTCTCCGCAAAAGGTACGTGATCCGGCATATTCCGCGGCGTGGCCTGCCCCCGGGCCTGGATATCCTACGTCCATTTCGCGGGGCAACCGCTAGTCTTGTAGGCATGTGTGGAATCGTAGGTTACGTTGGCAATTCATCCCGCCGGGCAGATGCCGGGCACTCGGCTCTCGACGTCGTGCTTGAAGGACTCCGGCGGCTTGAATACCGGGGCTATGATTCAGCCGGAGTTGCAGTGGTGGCTGATGGAACCATCTCAGCCCGGAAGAAGTCCGGAAAACTGAGCAATCTGTTGAACGAGCTCGACGGAAATCCGCTCCCTGACTCGCTGACCGGCATCGGCCACACACGGTGGGCCACCCACGGCGGACCCACCGACCAGAACGCCCACCCGCATCTGGCCGATGGCGGACGCTTGGCCATGATCCACAACGGAATCATTGAAAACTTCGCCGAACTCAAGCAGGAACTCATCGCCAAGGGCATCACCTTCGAGTCTGAGACGGACACCGAAGTTGCCGCAGCACTTCTGGGCGACATTTTCCGTAACCAGCTCAACGGGGACTCGTCCAACGGCCGGCTCACCAAAGCGATGCAGCTTGCCTGCCAGCGGCTCGAAGGCGCGTTCACGCTCCTCGCCGTGCACGCCGAGCGGCCGGACGTCGTCGTGGCCGCCCGCCGCAACTCGCCCCTCGTCGTGGGGCTGGGAGAAGGCGAGAACTTCCTTGGCTCGGACGTTTCCGGTTTCATCGATCACACGCGCCGCGCCGTCGAGCTTGGCCAGGACCAGATCGTCACCATCACGGCCGACACCGTTGAGATCACGGACTTCTTCGGCGCCCCCGCCCAGGGCAAGGAATACCACGTTGACTGGGACCCGGCTTCCGCCGAAAAGGGTGGCTTCAGCTCCTTCATGGAGAAGGAAATCCACGACCAGCCCGACGCCGTTACCCAGACGCTCCTCGGCCGCTCGGACATCAACGGCCAGCTGACCCTGAGTGAGCTCCGGATCGACCCCGAACTGCTGAAGCAGGTCAACAAGATCATCGTCCTGGCTTGTGGCACGGCTGCCTACGCCGGGATGGTCGCCAAGTACGCCATCGAGAACTGGTGCCGTATCCCCACCGAGGTGGAACTCGCGCATGAATTCCGCTACCGCGACCCGATCGTTGACGCCAACACCCTGGTGGTGTCCATCAGCCAGTCCGGCGAAACCATGGACACGCTGATGGCTGTCCGTTACGCCCGTGAACAGGGCGCCAAGACCATCTCCATCTGCAACACCAACGGATCCACCATCCCGCGCGAATCCGACGCCGTTCTGTACACGCACGCCGGACCGGAGATCGCCGTCGCCTCCACCAAGGCGTTCCTGGCCCAGATCACGGCCGCGTACTTGCTCGGTCTCTACCTCGCCCAGCTGCGCGGAAACATCTTCTCCGGCCAGATCAAGGACGTCTTGGCGGACCTGGGCAAGATTCCCGCCCACATCCAGAAGATCCTCGACAACGCCGGTCCGCTCCGCGAACTCGCCCGCAGCATGAAGGACGAGAAGTCGGTGCTCTTCCTCGGCCGCCACGTGGGCTTCCCGGTGGCGCTTGAGGGCGCGTTGAAGCTCAAGGAAATCGCCTACATCCACGCCGAGGGCTTCGCCGCCGGCGAGCTCAAGCACGGTCCGATTGCCCTGATCGACGAAGGGCAGCCCGTCTTTGTTGTGGTCCCGTCGCCGCGCGGCCGCGATTCCCTGCACGCGAAGGTTGTCAGCAACATCCAGGAGATCCGCGCACGCGGTGCGCGCACCCTGGTGATCGCCGAGGAAGGCGACGAAGCCGTGCGTGCATACGCCGAGCACGTTTTCTACGTCCCGCAGACGCCAACGCTCTTGATGCCACTCCTCACGACTGTTCCGCTGCAGATTTTTGCGGCAGAGCTGGCCAAGGCCAAGGGGTACGACGTGGACCAGCCGCGCAACCTCGCCAAGAGTGTGACCGTAGAATAGCCGCATGATTGTTGGCATAGGCGTAGACGTCGTAGACATTGAGCGCTTCGGGCGCCAACTTGAGCGGACCCCGGGCCTCCGTGACCGTTTGTTCGTACCCGCGGAACGCGAACTGAACACGCGGTCCTTGGCCGCGCGTTTCGCGGCCAAGGAAGCGGTGGCAAAGGTCTTGGGAGCTCCCGCGGGCATGAACTGGCAGGACTGCTGGATCGGGCTGGACCAGAACGGCCCCACCATCAAAGTGAAGGGCACCGTGCTGGCAGTCTCCGAGTCCATGGGCGTGAAGCGCTGGCACGTGTCCATGAGCCACGATGGCGGGATCGCCACTGCCATGGTCATCGCCGAATCCTAGCAGCGCAAACAACCATGATCAGCGCCTTCACCGGAACTCAGATCAGGGCAGCGGAACAACCGCTTCTTGATGCCGGCGAGGGCGCTGTTCTCATGCAGCGCGCGGCCTACGGACTGGCTAACGCCGTCGTGCGTGAACTCCGCGCGGAAGATCGCCGCCTGTATGGATCGAGCATCACCGTGCTGGCGGGCAAGGGCAACAACGGAGGGGACGGACTCTACGCTGCGGCAATGCTCGCGGGACGCGGCATGCGCACGACGGCGGTGCTCACCGCAGGTTCCGCCCATCCTGACGCCCTCGCGGCCTTCCGCGCAGCCGGCGGACGCGTCCATGTCCTGGACGAAGACAATGCCGAAGAACTGGCCGTGCTGGTTGCCGGTGACGATGTGGTCATTGATGCCATCCTGGGTACTGGAGCCAGGGGTGGCCTCCGTGGTTCGGCCGCGGAATTGATTGCGGCCATGGAGGAGCTCAAGCCCGGTCTGGTGGTGGCCTGCGATGTTCCCAGCGGAGTGGACGCTGACACAGGCGAGGTCCATTGGCCGGTATTGACGGCGCGGCTGACCGTGGCGTTCGGGGGAGTCAAAGCCGGTCTGATGGCTGATCCGGGGGAGGGCTGTGCCGGCCGCGTGATCCTCGTGCCCATCGGCATCGAGGAAGGTCTTCCCGTACCCGCCCTGCGTCGTTTCTCTGCCGCTGACCTGGCCGGCGTACTGCCGGACCCGGGACGCCGGGCCCAGAAGTACACCCGGGGAGTCCTGGGCATCGTGGCCGGTTCCGAGCGCTACACCGGGGCTGCGGCTCTCTGTGTCGAGGCCGCCTCCGCGGCCGGCGCGGGAATGGTGCGCTACCTCGGTCCGGAAGTCGTGGCGCGGCAGGTCCTGGCACGAACCCCCGAAGCCATCTGGGAGCCGGCCGGGCCAGGCAGGGTCCAGGCGTGGCTCCTCGGCCCTGGCCTGGACGGAGTCGAACAATTCCAGCGGGCCCGCGACGTACTGGCTGCGGCCGCAAGCGTCGGCCAGCCCGCCGTCGTCGACGCCGGAGCCCTCGAGCTCCTGCCGGAACGCTGCCCGCCGAACTGGATTCTCACCCCGCACGCCGGGGAACTCGCTGCCCTTCTCGGCCGGGGCGAAGTGCGCGTCACGCGGGAGGACGTCGAGTCGCGGACCGTGCACTTCGCCCGGCTCGCGGCCGGACACACCGGTGCGGTCGTCCTGCTCAAAGGCGCCACAACGGTGATTGCTTCCCCTTCCGGAGCGGTCTTCAGCCAGTCAGATGGATGCCCGTGGATGTCAACGGCAGGCAGCGGCGACGTCCTTGGCGGCATCGTCGGCGCGCTCGCGGCGGCATACACGGAATCCGCACTGGACGACGACGGACCTTTCGCCGCCTTGGGGATCGCCCCCGACGCGCGCTGGGCCGCGGTAGCCGCTGTCGGCGCGAGCATCCACGGAATGGCGGGCAGTACGGCCTCGGCAGGCGGGCCATTGACGGCTTCCGATATCGCCCGGGCGGTCCCCGGCGTCTTCCGATTTCTCAAGGAACATCGCGCCGGATGACCACGGAAGTTCCGTGAATGTCACATAGTCTGGCTAGGCTGGCAGAAGGTTATCCGGCATATGAAGGAGAACACATGGACGTTTGGCCAGGATCCGCATACCCGTTGGGTGCCACTTTCGATGGCACGGGAACGAACTTCGCGTTGTTCAGCGAGAAGGCGGAGAAGGTGGAGTTGTGTCTCTTCGATGACGACGGGGAAGAGGTTTCCTACACCGTCAGCGAGGTGGACGGCTATGTTTGGCATTGCTACCTTCCGCATGTCCAGCCCGGACAGAAGTATGGCTACCGGGTGCACGGTCCGTATGATCCTGCCGCCGGGCAGCGGTTCAATCCCAACAAGCTCCTCCTGGACCCTTACGCCAAGGCCATCCACCGGCAGATCGACTGGGATCCGGCGCTTTTCTCGTACAACATGGGTGATCCTGACTCCCGTAACGACAAGGACTCCGCGCCCCACATGATGTTGGGTGTGGTCATCAATCCGTTCTTCGATTGGGACGGTGACCACCTTCCGCGGATCCCGTACCACCGGTCCGTGATTTACGAGGCGCACGTCAAGGGCCTGACCCAGCTGCACCCGGAGGTTCCGGAGGAACAGCGCGGCACCTATGCCGGCGTCGCCCACCCGGCCGTGATTTCCCATCTGCAGAAGCTCGGGGTCACGGCGATCGAGCTGATGCCGGTGCACCAGTTCACGAACGACGGCATCCTGCAGGACAAGGGGTTGAACAATTACTGGGGTTACAACACCATCGGGTTCTTCGCCCCGCACAACAGTTACAGTTCCAAGGGCGATACCGGCCAGCAGGTCCAGGACTTCAAGGCCATGGTGCGTTCCCTTCACCGGGCCGGCATCGAGGTCATTCTTGACGTGGTGTACAACCACACGGCCGAGGGCAACCATTTGGGCCCCACGCTGTCCTTCAAGGGCATCGACAACTCCGCGTACTACCGTCTGATGGAC
>NZ_JAHHZS010000010.1 GCF_022606295.1 Arthrobacter bambusae
ATCCATCAGACGGTAGTACGCGGAGTTGTCGATGCCCTTGAAGGACAGCGTCGGGCCCAAATGGTTGCCCTCGGCCGTGTGGTTGTACACCACGTCAAGAATGACCTCGATGCCGGCCCGGTGAAGGGAACGCACCATGGCCTTGAAATCCTGGACCTGCTGGCCGGTATCGCCCTTGGAACTGTAGCTGTTGTGCGGGGCGAAGAACCCGATGGTGTTGTAACCCCAGTAATTGTTCAACCCCTTGTCCTGCAGGATGCCGTCGTTCGTGAACTGGTGCACCGGCATCAGCTCGATCGCCGTGACCCCCAGCTTCTGCAGATGGGAAATCACCGCCGGGTGGGCGACACCGGCATAGGTGCCGCGCTGTTCCTCCGGAACCTCCGGGTGCAGCTG
This sequence comes from Arthrobacter bambusae, assembly GCF_022606295.1. GTDB lineage: Bacteria > Actinomycetota > Actinomycetes > Actinomycetales > Micrococcaceae > Arthrobacter > Arthrobacter bambusae_A. Next base: position 397 of record NZ_JAHHZS010000010.1, read on the forward strand.
GGTCAGGCCCTTGACATGCGCCTCGTAAATCACGGACCGGTGATACGGGATCCGCGGAAGGTGGTCACCGTCCCAATCGAAGAACGGATTGATGACCACACCCAACATCATGTGGGGCGCGGAGTCCTTGTCGTTACGGGAGTCCGGATCACCCATGTTGTACGAGAAAAGCGCCGGATCCCAGTCGATCTGCCGGTGGATGGCCTTGGCGTAAGGATCCAGGAGGAGCTTGTTGGGATTAAACCGCTGCCCGGCGGCAGGATCATACGGACCATGCACCCGGTAGCCATACTTCTGTCCGGGCTGGACATGCGGAAGGTAGCAATGCCAAACATAGCCGTCCACCTCGCTGACGGTGTAGGAAACCTCTTCCCCGTCATCATCGAAGAGACACAACTCCACCTTCTCCGCCTTCTCGCTGAACAACGCGAAGTTCGTTCCCGTGCCATCGAAAGTGGCACCCAACGGGTATGCGGATCCTGGCCAAACGTCCATTCGTGCTCCTATTGCTTGGTCAAACACGGAATCCGGCAGGAACCCACGCGCCTGCTCGGACCTGACCCGAATGCGGCCGGTGAGGGCGCCTTCTGTCCAAATTACTAAGCATACTTACCTTACACTGTGCGTGGATACTTCAGTCCGGGAACAGGCCGAACCCGTCACCCCGGCCGGCGACGTCCACTATCCCGGCCTGGTCCACCAGTGCGGCGACGATGCCAGCCAACAGGGTCGCGAGCCAGCCGCCCCCCTTTGACTCCCGGGGGCTTGATTGCTTTCGCGATTGCTCGTTCGATCAGAGCGGGATTGGTCCAGCCGGTGGTTCCATGTGTCCTGCCTGTCTGGGCAGACGGAGTGGGTGGGTTCTGCGCGCCGGTGCCGGGTTGTATGTGTCTGTGCCGGTGGCCTCGCTAAGGCGCAGGATGATTCCGGCGGCTTTCCTGGCTGAGGGCCGTTTGAGAGGGTCGGGGTTTGTCATGTCGAGCAGTACCCTGGCCCAGCGCCTGGGCACGGTGCCGGGAACACGGGGCTCGCGCAAGGTCCTGGCGACCATCGTTTCCAAAGGTGTTCCCGGGTAGGTTTTGGTGCCGGTGAGGCATTCAAGAGCGACTACCCCGGTGGCGTAGATGTCGCTTGCCGCGGTCGGCGGGTGGCCGCGGGCCTCTTCCGGGCTCAGGTAGTGAGGTGTTCCGGCGGATGGATACCGCGCGCGGCGTCTTCCGCTGGTCGCGATTCCGAAATCCGAGAGCTTCGCCGGGCCCGCCGTGTCGTTGCCGGATGAAGCGCCGATGAGGATATTTCCGGGCTTAACGTCGTTGTGAATGATGCGTCTGAGGTGTAGATGGGCCAGTCCTTCCAGGATATCGGCCACCCATTTCGCGACGGTTGGGGGGCAGGACGGGCCATTCTTGATGATTGACCGCAGGTCCCCGCCAGCCATTAGCTCCATCACCAAGTAGTCACGCCCCTCCCTGCCGCCCTCGGCAAGTTGGTGACGGCCGTGCCCGGCGACGCGGACAATATTCCGGTGCCGTAGCCGGCTGTGGAATTCGATCTCCCGCAGGAAAGGTTCTCCGCTGCGGGATCCCGCGGAACGGAATATCTTCAGTACCACAGAAGAGGCGTTCCAGGTATCAAAGGCCTCCAGGACGTCTGCTTCCGCTCCTCCGCCCAATGGCCGGCCAAGCCGGTAACGCCCGTCCCACAGGGAGGTCCGCGAAGAATGCACTGAGGATATTGCCGGGGGATATCTGGGTACCTGCTCTGCCGGCATCAGGACGCTCACCTGAGCAGGGTTTCGATCTTGGAACCGTTCAACCCGGACGCAAGCGCCAGTTCCCCGTACTCCACCCCCGAACCACGAGCCTGGTGCACCGCATGTTCCAGTGCCGCCCGCGCTGCCTCCATCTGCAGTTCCAGCGTCTGGACCCTGGCTGATGCCGATAACACGGCACCTAACAGATCACCGACCTCGGCAAAAATCCGCAACCCGCACCCGCAAGTCCATTCAGGCCACTCGGGTTCCACCGATATCCAGGCCTGCGGCGGAGTTCCTCCTGCGAGACTAAGCGTCATGGCACTCCCGCAGTGAGACGGCCTGTCGACCACCGGCGTTCCGGCGCCGTGTCCGTGCCCACCGTGCCCGTGAACGACGTATGCCTGATGGTCGAAACGGTCAGGGTCTTCGACCACCAGCGCGAGAACCTGATGGTCCGCCTCCGGCTGAGCCCCGATAGCCGGCGAATCCAGTTCGTCGCTGTCCGGGCTTTCCGTAACTGCCGTCATAACAATCTCCTGGATAGTACATATAGCAAGTAGCTTGATGGACTATTTATAAGTGAGCTTACTAAGATTGTCCAGCCGGGGTCAGGAGCTTATTCGTCGATGGTGTCGACAGCTGTTTGCATGCGCCGCAGGAAGTCGATGATGACCCGGACTTCCCCGGCATCAAAGGAACGAGCCACTTCAATCATCCGGGAATGCATTCCACCCAAGGTGCTGCGCACTTCATGGTCGGATCCCGGGGTGGGGCGGAGGATCAGGGCCCGGCGATCGCTGGGATGGGGCTCGCGCCGGACATTTCCGGACGCCACGAGCCGGTCTATCAGTGCCGTCATCGAAGCGGAGGTGACGCCCAGCCAGGCTGCCAGTTCCTTCGGGCTGACGGCACGCTCTTGGTGTTCGGCTTCGAGCAGGTACCTTAACGCCAGTAAATCCGTCTCGCCCATCCCCATCGAGGTGCGGGTCCGTCGTCGCATCGCAGCCTCCGACGCCCGGTAGTCCCGGAGGGCGTTCAGCAGGTCAACCGGTCCCGGGTCGGCTTCTTCGGATTCGTACCAATAACCATCGTGAACCTTCCGCGTGTCCTCGGCCACGTCATTCCCTTAAGTAGGTAGCTCGATCGTCTAACTATTTAATCGTACGACAAGCGTGTCACGGTCTTCTTGCTGCCGTTGGGGTTCTGGCTTGGATCGGCAGCCGACCGTTTGCGGTAGACCAGGGCAACCAGTCACGGCGAGGTGATATGAGCTGGCCGTGAAAGGGTCAGGGGTACGACGGTTTGTTTCCCGATCGGCGCGGGTCGGATGAAGCCTCAGGGCAAGAAAACCACCCGAATATTCACCACCCTTAGGAACCTTCATGGCTTGAGCATCGCCGCCGGAGTACCGTGATGCCATGACGGCGCAGCAGCCCTATCAGATTGTGCGAAGCTACGACGATTTTGAGGTTCGAAGATATCCTGAGCATCTATTGGCCGAGGTCATTGTGGAAGGCACTTTTGAAGAGGCCGGCAACCGTGCGTTCCGTTACCTGTTTTCCTATATCAGCGGAGAGAACCGCTCCAAGCAGAAAGTAGCGATGACAGCGCCGGTGGTTCAGGACGCGGCTTCTGAAAAGATCGCGATGACTGCTCCGGTCGTGCAGCAGGGAATCGAAAGGCAGCCGGGTGAGGAGCAGAAATTCCGGATTGCTTTTGTTCTGCCGGAAGGCTTCACCATCGAGAACGCGCCCGTCCCCACCGACCCGAATGTGCACTTGCGGACAGTTCCCGAAAGCCTTGCCGCGGCGATCCGTTACAGCGGGCGCTGGAGTGCGGTGAGCTATCAGCGCCATCTTGAGAAGCTAAGAAGCGCTTTGAAGGCGGCTGGACTCACCCCTGCCGGGACTCCGCGATTCGCGCGGTTTGATCCACCGTTCAAGCCATGGTTCATGCGACGCAACGAGATAGCCATTGACCTGAAGACCCCTGGCTGAGCGGGTCAGGGGAATGTCCCCGTTCGTTCTTTGTGTCAGGACCCTGGTGTCCGGTACATATGTGCTCGTCTGCGGTTGCTACCTCGCGGCCCAGACAAGCGTCCAAGGCGGCAGGGAAATGATCTGTGCGTTGATGTGGCGCATTCCTTGAATTATTCGCCTTGGCTTAGCCCTGACCGGACGCGTGCTCTATGCAATACGGAGTCCAAGGCCTTGCCTCCAGGCGACCCTCCGCGATGGGCTTGCCGCACACGGCGCACAGTCCGTAACTCCCGCTGGCAATCCGCAGCAAAGCGGCCTCGATCTGTTCCAGGCCCACACGGCTCTGCTCCATGAGTGCGGAAGCCTGGGAAAGTTCGAAGGCGATCGTGCTCCCTTCCGGATCGTGTTCGTCGTCGACGTTCGCGTCCTGCCTGGCGACGTTTACCGACGTGATGTCCCCAAGGAGGGCTTTCAAGAGCGCAACCTTGCGGTCACGTTCCTCCTCAAGGAGTACTCGGAACCGCTTCGCATCGACCATGGGACGAAAGGCTACCGCACAGTTGAGCTCCTGCTGGTTGTCGTAGTTCGGGTCCGTAGTGCTCAAAATCCGGCGCGGGGTGCCGGTGTGTGGGATCCGGTGCAGCGCACACCGTCCCAGGAATGCTCAACATGTGATCGATTGCCGGCTGTGACGCCTACCGCGGGTCGGGCCGGGCTTCGGTTGGAGTCCATCCCAGAGCTGGACCGAGTTTGGTGGCGATGTCGGTGAGGATCTGGATGTAATCCTCGTGGTCGAAGCTGAAGGGCAGCGCAAACGCCACCTCGTCGACTTCTCGAAATCCTGCGTGTGCGTATAGCTGCTCGGCGATCTCGTCGCTGGTACCGATCAGATCCGCGGCGAACAGCATGCCCCTTGCCCCTTGCGGCGCCTGCGTGCGGGGGGTGCGTTCATCGACATACCGCCGGTATTTGTCCCGCTGACCCGGCGAAGCGGAATCAGTTGGGATCACCACCAGGCCCTGCGACACACGGGCCTGTCCGTGGGCCGGGGCTGACGATTCAGCGGCTTCACGGAAGGCGCGAATCTGCGACTGCTGGATTCGGGCAAAGTCCGGTTCTTGATCCGCTTCCGGAAAGATGACGCTGCTGGAGAGCAGATTGAACCCGTTTGCCCCGGCCCAGACGGCCGACTTCCTGCTGGCCGCCCCATACCAAAGGCGATCCCGGAGCCCGGCAGAGTGCGGCTCGACGCGGTTGGAGAATTCCTCGACTACACCCTGCCTGCCGGAAAAGTCCCGCACCTTTTCCCCCGCGATCAGACGGGCAAATCGGTTCAGGCGCCCGTAGCTGAAATCCTCCAGCTCGGAGGAATCCGGGTACAGCTCGTGCTTCACTGTGTCGTAGTGCATCGGTTCACCCACGCTCAGCCCCGGATTGATGCGTCCCCCGGCGAGCAGATCCACGGTGGCCAGGTCTTCGGCAAGGCGCAAGGGGTTTTCCCAGCCCAGCGGGGTTACCGCGGTTCCAAGCTCGATCCGTGAGGTGCGCTGGCTGGCGGCGGCCATTATCGCGATGGGGGAGGAGATTCCGAACTGCAGGTGACGGTGCCGCAGCCACGCGCTGTCGAATCCGAGGCGTTCGCCAAGTTCGATGATCTGTAGTGTGGATTCGTGGCCCGAGGCGGGATCCGCCGGATCGAAAAGGCCGATGGTGAGGAATCCAAGTTTGCGTAAGGGACGTGAGGTGTCGGGCATGGCTTCCTTCAGGATCGGATTCGGCTGATCTCAGAATATGCGCCGGGACCTGCGGGTTCGTCTGACAATGGCGGGAGGTTACCCTTCGTGTCGGCTGTGGTGAGTGGTGCCATGTCGCCGGCATCGAACGCCTGCCGGAGACGGAGTTCCCTTCACAGGGTGCCCGGGAACCGTCTTTGGACAGCGGTTGGAACTCCTGCGTCATGGTCGAACCGAAGCGCCAAATGGAGTTGGACCGGAACCACATCGCGCACAGCGCTGGACGGATCAGCGAGTCCGTAAACGGCGAGTCGCAGTGTTGTGCCCGGGAAGCGCAAGCTGAAAGTTTGCGCATGTTTTCCTTCGACATATCCGGGCATGACGAAGGAGATCCGGTGCGGAAAGATCGTAGGTCCGGCCGATTCGGGCTGTCGTCCATCCTGGTTGGCGTCGGCACTGTTCTCCGCCTAGGCGCATTCGGTTCCGCGATCACCGCAGGACCGGCACTGGGCGCGGTGAGGACCGCGACCGTGCCGGTGGGCGAGACGGTGATCGGATGGGCGTCCAGCCCGAGAGCTACTTCCAGTCAGCGGGCCGATCCTTGAGTCGGCGGATGCGTTGGAGCGATGGCCGTCGACATGCTCAGGGCAACGAAGAACTTCCTTGAAACCCCGGCAGTCTCCTCGAGTGCCTGCTGCGAAATGCCGCATTCCTGGCGACGCGCTGGAACCCGGTTCGAACCCACCTCGGGCACAGCGTTTTGGCAACAAGCGGCCGAGATCCTATCGCCGGCCTCGGACAGGCGCAGGTGTGCTCTGACTGCGGCGCAGCACGTGAAGGTTCCCGAGCGTTGTTTCCGAGGTTTAGTTTCGGGATGTTCTTGGGCTACGAACGAGCCGCACGAGCTCTGCTTCTGGACCTGATAGTTGACGGGGGCCGTTCCACACCGCACGCAGCGCCCGATGAAGGACAAGGTCCTGGACGGGGACGATCTTTAGTTCCCCGGTGTTTACTTGGTCTGCCACTGCAAGGGTGCTCATCACTGAAGGACCCATGCCGGCCAAAACGCTTGTACGGATGGCGGCCGCGCTGCCAAGTTCCAGCAAGGGAGCCGCACGCGGGTACTCGGCCAATGCGAGGTCAAGCGTGATCCGGGTGCCAGACCCCGGTTCGCGGACCAGCAATGATGTTGATGCCAGCTCGGCAATGGAGATTGGCTCCCGCCGTCGGGTCCACGGGTGTTTGGGGTGGACGACGACGACGAGTTCGTCGCGCGCCACGGTGAGGCTGTGCAGGGTGCGGGGGATGGTTGGGGATTCCACGAAGCCGATATCGCAGGCTCCGCTGGTCACATCCTCGAAAACCTGCGCGGAATTGTGGACAAGCAGGTGTATTCGCACTTCGGGGTGCAGCCTTCCAAAGGTGCCAAGCCAACCGGGTACCAGGTGCTCGGCGACAGTCATGCTTGCGGATACCGTCAGTGCGGTCCGTCTCTCGGCGCGCAGGGAATCGGTGGCCTGCAACATCTGCCGTGTTTCCGCAAGGATTCTACGCGCCCAGTGGGCCACGACTGTGCCTTGGGGGGTGAGCGTGGAGCCTGTTGGACTGCGCTGCAGCAGGGTCATGCCCAGCTGGCGCTCCATCACCCTGATCGATCGGCTCGCGTTGGGTTGGGCAAGGCCAGCTTGCCGGCTGGCTGCGCTGAGGCTTCCGTAATCATCCACGCCAACCACTAGTTCGAGCACGGTCAGATCGGGCCACTTTGCCATGCGCAAAGCATATAACAGGGAGAATAGTGATGCGATATTGATATATCGCTATGCCAAGAAAGCGGCTATCCCAGCACATGATCCGGGCCGAGAATTGGGGGAGAGGAGGAGATCCAGCCAGGGCCTGGCGCACGCCGGCTCCGGGAGGATCACAGACAAGCATGAGACTAGACGTTGCCACACCCCTAAAGGACGCACGGCAGGGTGCGCTGCTTCCCCGGGGTTTGCGGTACAAATCGTTGCCCGGACTGGCGGCGTCCGCGGCCGCTGTCGTCGTCGCGTGGCTGATCCATTCGACCGTCCCGGTGATGCCCTTCCTGACGGTGTCAGTGATTCTGGGAATTCTTTGTGCGAATCTCCCCGGGATCAGTACGGCCGTGGAAGGAGTCCTGCAGCCAGGCCTGGTGCTTTCCGCCAAGCGGTTCATGCGGTTGGGCATTGTCCTGCTGGGGCTCAAACTCAGCCTTCTCGATGTGGCTGCGCTCGGCTGGAAGACGCTGGCGATCGTGGTTGGCATCGTGCTGCTGACCTTCATGGGAACGCTGCTCCTGGGCAAGGCGCTGAAACTTCCCGGCGATCAGCCCCTGCTTCTGGCCACGGGATTTTCCATCTGTGGGGCCTCCGCCATCGGCGCCATGAGCGGGGTCACCAAAACGGATCACCGCGACACCGTCGTTCCAATCGCCCTCGTGACGCTGTGCGGAACGCTGGCGATCGCGATCCTTCCCGCGCTCAAGGGTCCCCTTGGCTTGGATACTGTCCAGTTCGGCTATTGGGTGGGAGCAAGCGTCCACGATGTGGGGCAGGTCGTGGCAACGGCGCAGACGGCGGGCCCGGCTTCCCTTGCCGTCGCGCTCATCGTCAAGCTCACCCGTGTGCTGATGCTTGCTCCGATGGTCACCGGAGCTGCCCTCGTGGGACGCTTCCGCCGCCGTCGGACGGCAAACGGCGCAGGGGATACCGGCATCAAGCTTCCTCCGCTGATTCCGTTCTTCGTGGCGGGGTTCATGGCGATGATCATTCTGCGGACGCTCGGCATCCTGCCGCCTGTTGTCCTGGAAGCTGCCGGCACGGTCCAGGACCTGCTGCTCGCAGCAGCCCTGTTCGGGCTTGGCGCATCAGTGCAGGTCCGGGCCCTGCTCCAGACCAGCGGCAGGGCCATCATGGCAGCGATGCTCTCCTGGGGTCTGATCGCAGCGCTGGCATTCGCCGGCGTGCACATCATCTAGGGCAGGCCGCCACCCAGCCCGACGGCGAACAGCGGCATTGACCCACGAGCTTGCAGTGTCCACACCTACGTCTGCTCCATGGAAGTGCCGATGTGATGATGTGCGGACCTGTCCATCGGCATGGTTTCTGCGTGCCGGCCGTCTTCGCGGCCACCGATCATGGATGGCGGGCAAGGGCATGATGGGACATGATCGGAATATGCGCCCATCCGGAACGTATCCATTCTGGGCGGTCCCGCCAGCCCTTCGCGGCTACAGGATCGAGTGGCTGCGCCACGATCTGGCGGCCGGCGCCGCTCTCTTCGCGATCTTGGTCCCTGCGGGAATGGCGTATGCCCAGGCGGCCGGTCTTCCACCGGTGAACGGTCTGTACGCCACGGTCGTGCCCTTGATTGCCTACGCGGTGTTCGGGCCATCGCGTGTGATGGTGTTGGGGCCGGATTCCGCGCTTGCCCCTTTGATCGCTGCAGCCTTGGTTCCACTGGCCAGGGATAGCCAGCAGAAATCCGTTGCGCTCGCGGGCCTCCTGGCCATGCTGATCGGCGGCATTTTGCTGTTCGGGGCGGCGCTGAGGCTGGGAATCGTCACGGGACTGTTGTCGAAGCCCATCCGGCTCGGCTATCTCAACGGGATCGCATTGCTGGTAGCCGTGTCCCAGCTTCCCACCTTCCTGGGGATTTCCGTGGACGGGGGCACCCCTTGGGAAAGACTCATCGCCGTCGTGCCGAAGGTGTTTGCCGGCGAAGCCAGTGTGACGGCACTGCTGCTCGGCGTGGTCTCGCTGGTGCTCATCTTGATTCCCCGCTGGCTGAAATGGAAAGTTCCGGGTGTGCTTGTTGCGGTTGTTGTGGCCTGCATGGCAGTTGCCCTGCTGGGACTCCACGGGCGTTTGCAGGTCACCGGCGCCCTCCCTCGGGGCCTCCCTGCGCCGGCCCTGGGCGGAATTGGCTGGCCTGACGTGCTGGCGCTTTTGCCCGCCGCCGCGGCGATCGCCCTCATCGTCTTCGTTGATACCGGAACACTGTCCCAATCCTTGGCGGCCGCAGAGGGGAGCAAAGTATCCGGCAACCATGAAATGGCAGCCTTGGGTGCGGCGAACGCTGCCAGCGGGCTACTGGGCGGCTTCCCCGTGTCGGCCAGCACCTCCCGCACCCCGGTGGCAGTCGAGTCCGGCGCAAAGTCCCAGCTCACAGGGGTAGTAGGTGCAGTGCTCGTGCTCGGATTCATGCTCGTGGCGCCGGGCGTCACGGACTTCCTGCCCGCAGCAACCCTTGCAGCCATTGTCATCGCTGCCGCCTCAGGTATAGCCGACCCAGGTGGTGTGCGACGGCTTATCGGCATGAGCCGCAGCGAATCGTTGGTGATGCTCGCGGCATTTCTGGGGGTCACCATACTTGGCGTCCTCCCGGGCATCGCCGTTGCCATCGGCTTGGCCCTGTTGGATTTCCTGCGGCGAGCCTGGGACCCCTACCGCACTGAACTGGTCGACGTGCCCGGGGTGCCGGGGTACCACGACGTGAGCCGTCATCCGGAAGGGGAACGCATCCCCGGTCTGTTGATCCTGCGCTTCGACGCACCGCTGTTCTTTGGCAACGGAGCCTTGCTGGGGTCATTCGTACGCAACGAACTGGACAAGGCGGCGGACGGCATAGAGCGCGTGGTGCTGGCAGCAGAACCCGTGACGGGGATCGACACGACGGCACTGGACGAGTTGGTGGAGCTTGACGAATGGCTGGACCGGCGCGGCGTGGACTTGGTGTTCGCCGAGCTCAAAGGCCCGGTCAAAGACAAATTGCTGCAATACGGCATGGGCTCGCGTTTCTCCTCCGAGCATTTCCACCCAACGGTGAGCGAAGCAGTGAGGGCGTTCCAACGCGGGAAGGGGGAGGGATAGTCGCCTCCTTGGCGTTCGGAGGACCAGGAGGAAACGGGAAGCGGCTCGGCGGTTGGTAGTGACTGGGCTGGATGTCTAACCCGTGAGTTTCGCCCGTCGTACGCGGGTAATGACGGTTGGGCAGGGCAGGGATCTGAGTACGGTGTGGGCGGTCGATCCCATGAGGAGGCGTTTGAAGCTGCCTCTTCCGCGGCTTCCCAGTACCAGCATGGTGGCGTTGGCTGCGGCTTCCGTGAGTGCTTCCGCTGGTTCGTTGTTGGATACCAGAACCTGGTGGACAATCAGGTCGGGGTAGTTTTCGGCCAGACCGGCGACGGTTTCGGCGAGGACGATTCGTTCTTCTTCCAGGATGTCCTCGGCGACGTCGGCCGCTGGCATGGCGCGGTGGATGAGCGGCGGCGCGGGGACGGCGTGAACTACTGTCAGGTCCTGGTTGTCCCTGTCCGCTTCGGCGGCGGCGAAGGAAACTGCTTGCGTTGATTCTTCGGAACCGTCAGCGCCGACCACGATGCCGCGGCGCTCTGTCATGTTCTGTTCCCCGACTACTGCCACAGGGCACTGGGCGACGGCGGCGATCTGCAGTGCCCTGTCAGCGACGGGTCCTCCGGGCCAGTTGTGCCCGGTTCCGATGACTACCATCGAGGCTCCTTTGGATTGCTTCCTGAGTGCCTGCCCGGGGCTGCCGGGGAACAGCACGGTTTTTAACTGAACCGATGGCTCCAATTCGCCGGCATATGCTGCGGTTTTGCTCAGCAGTTCGTTTGCTGCGGCCTTGGTCACCTCGCTGGAATGGGCTGATTCGTCGAGCCATCGAGTGTCGACGGCGTGAACGAGCAGCACCGGGAGTTTCCGTCGTGCCGCCCGGTTCATTGCCCAAGCCAGCGCGGCCCGGCTCGCCTGGGTGTCAACGACGCCGACAACGATTGGTTTTTTCATGACTTTGTCCGCCTCCATGAAATGTGGCTCCCGCGTTCCGGGTGCTTTACGCACCATCCTCTGCTCGTTTGGTCCAGCCCGGCAGGGCCGGAAGTCCCGTTAGCGACGCTCGTGACGCCGCCGGGGCCAGGGACCGACTGCGCCCGCGGATCCTAGGCGGTGTCACCTGTCCCAGGCGGGGCTTTGTGCCCTGTTCGGACAGGCGGGACACGGCCTAGCATTCCGGTGTCGAATAGTCTGCATGGAAGGGCTTGAATGATGTCCGGCTATCAGCCCCAGAATCTTCCCCCGGGTGAAGTCCCGCTTGAATTGCCTTACTACGGAGCCCCGCCGGTCGAGGCCGTTAAACGATTCTGGAAAAAGTACGCAATCTTCCACGGCCGCGCTAGCCGCAGTGAGTATTGGTGGTGGTTCCTCGCCTCTGCCATTGTCTCCGGGGTCATCAATGCGGCCGGTGCTACAGGAAACGGCAACACCGGCACCTCGACGGCCCTTGGCGGCCTGTGGTTCCTGGCGACGGTTGTGCCTTCACTTGCCTTGGGCGCACGGCGCCTCCACGACGCGAATCTTAGTGCGCTCTTCTTGTTGCTCGCTCTGGTTCCGGTGCTCGGATGGATTGCGTTGCTCGTGTTTGTGCTCCTGCCGGCCAATCCCAGGGGTCAGCGCTTCGACCGATGGGTGCAGGCATATCCGCCGAACCCTCCGCAGCCGTATCCGCCTCAGGCTTGAAGCCCAGGCGGAGTCGGAGCGGCCTGGACCTTGACCCGCATGTGCTCCCACTCATCGAGGAGCGCAGGCAGCCTGGTCATGAGGAACCGGTAGAAGGCGCCCATCTCGCTCACCCTCGTCCTCGCCGGCGATCCTTCCGGGAGGCTTGACGCTGTGGAGTCGGCGAGCTCAGCCAGGCGCTGGTACACGGGGTTCTGCCGCAGGGAGGCGACGTACCACGCATTGGCGGGGAGGGCATAGCGGTCGCGCCTGCTGCCAGGCTGCGAGACCCGGTGGACGAAACCGACAGTTTGCAAGTACCGCACGGCGCCGGATACCGCGGCGGCGCTCGCGCCCAGTATCTCGGAGAGCTCGGCCGCGGTCAGCGAACCGTCGTCGGAGACTACAAGGGCCATAAGGGAACGGGCCGGCATCTTGGGGATTCCGGCGGCCGTAAGCACCGCGGCGGACGTCTCGGCGGCGTCGGGCATCCGGGCGATGCCGGAGTCTGTCATGCCGTGCCCACCTCCCGGCGGCGCACAGCCGCAAGCGCGAGCGCCGTGACCACGACGGCGATGCCGAGCATCCAGAAACCGCCACTCCAGTCGGTTCCGGTGCTTGTGGTGACGGGGGTGTGGGTGAAGGGTGAAAGGTCCCGGATCCTCTGGTCGAGGCCGAGCATGCCACCGTAGACGCCGAGGACAACGCCGATGCCCAGGAGCGCCCAGCCGGCAGGGATGGTGGCCCGGGGCCAGACGACGAAGACTGCGGCGGGCAGGGCGAGGTAGATGAGTGCTGCCGGGAGCTGGTCGACGGCAGTTTGCCAGACCTCGCCTGCGGAGCCTGAGGTATCTCCGGACGCAACGAGGGAGGCCCATGCTCCGACGGCGGTGAACGCCATCACCAGCACCACCGAGACCGTGCCGAGTCCGAGGAAGCTGCCCAGCCAGCGCATCCGGCCCACGGATCCGGCCACGACGGGCTCGGCAGTTCCGGCCGCCTCTTCCTGGCGCAGGCGCAGGACGGCCTGGAGGCCGCACGCCGCGGCAAGGATCCCGGCTACCTCGAACAGGGCAGCGACGAGGAGCTGGGTCATGGATGTGCCCTGTGCCTCGATCATGCCGCGAAGCACGGCCGTGATTTGGGGGTTGGAGGTGATCGAGGACTGGATCGCGGCCCCGAGCGAGCCTGTGAGGAGGCCCGTGGCAAGGCCGCCGATGCACCAGCCGATGATCGCGCCCTCCTGGAGGCGCAGAGCGAGGGAGAAGCTCCCGCGCAGCCAGGGCCGGGCGTTGGCGCGTCCGGATCGTCCGGCGAGTACGCTCGCACCGACGTCACGGCGGGCCATGAGGGCTACGACGACGGCGGTGCAAGCCGCCCCAAGCGCGAGTGGCAGGAGCAGCGGCCACCATCGGTTGCCCGTGTAGGCGAAGGTCTGCTGGCCCCAGCCGATGGGGGAGACCCAACTGGGCCACGCCGCCGTCATGGTCATTCCGTCGGGACTGACCTGTCCGGTCGCGTCGCCGAAGCCGCGCAGCAGGTATGCAACCATCACGAGCGCCGAAGAAATGCCGTTGGCTCCCCGCGATGTACTGAAGAACTCCGAGGCCAACAGGCCCACGCCGAGGAAGGCGAAGCCCACGGCGCCCGTGGCGAGACCGGCCACAAGTGAACCCGCGGGGTCAAGCCCGCCGGCGATGAAGCCGAGAGCAGTGGCCATGGCGACGACCACATTGGCCACCATGGCGTGAAGGACGGTCGCCCCGAGGGGGGCCCACCGCCCTGCGGCGGTGGCGGAGACGATCTCGGCCCGGCCCGACTCCTCTTCGGCCCTGGTGTGGCGGACGGCCATGAACGTATTCATGAGTCCCGCAAGGAGGGCCAGGAACGCGAAAATCTCGAAGAACGTGAACGAATCGAGCGCCGGGCCGCGCGGGAGGCCGCGCAGCACGAGGATCGCGGGCGCCGCGGTCGCGAGCTGCAGCACCTGCGCGCGCGTAGCGTCGTCGCCGAAGGACTTCGCTATGGCCGCGACGGCGAGCAGTGCGAGCCCGCCGATCGAGAGGATCCAGACGATGATCTGCCAGCGGTCCCGGCGCAAGCGCTGCCGGTACAGGATCCACAGCGCGCCCATCTCAGGCTCCCGCCGCGGCGGCTCGATGGCGTCGGTGATGGGTGCCGCCGTCGTCCGCAATCTGCGGGACGGTCTGGGCGACGGTGTCGCCATAGTGGCGCAGGAACAGCTCTTCGAGCGACGGAGGCGCGACGAGCAGGCCTTTGACCCCGAGCGTACCGAGAAGGGGCAGCACCTCGTGGACGCGGTCGGAATCGGCGCCGAACTTGACGCGCCCCTCAACCACGGTGAGGTCGTGGACCTGCGACAGTGCGGCGAGGGCATGGGTGTCCACGCTGTCCTGCGCGAAGGAAACCTCCGTGCGGGTGAGGTGGCGCAGCGCATCGAGCGTGCCGCCGTCGACGATCCGGCCGGCGCGGATGATGCTGACGCGGTCGGCGAGCTGCTCGACTTCGGAGAGGATGTGGCTTGAGAGCAGGACTGTCGCGCCGTTCTCGCGCACGATCCGACGGATTTCTCGAGTGAAGGCGGCCTCCATGAGCGGGTCAAGGCCGCTCGTCGGCTCGTCGAGGAGATACAGCTCAGCGTCTATGACGAGGGCGGAGATGAGCGCGACCTTCTGGCGGTTTCCCTTCGAATACGCGCGGCCCTTCTTGCCCGGGTCGAAGTCGAAGAGTTCGCAGAGGTGATGTTTGCGCTCCTTGTAGGCGGCGTGGTCCACAGCGCCGTCGCGGAGGCGGGAGAGGAGGTCGATGGCCTCTCCGCCGGAGAGGTTGGGCCAGAGGCTCACGTCTCCCGGGATGCTCGCGACGCGGCGGTGGAGTTCGACGGCGTCCGCCCACGGATTCATGCCCAGGACGCTCGCGCTGCCCGACGACTGCCGGGCCAGACCGAGGAGGATGCGTAGCGTGGTGGTTTTTCCCGCGCCGTTCGGCCCGAGGAAGCCGTGGATCTCGCCTTTGTGGACCTCGAGGTCGAGGCCGTCGAGCGCTTTGACGCGCCCGAAGTTCTTGTGCAAGTCGACAGTCTGGATGACGGTGTCCATGACCACAAACGTACGCAGTTTTCACAAAATCTTGAATGATCCAAAGGCCCTTGTTTTCCGGCGCGGTTCGTGCATGGGGTTCAGCATTTCCACACAGCTTCTACACAGGAAACGCTTAGCCGAGGCCAACTCTGGCGCTCCTAGAATTAACACAGCGACATCGGTCAAGCACCAGCCAAGGAGGCTGCCATGAACTCCAGGGAAAGTGGCCACAGGATCGCCCGTCAAGTGACATCGTGGGTGGGTGCCGCGAGCGTGGCCGGCGCCGTGGTCGTCGGTGCGGCCGTCTCGGCTCCGGCCGCGGCAGGCAATACCTCTTCGGGCAATACCTCTTCCGGCGACACGTCTTCCGGCAATACGGGGCAGTCCACCACTCCAAACTATGGCCCGCGCCACCACTACTCATCCACCTCGCCGGTGCAGCCCCTCGGGCCCGGATCAACCGCCCCGCAGGGCCGATCGTCAGGATCCTGATGGTAACGGCGGCGCGGCGCTGGGAGCTATGGGGCACCGAGGCATGTGTCATCGTCACCGAGCCATCGATGCTTGACCGGGCCGTCGATCTATGTCGGGACGTCTGCCACGGCGTTGAGATGGCGTGCAGCCGTTTCCGCGACGATTCGGAACTCATGATCCTCGGCAGCCGGCTATCCGAGGGGCAGGAAATCAGCGACGTACTCGCGGCGATCGTCCGCAGCGCATTGGCTGCTGCGGAAATGACCGACGGGGATGTGGACCCGACAATCGGGAGCGCGCTGCTTGGACTCGGGTATGACCGCGACTTCGCCCTTCTCGACGTGCCCAGGAACCGGGCGGCGGAGCCGCAGGGATCACTTGCCGTGACAACAGTTGCCCCGGCCTGGACCCGCATAGGACTTGCCGGAAACAGGCTTGAAGTGCCCAAGGGCCTCATGCTTGACTTTGGTGCGATCGGCAAAGCCTTGGCGGCCGACTGGGCCGCGCACCGGATTTCGTCAACGCTTGGCTGCGGTTCGATGGTGAGCCTGGGCGGCGATCTGGCCACCGCAGGGGAGGCGCCCCCGGAGGGGTGGGTGGTGCTGGTCCAGGATTTGCCGGACGATCCTTCGGGGTGCGTCCGGCTGCGCTCCGGCTACGCGGTGGCCACATCAAGTACGCAAAAGCGCCGATGGAGCCATTCCGGCCGACAAGTCCACCACATCATCGACCCGCACACGGGATTGCCGGCGGAAGCCTTCTGGAGGACGGTGACGGTGGCGGCGAAAAGCTGCGCGGAAGCCAATACAATCTCCACCGCATGCGTGGTGCGGGGCCGCCGCGCGCCGTCGTGGTTGCGGGACTTAGGCGTGCCTGCCCGCTTGGTTGACAGTGCAGGCAGGGTATCCACCTGCGGTGGCTGGCCTCCGGACGAGATGGCGGGTCAATCATGAACGCCGTCTTCGATCAGGCTCTTTGGGCTGTGGGCCGAGGCTCCGGCGTGGTGGCCCTCGTGCTCCTGACACTTTCCGTCCTGCTGGGAATTGGCGTCCGCTCCGGGCGGGCTGTCGTGGGGATCCCGCGGTTTGCGGTCACGTTGGTGCACCGCAATGTCTCACTCTTTTCGCTCTTGTTTGTTGTGGTCCATGTTGTGTCCTTGCTCTTTGATCCATTCGCCCAACTGAGGCTGGTGGATTTCTTCGTTCCCTTCCTGGGCGCATATCAGCCGTTCTGGCTCGGACTTGGGACGATCGCCTTCGATCTCCTGATCGTCGTGACGATCACCGCTTTGCTTCGCAACAAGATCGGTCCCAGGGCGTTCAAGGCCGTGCACTGGCTGGTCTATGCGATGTGGCCCGTTTCGGTGCTTCATGCCATCGGAAACGGCACGAACGGCCGCGAACCCTGGTTCCTCGTCCTTGCGGTGCTGTGCCTGCTGGCAGTGGGAGGGGCCATCGCGTGGAGGTTGCACGAAGACTTTGTCGAATACCGGAACGTGCGCAGCCAGGACACCCGATGACGTCGGACCAGAGCACCATAAGCCGCCGGGACCATGTTGCCGGTCCGGGCGGCGCAACACGATTGTTTGCCGCCGGTTCAGCCGATTTGGCAAGCCACGAGGCTGTCTTTGGTCCGCTTCCGGCAATGGACCTGGCTCCGTTGATCGACGAACTGTTGCAGTCCGGGCTGGATGGCCGCGGAGGGGCAGGGTTTGCGGCTTGGCAGAAGCTGGCGTCGGTCCCCGCAGGTGGACGGCGGCCGGTCGTCGTCGCCAACGGCGCGGAAGGCGAACCGTTGAGCCAGAAGGACGCAGCCCTGCTGCACAACGCCCCCCATTTGGTGATCGACGGCATCCTGATCGCAGGCCGGAGCCTTGGCGCCAGGGAATTGCATTTGTATGCCGGCGCGGAGCAGCTGGTTCCCGTCGCCCGCGCTTTGGAAGAGCGCCGGGAGGCCCGTATACGCCTGCACGAAGCACCGGATACGTTTATCTCCGGAGAAGCGACTGCGGCTGTCAGTGCTATTTCCGGGGGCCCGGCTATCCCGCGCGACCGAACAAGGCGCCTGAGCGACAGCGGACTGAATGGGCGGCCGACCCTGGTCCACAACGTGGAGACACTGGCGCATCTCGCTCTGATCTCCCGCTTCGGTTCTGCGTGGTTCCGCGGCGTCGGAACCGGCTCTGCACCCGGGTCCAGACTCATCACCCTGTCCGGGAACGCGGCCGGACCAAGAGTCTACGAGATCCCGACCGGCGTGCGCCTGACGGAGGTCCTCCTGGGTACCGGCATCGAGCTGCCCTCTGTCCGCGCTGCTCTTGTGGGCGGGTACCACGGCACGTGGCTCGCCGCGGACCAGATCGACGTACCGTTCTCAAAGGAAGGGCTGGCCCCTGTGGGTGCCAGGACAGGTGCGGGGATCGTCATGACGCTGGGGTCCGGGTCCTGTGGCCTCGCGGCTACCGCTGACATTCTGGCCTACTTGGCCGGCCAGTCGGCGCGCCAGTGTGGTCCTTGCACCAACGGCCTTCCCGCCATCGCAAGGCTGTTCGCGCGCCTGGCTTACGGTGACACCACCGGGAAGCTTCCGCAGGAGATCCGCCGGCTCGCTGTTCTCGTGACCGGCCGGGGCAGCTGCGCCCATCTGGACGGGACAGCACGGCTTGCCTCCAGTGCCCTGATGGCTTTTGCCTCCGACGTCGAAGCACACCTGCGCGGGCGATGCGAGGCGCTGCGATGACCGGGGGAAAGGTGCCCCGCACCACAATGCACATCGACTGGACCCGTTGCGACGGCCGGGGCCTGTGCATCGAATTGCTTCCGGAACTGCTCACCCGAGACGATTGGGGATACCCGCTCGGCCGTGGCGGCTCCGAAATCGCCATCCCCCGGAACCTGGAAGACGCGGCCCGGGACGCAGTGGCGCTGTGCCCGACGCAAGCGCTCAGCCTGCACCAATGACGCCGTTGGCCCCAGCTCCGCCGCCTATACTCCGACTATGAATGAGATGAAGCCGCGCGTTCTTTTGGTCGAGGATGACGTGGAGCTTCGGGCGATGTTGGAGGAGTTGCTGCTCGGCGAGGGCTACGAAGTGTCCAGCGCTTCGGATGGACAGAAAGGCCTCCACCTCGCGCTGACCGGGGAGTTCGACGTCCTGGTTCTAGACCGGGGCCTCCCGGTCATGGACGGGTTGAACCTGTTGACGAAACTGCGCAGGGAGGGCGTCGAGACGGTTGCGCTCATTTTGTCCGCATTGGGCAATCCTGCGGACAGGGTCGAGGGGCTCGACGCCGGTGCGGAGGACTACCTGTCGAAGCCGTTCGACGTCGAGGAACTTTTGGCCCGGCTGCGTGCCTTGCGACGGCGGCATATCGCCACCGCGACGACCCTGCGGATCAGTGGTGGTCATTTTGACCTCGAAGCGCGCAGCGTGACCCGCTCTGATGGTTCCGTCGTGGTGCTGTCCGAACGGGAAAGCGCCTTGCTGGAGGAGCTGGCACGCTGGCCGAACCGGGTCTTCGGGCGTGGCGAGATCCTTGAATACGTCTTCCCGAACGCCGAGGAGGCAGGGGTGGTCGATACGTATGTCCATTACCTCCGGCGGAAGCTGGGACGGGGGAGCGTGCGGACGGTTCATGGCGTCGGCTACAGGATCGGCACGCTCGCATGAAGGGCCAAGCCGAGGACGAACTGCAGCGTTCCTCTTGGCGGCTGGCCCTGCAGACCGGAGCTTTGTTGGTGCTGCTTTTGGTGGCGATTGCCGGATCGGTACTTTTGATTGTCAGCACGAGCCAGGCCAGCGCAGCCCAACGCCTCCTGACCACCGCCACCGAGCACGTGGACTCGATCGTTGACGCCCCCGCCGGAACCTGGCTCGCGATCTCCAACCAGGGCGTGTTGACGGTGTCCCCCGGGATGCCCTCCGGACTGCCGGACCTCAAGGCCATCGAGGCGGTCGCCGCCAGCGGAGACGCCGCCCAGGAGGACGTTTCCATAGCTGGCCGCCCGTACACCGTCCGGACCGCCGATTCCGGAAGTCGGGTAGTCCAGGCAGTGTTCGATCGCCACGAGAATCTGGAGGAATTGAATCGGCTGGGCCTGGCCCTGTTGTTGACGTGCGGCGGAGCGGTGGTGTTGGCGAGCCTTCTGGCGGTGTGGCTGGCCCGGCGAGCCATGCGGCCCATGGCCGAGGCCCTCGACCGGCAGCGGCGATTCGTCGCAGATGCAAGCCACGAACTGCGCACGCCGCTGACCCTGCTGAGTATGCGGGCGCAAATGCTGCGGCGCCGTGTGGCATCTTCTCCGCTGCAGGAACCGCCGGCAAGCATCGAGGCGGACGTGGATGCCATGGTTGAAGATTCGCGCTCACTGACCCGTCTGCTCGAAGACCTGCTCATCTCGGCGGATTCACGGAGGATCGAGCTCACGGAGATCGACGTCGTGGCACTGGCGGACGACGTCGTCGAGTCGTTTTCCGTCTCCGCCGCGCGTCGCGGTGTCACCGTTGAACGAAGTGGACTAACCGGGCCGCTGGGAATCATTGCCGCTCCAACGGCGCTGCGCCGGCTTTTCGTGGCGTTACTGGACAACGCCGTCCGTTTCGCCCGGGAAAGGGTGGACGTGGCGGTAACGGCAGACGCGAGGACCCTGGTCATCACGGTCCGCGATGACGGGCCCGGATTTGCCGACGATGTCCGGCCACGGGCCTTCGAGCGATTCGCAACCGCGCCGCCAGCCGACGCCGCTCCGGAGGACGGCACCGCGGCGCGCCACTATGGTCTCGGACTCGCCCTCGTGGCTGAAGTGGCCGCGCAGCACGGCGGCCGGGCGGAAATCGCTGCGCAACCGTCCGGAGCGGCAGTCGTGGTGCATCTGCCGATCCGAAGGAACCAAGGGAACTCTCCAGCAGCCGGTTCCTGGTTACGCGCCTTTGTTTCCAGGGTTCGAAGAATGTTCTAAGAACCCGAACCTAGCATTGCGAGCATGAGCAGACCATGGGGCGCCCGCGGAGGTAGCAGATGACGGCCCGGGCCGGAGCGACGGACCGGACGACCACCCAGCGGCGGATGCCACAACGGGCGCGTTATCTGCGGCGGGCACGCCTGGCGGACTTCTTGGAAACCATCGTCTGGTTGTCGGTCGCCCTCGTACTGGCACTGTTCCTGGCGGACAGCGGATTGGTGGAGTTCAAGACCGTCCCGGGCGCCTTTACCGCCGTCGGCATCATTGCGGGGCTCGTAGGAACCGACCTGATGCTGATCCAACTCCTCCTTGCGGCGCGGCTCCCGGTCATTGACCGGGCCTTTGGCCACGACCGGGCCTTGTTGGTCCACCAGCGCTTGGGCAAGCCCGTCTTCTACCTCATTTCCTCACATGTGCTGCTGCTCTGGGTCGGCTACGCGCTGACGTCGCGATTGAACGTGTTTGCGGAGATATGGGACATGTTCATCTCGCTGCCTGACATGAAAGTCGCCTACCTGGGGTACGCGCTGTTAGCCATCGTCGTGATCACCTCACTGGTACTTGTCCGGCGGAAGTTTTCCTACGAGGCATGGCATGTTGTCCACTTCCTTGCATATGGCGCCGTTCTTGCCGCCCTGCCGCACCAGTTCAGCACCGGGCAATTGTTCGCGGACGGAACCTGGGCGCGCTACTACTGGCTCACGCTCTACCTCGGGGTCGCGGCGGCTCTGCTGGTCTATCGGTTCATCATTCCCGTGGTGCGGACTCTGCGGCACGACCTTCGGGTGAGCAACATCGTCACCGAGGCGCCGGGCGTGTACTCCATCGAGATGACCGGACGATCGCTTGCGGACCTTCGGGTCCGCGGCGGCCAATTCTTCATCTGGCGCTTCTGGTCACGCGGGCTCTGGTGGCACGCCCACCCCTTCTCGCTCTCGGCGGCCCCCGGGGTCCTTCGTCTCAAAGTCACCGTTCGTGAGCTGGGAGGCGGAACCGCCGAATTGAGTGCTCTCCCGATCGGCACCAGGGTAAGCATCGAAGGACCCTACGGACTCTTCACAGACCGGGCCCGGACTACCCGGCGGGCTGTTGCGGTCGCGGCCGGCATCGGAATTACGCCCATCATCTCCTTGCTGGAGCAGGGCGACTTTGCTCCCGGCGAGATGACGGTGATCGTCAGGGCGCCGGACGAGAAGGGTCTGTACCTCTACCGCGAGCTCCAGAAACTGTGTGTCAAGAAATCTGCAACGCTCTACGTCCTGTTGGGGCGTCGGCCGAAAAGGGGCCACGACAGCTGGCTTCCGGCCCGCGAGGCCAGCCACCGCATGAGCCTGTCCACGATCGTCCCCCATGTGCGGGACGCCGACGTGTTCGTGTGCGGGCCGAGCGACTGGACAGACCTGGTGGTTGAGGACGCAAGACGCGCGGGCGTGCCCCGGTTCCGCATCCACTACGAAAGGTTCAGCTGGTGAGGGCCCGTAGCGCCGTACTGGCCGGCCTCGCTTCCGCCGCCGTCCTCCTGATCGGGTGGCATGCCGGAAACCAAGCTGATTCCGCATCCAGCCGCACCACAACGAAGGCGGCCAATCCGCCGTCGGGCACCGGAACGCTTTCCGGGCCGGGCAGCCCGACGGCGGGAAGCACCAGCGCCGGTCCCGCGGGCCCGGTCGCTTCCGGTGCGAAAGATGGAACCTTCGACGGCAGCCAGATCCAGACCCGGTATGGCACGGTGCAAGTCCAGGCCGTGATATCCGGCGGCAAGATCGCCGACGTGGTGCCGCTGCAGCTCACCGACGTCGGGTCCCTGTCCGGTGAAATCGACCAGCAGGCCGTGCCGATGCTCAAATCCGAGGTGCTATCGAGCCAATCAACAAACGTGGACACAGTGGGAGGGGCTACCTACACGAGCGAGGGCTACCTCAGCTCGTTGCAGGCGGCGCTCGACGCAGCGAACTTCAAGTGAACGCGCGCGGGACTAGCGGTGCTTGTAGTAGTCCCTCCAGATCAAGCGGTGCACGGGTATGCGGCGTGGCAAGGACCTGAGTCCGGGGATGAAGGGCACCAGGGTCAGGAGCAGCGTCAGGATCACCATGGAAAACACCACAAGGACATCGGCGTTCGGCGATGATTTGAATGGTTCCACTTGGTAGAGGGCGGAGAAGAGCCACAGCCAGGACTGGCCGGGATAGTTCCCGGTTTCATTCATCATTCCCCACTGGTCGCCCGTCAGGTGCTGGGCGTCGGCGAGGCCAGGGAAGTAGGTACCGTCACCGAGGAACAGGATGCTGGCTTTGTAATCGGTGTTGTAGAAGGAGCACTTTGCGCTCATTACCGGATCAAGTGCGCCTTGCTGCGCCATGGCCAGAAGTGCCCCGGTGAGGGCCGGTACGGGGCCGAAGTCGCCGGGACCCACTTTGGCCGGGTCGTTGTCCGGAGCTTTGCTGAGGGCGTCCGTGTAGGCGGCAGTCCACGCAGTGTGTTGCGCGTCGCTTGCCTTCGTCCATTCCTCGACCGCCGCCGGGGGTGTCGGAAGGGTCTGGAGGGGAGTGATGACGAAGTCGCTCGCGGTGTCGATCGGTAGCCGCACGCCCGAAAGGCTCTGAAGGTCGACAGGGCCGAGTTTTTGCGAGGCATCGGGCGTCGAATTGTAGGGCGGTCCATACCCGGCGGTATGGCTCGTACCGCCAAGTTCCGCGGTTGCCGTTGCCACGAAATCCGCGGGCTGGGCCTGGGCCCATGACTTGAGGGTCACGCTGGGGTCGTCCGGCGAGCTGAAGACTGCTGAGAGCCCAAGGACAAGCAGCCCGACAACCACCAGGCCCACAGCAAGTTCCTTGAACAGGTCGTATTCGCGCAACGTGCCGGTCCATGGCCTGCTGGCGATGTCATTTCGTGCGCGCCATGACGTTGACCCTGGAGCCTTGCTCATTTCGTGTCCTCGCTGTCAGTGGCCGGGTTTGGCGCCGTCGATCGTAGCTGGGCATCGGATGCTGCAGCCTCCAACGGGGGTACCACCCCGTGCATCCGTACGAGTACGACGTGAAGGGCGACGACGACGGCGACCACCAAGGGAAGGAGCGTGATGTGCCACATGAGTAGCTGGCCTAGATCGGCGACGTTGAACCACGCACCTATACCGACCGCGTTGAGGGCGTCTTTTGCCTGGAACGCAATCCACTGCGAATCGAAATTTGTTTGAAGGAGGTATCCGGTGAAGGCGGTGACAATCGAGACGACGAATGCGAGCATCCCGGTGATCCACGTCAGCACCCTGCCGCCCCGCCAGGCAGCCATCCAGAATTTGCCCCAAAGGTGGATCACCATGAACATGAAGAAAAGTTCAACGCTCCACAAATGGGTGCTGTTGATGAAACGGCCCAGGCCGGAGACGTGGAACCAGGTGGGTCCGTTCAACGCCAGTACGGCACCGGAACCGAGGATGTAGACGAACGCTGCAACGGCGCCCATGCCGAAGACGTAAATCCAGGACGATACGTAGCTCGGCTGGCCTTCGGGAAGCAGCTTGTCCGGTGGCAGCCGGCGCAAGGCCCAGCCCCGGGCCTTTCCTGTCCAGGTGGAAAAGCGTGGCTCCTCGTCAGTCGGAACGGGCGCGCGGTCAACCCTCATTTTCGACTCCTTCGGCCTGGAAACGGAACCACCAGGGCGAGAATGAATAGCACGACCATAACCGCAATCACCATCAGATTGCCGAATTGGATGAGGAAGTCACCCCACTGGAAATAGATTCCGGGATCCGGCATTCCAGCATCCGACTGTTCTATTCCGAGCATCATGGCCTCTTTCGACGAAGGGCGTTCCTGAGGGTGAGAACCTGTCCTTAGAACGAAACGCTACAAGCTTGCTGGCCAACAGACACGGGTCCAAGGGCCCTATTGGATAGTGCGGACGGCGTGCATGCTGGAATGGCTTGGAATGCCGCAATCGAAAGGACCCGCCATGTCACCGGATACCGCAAACCCCGTGGAGGTCCTGAACGAGGAAGAATGCTGGAATATCCTTTTGGGTGCGACGCTCGGGCGGTTGGCATTGAGCATCGCCAATGAACCCGAGATCTATCCGATCAATTTCGTTGCCCACGACCGAAAAATTCTCCTCCGGACCAATCCCGGAGAGAAGCTGTTCGCGCTCACGATCAACGACAAAGTTGCGTTCGAGACGGACGGGGTCGGCAGCGATTCGGTCTGGAGCGTGGTGGTTAAAGGCAGGGCGCGGCAATTGGAATCCGGTGCCGAGATAGAAGCCGCAGAGAGGATTCCGCGCCAACAATTGACCTCTACCAAGAAGCGGGTTTTCGTTGAGATCATCCCGACGTCCATTACCGGGAGGCGCATTCACCGGGGGCCGGAAAGTGACGAGCTGGCCCCTGGCGACTTGTACTGAACAGCAGCTGTTCACAGGAGATCTCAGCTGGGCCGGCGCACAACCAGGACCGGGCAGCTGGCGTGATGAAGCACAGCGTGGGCGGCCGAACCGATGGTACCCCGAATGAGTCCGCGTCCTTTCGTCCCGACGACGATGATGGAGGCATCTTGAGCGTCCGCCAGAATCGTGCCCGGGATTGATGAGCCGATCGGAGATCGTATCTGGAGATCAAGGCCCGGAACTGATTCTTGGGCATTCCGCGCCGCGGAGTCGAGAACGGCCTGGACGAGGAGATCTGCTTGGTCTTGAGTCGGGGTGCCCGCGTTTTGGAGATGGCGTGGAACCCAGTGTTCCTTCCGGACGTGCACCACTCGAAGGGCTGAACCCGCCAATGCAGCCAGGGTGCAGGCGTGCCGAAGCGGTAGTTCCCAATCGTCGACGTCGACGCCGACGACTACCGGCCCGCCGGGGTGTTCTCCGCAGCGGATGACGGCAACCGGGCAATCGGCTGTTGCCGCGAGTTCCAGGCTGACGGAGCCAATCAGCAGTCCCTTGAATCCCCCTGCGCCCCGGGTGCCGGTAACGAGCAGCGCGGCACCGGAAGAGAGGGTCCTGAGGTGTTCGGCCGGCCATCCAAAGACCAGCGTCGTTTTGACAGCCAATCCGGGAACCGTGTCATGGACCTGTTCCACGCCATCGGTCAGAATGTCCTCCGCAGCGATGTCCTCCGCCGCGCGTCGCAACCCGCTGCCTTCGACGCCTGGCATCGGACCGGGCTCGGGGGTGATTGCCGGCCACAGGGAACTGTGGACCAAGTGGAGTCTGCAGTTCCGCTGAACCGCCTGGCGGGCAGCCCAGCGGACGGCCGGGACAGCCGCGGCGGACCCGTCGTACCCAACGATGATTTCTTCCGCGGTATCCATGGTCTCCTTGCCCGTGAGCGTGTGTGAAACCGGAATGGCTCCGGGCTCACTTTCGATGGGCTCACTCCAGATGCACGTGGCGTCCGGTGACCCTGTGTGCCTGGATCCGGATAAAGAGGTTCCGTGCTCCACCGGCCCACGGCTCGGCCATGACCCTTCCCCATAGCCGGGTCAGCAGGTCCTTGTCCTCAACACGGGATGAGGCCCCACTGACCAGTACCGACCAACCTTCGGCCCGATCGGCACGTGAATCGTCTATTTGAAAGGACGACCCGAGCGACGGGACTGCCTCGGCGATGGATCCATCTCCGGCCGTACGGAAGTAAATGGACTGGCCGTCGACCAGGTAATTCACGGGGAGGATTACCACCCTGCCTTGCTCAACAAAGCCAAAGCGGCCGGTGGTGTTTGAACGCAGGAGTTCCCAGCACTGTTCCTGGCTGAGTTCTTCCGCGACGTGCAGTCCGCCGTCAACGCGGCCTGCGTCCATGCTGGGGAGTGACATGCCTGCTCCTATATTCGATCGTCCGGGACACGATCGCGGGGATGAAGCCCCGCAACTCCCTGCAGCCTATTGAGCGCCCTTCTCCTGCTGTAGGGCCGAAAGACCCTGCGGTGTGACTAAATGCCCTGTGGGAGGGATCAGTAACGGGCGACACTGGATGCAGGTACGCAATCGAATTCAAAGGGAGATTGGCCATGATGTGGGGATGGGGTGGAAACTTCGGCACCGGCGGCTGGATTGTCATGGGGCTGATGATGTTGTTGGTCTGGGGTGGCATTGCCACCTTGGTTGTCCTCCTGCTGAGGGGAAACCACTCGCTCGGACGGGGTTTCCAAGGGCCCCCCGATGATTCCGAGCGTATCCTCAATGAGCGGTTCGCCCGGGGAGAGATCGACGAAACAGAACTCACGGCTCGCCGGGCTGCTCTCAGGCGCCGAGAATGACCCCCTCTCACACAGACGTCAGGGAACGGGCGGTGTCCAGACCCAGTCCCGGATTTCCGGGAGGTCTTCGAAGTGCTCCAGGATGTAGCGCGTGTGCGCATCCAGCTGCCTGCGGCAGAAGTCGACGAGTTCATCCGCGCCCATGACTTGCCGGTGAACACGGCGCAGCGCTTCGAGGACCAGGTGGTAGCGGCTCATCTTGTTCAGGACCACCATGTCGAAAGGGGTGGTGGTGGTGCCTTGTTCGTTATAGCCGCGGACGTGGAACCGCTCCGGGCGGGGTCTTCCATGCAGGAGTTGGTGCAGGGCCCGGGCGTAGCCGTGCCAGGCCATGATGACTTCTCCGTCTGCCGTGAACAGCTCTTCGAACTTCTCACCGGACAGGCCGTGGGGGTGGGTGTCCCGGGGCGGCAAAATCATGGCATCCATGACGTTGACAACGCGGACCACGAGTCCGGGCAGATGCCCTTGCAGCAACCAGGCTGCGGCGAGCGTCTCCTGGGTGGGGATGTCCCCCGCGCAGGCCAGGACGACGTCGGGCACTGCCCGGGCGCCGTCGGTTTGCTCGTTCCCGGCCCAAGACCAAATGGACGCTCCTGCCGCGGCATGGCGCCTTGCCTCCTCCAGGGTGAGGTACTGCGGGTGCGGCTGTTTGTCCACGACCACCAGATTGACGTAGTCCTTGCTGCGCAGGATGTGGTCGGCGGTGACGAGGAGGGTGTTAGCGTCCGGTGGCAGGTAGACGCGGGTGACCGTCCCCGACAGGGACAGTACCGTGTCGATCAGTCCGGGCCCCTGGTGGCTGAAGCCATTGTGGTCGTTGCGCCAGCAGGTGGAGGTCAGGAGAATGTTCAGGCTCGGCACGGGGGCATGCCATTCAAGTTCCCGCGCATGCTGGAGCCATTTGGCGTGTTGGACGGTCATCGACGCGCTGACCATCGCGAAGGCCTCATAACTAGCGAAGAGTCCATGGCGGCCCGTGAGGAGGTATCCCTCCAGCCAGCCCTGGCACAGGTGTTCGGAGAGGACTTCCATGACCCTGCCGCCCGGCGAGACATGGTCTTCGGCCAGGGCATGGTCGAAGGCCCTGGCCGGTTCCAGGAGACAGCGGTCGGTAGCCTCGAAGACTGCCCCGAGCCGGTTGCTGTTGGTTTCGTCAGGGCAGAAGAGCCGGAACCGTGCATCGGCGGCCGTGGCGATGTAGATGTCCCGGAGCAGTTCACCCAGGGGCCTGGTGGTCTCGAGGATGATCGATCCCCGCGGGGAAGCCGGCACCGCGTACCGTTCCAGCTCGGGGATCTCAAGGGCAGTCCCGGTCCCGCCCCGGCCTGCACGGGCTGCGCCCATGCGGAGGCTGCCCTCCGGAGCGAGCGCGGCCACTTCGGTGACGAACCGGCCTGTGTTGTCGAAGAGGGATTCCGGCCGGTACGAGCGCATCCAGGCCTCCAGCTGGGTCAGGTGTTCAGGATTCTCGCGGACGTTTGCCAAGGGCACTTGGTGCGAGCGAAAGGTTCCTTCGACGGGGACCCCGTCCACCACGGCTGGCCCGGTCCACCCTTTGGGCGTGCGCAGGATGATGGCGGGCCACGGGGCCGGGGCGTGCACGCCCTGGCTGCGCGCCGTGGATTGCAGTTCGCGGATACTCCCATACGCCCCGTCCATCGCTGCGGCGAGGGCGCGGTGGACAAGTCGGGGATCGTCGCCGGAAACCGTCACCGGATCCCAGCCATGGGCCCTGAGCAGCGCCTCGACGTCCTCGTCGGATCTCCGGCCGAGAACGGTGGGGCCAGAGATCTTGTACCCGTTCAGGTGGAGTATCGGCAGCACGGCGCCGTCCCGGGCCGGATTGAGGAAGGACGGCGCTTTCCATGATGCTTCCAACGGGCCGGTCTCGGCTTCGCCATCGCCGATGACGCAAGCGACGATCAGCCCGGGGTTGTCCATGGCCGCGCCGGTGGCGTGCATCAAGGAGTAGCCAAGCTCGCCTCCCTCGTGGATGGAACCGGGAGTGGCCGGACCGACATGGCTCGCGATCCCGCCCGGCGTCGAAAACTGCCGGACAAGACGCCGGAGTCCTTGGAGGTCCATCCCCGCTTTGGGATAGATCTCCGAGTAGGTGCCCTCCAGATAGAGGTTCGCGACGACGGCGGGGCCGCCATGGCCCGGACCCGCAACGAACAGGATTTCCGCCGAAGTTCGTTTGATCAGACGATTTAGGTGGGCGTAGATCAACGACAAACCGGGGCTGGTTCCCCAGTGCCCAAGGAGCCGGGGCTTGATGTGGTGGGGGAGCAGCGGCTCCCGCAACAGGGGGTTTTCCTGGAGGTAGATCTGGGCCACCGTGAGGTAATTGGCTGCGGACCAGTACCGGTTCAGTAGCTCGAAGTCCTCGCTCGAAGCTTCCGTAAGGGAGGTTCCGGTTTCCATGGGTTTGCCTCTTCCGGGGTCGACGGCCTGCCGAATGCACGCGTCTCTGGTGCCTGGACTGTTCCGGTCTTCACGGTGTCAGATGCTCGGCCGGGGCGGTTAGGGCCATAGGGCCCTGGGCTGCGCCGCTGTGGCAGTCTCTAGGCAGCCGGATCTCCGCTAGTGCACGCGCGGGCTCCAAGCACCTTTCCCAAGCCTTACCCTTATCCCAGGGCGACTCCCTCAGGCGACGCATTCGAACGGATACGGCATGTCAGATATCAACGTCAAGGAACGGCACTCAGTCCAGCTGCCGATCAACGAGGCCGCATGCCTTCCTCCGGACCAAGTGCTCGAACACCTCGGCTCCGGCCCGACCGGCCTGACGAACCAAGAAGCCGCCGCGCGCCTTGCAGAACTCGGCCCCAACGCCGTGCGGACCCACCGGGCCAACGGCTGGGCGGTGTTGGGCCGGCAGTTCGCCAGTCCCATCCTCATCCTGCTGATCATCACGGCCGGCCTGTCCCTGTTCCTGGGCGATGCCACCAATTCGATCGTGATCGGCGTGATCCTCCTGGTCAGCGTGGGTTTGGGCTTCACCAACGAGTTCCGCGCCGAACGCGCGTCCGAAGCCCTGCACTCCCGCGTGACCCACCGCGCCACTGTGCTGCGCGACGGAACCACGGAGGACGTCAACGTGACCGCATTGGTGCCGGGCGACGTCGTGCACCTGAGCCTGGGCGCGATCATCCCCGCCGACATCCGCCTGCTCAGCACCAAGAACCTCCTCTGCGACGAGAGCATCCTGACGGGGGAGTCCCTGCCAGCCGGGAAGGATCCGGCTCCTGTGGCGCCCGGCTCGTCCCTGGGCGACCTCGCCTCCTGCATCTTCATGGGAACTGTCATCCAGTCCGGCGGCTGCACTGGCGTCGTGGTAGCGACCGGGGCCCGCGCCGAATTCGGCCGTATCGCGCTGGGCCTGGGAGAACGCCAACCCCAGACCGAATTCCAGCTCGGGCTGAAGCGGTTCTCGTTCCTGCTGTTGCAGGTGGCTATCGGGCTCACCACGCTGATCTTCATCGCGAACCTGCTGTTGCAGCGCCCGCTCGTCGAGTCGCTGCTGTTCTCCCTCGCAATCGCCGTCGGCATCACGCCGCAGCTGCTGCCCGCCGTCGTGAGCACCAGCCTCGCTACCGGCACCCGCCAGCTGGCCCGGCGGAAAGTGTTGGTCAAACGACTGGTCTGCATCGAGGACCTGGGTGACATGGACATCCTGGTCACCGACAAAACCGGCACCCTCACTGAGGGACGCATCAGTTTCACCGGAGCGCTGCCCGCCTCACCGGAGGTGTCCGACGTCGAACTCGTCACCTTGGGTCTGCTGGCCACTGAAACCGACTATGCCGAGGCCAAGCAATCCACGGCCGGGCAGAACCCGCTCGACGCCGCACTGTGGGAAAGCGCCCGGGCCGCGGCCTTTGATCCCGACCGCTTCGAGCGCCTCGACTTGATCGACTTCGACCACCAGCGCCGCCGCACCAGCGTCCTCGTGCGGGAAGCCGGCGGCCCGGCACGTCTGGTTACCAAGGGCGCCCCGGAAGACGTCCTCGCCCTCTGCGGGCCGACGCCGCCGAATGTCCAGGCCATGCTGGATGAACAGTTCGACGCCGGATCGCGCGTCGTCGCGGTGGCTACCCGCCCATCCCCGGAGCTGAGTAAGATCACGCCTCCCGACGAAAAGGCCCTCGTCCTCGCAGGATTCCTCGTTTTCCTCGATCGCCCCAAAGCGAACGCGAAAGAATCGCTCGAACGCCTGGCCACGCTGGGCATCTCCGTGAAAATCGCCACGGGAGACAACGCCAAAGTCGCCGAAAAAGTCTGTTCCGAGCTTGGTGTGATTTCCGGTGGAACGCTTGTCGGCGCGGACGTTGACGCTCTGTCCGATACCGAATTGGCCGCCGCCGCCCGGCAATCCACCATCTTTGCGCGTGTCTCGCCCGAACAGAAGGCGCGGATCATCACACTGCTCCGCCAAAGCGGCGGAGCAGTGGGCTTCATGGGCGACGGCGTCAACGACGCCCTGGCCCTTCACAAAGCGGACATCGGGATCTCCGTGGACAGCGCCACGGACGTCGCCAAGGACGCTGCCGATGTGGTCCTTTTGGAAAAGGACCTGGGCGTCCTTGCCGAGGGCGTGATGGAGGGCCGGAGGATCTTCGCGAACACCATCAAATACGTGCTGATGGGAACGTCCAGCAACTTCGGCAACATGTTCAGCGCCGCCACGGCGTCGGTGGTACTGAGCTTCCTGCCCATGCTGCCGGGGCAGATCCTGCTCAACAACCTGCTCTACGACAGCGGCCAGCTGGCCATCCCTGGCGACCGCGTGGACAAGGAACAGCTGCTGGCACCCTCGCACTGGAACATCGCCTTCATCCGGCGCTTCATGTTCCTTTTCGGGCCGATCAGCTCAATCTTCGACTTTGCGACCTTCGCGCTGATGCTTTTCGTTTTCAACGCCGTCCCGGGGGAGTTCCGGGCGGGTTGGTTCATCGAATCGATCGCCACGCAGACCCTCATCATTTTCGCCATCAGGACCCGGCGGGTTCCGTTCCTGCGAAGCCGTCCTTCAGTTGGCCTCTTGAGCGCCTCCTTGGGAGTCGTCGCCGCGGGGATCTTCCTGCCGCTGTCACCGTTGGCCGGCCTGTTGGGTTTCGATCCTTTGCCGGTGCCGTTCTTCCTGGCTCTGCTAGGGATGGTGGTCATCTACATGGTCATGGTGGAATTCGCCAAGAGCGTGTTCTTCTCCCGCGCCGCGCAGCAGTTGCCGGGCGTGCCGACGCGGATCCGGCGTCGGCCGGAAACCCACCGCATCTCCCGCCGCGCCGCCCGCTTCAGCGCACCGGTTGTCGCGGTTGTGCCAAGGCGTCCAGTGCGTCGGCGGCCTAAGGGTCAATAGCGGCGGCCCGTTGACACGCCGGATCATCCGAAAGAACGACGGCGGCTGTCGCCTCCGCGATAGCCCGTTCCTCGTCACTGGGGACGACCAGGACAGGAAACCTTGATCGGTCGGTGCTGATGGTGCGGATGCCTGTGTCCCGGGACTGGTTCCTGACCTCGTCGACGTAGAGACCGAGCGGCCCGAGCAGCGACAGCACGCGCGACCTGAACTCGATGGAATGCTCACCGATCCCACCGGTAAGAACCAGTGCCTCGGCCCCGCCGACAGCCATGTTGTAGGCGGCGATGTATTTTGCCAGCCGGTAGGCGGCCATGTCGGAGGCGAGGATGGCCCGGGGATCCCCGCGTAGCGCTGCGTCCTGAACCGAGCGCATGTCGGCTGAACCGGCCACGCCCAAGAGGCCTGCACGATGGTTGAGGAGATTATCGACCTCATCCGGGCCGAGGCCGCGGCGCTGGAGAAAGGTGACAACGGACGGGTCAAGATCACCGGAACGGGTACCCATGACCAGCCCCTCCAGCGGTGTCATACCCATCGAGGTATCGGCGCTGTGGCCGTTCTTAACCGCGGTGACGGACGCGCCATTCCCAAGGTGCGCGACAACAGCGTTCAGTGAACCTACCGAGACGCCAAGGAACGCCGCTGTGTCGCGGCACGCCATCTCGACGGAGATCCCGTGGAAACCGTACCGCCGGATCCCGTGTTTCGTATAGAGGGCCTCGGGAACGGCATAGCGGGACGCAAACTCAGGCATCGTGTGGTGGAATGCCGTGTCGAACACAGCGACCTGCGGCGTATCCGGCCAACGCTCGGCCGCTGCCCGCATGCACGCCACACTTGCCGCGTTATGGAGCGGCGCCAACTCGCCAAGTTCCTGGATGGTTGCCATGATGTCCGGGGTGACGCGGACGGGGGAGCTGAAGCGTTCCCCGCCATGGACCACCCTGAACCCGATTGCGTCTGGGCGTTCCCCGCCCGGCATGTCCCGGACGGCAGCATCGATCTCGTCGAACACGTTGCCAAGGAAGACGGGATCCAGCGTGCCCCCTTGCGTGCCGTCGATGGCCCGTTCCAGCAGGATCCCGGGCTTAACTTCAGATGTGCCGATTCGACGCAGGTGGTACTTCAAGGATGAGGAACCTGGATTCAATACAAGGATCAGCACGCCGATGTCCTTTCACGAAGACCGCGCGGTACCGGGCTTTGGGACGCGATCCCCCTCAGGGAACATAACCCGGAAACTGCGTGCGCTGGGAGGGTCTTCCGGCCCTTGCATGTCACCTTTGCAGCCGACGAAACTGGGGAGAGAATGCCGCTGGTTCCAGGAAGGCACGTGCGCTCGTGAAGAAGAATGTTCTCGTTGGTGTCGACGGGTCCGCGGTCGGCAGTGCTGCCGTGGACTGGGCCGCCGAACGGGCCAGGGATCTGGGACTTCAGCTCAACCTGGTCCATGCCGTTCCTGAGCCATGGGCGTTCCCGGAGAAGGCCCTCCACGACGGCGCGACCGCACAAGCCAAGGACCTGCTGAAAGGCGAGGCAGCACGGGTCACCGCACGGTTTCCCTCCCTTGGGGTAGTTACGACGCTCAGTTCCGGAGAGCCCGCCGAGACCATGCGCAAGCTTTCTGCGGACGCGGAAATGGTGGTCGTGGGAACGGACAGGCGCCCCGGCAACCACGGCGAAGGATTTGGTTCCGTCAGCTTTCAGATCGCGGTCATCAGCCATTGCGCTGTCGCCATTGTGCCTGCGCGTTCAACGCGTGAGTCATCTGGCGTAGTGGTTGGTGTCGATGGCTCCCCGGACTCCGAGCTCGCCGTCGAGTGTGCCGCTGACGAGGCACAGCGGATGCGGCAGGAACTCGTGATCGTCCATGCTGGTAGCGGCCGTGATCCTGTCGCGTCAGAGGCACCGGGGCGCGGGACCGGGGCTGCAGAACCTGGGCTCGATGGGCACGCGCTGTTGTCCAAATCGGTCAAGGGCCTGGAGGAGCGGCACCCGGGTTTGGCCATACTCAAGATCCTGGACCTTGAGCGCGCGCCGGCGGAAGCGCTCCTGGACGCCGGTGCCCGTGCGCGGCTGCTGGTCATGGGCTGCAAAGGAAGAGGCGGTGCCCGCGTGCTGGTCGGCTCCGTGGCTCAGCACGTGCTACTCAATGTCCGGTGCCCCACGCTGATAACCCGCCCGTCCGTGGCTTCATAGTATTCGGAGCCGTTAGCGAACCGTTCCCGTATCCGTCTCTGCCCCGTGGGCCATGTAGACGGCTGCCTGGGTGCGTCGCTCAAATCCGAGTTTGGCCAACATCGAGGACACATAGTTCTTCACGGTCTTTTCGGCCAACAGCATCTGCTCACCGATTTGGCGGTTCGTCATGCCCAGGCCGACGAGTTCCAAGACCCGGCGCTCCTGGGGGGTCAGTGAGGCGACTCGGGGATCTACCCGTTGAGGCGCGGTGAGTCCTTGGATGATTTTCGCCTTAACCCCTGCGTCAAACAAGGATTCGCCCCGGGCCGCCCGGCGCAAGGCGTCCAAAAGGTCCGTGCCACCGATTTCTTTCAAGACATATCCCGACGCGCCGGCAAGAACCGCACCGCGCAAGGCCTGTTCGTCATCGTAGCTGGTCAGAATCAGGCAATTCAGCGAGGGATCGATGGAACGCACATCCCGGCACACTTCGATCCCGGTACCATCGGGCAGCCGGCCGTCCAGAATCGACACGTCCGGGCGCAACGCCGGGATACGCCGGGTGGCTTCGTCCGCGGAGCCGGACATGCCGACCACTTCGAAGCCCTCGCTTTCCAGAAGTTCGCGAAGCCCGCGCCGGACAAGTTCATGGTCATCGAGGATATAGACGCGGATTGGTCCTGCGCCGGAGTTCCCTGGGCCACCTTGTGCTGCTGGCCGATTCATGGTCCTCCTGTCCGGCAGCCTGTGGCCGGGGTCGCGGTCGCGCCGGTCCATCATGGTTTGTCCGGCCCTGTCATTGTTCACGACCGTCCGACGGCTCACAAGGGCCGAAGGGCCTGGTGCGTGGCCGCCGGGCTCCAACAGACGCCGGAGTGCCGTAGACGATTGGCGCCGCGGTGTCCGGGCTTAGCGTAAATGCACGTCGCGGCTGACCTGGCTCCGTCATTTCAAATGAAGTGCTCAGGCGAGGAACGGCGTTCGCGATGGTTCCGGTGGCGGACGTGCGGAAGAAAACCGCTCGATTGTGGACAAGGTAGCTGGCCGGAAGCCTTGGCCAGGCTTGTCAGTTGTGGGCTGCGGCATAGAGGTTCAGGCTGGCCGAGAACACGATCCAGGAAAGGTAGGGCAGCATCAGTACTCCTGCTGTCGCGTTTATCGGTCCAAAACGGATGAGGGTTGCTGTCACTGCCAGGGCCAGTGCGGCGATGAGGACAAGGGCCAGCCAAAGTGCGGCGTCGCCCCATGTGGGGTACATGCCGAAAAAGGTCGGCGCCCAGGCGAGGTTGAGCAGCATTTGGATACCGTACGCTGTCATGGCTGCGCGGGTCTTGGCCGAGTGCTGGCGCCAGACCAGCCACGAAGCCACGGCCATCGCCGTGTACAGCACCGTCCAGGCCGATCCGAAGACCCAGGCCGGCGGCGTCCAGGGCGCTTTGTTGGCCGTTGCGTACCAGCCGGAGGCATTGCCAAGGATGGCCATGGACCCCAGCAAAGATACCGTGTACGAGAGGACGAGAAATCCCAAAAGTGCCGTGATTTGACGCGCAAGACTCGTCCGGGCGGTCGTCAGCGGGCCGCTCGTCTGTTGGGATTCAGCCGTCACGTGGTCCACCTTGTTCGATCGAGGGTTGCACTTACAGTCTGGCAGGCTGCCGGCTTGACGTGGTCGTCCGGAGAAACGCCGTCGGCAGGCTCCCAAGGGAGGGCTCGGGGCGGGCGCGTACGTGCATAGCGGCCATCCGGGGCGTGAGCCGGGGCCGGTTGCAGCCGATGCTCGTTGAGCTCGCGGACGTGTGTATGTATCCCGGCGCCGGAGCGACACTCTCGGGGATTCGATTTGTGTCCGCTGTGGCTCTGGTCGGGGCCACGGTGGTTGACCGTGTGATGGCTGGTGCTGTGCTGCGTGAGCAGGAGTGCCCGCGCGGGTTCATCAGGTCTATCGAGGACGCCAGGGAATGGCTGAATCGCTTGCCGGCTCCGCAGGCGTTGGGCGAGTCCCCAGTCTGACTCAGGAAGCACTCGACCAAGTTGCTGGGATCCTGACCCAAACCATGACCCGTTTGGGTCAGGATCTCCTTCGCAGCCTGACCAGGCGCAGAATGATCCCTGCCGCGAACATGAGGATGCCGAACACCACGGAAATCGGTGGGAGGGCGGCGATCAGGGCCACGCATGCCGAGGCGCCAAGGACCTGGAGGGCCTTGGGGTATCTGCGGTCCGTGTCCGGCTGCGTAAACGCGGCGATGTTGGCTACCAGATAATAGATGAGCACGCCGAACGAGGAGAAACCGATCGCGCCCCGCAGGTCGGCGACGGAGATGATCGTGCAGATCACCACGGCCAGGGTGGTCTCGGCCCGATGGGGAACCTTGTAGCGGGGGTGGATGGCGGAGAGCCAGTGCGGAAGGTCGTGTTCGCGGGCCATGGCCAGGCTGGTCCGTCCCAGCCCGGCGATGAGGGCCAGTAGTGCGCCCAGTGCCGCGATCGCTGCCCCGGCCCTGACGACGGGGCCGGCCCATGACATTGTCCCGGTTTCTACTCCGGCGGCGAGCGGCGTGGAGTTGGACGCCACTGCGTCGGGGCCGATGGTCGCCAGAAGGGTGACGGCAATGATGGCGTAGATGATGATGGTGAGGCCCAGGGCGATGCCGATCGCCCGCGGGATCGTGCGTTTGGGGTCACGGACTTCTTCACCCATGGTCGCGATCCTGGCGTAACCGGCGAAAGCGAAAAACAACAGACCTGAGGACTGCAGGATTCCGTACCAGCCGTGGGCCAGCAGCCCTTCCCCAAGAATCCTGCCCGGATCCGGGACTGAACCTCCCCAGCAGGCGGTAACCGCGATCGCAAGGGCCGCCATCACGAGCACGACGAGGATGCGGGTCAGCCCGGCCGTCCGCGTCACTCCGTGATAATTCACTGCAGCAAGAACGATGACGGCAGTGATGGCCACGGGATGTTCCCACCCCGCCGGGGCGGCATACGCGGCAAAGGTCATGGCCATGGCCGCGGCGCTGGCCGTCTTCCCGATCACAAAGCCCCACCCCGCCAGGAAACCGGACCAGGGCCCGAGGCGTTCCCGGCCGTAGACGTAGGTCCCGCCTGAGGTCGGATAGGCGGCGGCGAGCTGTGCCGAGGACGTCGCATTGCAGTAGGCCACCACGGCGGCAACGACGAGTCCGACCAACAGGCCCGATCCCGCAGCCTGGGCCGCGGGGGTGAAAGCCGCGAACACGCCGGCGCCGATCATCGAGCCAAGGCCGATCATGACGGCGTCAAAGGTGCCCAGTCGTCGGACCAGAGCCTGGGGGTTACTCATGCGGATTCTCCTTCGGAGATTCGGGAAGGATTTCGGCGGCGAGCTCGGCAACGGACTTGCGACCGTCGGCCAGCACATCAAGGCCCGCTTGAGTGGACCGGTAGACCCGGCGGCGCCGGCCGCCGACCACTTCCCGGCGGGAGACCAGCAGGCCGTCCTGCTCCATGCGGTGCAGCGTCGGATACAGGGTTCCGGGAGAGATTGAATACCCGTGCTTGGCTAGCTCTTCGGACATCCAGGCGCCGTGGATGTCTTCTTTGGCGGCGTGGTGGAGGATGTGCAGTCGCACCGCAGCACGCATCAGTTCACGCATCGCAATCCCATTGTCGAATGTGGATATCGAAATCCGATATTTCGTCGGGTTCTACGATATCTCTGCTCAGGCACCGTATCCGGAAGCATTTGTCGCCGGGCCAATTTCGCGGCTTTGATGCGGCGTATCGAGGACCGCCGGTCCGGCGGTTTTTCGTTTCCTCCGGGGCGTGATGAAGATGCCGGGACAGGTCCGCCGTTCCGGTGTACGGCGAACCTGTCCGGAGAAGCATCGGCGGTTGATGAGGACTCCGGTAGGCTACCGGGAATATGGCCTGCGAGCGGAAATTCCGTCGATACTGCCGCTTATGCGGTCAGGGTGCGCAACATGGCAAGCAGCGCGTCGGCGGCTGGGGCCGACGATTCCGGGTTCTGACCGGTGATCAGCAGGCCGTCCTCGACGACATATGATGCCCAGTCGGCACGCTTGGAGTATTCGGCGCCCAACTTAGTCAGCTCGTCCTCTACCAGGAATGGCACGACGTTGGTCAGCTGCACGGCCTCTTCTTCACTGTTCGTGAAGCCGGTGACCTTCCGGCCGCTGACAAGTGGGCTGCCGTCTTCATTGCGGGCATGGCGCAGGACGCCGGGGGCGTGGCAGACCAGCGCAACAGGCTTTGCGGAACGCAGAGTCGCCTCGATCAGGTGGATGGAGTCCTGATCCTCGGCGAGATCCCAGAGCGGCCCGTGGCCGCCGGGGTAGAAAACAGCGTCATAGTCCTCGGAGGACACCGAGTCCAGCCGAACGGTGGTGGCAAGGGCCTGCTGTGCTGAAGTGTCGCTTTCGAAGCGGCGGGTTTGGTCGGTCTGGAAGTCGGGCTCGTTGCTCTTCGGATCCAACGGCGGTTGGCCTCCCTGGGGAGACGCGAGAGTGACGTCCGCTCCTGCCTCAACAAAGCGGTAGTAAGGTGCGGCGAACTCTTCCAGCCAGAAACCGGTCTTCTTGCCGGTATCGCCGAGCTGGTCGTGGGACGTGAGAACCATGAGAATCTTCATGAAAAACTTCTTCTTCCAGTAGACCGGTCATCTAGTATTCGGTAAAGCCTCGTACTGCCGGTGGGGTACGAGGAAGCAATGTTATTGGTGGAGCATTTGACCCGTGAGGGTCAGTGCGTTGTCCATCGGTGCGGGCGTTCGTTGGATTTTCGCCATGACGCTGGCGCCGAGCCATAGGTTGTACAGAGTCTGCGCTGCGACCGGCACGGGGATGTCGATCGACAGGGACCCGTCCTTGAGGCCGGCTTCGATGATCGTTTCGATGCGCCCGGTAATCGCGGCGGTGCCATTTTTGAGTGCAAGGCGGAGGGTTTCGGAAAGGTCGACGACTTCCGCGCCAAGTTTCACAGCGAGGCATTTCCCTTGGCAGTCGTCCATGCTCTGCGTAGCACGCCAACCTTCCCAATACCTCATCAGCCGCTCGGCCGCGGAAAAGCCTGGTTGAGCGAAGAGCCGGTCCATGTCGGCCAAGTATTCAATGAAGTACTCGGCCAGCATGGCCTCGCCGAAAGTTTCCTTTGAGCCGAAGTAATAGTAGAACGATCCCTTAGGCACGCCAGCGGCTGTGAGAATCTCGGTGAGGCCGACAGCAGCCCAGCCCTTGCGGGCGATGGCGCGTTGCCCGGCATCCAGGATGCTCCGGCGGCTGTCGATTTTAGTGGGCACCTGCCTGACTCTATTCCAAAATAAACCGGTCGTCTAGTCGATGAAACAGCGACCTTACTGCGAAGGATGCCAGCGAAAGTGTCTGGTGCAAGCGGGCCGGCTGCATGGATGAGCAGGCCTGGGACGTACCATTCCTGTGGAGCCGGGGCCTTGGGCGGCGGGCATGGCGCGTGTTAGCTACTCAAGGCGGTGAGGGCTTTGCGCAGGCGATTGGCGGCGTCGTCGGCGATTACTTGGACGGCCGGCGCGGCGCTGAGCTGGACCATGGTCTGCGGGCCCACAGCGTCAGCGGCTTCGGCTCCAAGCTTGGCTTCGAAGGTGGAACGCGCGTCGATTTCGGTAAGGTTTCCGAACCCCTGGGCTGACAGGGCGTCCCGGGTGTGGTCCAGTGCTTCGGCCCACGGAAGATCGATGGTCGTGCTGAGCGTGAACGTCATGATTTTCCTTGGATGACCTCAGGGCGGGGTTGGTCAAGCGAGGGAGAGGAAGAGCTTTTCCAGGTCTTTCCTGTCCATGCTTGCGTCCTTCTGAACGATGCACTGCTCCAGGCCTGTGGCGATGATGGCGAACCCGGCGCGGTCGAGGGCCTTGGATACGGCTGCGAGCTGGGTGACGACGTCCTTGCAGTCCCGGCCTTCCTCCAGCATGCGGGTGACGGCGGCGAGTTGGCCCTGTGCGCGTTTGAGGCGGTTGATCACAGGCGTGAGTTCGGTTGGGTTCAGTTCCATGGGGGTCTCCATTAGTGGTGTGCTTGCACTAATAATATACCCCCTAGGGTGTTTTGACTACCCCCAGGGGTATCTGTGATACTCGGTGGGGTATTCACGTTCCCTATTGAGAGGCCAGCAATGACTTCCCCTTCCACGCCCCCTGCCGTTACCTCGCTCGCCCCTGCAGACCTCCAGTCCTGGCTCAAGGAACACCAGGACCTGGTGGTGATCGATGTGCGTTCCGCCGCTGAATTCGAGTCCATGCACATCCGCGGCTCCTACAATGTGCCGCTTGCGCTGCTTTCCGAGCACACGGACGAGCTCGCCGCGCGGCTGGGTTCCCGCGTGGTCCTGGTGTGCCAGTCCGGCGTCCGCGCCGAGCAGGCACGCCAGCGCCTTGCCAAGTCAGGGATCGACGGCGCCTACGTCCTGACGGGCGGTGTTCCCGGGTTCGCTGTCGCAGGCGGCGATGTTGTCAAGGGCAACGACCGCTGGGACCTGGAACGCCAGGTCCGCCTCGCTGCCGGTTCCTTGGTGGTGCTGGGACTGGCCGGGGGCAGGTTCGTCTCTCCCAAGGTGCGCATGCTGGCCGGGGCCATCGGAGCCGGCCTGACGTTCTCGGCCGCCACCAACACGTGCGCCATGGGCAAGGCCCTCTCGGCCATGCCGTGGAACAAGGCCGCCACGGAGCCCACCCGCGAAAACGCCATCCTGCGGCTTCCCGCGCCGGCCCTTGAAGAGGACGCCGCGGCATGATTCCCGCCCTGGGTCTGGGGCTCGTCGTCGGGATCGTCCTGGGCGTAGTGGGCGGCGGCGGGTCGATCATCGCGGTTCCGGCCCTGGTGTATGGGGTGGGCATGAGCCCCGCCCAGGCCATCCCCACATCGCTGCTCGTGGTGGGGGTGTCCTCGCTGGCCGCCCTGCTGCCCCGGGTCCGGGAAGGCCTGAACTGGCCGGTCATCGCGCTGGTCGGGGCTGCCGGCATCCCGGCTGCCTGGGGCGGTGCGGCCGTAGGCTGGCTGCTGGACCCGAACATCCTGATGCTGGCCTTCGCCGTGATCATGGTGGCAGCGGGCATCCGAATGCTTAGCAGATCCCGCGAAACCGAGGGATCCTGCAGCACCGGCCCACACCGGTCCTTCCGGTCCTGCGCTCCAAAGGCGGTGGGGGTGGGGCTGCTCGTGGGCTTCCTCACCGGACTGCTCGGGGTGGGCGGAGGCTTCCTCATCACCCCCGCACTGACGATCTTCCTGGGCCTGCGCATGAAGCAGGCCGTCGGTACGTCCCTGGCGATCATCGTCATCAATTCCGCCGCCGGATTCAGTGCCCACGCTGCCGGTTACACCATCGACTGGGCCACCACCATGGCGTTCGCGGTCCCGGCCATCCTCGGTTCCCTCGTGGCCGCCAGGCTGGCCGGCCGCCTGAAGGACAAGCACATCCGCATCTCATTCGCGGTACTCATCTTCGCCGTCGCGGTGTGGGTCACCGCCGGTACGGTCACCGCCTGACCTCGCCCAATAGGAGAGCACCATGGGACTGATCGATTCCCTCAAGAAGGCATTCCACAAGCCCTACAGAACCATAAGCGTCGCCCAGGCCAAGGAACTTCTGGCCTCGGGTGCCACCCTGATCGACGTCAGGTCCGCCCAGGAATGGCGCTCCGGACGAGCGCCCCAGGCCAAGCACGTCCCCCTGGACCGGCTGCAGGCCAGCCAGGCGGGGATTCAAAAGGCCCGGCCCGTCATCGCCGTCTGCGCCTCCGGGGTACGGTCCGCCTCCGCGGCCCGGTTGCTCGCCCCGAAAGGGTACGACGCCTACTCGCTGCGCGGCGGCATGGCGGCCTGGCGCAAGGCCGGCGAACCCGTCCGCTAACAGAAACGCCCAATACTTCGAAGGAGAACCCCATGGCTGAAATCACTATCACCGAAGCCGATCAGCGCCGCACCACCGCCCGCATCCTCGATGTCCGCGAGGACTTCGAAGTCGCCGAAGGCATGATTCCCGGCGCCCTGCACATCCCCATGGGCCAGTTGCAGGCACGCCTGTCCGAACTGGACCCGGCAATCCCGGTCATCGCGGTCTGCCGCAGCGGCAACCGCTCCGCCGCCGTGGCCGACGCCCTCAACGGTGCCGGCTTTTCGGCAGACACCATGGCCGGCGGCATGATCGCCTGGATCAGCGCCGGACTCCCCACCACCTGAGCCCTGCCCGAATCCAACCACCCACCACCCGAAAGGATACGAATCATCATGGCAACCATCGACGTCACCGAACAGAGCTTCGCCGAGACCCTGGAGAGCAACGAGATCGTCTTCGTTGACTTCTGGGCGGCATGGTGCGGTCCCTGCCGCATGTTCGCACCCACCTACGGGAACGCTGCAGAACGGCACCCGGACATCACCTTCGCCAAGGTCGACACGGAAGCCGAACAGGGATTTGCCGCAGCTGCGGGCATCACTTCGATCCCCACGCTGATGGCCTTCAAGGATAAGACCCTGGTCTTCTCCCAGCCCGGAGCCCTGAACGCGACCGGCCTGGAAGAGATCATCCAGGCCGTAAAGAACCTGGACATGGTCAAACTCCGGGCTGATGATGCCCGGCAGCAGGCCTGACGCACGCACGGATTGCCGGGGGATACCCCGCTACGAGCACACCGAAAAAATATCCCTCCACCCCTACCCGAAGGAGAGCGCCAGATGCTTATCGAGCGCATTTACGATGAAGACCTCGCCCAGGCCAGCTACCTGATCGGCTGCCAGGCCAAGGGGGAAGCCATTGTTGTCGACGGCCGCCGCGACATCGCGGTGTACCAGGATCTCGCCGAGAAGAACGGCATGAAGATCGTGGCCGTCACCGAAACCCACATCCACGCCGACTACCTTTCCGGCACCCGCGAACTTGCCGCAGCGACCGGGGCAAAGATCTACGTCTCCGGCGCGGGCGGGCCGGACTGGCAGTACGAATTCGACGGCGATCGGCTGTACGACGGCGACACTATCGCCTTGGGCAATATCAGCATCCAGGCGGTGCACACGCCGGGCCACACCCCCGAGCATCTGTCATTCCTCATCACGGACGGCGCGTTCAGCGACCAGCCCGGCTACCTGCTCTCGGGTGACTTTGTTTTCTCCGGCGACTTGGGCCGCCCGGACCTGCTTGATGAGGCGGCCGGCGGGGTGGACACACGCTTCGAAGGCGCCAAACAGCTCTTCGCCAGCCTGCGCGACAAGTTCCTGACCTTGCCGGACTACGTCCAGGTCCACCCGGCCCACGGCGCCGGCAGTGCCTGCGGCAAGGCCCTCGGTGCCATTCCCTCTACCACGGTGGGCTACGAGCGGCTCTACTCCTGGTGGGGCCCCTACCTTGCCGCGGACGACGAGCAGGGCTTCATCAACGAACTCCTGGACGGCCAACCGGACGCACACGCCTACTTCGGGCGG
Source organism: Arthrobacter bambusae (assembly GCF_022606295.1). Lineage (GTDB taxonomy): Bacteria > Actinomycetota > Actinomycetes > Actinomycetales > Micrococcaceae > Arthrobacter > Arthrobacter bambusae_A. Next base: position 44,189 of record NZ_JAHHZS010000010.1, read on the forward strand.
ATGAAGCGTGAAAACCGGGTAGGGCCGGCCGTCATGGGCGAACGAGCCCCGCTGAAGGAACTCGACACCGCTACCGTCGCCGAAGGCCTGGAAGAAGACACCTTGACCTTCATCGACACCCGCTCCAACACTGCGGTCCACCAGGGAACCGTTGCCCGCTCGCTGAACGTCCCCGCCGGCAAGTCAATGGCAAGCTTCGGCGCATGGGTGGTGAACCCTGAGACGGACAAGAACCCGCTGGTGCTGCTGGCAGCAGACCATGAGCAGGCCCAGGATATGTGGGACCACTTGGTACGCGTCGGCATCGACAACGTCGCCGGCTACCTCACCAGCATCGACGGGCTGCCCGCGACCACCCCGAAGTTGATCCAGCCCGAGGAACTCGGCGGCTTCGACGCTTTCATGGTGCTGGATGTCCGCAACCGTACCGAGCACACCGCCGGACACATCCCCGGCTCGCACCAGCTCAGCGGCGGCAGGGTCATGTGGCACCTGCACCAGCTCCCCGCCGAAGGCACCATCGTGAGCTACTGCCAGTCCGGTGTCCGGAACTCCGTTGCCGCGAGCGCCCTGCGCCGCGCCGGCTACGACGTCGTCGAACTCGACGGCAGCTATGCAGCCTGGACGATGTGGCATCAGACGCAGCAGAACGCCGTCGCAGGAAAGTAACCCCAACAGTCCGGGCAGGTCCCCCCTCCGGCCCGGACATCCAGCCCGGGCGCGTCCCCCACGCGCCCGGGCACTTCTTCGACCCCATCATGAACGGAGCACCCCGAATGCCGGGAAGTAGACCGCCGAGCCACAACCCAGGATCCACAGGAACCATGCTGGGTCTTCGGCGGAACCTGGCCCAGTTCATGCTGCTGGTGGCAGTTAACGCCCTGGTGGGCGGCACGCTCGGGCAGGAACGCACTGTCCTGCCCCTGCTCGCTTCCCGGACATTCCACCTGGACCTCTATACAAGTGCGCTGACGTACATTCTCGCGTTCGGCCTGTCCAAGGCCGCGACGAACTACTTCGCCGGAACCCTCTCAGACCGCTATGGCCGCAAGCCCGTCCTCGTCGCCGGATGGCTTGTGGCAATCCCCGTGCCGGTCATGCTCATCTTCGGGCCGTCCTGGGGATGGATTGTCGCGGCGAATGTGTTCCTAGGCGTCAGCCAAGGCCTGACCTGGTCCACGGCAGTGATCATGAAGATGGACCTCGTCGGACCGAAGCAACGCGGCCTCGCCATGGGCCTGAACGAAGCGGCGGGCTATCTCGGGGTCGCCGTCACTGCCCTCGCGACCGGGTACATCGCCTCCGCGTACGGTCTCCGGCCCGGCCCCTTCCTCCTCGGAGCTGCATACATCGCCCTCGGTTTGGGACTGTCTGTCCTGACCGTGAGCGAAACCCACCACCACGCCAGGACTGAAGCGTCCCAGCACGTCAGCGCTCACGCCGATGCGCACGCCGGCCTCAGCACGCGCGAGGTCTTCACGCTCACCAGCTTCAAGGACCGCTCACTCTCCGCAGCCAGCCAGGCTGGCCTAGTGAACAACCTCAACGACGGCCTCGCCTGGGGCCTCTTCCCGGTTTTGTTCGTCAGCTCCGGGCTAAGCCTGAACCAAATAGGCATCCTGGCCGCCGTCTATCCCGCGGTCTGGGGCGCGGGGCAACTCTTCACCGGAGCGGCTTCGGACCGGTGGGGCCGCAAGTGGTTCATTGCGGCCGGCATGCTCGTGCAGTCCGCGGGACTCGGGATAGTCGCCGGAGCCCACAGCTTCGGACCCTGGCTCGTCGGCGGAATCCTCCTGGGACTTGGAACGGCAATGGTCTATCCCGCACTCCTGGCTGCAATCGGAGACGTCTCACACCCCGCCTGGCGTGCCCGCTCGGTCGGGGTCTACCGGCTCTGGCGCGACGGCGGGTTCGCCATTGGGGCGCTCCTGGCCGGTCTCCTCGCGGACGAGTATGGGGTTCCCGCAGCCATCGCCACCGTGGCCGCGCTTACCGCAGCCTCCGGCTTAGTCGTCGCCGTTCGAATGCGCGGCAACGACCACACTTCATATCTTCGATAAGAAACACGGGCAAACGACTGACCAGCAGAGCTCGGTGCGGGTGCGGATGCCTGACGCTGGCTGGTCGACCACGAAGATTGCACCGAGGGGGGCCAAAGTGCTCAGCCGGCAGCGATTCGATTGGAAGCTAGGGCCGCCGCCCGATTACGGTGACGATGCCGCGTACCGAATCGCCCTCATCCGCGACGGCGTGCCACGCCGTGCCGCCGAGTGCCTTCTCAAGCGCGAGCCTGAAGAGCACGGCGGCGTCGAGGGCATGCACGGCCGGCCAGCGCTGGTCGCCGTCGCCCGGGTAGCTTGCCACACCGGTCTGGTGGGCCATCCGGGTGAGGAACCCGGCGAATCCGCCGTCTCCCTTGTTGTGCACGGTGCGGTTGTGCACGGTGCGGTTGTGCACGGTGCGGGGGAGCTGGATAGTGGATGCGCGTACGCCGCGATCGGCGAGGGAGAGGATGCGGTTGGCGGATACTCTGCGGCCGCCGACCGTCCCCACGACCGTGCCGGCGTGGACCCCTCTCCTCGCCCAAGCGAAGGGCCTGGTCACGGACATCGGCGGAGTGGCGGCCCACGGCTCTATCGCCGCTCGCGAGTACGGCATCCCCGCGGTGATGGGCGCGGGCAACGGGACACAACGCATAGTCACCGGGCAGCGGGCGACCGTAGATGGCGACGCCGGCACAGTGACCCTGGCGGGCTGGATCTCACGTCTCGAATCAAGCCAAACACCGGCCGCTCCGGGTCGCGTGACGTGGTTCATGTCAATCGGCCGTGAGCGGGCCTAGACTGTGGCTCTGAGGACATTCCCGAGGCAGGTGCCATGGCACGATTGAGTTTCCTAGACAGATTCAGGCCAGTCGGCGCTCCCGGGCCCGCCGGTCCGGCTGGTGTACCCGCTGCTGATGACCAAGGCCCGGCTGCTGAGCTCGGCCCGGTTTTCGCCGCGCTGGCGAGCGATGTCGCATACTGCGTGGCACTTGTTGAAGGAGCACGACGAGATGCGGACGGCGAAGTGGTCCGGGCCCGTGCCCAAGCCGCCGCGATCTTGTCCAAGGCCCGGCTTGAGGCTGGTGCCGAGCGCGCACGCTCCGCCGCGCAGATTCAGCAAGCGGCGTCGCTTCGGGACGCGCAGCTGTTGGAGCAGGCACGTCGCGAGGCTGCGGCTCTTGAGCAATCCGGCTTGTCGCGCATCCCAACAGTCGTCGCTGAAGTCATTGACGCCTTGCTGGCTGCACAGGATGCCGGGCAGGAATGAAGGCGGATTGGGTGGCTGCGTCGGTGCGTGCCAGGTCCATGGCGAAGCGCCGGGTAGGAGCTGGCACGAGCCGGGAAATTGCCGCTCTTCCGAGCCTCGATGGCGCGATGACCTTGCTTGAGGGATCAAGCTACGCCGGGCGCCTCTCAGGAAGATCCGGGCTTGCGGCCGCCGAACGGGCCATCCAGGAGACGGTCCTGTGGCAATTGCGGGTGCTTGCCGGTTGGCTTCCGGCGTTCGGCACCGCACTTGCCAGGGGGGCTGCGGGCGCATTTGAAATTGAGAACATCATGGCTTTGGCCCACCAACTTGCTGGTGGTGAAAAGGCCCCGGAGCCCTATCGTTTGGGTGCCCTTGCCACCGCGTGGCCTCGTGTGCAGGCGGCAGGGTCGAGCGAAGAACTGGCCACCATTCTGAGCGGCTCGGCGTGGGGTGACGTAGGTGCTGGCGGTACGGGAGCGCTCAAGGACGCATTGACCGTGGCCTGGGTGCGGAGACTGGCGGCGGTGGCACCTGCTGCCCGGCCGTGGTACGGCGCGGTGTGCGTGCTTGTGGCAGCCCGGATTCTGGCTGTTGACGGAGTGGAGCCGCCGGAAATGGTCCGTCGCTTGTTGCGGCCAGCCATCGGCCGCTCCTGGGAGTCAGCCAAAAGCATTGCCGAGTTCTCTTCCGCGCTTCCGCCGTCTTTGTGGCCGGTGGTCCGGGGTATTTCGTCTCCGAAGGAGCTGTGGCGTGCCGAGGCCCGCCTGCATGCCGCGGTGGAGCGGGATGGTTTTAAGCTGCTTCGCGGCCCGATGCCCGGACCTGACGTGGTGCTCGGCGCCATTGCCGTCCTGTTCACAGACGGGTGGCGCGTGCGGGCAGCGCTCACTGCCGCTGCTGCGGGCGCCGGGTCAAGCGAGGTGCTCGATGAGGCGGCGTGAATTGGCATCCCCGGCGCCGATGGAGCGGATAGCCCTCGTGGTGCCGGAGCAGGACCGGCGGCGCATGCTCGTCGAAGTGGCACGGAGCGCCCTCGTCGAACTAGACCTCCCGTACGTTCCGGGTAACAGCACCGAAGAACTGGACAAGGCGGCGGCCGCCGCGATCGTATCCGGGCCGTCAGCGGGTCTGGTGGGCTGGACGCCCAGATCCGGGATTCCCGAGCTCAGCGCAGATCTTGCGCGGATCGGAGCGGCCGTCGTCCCGCTCCCTCGGCCAAGGTGGCTTCAACCGCCCACGATGCTCGACGGCGGAAGCGGCACCTCGAGGGTCTCTCGAACCCTTGTGGATACTTACGGGACCGTGCCATATGAGGATCTGGATCCCTCGCGCCTCGCCGGAATTGCCTACGTTCTGATGTTCGGGATGATGTTCGGCGACATGGGACACGGAGCGATCCTTTGTGCCGCCGGTCTCCTGCTGCGCGGCGGCCGCATCAAGAAACTCGCCAAGCTGCAAAGAACCTGGCTTTTCGTGAGTGGGGCGGGTGTGGCCGCAATGGTCTTCGGAGCGCTGTACGGGGAAGCTTTCGGCCCCACCGGGCTGGTGCCCGTGCTGTGGCTGGAACCCTTGGCCAATCCAGTGCCACTCCTGCTGGCGGGACTGGGAGTCGGAGCGTTCCTGCTTGCCGGAGCCTATGCCGTGGGCACCATCAACCGTGTCAGGGAGGGCGGCTGGGCATACGCCCTCTATGCGCGTTCCGGCGTGGCAGGCTCCCTGCTGTTCCTCGCCGTGGGGCTTCTCGTTTGGGGACTCGGGACCGGCACCGGGCTTCTCACCGCCGTGGCATCGGTCATCGCGCTTGGCGCGCTGGTCTTCATCTTCATCGGTCTCTACGTTGAGGCCGGAGGAGGGGTCACCGCCGCCTTCCAGGCCGGGGTCGAACTTGTTGACACTGTGATCCGGCTGGGCTCCAACCTCGTCTCCTTCGCCCGGCTCGCGGCCTTCGGGTTGACCCACGCTGCACTGCTGACAGTGGTGTGGAGCGGGACGACGGCGTTGTGGGCACCGGATTGGCGCGCTGCCGCTGCGATCCTGTTGTTTGTTGTCGGCAATATCGTAACTTTTGCCCTCGAAGCGCTGGTGGCGGGAATCCAGGCCCTGCGCCTCGAATACTACGAACTGTTTTCACGAATCTTCCAGTCCGAGGGCCGCCCGTTCAAGCCCTGGTCGCCGGAGCTCACCACCGCCGGAATACCCGGCACCGATAATCCAAATGTCAGGTCCGGCACGCAGGCTGAAAGGCAACTCCCGTGAATCTTTGGTTCGGAACCGTTCCTGTCTTCCTCATCGCCGCAACAGGGGCCATCCTCCTGGTCAGACGCTGGCGAAAGTCCGCATTCACGGTACTTGCAGCCCTCAATGTCCTGGTGATGGGCGGATCCCTGGTATTACTGCTCGGCGCGTTGAATGCGCCGCCAGCGGCCGCTTCCGGTGGAGTTGCCCCGGCCCTCGCGGCGGCAGCAACCGACGCGCCGGCAGGCGCCGGTGGCTCCGCACTGATCGCGGCCGCGATTGCCGTGGCGGGTTCCTCAATCGGCGCAGCGTTTGCCGTTGCCTACACCGGGTCGGCTGCTCTCGCCGCGATGAGTGAGCGCCCGGAAATCTTCGGTAGGGCCATGGTTGTGGTCGGACTCGCGGAAGGGATCGCCATCTACGGACTCATCATCGCCATCATCCTCATCGGCAAGGCCTGAGCAAGGGACGCCGAGATGTTCCAATCGATTGCCGCGATCGGTGAACAGGCCCTGCTGAACGGGTTTCGTCTCGCTGGCGTCAGCGTCCTTGCCTGTTCCAACGATGCGGAAATCCTCCGCGCCTGGCGGGCGCTGCCCACGAATACGGCGATCGTTATCCTCACTCCCGCTTCTGCGCACGCATTGGGGCCCCTCCTGGCTCATCCCCGATCACCCATGACCGTGGTCCTCCCATGACCGGGTTGGCGCCGGAATCCGACGCTGCGTTGCAGCCGGTGCGCATGGCCCTCCGCGCAGCGGCCGAGAAACAGGCCGCTGAGCTTCAGGACGAAGCTCGCAGAAATGCCAATGCCCTCGTGGAAGCGGCAAGGGCCGAAGCAGCAGCGATCCTTTCCGCCGCAGCCCAGGAGGGCGAATCCGCCGCCCGTTCAGAGGCCGCGCTGAGCTTGGCGCGGGCACGCCGCGAAGCGCACGAGCTGGTCCTGGCGCAGCGCAATTCCCTGCGCATGGAACTCCACCGCCGGGTACGGGAGGCGGCGGCCGGGCTCAAATCAGACCCTCGCTACGCGAAGTTGATGGCGCGGCTGACGGAACAGTGCCGGGAGCTGCTCGGCCGCGATGCCGTCGTGTCAGAAAGCCCTGAGGGCGGCGTCGTCGCCGAAGCGGGCTCACGCCGTCTGGATTTGTCGCTTCATGTGCTGGCTGGGATAACCGTGGAATCCGCCCCAGGGGCGCGTGCACTATGGACCCGGTAGCACCCCGGAGGGACGGGACCGTGGTGCATGTCAGCGGGCCACTCGTGGAGATCGAAGGCGTTGGCGGGCTGTCCATGCTTGAGTTGATCGCCGTCGGCCCGCGGCGCATCAGCGCCGAAACGGTGGCCGTTTCCGGGACGCGGGCAACGCTGCAGGCCTACGAGTACACCGGTGGGCTGAAGGTCGGTGACGTCGCAGTGCCCACCGGCGGCGAGCTTTCCGGACTGTTGGGTCCGGGGCTGCTTGGGCACGTGTTCGACGGGCTCATGCGCCCGCTGTCGTCGGCGCCGATGTGGCTGACACCTGAGCGTTCGGGATCCGGTGAAGACCCGACGTCGTTGGCCCGCGAATGGACCTTCAAACCGGAAAAGGTGGCTGGCACCTTTGTCAATTCCGGAGACGTCCTGGGTACTGTGCCGGACTCGGGCTCCGTGGAGCACCGGGTCCTGGTGCCGGCGGGGGTGGCGGGTGAGCTCGACTGGCTGGCGACGGAGGGCCCGGTCCACCTATTCGATACCGTAGCCGTGATTGCCGGCCACGATGTGGCGCTCGCCGAGCGGTGTCCGGTGCGTCGCCCGCGGCCTTTCAGGTCCAGGCACACCGGCACCGTGCCTCTGCATACCGGCCAACGGGTCCTGGATCTGATGTTTCCGGTGGCGCGCGGGGCGGCAGCGGCGGTTCCGGGCGGATTTGGAACGGGCAAGACGATGATGTTGCAGCAGATCGCCAAGTGGAGCGATGCGGACATCATTGTCTATGTGGGCTGCGGGGAGCGGGGAAACGAAATGGCCGACGTCCTCGAAGGACTCTCGCAGCTTGAGGACGGCCGGACAGGCGGGAAGCTGATTGACCGCACCGTCATCATCGCCAACACCTCAAATATGCCCATGATGGCGCGTGAGGCGAGCATCTTCACCGGGATTACGGTCGCGGAATACTACCGCGATATGGGGTACGACGTCGTCGTGATCGCGGATTCGACCTCTCGCTGGGCAGAGGCCCTGCGCGAATTCGCCAACCGAAACGGTGACCTTCCCGCCGAGGAGGGCTACCCGGCGAACCTCGCGTCGGAACTGGCCTCTTTCTACGAGCGGGCCGGCCGGGTGACAACGCTAGGCGGGAAGACCGCATCCGTCACCGTGATCGGGGCTGTTTCCCCGCCGGGCGGCGACATGACCGAACCGGTCACCACGGACTCCCAGCGCTTTGTCCGGTCCTTGTGGGTGTTGGACCGGGACCTTGCCTATTCCCGGCACTATCCGGCGGTGAGCTGGACCGGCTCTTTTGCCCGCGATGCGGAAGCCCTCGGCATCTGGCACACGGCAAACGGAGACCCGGGCTGGGCTACCCGTCGGGCCCGGGCCGCTGCGCTGCTGGCTGAGTCGGACAGGCTGGCCGAACTAGCGGAAATCATCGGGACCTCGTCCTTACCCGGCCATGAGCGGATGATTCTGCTTGGCGGTCGACTGCTACGGGACGGAGTGCTGATGCAGAACGCGCTCAGCGTCAACGACGGGTTCTGTTCCGCGGAGAAAGGTGCCGCTTTGCTGGACCTCGCGCTCGACGTCGTCGATGCCTGCCAGGGACTCGTGGAACGCGGAGTGGCGGCCACCACCATCGAGCAAGCCGATCTTGGTCGCGTTCTTCGTGCACGGGAAGAAACGGGGCCTTCGGATGCGGCGGCCGTCAAAGCCCGAAACGCCGAGATGCTCAAGGCTTTGGTTGGCCTGCAATGAACCATGAAAGAGCCCAGGAAATCAACGGTACCGGCCCTGCACCGCCGACCCCGGCCTTCGCCGCACAGATTTCGCATGGAGACGTCAGGGAGCTCCGCGGACCGCTGCTCGTCGCGGGCGGGATAGATGGCGTCGGCTGGGATGAGTTTGCCACCATTGACATGGACGGCGGAGAGCAGCGGCACGGCCTGGTCCTTGAAGTCGACCGGGACCTCGCCACCTTGCAGGTGCTCGAAACCACCGATGGCATGTCGCTGGAAGGGATTCGGATCCGCTTTGAGGGGCGCCCTCTGCACGTCGAGGTGGGAACGGAATGGCTCGGGCGCGTCTGCAATGGGCGCGGTGAACCGCTCGATGGCGGACCGCCGGTGACGGGCTCGGCAACACTTCCTGTCAGTGGTTGGCCGCTGAACCCCGTTTACCGCGAACCTCCCCAGGAACCTGTTTTGACCGGTATTTCCGTCATCGACGGATTGACCACCTTGGTCAGGGGACAAAAACTCCCGATCTTCTCCGTGCCCGGGCTCCCGCACCTGACGCTGGCCACCCAGATCGCTGCCCAGGCGGCCTCAAGCGGCCGGTCGTTCCGGGTGGTCTTCGCTGCCATGGGGTTGACCCATGCGGACATCGCATATGTCCGGGATCGCCTGGAAAGTCGTTCTGCCGGCGGGGAGTTGGTTCTTTTGCTGAACGCGGCCGACGATCCGGTGATTGAGAGGATCCTCACGCCGCGGATCGCGCTGACCATAGCCGAACACCTGGCGTACACCGAAGAATACGATGTTCTCGTCATCATGTCAGACATGACGAGTTACGCCGAAGCGGTTCGTGAGGTGTCCGCAGCGCGGCGGGAAATCCCGGCCCGCCGGGCATACCCCGGCTACCTCTACAGTGATCTCGCAACTCTCTACGAGCGTTGTGGCCGCGTCAAGGGCCACGATGGATCGGTAACGATCATCCCCGTCTTGACGATGCCGGGCGGCGACATTACCCACCCGGTACCGGATCTGACCGGTTACATCACGGAGGGACAGATTGTCCTTTCGCCTGAAATAGCCGCACGCGGAATATATCCGCCTGTGGACGTCTTGTCCTCCCTTTCGCGGCTCATGCGCAACGGCGCCGGCAAGGACCGGACGCGCGAAGACCACCTCGACGTTGCAGCCCAGGTTCTTGCGGCCATGGCCCGCGCGCGGCAGGCCACCGAACTGGCTGAGCTGATCGGTGAGGCCGCGCTCAGTGAAACCGACCGCAGCTACATCAAATACCAAACGCTGGTGGAAAACGGTGTCTTCAACCAAGGACGCGACGAAATCCGGTCCATTGAGGACACTCTGGGCCGGGCCTGGACGGCCCTGGCGGCGCTGCCGGAACAGGAGCTGAACATGGTGTCGACCGCCTTCCTGGAGAATTATCTTCCCCAACGGAATCACCGATCATGAATGGCATGGGGAGGGCCGCCAAGGTCCGCGTCGAGCGCCGGCTTATGACAGCCCGCCACGGTGCCCGTCTGTTGGATCGGAAGCAGCGCATTCTGGCCGAAGAGCTGGAACGGCTCCAGCTTCTCGCTGAGCTGACCCGCGCCGAGTGGGAACGTCTGGCTGGGGAAGCTGCGCTTTGGCTGCGCCGCTCCGCGGCCCTGGACGGAAGCAGGCAGATCGCTGCGGCTGCACCGCTGGAACCTGCAGGGGTCCAGCTGCGGTGGGCCACCACGATGGGCGTGCCTTACCCCGAAGATCCGCAGTGCCGGCACCCGGCGGCACACCCGATGGGCGGGAGCTCGGCCCTTTCCTACACAGCTTCCCTTCATCGCAGCGCGCTCGAAGCCGGCGTCCGCCTTGCCGCCGTCAAGCGTGCGGAACTGCTGCTGACTACGGAACTTGCTGTGACGAGGACCCGGCAACGGGCGGTTGAAAACCGCTGGATTCCGGAACTGGAAAACGAATTGCTGGCCATCCGGCGGCGACTTGAGGCACAAGAACTTGAAGAGGCTCTGCGCCTGCGATGGGCCGCCGACCGTTCCGTTGGGAACAAAGACCGAACGGTGCGCGGTTCCGGTGCGGGGACGGTGCCATGGGGCAAGTAATTCTGGTGGCAGTGAACGACTCGCGGGCCGCGTTTCGTGCCGCCGAAGTGGCGGTCGACTACGCCCGCCGGCTTGGCGCGAGTTTGAGGGTTGTGACAGTCGCGGATGAAGGGGCGATGGCAGGACAACGCGGCGGTTCCGACTCCGCCGCGGTCGCGAGACATGCCGACGCGGCAGCCGAGGCTGCCTTCCGCCACGTCGCCGCGCTGGGAGCGGCGGCAGGAGTGGAGGTCTCCCTAGGCCATCGCTCCGGCCGCGTTGCGGCCGAAATCCTCGCCGAAGCCCGTGAAGTCGATGCGGCCCTGATAGTCGTCGCGCTGGTGGACCGTCCCGGTAGTTCATCACCGTACATTGGAAGCCACACCTTGCGTGTCCTGGAATTCTCCAGCGTCCCCGTGATGGTGGTACCCCTGCGGCCCGGCCCCTGAGACAGGGCTCTCCGGTTTCAAAGAACGCGCGGTACTGGCTGGGATGAAGGGGGTCCTTGTGCCCTGTTTCGCGTTGGACCGGATCCCTAGCATGGGCAGCATGACAAACAAAGACAATATCCCAGCAGCAGAAGTCCTTGAGCCCCCGGAGTGTTGGAGGCTGCTTGCGGAAACGTCGGTTGGACGTCTGGCACTTGTCGTGGACGGGCATCCGGATGTCTTCCCAGTGAACTACCAAGTGGACAACGAATCCCTGCTATTCCGGACCGGGTCCGGAACCAAGCAGGAAGCCCTTGACGCCGATGCCGCAGTCGCATTGGAAGCTGACAGCGTGAGCGCCGAATTCGGCATGGCGTGGAGTGTTGTGATTAAAGGAAAGGCCCAGCGGGAGACCGGGGCAGGGCAAGCACTCGATTCGGTAAGGCGTGCTTTGTTCCCGTGGCAGGGCGTCGGGAAGGACATTCTGATCAGAATTGTGCCCGAGTCGGTAACAGGCAGGAGATTCACGCTGACTCCGCCCATGAGGTGGATGTCGCCCCTCGACGACACCACCCGCGCCGGAATCGAATGAACCCGGCCAGGGGTACGGTTGTGGATGCACGCAGCGTGGTCTGGCTACAGGACGTCAGGGCCACGGATGTGTCAGAAGTCGGGGGAAAGAATGCCTCGTCGGGCGAACTGATCCACGCCTTGGCCGGCGAGGGAGTACGGGTCCCCGACGGATTCGCGACGACAGCTGCCGCATTTCGGAGCTTTCTGGCATGGAACCAATTGGGGCCCAGGCTGTCCGAGGCCGCCTCGGATTTTCAAGCGGGGAAGCTGAGCCTGAGAAGTGCCGGCGCGGCGATGCGATCCATGGTTCTTGGTGGAAAGATTCCTCCTGAACTTGAAGAAGGTATCCGGGCAAAGTACCGCGAGCTGGCTGCACGCACCGGCCGTAAGGACCCTGCAGTCGCAGTCAGAAGCAGCGCGACGGCGGAAGACCTTCCCGATGCGAGTTTCGCCGGGCAGCAGGAAACCTACCTTAACATCAGGGGCGAGCAGGGGTTGCTCGATGCTTGCCTGCGCTGCTATGCGTCGTTGTTCACCGATCGCGCCATAACGTACCGCGAGCTGATGAATTTTGGAGAGTCCGGCGTGGCGCTTTCCGTGGGCGTTCAGCTGATGGTCCGGTCCGACATCGGGGCTTCAGGAGTCATGTTCTCGCTCGATACGGAAACCGGCTTTCCACGCGTAGCGGTGATCAGCGCGAACTGGGGACTCGGCGAGACAGTAGTCCAAGGTTCAGTCAATCCCGACAAATACGGCGTGTTCAAGCCGTTGCTCGCGTTCCCCGACTACTCACCGATCATCGAGAAGACCAAAGGCGCCAAGCTGCGGAAGTTGGTCTACAGGCCCGGCAACGACGGCGGAACGGTCCTCGTGGACAACAGTGAATCCGAACAAAAGGCGTTTGTCCTGCAAGACCAGGACATCGTCCAGCTTGGGCGGTGGGCAGTGCAGATTGAGAACCACTACGGACGTCCGATGGACATGGAATGGGCCAAGGACGGAGAATCCGGCGAACTATTCATCGTCCAGGCCAGGCCGGAGACCGTCCAGGCCCGCAAGAGCAGCACAATGCTGGTCACACATCGCCTGACCCAACAGGGGAGCCTTCTGGTGGAAGGCGCCGCCATCGGGGACTCCATCTCCTCGGGGCCAGCTTGTGTGATCAAGCAAGCCTCTGACATCGAGCGGTTCATCGACGGCTCCGTGCTCGTCACGGAGCAAACCGATCCTGACTGGATGCCGGTCATGAAACGGGCGCGGGCCATCATTACAGACCGTGGCGGGGCCACGAGCCATGCAGCTATTGTGAGCCGCGAACTCGGTATCACTGCCGTCGTCGGGACTTCCGACGCGACTTCCGTCATCGAGGATGGGCAATCCGTCACTGTGTCGTGCGCCGACGGGGACACTGGGCATGTCTATGACGGGATCCTGGCCAGCGCAACCGAGGAAATCGACCTCGGCACTCTTCCACCAACACGAACCGACGTCATGCTGACGATCGCGAGCCCCGCCGCGGCGTTCAAATGGTGGCGCTTGCCAGCACGGGGCATCGGACTGGCTCGAATGGAATTTGTCATCAACGACATGGTCCGGCTCCACCCGATGGCGTCAGTATTCCCTGAGCGGATCACCGATGCCGGGGAACGCCGCGCGATCACCGAGCTGGCGAACGGCTATGACAACCCAGCCGAGTATTTCGTGGACACCCTTGCCCTCGGTCTTGCCAAGCTTGCCGCGCCATTCCATCCGGCTCCGGTCATCGTGAGGTTGAGCGATTTCAAGACGAACGAATATGCGCATTTGATGGGAGGGTCTGTATTCGAGCAAACGGAGGCGAATCCCATGATCGGCTTGCGGGGCGCGTCCCGCTATTATCATCCGCAGTACCGCCCGGGATTCGATCTTGAGTGCAGGGCAATCAAGAGGCTTCGCGCACATTGCGGGTTCATGAACGTCATGGTGATGGTGCCGTTCTGCCGGACCGTAGATGAAGCAGACCGGGTCTTGGCCGTGATGGCCGAGAATGGCCTGGTACGGGGAAAAGACGGGCTTCAGGTCTACATGATGTGCGAGATCCCGTCCAACGTCATCCTGGCTGAACAGTTTGCCCGCCGGTTCGACGGTTTCTCCATAGGTTCCAACGACTTGACCCAGCTGGTCCTGGGCGTTGATCGTGACTCCGCCCAACTAGCTGCACTCTTTGACGAACGGAACGAGGCCGTGATGACGATGATCAGGGACGTCATCCGCAAGGCCCACGCGTCCGGCATCAGGATAGGAATATGCGGGCAAGCTCCCAGTAACTTTCCGGAGTTCGCTGAGTTCCTCGTTGGTGAAGGAATTGATTCAATCTCACTCAACCCGGACAGCTTCCTCCGCACAGTCCCGCGCATTGCAACAGCCGAGGCCCGGCTCGTGGCAAATCTACCGCCCAGACGAAACGCCAAGGAGCGACCATGACCATGTCCACCAGTTCCCCCCGCACCGATCATGACCTACAGCAAGCGGTCTTGAACGAGCTCGACTGGACGCCCGAGGTAGATGCCTCCCACATCGGCGTCGCGGTCACTTCAGGAGTCGTGACCCTGACAGGTGAGGTCCCTAGCTATTCCGTCCGTCTGGCAGCAAAGAAGGCAGCCTTGCGGGTCCGCGGGGTTACAGCTCTCGCGGATGATCTGACGGTCCACTACCTCGGCGGACCGGTCACTGACACCGACATTGCCGAAGCTGCGCAGAGCGCGCTTCAAGCAAACTCCGTGCAGACCCTTGGGTCGATAACGGCAGAAGTCAGCAACCACATCATTACCCTGACAGGAATTGTCGACTGGAACTATGAGCGTGAAGCGGCATCCCACGCCGTTGAACACCTTCGAGGGGTCAAGTCAGTCCGGAACCTCATCACCCTCAAAGAGCGGGCCTCGGCCTTCGACACCAAAACCCGGGTGAAGAACGCCATTGCCCGCCAAGCGGCGCTCGACGCAGAAAAGATACTCGTCGAAGTGGATGGGACCGAAGTGACCCTCACCGGGAGGGTCGCGAACTGGAACGAACGGAAAACGGCAGGAAAAGCTGCGTGGTCCTCACCGCATGTGACCGCGGTCCACAACCAGCTCGACGTGCAACCGGAATAACGTGGCCGCCAGCCGCGGCAACCCGTCCGGACCCAGTGGGGAAGCGAAAGGATAATGAGATGGCCGGTACAGGATCATTCGTGATTGTGGTTGGTTTTGACGGTTCCGCACCTTCCCGGAACGCGCTGAAGTGGGCCCTAGACGAGGCCGGCCTGCGCGACGGCGAACTCCGCCTGGTCACAGCGTGGGGCAAGCCGCCGATGTCCTGGTACCCGGCGGTGTTGGAAACAGCCGTCGGCGAGATCGTGGCCGAAGATTCCCCCGAACGACTTGCAGGGACGCTGCAGGCTGACGCATTGAGGACAGCCGCCGATAAGGGCATAGCTGCCACTGGGCATGTCGTCCACAATGATTCAGCGGCGTCAGCCATACTCGACGCCGCCAAGGACGCGGAACTAATCATCGTCGGGTCCCGTGGGCACGGCGGGTTTCCGGGTCTGCACCTCGGTTCGGTCTCGACTCAGGTTATCAACCACGCCCCGTGTGCTGTACTCGTCGTTCGCTGAGCAAAATCCCTCCCCGGGACCACTACCACCGGCTGCAAAGACCGATGGTTGGTAGGGATGGGTCATGACGGAGTCACCAACCGCCGCTGCCGCCTTGTCGCCTTTTGACGTCGTGATCTTTGATCTTGATGGCGTCGTCACAGACACGGCCTCCGTGCACGAGGCAGCTTGGCGGGACCTCTTCAACGAGGTATTGAAGGATGACCGTATTCCGCCAGAGATACGGAAGGAGCCTTTCAGCGGCATTGACTACCAGAACTATGTCGACGGCAGGCCGCGGGAGGACGGAATAGTAGCTTTCCTGGCGTCCCGTGGGATCGAACTGCCGGCGGGTGACGTCTCGGACCCCGCTGCCGCATGGTCGGTCCACGGCCTTGCTGAGCGCAAGAACCAGTTGTTCAGTGAGCGGCTTGGAAACGAGGGTGTGGCGGTCTTTCCGGGGACCGTTGCTCTTCTTGAAAGGCTGCGCTCAGGACGGGTGCCCGTGGTTCTTGCAACGTCCAGCCGGAACGCGTCCGCTGTCCTCGCCGCCGCCGGGTTATCGAATGCTTTCGACCTGGTCATCGATGGTGCTGTTGCCGGCGAGTTGGGGCTTGCGGGCAAACCTGACCCGGCATTGTTCCTTGAAGTCGTTCACCGGCTGGGAATCGCGCCTGCCCGCGCCGTCGTCATTGAAGATGCCGTTGCCGGCGTGGAGGCTGCGCATCAAGGGGGATTCGGGCTCGTCGTCGGTATAGACAGGACGCACGCCAGGAGGTCGGCGCTGGAGGCGGCGGGTGCCGACGTCGTGCTTGATGACGTGAGCGAGCTGGATCTGGGACGGGTTCTCACCGACCCGTGGCGCTTGGTATATGAAGGCTATGATCCGGCCCACGAGGGCCACCGGGAAGCTTTGACCACGCTCGGCAACGGGTACGTGGCCGTACGCGGAGCTGCCCCGGAGAGCCGGGGGAGCGAGGTCCACTATCCGGGCACGTACCTCGCCGGTGTCTACAACAGGTTGGTGAGTACCATCCAAGGCCAGGCGAGCGAAGACGAACATATGGTCAATCTTCCCAACTGGCTTGTCCTGGATGTCCGGCTGGATGGGACCGACTGGTGGTCCCGGGGAGGCCTGAAGATCCGCCGGGAGCGGCGGGTGCTTGACCTGCTTCGTGCCACCCTACGGCGGGAAGTTCTCTTGGAAGCAACTGACGGGAGGCGGCTGGAACTGGTTCAGCGCCGGTTCGTCTCGATGGCCCAACCTCACCTGATGGCGCTGGAGACAACCATTACACCGAGGGGCTGGGGCGGGTCCGTGGGTATCCGGAGCGGAGTGGACACAGGCGTGTCCAACGAAAATGTCCCGGAGGACGCGCTCCTTTCCCACCATCACCTGCTCGTCCTGAAGGGGTCTGGGCCAGGGGAACCGATACCGGTGGTCGAGGTAGAGACGATCCAAAGCCATATCAGGATCGCGACCGCGCTACGTACCCGGGTTTCCGGGCTGGAAGGCAACGGAACGCCCAGTCAGCAAGCCGGAATGTACTATCGTTCGTTTGAGGTTGCGCTGACTGACGGAATGCCGCTTACGGTGTTCAAGACGGCGGCAATTGTGAGCTCGCGCGACCGTGCCGTCTCCTCCCCGGCGTCTGGTGCGAGGGTCGTGCTGAGTGCCGCCGGGCAGGGCTTCGACGTGATGCTCGCCGAGCACGAGGCCGTGTGGGGAAGATTGCTGCATTTGTTCGTCGTCACCATTGACGGGAACCTCCAGGTCCAACTGATCCTGAACCTCCACGTCTTCCACGTATTGCAGACTCTTAGCCCGCACACGGCGGAGCTGGATGCCGGTGTGCCAGCCCGCGGGCTGCATGGGGAAGGTTACCGCGGGCACATCTTCTGGGACGAGCTCTTCGTTCTGCCCTTGCTTACCTCACGGTTGCCCTCTGTTACCCGCTCTCTCATCGACTACCGCTGGCGGCGGCTGCCAGCCGCCCGGGAAGCGGCTGCCGCAGCGGGGTTCCGGGGTGCCCTGTTCCCGTGGCAAAGCGGCAGTGACGGCAGGGAGGAGACTCCGCGTTGGCTTTTCAGCCGGCGATCCGGCCGCTGGGTACCGGACTACTCCCATCTTCAGCGGCATGCCGGCCTGGCCGTGGCGTTCAATGCATGGCAGTACTTTCTGGCCACGCAGGACCGGGCCTGGCTGTTGCATCGTGGCGCCGAGCTGGTTGTGGAAGTGGCGCGGCTCGTCGCCTCCATGGCCGAATACGACGGCGAGCAGGACCGCTTCCATCTTCGCGGAGTCATGGGTCCTGATGAGTACCATACGGGCTACCCGGACGACCCTGGCGGGGGATTGAACGACAATGCCTACACAAATGTCATGGCCGCGTGGGTCTGTGAACAGGCCCACGAGATCATGACGATGCTTCACGGACACGACCTTGAGGAGCTTCGCGGGCGTCTGTCGGTGGACTCGTCCGAGGTGGAAACCTGGCTCCACGTCAGCAAGAGGATATTCGTGCCGTTCGACGCTGAAGGGATCATCAGCCAGTTCGACGGTTACGAAGACTTGCAGGAGCTCGACTGGGAACATTACCGGTCCAAGTACAAGAATATCGAACGCCTCGATTTGATCCTGGAAGCAGAAGGAGACAGCACGAACCGGTATCGGCTGGCCAAGCAGGCCGACGTGCTGATGCTCCTGTACCTGCTGGGGGAGCAGGAACTCATGCTGTTCCTCGCCCGGATGGGCTACTCAGTGAGTACGGATCAGCTCGCGGCGACGGTCGAGTACTACCTCGCGCGCACTGCCCACGGTTCCACCCTCAGCCGTGTGGCCCATGCCTCGGTGCTGGCTGCAATGGACCCGGACCGAGCCTGGAGCACCTTCAGGGAAGCGCTCACGGCTGACCTTGACGACACCCAGGGAGGCACCACACACACAGGGATCCACCTTGGCGCCATGGCGGGGACGATCGACGTTATCCAGCGCAGCTTCGCCGGGTTGAGGATCACCAGGGATGCCCTCGTTTTCTCCCCGAAGATGCCCAATGGGATACGAGCGGTGTCCTTTCGTGTCCGATATCGGGACCAGTTGCTTGAAGTCAGCCTCGACCACAGCACGTTGACTGTCTCGGCTGCACCCGGAGACGCGGCCGGTGTCTGCATCCGGGTCGGTTCCGAGAGGGTCCTCTTGGCCGCCGGGGAGCTCCGGAAGTTCCTCCTGCTCGCACCGGACGCCATGGCGGGCTGAAGCCTTGGCATTCGGAGGACCGGGAGGGCGTCGGCAATAGGCCGATGACTTTTGGCTCTGGCAGGGGCCCATCATCAGGCCCAGTCTTGGAGCATGACCTACCTTGTTGCCTACGCAAGTGCCCTGGGGTCCACCCGGGAAGTAGCTCAACGTGTTGCTTCACGCATGGAGTGATTGTGTCAAGTATTCTTGGCCCCGGTAGGACGGGTATTTCTGGCCCCACCCCGCGGACTGCGTTTGTCCCGCCTCCATGGCTGTCCCTCGCGAATCTGATGAATCGACCGGCCGACAATCGGTCCGAGATTTCCGTTGACTTCCGTTGCTGCCACTTGCAGAATCAGAGCACGTCTTTGTGCCCTCCCGAATAGTCGCTTGGACTTGAGGTTTTGGGAGCGGCCTTCGATGTGACCGATTTCCGTTTGGGGGCTGGATTTCGAAGCACATCACGCCTTCTTGCGTTGGTTGGTCTTTTGACGAATGGTCAAGATCAGACTGGGGAAGGATTGTTGTGAATAAGGTCTCTCAACGAGCAAGAATCATGTCATTATCAATGGCGGTCGGCCTTGTTTTCAGTGCATTGTTGGGCATTGGAGGTGCAAACGCGGCCCCCACGACGGCTGATCCGGGGAGCTACATGCCTGCTCCTCCACTTCCGATTGAAGCGTCGTCACCGAAAGTCAAGGCAGATTTCGACGCTCACCTGGCCAAAGTGAAGGAAGAAATTCGTGTCAACGGCGGCAAGATCGTTGGCGAACAAAAAGTCGCCTACGAACCAGCCCCGGCGAAGGCTGCAGGTAAGAAGGCTGGGTCGGTGACACCCATGGCTTTTCCCAGCGGGTGCGGCCTTTACGTGATCACTTACTTCGATTACCACTCGAACACTTACAGCAGCGCTGTGCACTCAGCGCTCACCTCGTGCACTTACAGTGTCTACTACATCGGGATGGATTCCATCCTGAACAAGTACGACACATATTGGGGTTGGTGGGACCAAGTCGGCGAGGGCAGCAACGCAGCCTATTACGTCAGTTCCTTGACGTCGGCTGCTACCTTCACGTGCACAACCGGAAACAACAGCGGTTTCTCGGGAAGCACTACCGGTGAGTTGTACTCCGGGGGTACGAGGTACACGGCTGCCGCGTACGACGGTACGTATTTCTGGGCCTGCGGCAACTAAGTTCCAGAGCCGGGGGCCGGGTTCTTTGCGGACCCGCCTCCGGCTTCCGGCATCTGAATAACCCTGTCATAGGTTTTGCAGAGAAATGGCTCGGCGGCGTGGATCCGGTCGGCCGCAATTTGAAACATGTCAATGTAATGCCCGCCCGGAACTTGAACCCTAGGGAGTCTTCCTGGTTCAACGATCCAGAATGCACCAGGGAATGCTGCCAGGACTGTGTCCGCGTAGTAGAGCGCAACGTCACGTGAAAAGTCATCAACGTCGCCGGCGGGATAAGACCGGTTTCTGATTGCCTCGTCCAACCGTTCCAGACCTTCACGCGAGCACACAACTTCCTTCCCGTCTCTCGGAAGAAGCGGTTCCAGCGTCGGATACAAGCGCAACAGCCCGGCAAAACGCTCTGTTGGCCGTGCCTCGTCTTCCTGCGTATAGACCGCGAACAGCCGGCTGGGCGGATGCGATAGGGCGAATCTCACCGCTGCCCGTGCACGTTCGAGGCTCTCATTAATTTCGGACATACTAACCGACCCCCATGGGACAGAGCCCAATCCAGCTTGGTACCGGGTCAGCAGCCCGGGCATGCTGTGAATCTACGCTGCAGGGCCTCTGGCGGCAACGGCCACATTGGCCGCACCCCGATTAGCTGGCGGCCTGTTGAGCGATGGTGTGGGCGAGCCGGTAGGAGTCGGTGCCGGTTTCGATGATGGCGCCGTTAAAGGTCAATCGGTCCACTATTGCGGCGCAGAGGCGCGGGTCGGTGAAGGTTTTGGTCCAGCCGGAGAAGGACTCGTTGGAGGCGATGGCGATGGAGTTCTTTTCTTCGCGTTCGGTGAGGACTTGGAAGAGGAGTTCGGCGCCGCGGCGGTCCAGTTCCATATAGCCCAATTCGTCGATACAGAGCAGGTCCACGCGGCCGTAGCGGGCGATGGTTTTGGCCAGGACTTTATCGTCGGCGGCTTCAACGAGTTCGTTCACGAGCCTCGTGGCGAGGGTGTATTTGACCCGGTAGCCCTGTTCCGCGGCCGCGGTGCCTAGCCCGATGAGCAGGTGGGTTTTGCCCGTTCCGGAGTCCCCGATCAGGCACAGGGGTGAGCCTTTGCGGATCCAGTCCCCGGTTGCGAGGGTGTGGATGGTGGCGGGGTTGATGTTCGGGTTGGCATCGAAATCGAAGTCTCCGAGCCATTTGTTCCTTGGAAAGTTTGCTGCTTTGACCCTGCGGATGGAGGAGCGCCGGTCCCGGTCGTCGCACTCGGCAAGCAGCAGTTCGGCCAGGAAACCCTGGTAGGAGAGTTGTTCCTTCCCTGCGACGGTGAGGGCTTCGTCCAGGACCGCCCTGACGGTGGGCAGGCGCAGCCGACGGCAGGCCTGGTCCACGGCCGCGACCGCGGCTTGTTCGGTCAGGCCGCGGCGACGGCGCAGTGTCGGGGTGATGGTGACGGCAGGGGCGGTGGGGCTCATGAGATGTTCTCCTTCGACGCGTTGTCCGGGTGTTTGTTGCGTTTGGCGAGCAGCTCGTCATAAACACTCACCGAAGGAAGAGGGCGAGCGTCCTCCGGGAGCCCCGCAATAACAGCGGCGGGGTCCATGAGCCGCCGCTGGGTGAGACTGACAACCCGTTGCACATTTACCTCGTCATGAGCACCGTGATGACGGTCCGAACCGCCCTCACCCGCCGAAACGTTTGTAGCGTGTCTGCGGGCTTCGACAGCGACGACGTCGGCGCTGACCGCGCCCACTCCCAATGCCGCGGTGATCCCTGCCTCGATGTCTGCTCCGTCCATGGAACGGTGGAGCAGCAAGATGTCGATCAGTTCACGGGTTCCCTCGGCGTCGCCATTGACCCGGCGCGAGGCGGCCCAGAAGGCTTCATGGGCGCTGGTGAAAGCACCGGACTCCCGTGCCCGGGCCAACGCGGTGGAGCCAGGCAAAGCGCCGGGCTTGGTTTTGAGGACCTCCAGGTAATGGTCCAGCTGGACCGACTGTGCGCCCTTGGCAATGATCCGCTGATGCCGGGCCGCCACCGCGCGGCCGTCGAACACTACAAGCTCCGATGCCCGCAAGGACACCCGGACTCTTCTGCCTATGAACCGCGCGGGCACGGAGTACTTCACCATCCGCACCGTGATCATCGATGACCGGTCCACCCTCGGGTTCAGCACCAGACCGGGATCGAACTCTTCGGCCGGCAACGGTGCCAGGAACGGGCGCTCGGCGGCGAGGTCCTGGCCGATGGTGCGGATCCGGTCATTGATCCGCCGCTGATCGTCTTGGACCTCCCAGGCCCGGATCCGGTGGTTGAGCTCCTCCAGGGATCTCGCGACGGGCATCGGGGTAAGCCGGTTGCGGCGGAACCAGCCCACCTCGCCCTCGACTCCGCCTTTCTCGTGAGCCCCGGCAATACCTGGCTGGCAGTAGAAAGGATCAAAACCGTAGAACGAGCGGAACAACACCCACCGGTCGTTCTCCGTTCGTTTCCGGCCCTGCCCGAACACCACAGCCCGGACGGCGCTGGTGAGGTTGTCACAGCGGATGTGTTTAACCGGCACCCCGCCGATCTCGTTGAACGCCTCGATATGGCCTTCCAGAAACGCTTCCTGGGCCTGGGTGGGGTAAATCCGGTGGATGGCCTTGCCGGAATGGGACAACCGGAAGATGAACATGTGACACTTCGTCTTCACCCCGTTCAGCATGATCCAGACTTCGCCGAAGTCCACTTCTGCCTCCGCGCCGGGGGCGTGTTCCTGCGGAACGAACACTTCAACCCGGCGACCGGCTTCGACATCGATCTGCGCCCGACGGACCCGCACGTAATCACGCACCGTCGAATACGACAGCCCCTGGGCACCATGCTCCTCGATGAGCCGGGCAAGAATCCTCCGAGCCGTATGGCGTTGCTTCCGCGGCGCTGTGGTGTCCTCGACCAGCATGGCATCGATCGCGGGTTTGAACGGCTCTAGCCGCCAGGAGACCCCTCGCCGTGGTTTGCGTTCCGGAGGGGCCGCGGACTCCAGGGCCTGCCTCACCGTCCTTCGGTGAACCCCATGCCGGCCTGCCAGTGCACGAACCGACAGGCCCTCAACCCGGGCGTCTCTTCGGATCTGTGCGAACAACTCCACTCTCGACTCCATCCAGACCAGCCTTCTGCCGCATCCATCCATTGATGAATCCAACGTTGAAGGTGGGGCCACGAATAACCGTCACAAGGTGCCCGGCGAGTCATGAAGTCGGGCCGGATATATCCGTCCTACCGGGGCCATCCAAACCTGTCACAGTCACATGGAGGTTGCGCTCGGCGACGTCGAATGCCGGTCCGTGGAGGAGGTGGTGTTCGTCTCCCGCTATGAGGGCATTGTGGTCGGCAGCGCCATCCACAACCAGGCATGGCTGCCTCCGGCTTTGCTGTTCCTCTCACGCCATGAACTTGAGTTGGCCAAGCGACCCGTCTGGGCCTTCAGCGTCGGGATGGCCGACGCGTTGCCAAAGCCGTTTCGTAAGCGCGGTGCAGCGATACAACAGGAGCGGCTCGGAAGAGTCCTGTCCGAGAGAGTCCCGCTGCGCGGACACAAGGTCTTCTCCGGTGTCTACAGGGCCACGCAGATGCCGGCGCCGCTCCGATTCATGTTCCGGCTCGCCGGCGGCCGTTTCGGGGACCTGCGGGATTGGTCTGCCATTGACGCTTGGACGGATCAGATTATTGCCCGAATCGCAAAACCTGGTTCGCCCCTGTAAGGAATCGCTGCTCCTATGCTTGCTCTTATGGAAGCCCCCCAGCCAACGCGTGCGAAGCCGATTCTTACCCTCACGGTGAACCCAGCACTGGACGTCAGCACTTCGACTGAGCGGGTCTACAGCGGTCATAAGCTCCGGTGCGGCGGCAGCCGCCTCGACCCCGGTGGCGGGGGCATCAATGTTGCCAGGGTAATCCAACGGCTCGGGGGCAATGTTCTGGCTGTATACAGTGCAGGCGGACCCACCGGGGAAGCATACCGGCGGCTGATAGAAGCTGAGCGGATCCCTTCGGTGGTCATACCGGTCCAGGGGGACACCCGACAGAACTTCACCGTGGATGAGGATTCGACCGGGAACCAATTCCGTTTCGTACTCCAAGGCGCGGAGCTCAGCGAAGGGGAATGGGGCACCTGCCTGGAAGTCGTTGCCCGGTCAGTTCCGGTTGGCGGATACGTGGTGGCCAGCGGCAGCTTGCCGCCCGGAGTTCCGGAGGACTTCTATGCCCGGATTGCCCGCGTCGTGCGGAAAGGCGATGCACGATGCGTTGTGGACAGCTCGGGGCCGGCCCTCTCCAAAGCGCTTGCCGAGGGTGTCTTTCTCGTCAAACCCAGTCGGCGCGAGCTGGGCGAACACTTCGGAGCACTGCTTCAGAGTGAAGAAAGCCAGGTCGATGCCGCCTTGGCACTCGTTGCCGACGGATGTGCGGAATATGTTGCGCTGACCCTTGGCGACGCCGGAGCCGTGCTGGCTTCCAAAAAGGGCGTAACCCGTTTGCAGGCGCCGCCAGTGCAGGTGCTCAGCACCGTCGGAGCCGGTGACAGTTTCCTTGGAGCGTTCGTGCTGCGGTTGGCGCAGGGGCACCCTGTTGAGGCGGCCTTCAGCTCGGCTGTCGCGGCGGGAAGCGCGGCCGCGATGACCCCCGCTACGGAACTGTGCCACCGGCACGACGTCGAACGCCTGGAGAAGGAAGTCACTGCCGCAGCGGATTGATTCTGGTGACGGGCCTGTGACTTTCGGCCCTGTCGAGGACCGATGCGCGGGCCCAGTCTTAGATCAAAGCGATCAAGAGTCGAGCCTGAGCTTGCTTGGAGTCCTCGCCGTCACACTGAAGGAGCATCACATGGAACGGGTCATCGACAAGGTTGCGCTGGTCAGCGGAGGCGCACGCGGTATTGGAGCCGCTGTGGCCTCCCGGCTGCACGGTGAAGGTGCAAAAGTTGTCATCGGCGACATCCTGGACGAAGAGGGAAAGGAAACCGCGGAGCGCATGGGCTCGAGCGCGCTCTACGTCCATCTCGACGTGACCAGCCCGCAGGACTGGGAGGCAGCGGTGAGCGCCGCCGTCGAAACCTTCGGAGGCCTGAATATCCTGGTGAACAATGCCGGGATCGTGAACTTCGCCTCCATCGAGGACTACACCCTGGAGCAGTGGGACAACGTCATCGGCGTCAACCTGACCGGCACGTTCAAAGGAATCAAGGCCGCGATCCCGGCCCTGCGGCAGTCCAAGGGCGGCTCGATCATCAACATTTCCTCGATTGCCGGGATCCGGGGTTATGAGCAGATCCCCGGGTACACTGCCTCGAAGTTCGGCGTGCGCGGACTGACCAAGAGCGCCGCGCTGGATCTGGGGCGCCACGGCATCAGGGTGAACTCTGTCCATCCCGGAGTCATCTCCACCCCGATGGCGGCCGACATGCCAATGGACATGAGCCACGTGGCGCTCAGCCGGATGGGTCATCCGGGGGAAGTCGCGGACCTCGTCCTGTACCTGGCTTCGAATGAGTCTTCGTTCGTCACCGGAGCCGAGTTCGTCATCGACGGCGGCGACACTGCAGGAACGGTCACCCCGCCTGAGGAAGGGTAGCCCTCACCGTGGCCGGACGAGCGTGCGCGTAGGCAGTGCCCCGTCGCGTTGACAGGCTGCGTCAAGCCTGGTCTCGTGCCAGGGGGGCGGCAACTTGGGACTGTACGGCAGTGATGGCAACAGTGTTGATGATGTCTTCCACCGTTGAACCCCTGGAGAGATCGTTTATCGGCTTGCGGAGGCCTTGCAGGATGGGCCCGACCGCGACCGCCCCCGACGACTGCTCAACAGCCTTGTACGTGTTGTTGCCGGTATTCAGGTCGGGGAAGATGAACACCGTCGCTTGGCCGGCAACGGTGGACGAGGGCAATTTGAAATTGGCAATTGCGGCATCCACGGCGGCGTCATATTGGATTGGGCCCTCAACGGGAAGCTCCGGCCGGGCCGCCTTGACCAAAGCGGTCGCGCGGCGCACCTTGTCCACCGCACCGCCTGTGCCCGAACCTCCAGTGGAGTAGGACAGCATGGCGACCCTGGGCTCCACGCCGAACTGCGCGGCGGTGTCTGCGGATGCAATCGCGATATCGGCAAGCTGCCACTCCGTCGGCTCAGGGATGACGGCACAGTCGCCATACACGAGGACGCGGTCGGGGAAGAGCATGAAGAACACCGATGACACCGTGCGCACACCATCCCGGGTCTTCACGAACTCCAGGGCCGGACGGATGGTATTCGCCGTGGTGTGGGACGCTCCGGAAACCATCCCGTCCGCTTCGCCCAGTTGAACCATCATGGTGCCAAAATAGGCTCCCTCCAGCATGATTTCCCGCGCCCGCGCCAAGACCATTCCCTTGTGCGCCCGTAGCCGTTGGTATTCCGCTGCATAACGCTCGCGCAAGTTCGACGTTGCCGGATCCACAACAACCAGCCCGTCAAGGTCGATCCCCTGAGCTGCGGCCAACCCATCGACGGCGGCCTTGTTCCCCAGGATGATCAGTTCACAGACATCCCTCCGGTGCAGGAGCTCAGCGGCGCGGAGCACCCTGGCGTCTTCTCCCTCCGTGAGGACGATCCGCCGCTTCTGTACCCGGGCACGCTCGATGAGTTCGTGCAGAAAGCGCAAAGGCGTGACGGTGGTTGGCCTTGGCAAGGACAATCTTTCCAGAACTTCCCGCTCGTCAACGCAGCGCGCCCATGCGCCGAGTGCGGCCGCCACCTTGCGGTGCTGGCCGGCGTGTATTTCGCTGCGCACGCCCGCGGTCAAATGGGCCGCGGTGTACGTACCTTCTTCGCTGGTGAATACCGGAAACGGTGCATGGTTGAGCAGTGGACGGACATGGGCATCCGCGTCCAACCCCTCGGTCAGGATCATGGCACTCGGGGTGGGGAATTGGGGCGACAAGGCAGACGCCAAACAAGCAACCATCACATCTGCCCGGTCTCCGGGAACAATCACCAGGTCCCCCGTACCGAGCCCACTCAGGAAATTGCCTACGGTCATTGCGGCCACGGTGACCCGGCCGACGTCGCGGTCAAGCTCTGTGCTGCCGCCCGCGTGGCTCAAGCGAAGCGCGGCCGAAATGTCTCCCACCGTCGGCCGCGATATCTCTGCTATTTCCGGAATGACGTAGACAGGACGTCTGCTGACTCCCGGCCGCAATGCGGCATGGATGTCGCCGACCGTGCTGGCGTCGGCCCGGTTGACCATGACGGATAGAAGGGAGCAATGCATGGAAGCAAGCTCCTTGCGCGCCACATCGACGGCATCGGCAGTTTCTTCGGAAGACAGCCCCTTTGCGCCGACCACCGCCAGCACTGGCAATCCCAGATTGTTGGCAAGCCTGGCATTCAGGTCGAATTCAGCGGCCGCGTCGTGGCCCCTGAGGCCTGAACCCTCGACGATCACCACATCACACTGCTTCGCGATCTGGCCGTACGCCACGACGGCGTCCCCGAATATCTCGTCACCTCGTCCGGCGCCCAACAAGCCAAGCGCCACGGGGAGTGTGATTCCACCCAGGCAAAGGGATGGATTGAGCCCATACATTTCCCGAATCAGGAGAATCATGGGATCGTGGCCGGCGTCGGGGCCTTCCACGATCGGTCGAAAGAAGCCGACCCTATCTGCATGCCGGTGCAGGGTGTCGGCCAGCCCAAGACTCACCAACGATTTTCCGGACTCCGGTGTGACAGCACTGACGTAGATACCTGTGACCATACCGCGTTGCCCTCCGTCCGCCGTTGATTCGCTTTAACCTGTGAGTTTCGCCCGTCGTACGCGGGTAATGACGGTTGGGCAGGGCAGGGATCTGAGTACGGTGTGGGCGGTCGATCCCATGAGGAGGCGTTTGAAGCTGCCTCTTCCCCGGCTTCCCAGTACCAGCATGGTGGCGTTGGCTGCGGCTTCCGTGAGTGCTTCTGCCGGTTCGTTGTTGGATACCAGAACCTGGTGGACAATCAGGTCGGGGTAGTTTTCGGCCAGACCGGCGACGGTTTCGGCGAGGACGATTCGTTCTTCTTCCAGGATGTCCTCGGCGACGTCGGCCGCTGGCATGGCTCGGTGGATGAGCGGCGGCGCGGGGACGGCGTGAACTACTGTCAGGTCCTGGTTGTCCCTGTCCGCTTCGGCGGCGGCGAAGGAAACTGCTTGCGTTGATTCTTCGGAACCGTCAGCGCCGACCACGATGCCGCGGCGCTCTGTCATGTTCTGTTCCCCGACTACTGCGACAGGGCCCTGGGCGACGGCGGCGATCTGCAGTGCCCTGTCAGCGACGGGTCCTCCGGGCCAGTTGTGCCCGGTTCCGATGACTACCATCGAGGCTCCTTTGGATTGCTTCCTGAGTGCCTGCCCGGGGCTGCCGGGGAACAGCACGGTTTTTACCTGGACCGATGGCTCCAATTCGCCTGCATATGCTGCGGTTTTGCTCAGCAGTTCGTTTGCTGCGGCCTTGATCACCTCGCTGGAATGGGCTGATTCGTCGAGCCATCGACTGTCGACGGCGTGAACGAGCAGCACCGGGAGTTTCCGTCGTGCCGCCCGGTTCATTGCCCAAGCCAGCGCGGCCCGGCTCGCCTGGGTGTCAACGACGCCGACAACGATTGGTTTTTTCATGACTTTGTCCGCCTCCATGAAATGTGGCTCCCGCGTTCCGGGTGCTTTACGCACCATCCTCTGCTCGTTTGGTCCAGCCCGGCAGGGCCGGAAGTCCCGTTAGCGACGCTCGTGACGCCGCCGTGACCGGGGACCGACTGCGCCCGCGGATCCTTGACGGTGTCCATGCCATATACGTACGTAGTTTTCACAAATTTCTGAATGACCGAAAGGACCTACCTCACCGGAAAACGGGTCTTCGTGGAGATCGTGCCGACCATTATCACAGGGAGGCGGATAAAGAGGTTCCGAGTTCCGCCCGCCCACCGCTCAGCCATGACTTTTCCCCATAGCCGGGTCAGCAGATTCCTGTCCTCAACCCGGGAGGGGTCGGAAACGAGCGACACTGGACTCAGGTGTTGTCGACCTCTTGGTCCACCAGCAGCACGGGGCATTGTGAGTGCGCCGCGCATGCCCGGCTTACCGAACCGATTGCCTGATCCAGGAACCCGCCCTCTCCGTGGCGGCCAATGACGAGGAGCTGGGCGTTCTTGCTCTCCTCGACAAGGACCTTGGCCGGTGCCCCGAACTTGACTGTGATGCTGAGGTTCTCTGGTCTATCCGCGTCGAAAGCCCGGTCAAGCGCTTGTTCTACCAGTTGCCTGGCGGATTCTTCCAATTCGCTTGAGAATTTGCTGATCCCTTGCTCCATACGCGAGGAGAAAAAGAGATCCGGCATGCCGACACAAGTAATAGCTTCCAGCGGCAAGTCCAGGCGCTCAGTCATCCGTCCTGCCCATCGCAAGGCTGCCGACGAGTACTCGGAGCCGTCCACGCCCACAATGATCCGATTCGACGATGGTTCTGTGTTCATTGCTCCACCCTGTCTGGCGGGCGACCGGCAGGCTAGGGCCGAAAGTCACGGTCTAATTTTCGGAGACGGGAGGGGTAGGAGAACAGGCTCTGGCGAATAGGCGCCCGGCGTTCGGCTGCGTCCCAGGGCCCGGAGCGCATTCAGGATTGCCGCGAGATCCACCAGTTCCTGGAGGAGAGCGCCGGCCACTGCCGGGACGAAGCCGAATGCTGCAGCTGCCATCAACCCCGCGCTGAGGAGAATTCCTGTCCAGATGCTGGTTCGGGCGATGTGGATGGTGCGCCGGCCGATGTCCACGGCATCTGCCACTTTGGATAAGTCATCGAGCATGATGACGACGTCGGCTGATTCGCTGGCTGCGGTGGCTCCCTTGGCACCCATTGCTACTCCCACGTCGGACGCGGCCAGGACAGGTGCATCGTTGACGCCGTCACCGACCATCATGACGGGGCGATGGTTCAACTCAGCGACGGCAGCCACCTTGTCGGCAGGCAGGCAATCGGCCAAGACCCGCGTTATCCCGGCTTCGGCCGCAATATGTGACGCGGTGGAAAGAGTGTCACCGGTCAGGAGCAAGGTTTCGCGCACGCCGAGGCGTCGCAGCTGGGCCAGGGTGGCTACCGCGTTTTCCCGCAGAGGGTCGCTCATGATCAGCGTTCCGGCGAAGCGCTTGTCCACTCCGACATAGATCCGAAGTTGCCCGCTGGCCACGTCTGCTTGTTCGAAGCCGGTCGTGGCCGAGCCAACGAAGCCAGCTTTCCCAACCACCACAGTCTGGTCCCCACAGACAGCCGTGACACCTTGCGTCGCGTGTTCATTGGCGCTGCTGACGGGGAGCAGGAGCAGGCCGCAGGATCGCGCGGCATCAATCACGGAGGCCGCCAGCACATGGGAGGAAGACTGTTCAGCGGACGCTGCGAGTTGGAGTATTCGCCCGGGAGAGGTCCCTTCTGCGGCGGTCGGGGCGACCCGTATCGCCTGCAGGGCGGGGCGGCCGTGCGTGAGGGTTCCGGTCTTGTCAAAGACTGCAGTCCGGACTCGGGCAAGTTGTTCGAGGGTACCTGCATTCTTGATAATGATCCCCGAGCGGGCTGCGCGGCTGGTGCCCGCAAGGAATGCTACAGGGGCCGCGATCAATAGGGGACACGGTGTCGCAACGACCAACACCTGGGCGAATCGTTCTGGATCCTGACTGACGTACCACGCGATTCCGGCCAGCAGGAACGCAAACAGCGTAAATGGCACGGCGTAACGGTCCGCAAGCCTGACTGTCGGTGCGCGGCTCGCCGCAGCCTCTTGGACCAGGGCCACGATTCGGCCGTACTGGGAGTCTGCGGCAGTGGCGCTCGCGACCATGCGAACGGCTTCTTCGCCGTTGACCGATCCGCTCATGAGGGCGTCGCCCTTGCCGTGCTCGACCGGCAGGCTTTCGCCAGTCAGGGAGGATTCATCGAAAGTCCCGGCGGGGGAGAGCAACAGACCGTCTACCGGGACGATTTCGGACGGTTTGACCAACAGCGTGTCTCCGGAACGGATGCTCCTCACGGGAACCTCTTCCACAGGGTTGCCCGGGGTCTCGCGGTGCGCGATCCGCGGAGCCCGCTCAAGGAGGGCTTTCAGTTCGTGCGTAGCCCGTCCGTGGGCAAATTCCTCCAGGGCGTCTCCTCCGGTGAGCATGAGGACGATGATGAGGGCCGCAATATATTCCCCCACCACGAGGGTGCTGACGATGGCCGTCACCGCCAGCAGGTCGATGCCCCACCGTCCCCGGAAGAGATCCCTGATCATGGACACGGCCCGGTACGTGGCCACAGCCAGTGCATAAATAGTCGCTGTTGCCTGTGCGGCAGGCATTTGACCGAGGCCCAGCAATACCCCAACGCACAATCCAGCGAGGAGCGTGGACGCTACCAGGGGAAAACGAAGGATCAAGGCCATGGGAG
Source organism: Arthrobacter bambusae (assembly GCF_022606295.1). GTDB lineage: Bacteria > Actinomycetota > Actinomycetes > Actinomycetales > Micrococcaceae > Arthrobacter > Arthrobacter bambusae_A. The sequence goes on from NZ_JAHHZS010000010.1 coordinate 75,232, forward strand.
CCGCCCCGCTCGGGTGTGCCTCCTCAGGGACGAGCCTCAGGGAGGGTGAAATGATGCCTAGTGGTGGGATTCCCGGTTGAGAATGACCTTCAGTGCGTGTGTTTCAGCCGCCCTGGAGAAGGTGTCGTAGGCATCGATGATCTGTGCCAGGGGGAAGTGGTGGGTCGCAAATTTCTCGGCGGGAATCTTGTGCTGGGCCACCAGCTGGAGCAGCATCGGGGTCGTGTTGGTGTTGACCAGGCCCATGCTGATGTTGAGGTTCCGGATCCAGAGGTCCTGGAGGCGCAGTTCAACGGATCTACCGTGTACGCCGATGTTGGCCACATTTCCGCCCGGGCGCCCGAGCCGCAAGGCCATGTCGAAGGTGTCCGGGATTCCGACTGCTTCAATGGCGACATCCACTCCTGCGCCGTCGGTGTGGGACATGACGTCGCTGATCCACCCGGGATCGTCTGGGTTCACGACCTCGGTTGCGCCGAACTCCCGGGCTCGGGCAAGGCGGCCTTCGTTCGGGTCGATGGCGATGATCGTGGCGGCGCCGTAGAGATTCGATGTGGCCATCGCAGCGAGGCCGATGGGGCCGGCTCCGACGACAGCGACGACGTCACCTGGCTTGACGTGACCGGCCTGGACGCCGATTTCGAACGCCGTGGGCAGGATGTCGGAGAGCATGACCGCTTGGTCGTCGGTGACCCCCTGAGGCAATTTGTAGAGCGAGTTATCCGCGTAAGGGACGCGCACGTAGTCGGCTTGGGTGCCGTCAATGAGGTGGCCGAATATCCAACCCGTTCCGGACTGGCCTTCCTCCCCGGCGCAGTGCGAGTAGAGGCCCTTCTTGCAGTTGCCGCAGTGTCCGCAGGATTTGATGCAGGAGATGATGACGCGATCTCCGGTCTTTAGTCCCGTTACCGAGGAACCCACTTCGGTGACCGTTCCGACGCCCTCATGCCCGAGGACCCGTCCCTCCTGGACTGCCGGTACGTCGCCTTTGAGGATATGGAGGTCCGTTCCACAGATCGTGGTTGTGTCGATGCGGACGATGGCGTCGGTTGGATGGATGATGATGGGGTCCGGAACGTCGGTCCAAGACTTTTGTCCTGGTCCGCCATAGACGAGTGCTTTCATGATTGATCCATTCAAAGAGTGCAAGCCGTGCCCCCGGTGACACCGGGAAGCAACGGCAAGTCAGTGGAAGAGTTCGGAGCGGGCATCCCACACGGGGGTATCCCAGATGTCGGGCCGGGTGGTCTTGAAACGTCGCCCGGTCAGAGCATCCAAGGTGAGGCGAACATAGTGGCTCTTACTGCCCGGCTGCCACGGATCGAGGTGCAGGGCGTCGGCGGCTGACTTTTCCTCCCGGTCGACGATGAGGTGCGCCTGGCCGCGGACAACGACGCTCCAGGCCTTCCCGGAGCCCGCGTCGAAGCCGTCGATTTCGAGAGCGCAGGCGTCCCGCATCGAGCTCCAGAATTTCGTGCCGATCCCTGTACGGAAGACGATGGAGCCGTGGTCCACGATGTAGTTCACCGGGAAGATGTCCGGATGGTTCTCGACAATCACGGCCAGCCTGCCAACGGTGGTTTGGCCAAGCAGTTCAAGGCATTCCTCAGGGTTCAGTCTTTCGATCGCATCCGCTGATTGAGGGTTCATGAGCCTGACGCTACCGGCGGCTGTCCGACGTCGTTAGGGGCTTTAGGCCCGCCGTGCGCCCCTTCATTCGAGTCCGGCGCGGGTGGCGTCGTCCAAGGGACTCCACCAGGTCAGGGGAGGGGTGACGGTGAAGCGGCGCCCGGTGATCGACGTCGGGACGATGCGGATGAAGTGGTCTTTGCGGCCCGCTTGCCAGGGGAAAAGGAGCAAACCCACCGTATCGAGGACCTCCTGGGTGAGCTTAATGGCACCAGCCTGCCCTTTCACGACCACGCTCCACGCCACCCCGTTGTCCGGATTGACGCCGTCGGCCTCCAGCGCAACGGGTGTTTCGCCGAGGGCTGAGTGGAGCTTCGTTCCTTCTCCGGTCCGGAAGACGAGGGTACCGTGGTCGACCTTGTAGTTGATCGGGAAGATGTCGGGGTGGTCTATTACCCAGACTGCGAGGCGTCCTACGGAGACGCCGCGCAAGAGTTCCCAGCATTGTTGAGGTTGCAGGATCTCTGGCTCAGGTGTTGATGGCTTGTTGGTCATGTCGCAGAGGCTACGCCCGGGGATGAGAGGGAAACAGGGCACAAAGGCCCATCGCCTCGCGGTCATCTGGGCGAGCACGGGACTCGGTAGTAGTCTGGCATCGGATGTGCCACCTGGCGCGACACGGGTACCTGCCCCGTGTGGCAATACCGCTCGAAAGGCAGTAAATGAACGGTTCTACTCCAGATCCTGTGCGGGCCGATCGCCCGCACGTCCCCGGAATCAGGATCGAAGACCTCCTCCGGGACTTCTTGTCCAGGGCGGGAGAACTCCTCGAAGCCCAGGAGCATATGCGCGGACTGCTCGAAGCTGTTGTCGCGGTCGCCGAAGATTTGAGCCTCGAGGCTGTGTTGGACAGGGTCGTGACGTCCGCCTGCCGGTTGCTGCACGCCCGCTACGGGGCCCTGGGGGTAATCGGTGAGAACAAATCACTAAGTCACTTCGTCACGGTCGGCATCGACGAGGACCTTGCCAGCCGTATCGGCCCGCTACCGACCGGGCATGGTGTCCTCGGCCTGCTGATTACGGAGCCTGCGCCGCTTCGCCTTCATGATCTTCACGAGCACCCCAAATCTTACGGATTCCCCGAGAACCATCCACCCATGAAATCCTTTCTCGGTGTCCCTGTGCGCGTTCGGGACGTCGTTTTCGGCAATCTCTATTTGACCGAAAAGGAAGGAGGCGGCGATTTCACTCCCGAAGATGAGGATCTTGCCGTCGCGTTGGCCGCCGCCGCTGGTGTGGCCATCGAGAACGCACGGCTTTATGAGGACGCCCGCCGACGCTCGTCCTGGCTTGAGGCCTGCATGGATGTGACCGGCCGGATGATCGGCGGAGACCGGACGGCGGAGCCGGAAATTGTCGGGCTCGACCAGATTGCCGACCGGGCGCTCCGGGAATCGGAATCCCAGCTGGCCCTGATCCTCGTTCCAGATGAGGGCGTGGGCTCGTATTGTGTCGCGGGTGCCGCAGGGACTGAAAGCGCACATTTCGCCGGAAACATCCTGCCTATGGATTCCGCCGTCATCAGGTCAGTCGCGGCCACCGGGATGCCCGCCTGCATCGACGAAGCGGGAGACCTCCTCGGACCGGCTCACGGCTTGTCCATCGGAAGACTCCTGGCGATCGATCTCAGCGCCCAGGGCGCCCACCATGGGCTTCTGGTTCTGGCTCGATCTCCTGGAACGGGGCCCTTTGCGAAGACGGATGTGGAGATGGGCGCAGTCTTTGGTTCGCACGTGGCCTTGGGCTTGGAGCTTGACCGGATTCACCGGCTCCGTGAAGAGCTTGTGGTTTTCTCGGACCGGGATCGCATCGCCCGGGACCTGCACGACCTTGTCATCCAGCGCCTTTTCGCTGCTGGACTCAGCATCCAGAGCCTGCGGCGGTTCACGACAGGCGAACCTGCCTTGACTCGGATCAATGCGGTCACCGCGGAACTGGATGAAACCATCAGGGACCTCCGAAACACCATTTACTCGTTGCATTCTTCCGGGGAGCAGGAGTTGCTGAGCAGCCGGATACTGCAGACTGTCCGCACTGCCACCAGGTCGCTGCCCTTCGCCCCTCACCTGACGATCATCGGGGCAGTCGATTCCGTGCTCGACGACGGAATCGTCATCAACGCGCTGGCGGTCATTTCCGAAGGCCTCAGCAATGCGGTCCGTCATTCCGAGGCGCAGGCAATGAGCGTTTCCGTCTCGGTGGAAGATGGCATGCTGACATTGATCATCAAAGACGACGGCAGGGGCTTCAGGGATGCTGTCCCGGGAAATGGTCTGGTCAACATGCAACAGCGGGCCTTGGAGCTGCGCGGTTCGTTTGAGGTGACCAGCGCCCCGACGAAGGGCACAACCGTGGTGTGGTCGGTTCCGGTCCACTGAGGTTCCGGTCCGCCGGACCGTCAGCGGACGGTTCCACGGTCCGTATCTGGTCCGTGGGCAATATGGACCGCCGCCTGGGTGCGACGTTCGAATCCCAGCTTCGCCAACATCGAGGAAACGTAGTTCTTCACGGTTTTTTCGGCGAGCTGCATCAGTTCCCCGATTTGCCGGTTGGTCAGGCCCTGGCCCACTAGGTCAAGGACCCGCCGCTCCTCGGTAGTCAACAAGGCGACCCTGGGATCTACGCGATGGCGTTCCGTGAGGCGCCGGATGATTTGCGCCTTCACCCCGCCATCAAACAAGGACTCGCCTCGCGCGGCGCGCCGGAGCGCACCTATCAGGTCGGTGCCGCCGATTTCCTTCAAGACATACCCCGCCGCCCCCGCAAGGACCGCTCCACGAAGAGCTTGTTCGTCGTCGTAACTGGTCAGAATCAGGCAGTTCAGTGTGGGGTCAACGGAGCGGACATCCCGGCATACTTCAATGCCCGTGCCGTCGGACAATCGGGCGTCCAACACCGACACATCCGGGTGCAACGCAGGAATGCGTCGGACCGCCTCCTCCGCCGAACCGGACATGCCAACCACCACGAAGCCTTCGCTTTCCAGCAGTTCCTGAAGTCCCCTGCGGACAAGCTCATGATCGTCCAGGACATACACACGGATCGGCGGTACGCCGACGAACCGGGCATCGCTGGGGGATCGTACTGGGCCATCCATGATCCTCCTGTCCGGCAGCCCGTGGCTGCGGTCCCGCCGGCCCGTCATGGTTTGCCCGGCAATGTCATTTTTCCGTGCCCGCCAATGGCAAACAAGGGCCGAAGGACCCAAGCCGGGGCCATGACTTTCGGCCCTGTTTGACGGGGAATTTTCTGCCCATTCTTAGAGAAAACGCGGAACGGAAGGGAACACCATGACCACGGGAGCCCGGCACGGCAAGATCATCGTCGGCGTCGACGGCTCTGATGCCTCCGTAGAGGCCCTGCGCGAAGGCCACCGCCTCGGATCAGCACTGGGAGCAAACGTCGAGGCGTGGGCATGTTGGGACTTTCCCGTGGGTCATGAGACCTACGAAATGATGGGGCGGGACGGATTCAGCCATCAGGCATCCGAAATACTCCGTGACGCCATGACGAGGGCCTTCGGCTCCCAAATTCCTCGAAACGTCCGGACCAGGCTCGTCCTCGGCGCCGCGCGGCAGTCGCTCGTCGACGCCAGCAGATTCGCCTCGTTGCTGGTCGTCGGACGGCGCGGACACGGCGGGTTCAACGGCCTGTTGCTTGGTTCGGTCAGCGCGGCCTGCGTCGCCCACGCCCATTGTCCCGTTCTCGTCGTCCACGCGCCCGATGCAACCGCACACCCGGAGCCCCGTCCCGGCGCCGCCGGGGCGGCCATCAGAAAAACCCAACCGATCAAAGGAGCACGATCCAGATGAAGAAGTGGACTCGTTGGCAGGACTGGACGGTCATCGCCGCCGGCGCCTATGCCGCACTCTCGGTGCTGTGGACAAGTCAAGGTGGATCGTCCACAGCGTTCATGGTCATCCTCGGTGTCCTGCTGGTCGCCGCCGGTGTGACCAACCTGGCCAGGCCGGGGATGCCGGCCGCCGAATGGGCGCAAGCTGCGTTCGCCGTCGTCCTCCTCGTTGCGCCTTGGATTGCCGGCTTCACCTCCATGACGGGGAGCGCCTGGAGCGCCTGGATCCCGGGCGCGGTCGCCGTGGTGGTCACGGCCTTGGCGATCAAGCCCAGCACGGAGGAATACCGTCATCACCACGTGATGCCGGCCCCGTAGCCGCGCAATTCCGGTCCGGGCATCCGGCAGCGCCCGGATGCCCGGCACTGCCAATATCGAGGAGGCAACATGAACAGCACACGCCCGGCACGACTGCGGTTTTTGGGAGCGACGGACACTGTCACGGGGTCCCGCTATCTCGTCGAATCCGGGGACACTCGGATCCTTGTCGACTGTGGCCTCTTCCAAGGCTATAAACGTATCCGGGACCGCAACAGGGTGCCGTTTCCCGTCCCGCCCGGTTCCATCGATGCTGTGCTGCTCACCCACGCGCATCTTGACCACACCGGATATGTTCCGGCACTGGTCCGGGACGGCTTCACGGGGCCGATCTACGCTACCCACGGAACCAGTGAACTGTGCAAGCTGCTGCTACCGGACAGCGGCCATCTTCAGGAAGAGGAAGCGCGTTACGCTGACCACCGGGGCTCCTCGGCGCATGTTCCCGCTCTTCCTGTGTACACCGCGGCAGATGCGGTCAGGTCCTTGAACGCTTTCGAGCCCCGGGACTTCGATACCCCGCTGGATCTTGGAGACGGCATCGTGGCCGCTTTCCTTCCGGCCGGACACATCCTGGGCGCAGCCCAAATCCATTTAGACATAGACGGGCGTTCAATACACTTCACCGGAGACCTGGGCCGTGCCGACGATCCCCTCATGTTCCCGCCGCGGGAACTGGAGGCCACCGACATTCTTGTCACTGAATCTACGTACGGTAACCGGAGCCACCCGGACCAGGACCCGGAGGCCGAGCTCGGAGCGGTCGTGTCCCGCGTTGCCAAACGAGGGGGAGTCGTCATGATTGCCGCGTTCGCCGTCGGCCGCGCAGAAACGCTGATGCTCCACCTCACGAGGCTCCGTCACAAGCACCTTATTCCGGACATTCCGGTCTATCTCAACAGCCCCATGGCCATCGACGCTTCCTACATGTACCGGCAGCATGCGGATGAACACCGACTGCTCGTGGACGAGTTCGAAGACATGTACAAGCTGGCCACCATGACACGCACCGCAGACGATTCCAAGCTTCTCAATCTGAGGGGAGGACCCATGATCATCATCTCCGCCAGCGGCATGCTCACGGGAGGAAGGATCCTTCACCACCTTGAGGCCTATGGTCCGGATCCGAAAAATGCCATCGTCCTCAGCGGCTACCAGGCCGGAGGAACACGCGGTGCCGACCTGGCGGCCGGAGCGAAGGAGCTCAGAATCTACGGCCAGGACGTCCCCATCCAGGCCGAGGTCATACACATTGAAGGATTCTCAGCGCATGCCGACGCCGACGAAATCATCCGTTGGATGCACGCAGCGGACCAGGCACCGCAGATGACCTATATCACCCATGGCGAACCTGCCGCCTCCGATGCTCTGCGGCGTCGCATCAAACGTGAACTGGGCTGGAACGCGAGGGTTCCCGAACATCTCGAAGCAGTCCCGCTCGACAACCCGCTGTAGCACCAATAGTTTCCACCCACGCCGGCAAAGGAGGCCCGTGATGGCTCTCTCTGAATACGAAAAGAAGACCCTGGAACAGCTCGCCCAGGAACTGGAACGCGATGATCCGAAATTCGCGTCCAAGATGAAATCGATGACTGAGCCTGCTGCCGGGAGGCACTTGGCATCAGGCATTTTCACCGCACTCGTCGGATGCCTTGTCCTGCTGACGGGTGTCGCGGCCCGAGCCCCGGTTTTGGGAATCACGGGATTCATTATCATGGGCACCGGAGCGTACGTGGCCTCGAAGTGTATCGGTTCCCCGAGGTTCCGACGGCGTCCGAGTTCTTCTCCGCTGCTTGGACCCGCAGAGCTCGGGTAGTTGAGGTGGAACCGACAGTTGATGTTCGAACCGTATTGATCCCGCCGCGGAGTCGTCGTCGGAGTGGACGGTTCGGAGGAATCAACGCAAGCGGTAGCCTTCGCTGCCGCAGAGGCAGAGGCAGATCGTGAAGGGCAGGAACTGGCCGTGCTGCACGCCTGCCCGATACCAGGTGCCTGGTTGCAAAAGGGGTTGCCCAAGGGCAGTTTCGTCGAGCAGTTCATGGAAGAAGAACAGGTGGTCCTTGCCGAGACAGTTGCCGGCCTGGCGGGAAGGTACCCCGACCTCGTGGTCCACAAAGTCCTGGCCACCGATCCCCCGGCCCAGGCCCTCGCTGAAGCCGCATCGACAGCGAAGCTGCTGGTCCTCGGCAGCCGCGGCAGGGGCGGACTAAAGCGTCTCCTGCTGGGCTCAACCGCCCACGCAGTCCTTGCCCAACTGGCGTGCCCCACCATCATCACCCGGATACGCCGGGTCAAGAACAGCAAATAGCGCGGACGCCGTCGACGCCTGGCGCCCGAAACCGGATTCAGGCCAGATGCACATGTCGGCCAGTCACTACCGCAGCGTGGATCCGGATGAAGTCATTCCTTGGGCCGCCTGCCCAGGGCTCTTCCATGACCTGCCCCGAAAGATAGGTCAGCAGCGCCGGCTCGTCCACGTGTGAGGAAGGACCGCTGACAAGGACCGACCACCCTTCGCTCCGGTCGGGCCGTGCCCCATCAATCTCGAACGATGAACTCAGGCGAGGCACGGCGTCGCCGATGGTCCCGGCAGCGGAGGTGCGGAAGTAGATTGCCCGGCCGTGGACGAGGTAGCTGACGGGCAGGATCATCACTCTGTTCTTGTAGTTGAAGCCGAAGCGGCCTGTGTCCTGAGAGCACAGCAACTCCCAGCACCGCTCCTGGCTAAGCTCCTGCGTGACGTGCCGGGCGCCGTCGAAGCGGCCCGGATCCATCTCGGGAACGGACATTGGTTTCTCCTCGCGCCGATCAGCTCGCTTCCGGAGCATGGACAACAAGGACCGGGCAGTGGGCGTGGGCGACGCAGGCGGAACTCACCGATCCGATCAAGAGCCCGCCAAATCCTCCGTGGCCACGCCTGCCGAGAACGATCAGGTCGGCTTCCCGGCTCGCTTCGATGAGGGATTCCCGTGTGTGACCGCGGACAACGCGTGAGACGACGTTGTCCGGCAAATCCGGACCGAACACCTTCGCCAAGGATTCCTTGAGGACCTGTTTGGCACTTTCTTCGAAGTCGTCGATGCCCATGGCCACGTAGCCGCCATAGACCTGGGGGAACTCCCAGCAGACCGTAGCTATTACCTGCGCTCCCAATGGCACGGCGAGGCTCTGAGCTTGCCTCAGCGCCTCGATGGAGGCTTCCGATCCGTCAACGCCAACAACGATCCTGGCTGTGGATGCTTCCCCGCCCATGACTTTCCTCCCGCGATAAGGTTGAATCCGTACCCCGCTAGCGTGGCCCGGGGCTGTCGCGGCTTGTAGGGCCGAAAGTCACAGCCGGGATCCGCGCCAGCGGGAGGCACGGTCCGGCCCGGCGGCAGGACCGTGTGGCCTACTCCCGCGTAATCGGGATCTTGTGAGCCGAGGAGGGTTGGACCCTCTCCGGAATCGGGGCCCTCACTTCGAGGACGCCGTCCTTGTATGAAGCGGAGACGTCGTCCTTTTGGACCGTATCCGGCACTGGCAGCCTGCGGACGAAGGAACCATAGCGAAATTCCGATCTGTAGCTGCCCTTGTCCCTTTGCTCCTTCTTCTCCTGCCGTTCAGCCCTTATTTCAAGAAACCCGTCCCCAAGCGTGATTTCAACATCCTTCTCCGGATCGATCCCCGGCAGTTCGGCGCGAACCACCAGGGTAGTGCCTTCAACCAACTGTTCGACCCGGATCCCGGATGCTGCCACATCACCTTCGAAAAGCCGTTCGATCATCTCAATGGGTGAACGGCGGTTATCGAACCACCTGATCAAGTCCGTCATGGCTGCCTCCTTGCTTCGATCCGGTCAGGCCGGAATCGGCCTGACTCTTCCAGAATGCGAAGCACGGGGAGTAGATCACAGAGTCTTTGGTCCCTTATGCCCCGCCTCCGGGTTGCGCCGTGGGGCCAGGGAGGCGACGGTCGGATTCGGGACCAGGAATCCTGCGGGTCCGATCACTCGGAGGGTGCGTTGATCACGAACCTTCGGCCGCTCAATTCCGCGGGCGTGACCCGGACCAGATGGTCTTTGGTGCCAGGTTCCCACGGAGACAGTTCCATTGCTGCGGACTCCTGAAGATCGTCGGCCTTCGTGACGATCTCGGCATGGCCTTTGACGATGACGCTCCAAGCGATGGTGCCATAGGTGTTGAAACCGTCGGCCTCCAAGGTGATCGTTTTCCCGGCCAGGACTGCGTCCAGTTTGGTGCCCGGTCCGGTCCGGAATATTACCGTTCCCTCGTCAGGCAGGAAATTGACGGGAAAGATCTCCGCGCTGTCGCCACTGACCACGCCAACCCTGGCGACGGAGGCGGAACGGAGGTATCTCCAGCACTCATGGACACTGAGCACTTCGGTATCGGGCCTCGACTCTGAATTCTCCATGTGGCTGAGCCTACAGATCCGGGCCAAGCGGCAATAGAGGAATGGATCTTTGTGGCGGCACGATTGGCGCCCGTGTCGGGAATGGACACGGGCGCCAACAATGCGCGGGCCTTCGTTAGTCGTTGGTGAGGACGACGCGGAAGCGGGCCTGGCCTGACATCATGCGGTCGAAGCCTTCGGCTGCCTTCTCCAGCGGGTAGGTCTCGATCATCGGGCGAACGCCGGTCAGCGCGGCGAAGCGGAGGGTGTCTTCGGAGTCTTTCGCGGTGCCGGAGGCGTGGCCGGCGACGGAGCTGCTGCCCATGACGAGGTCGGCTGCGCTGACGGCGAGGGGTTCGTGCGGGACCCCGACGACGACGAGCCGGCCCCGGGACGCAAGTCCAGGGATGGTGACCGACATGGCCTGGGCGTCGGTGACGGTGGCCAGGACAACCGTGGCGCCGCCGAGTCGCTTGAGTTCGGCCGCGACGTCGGTGGTGGTGCTGTCGATGTAGTGGTGTGCGCCGAGTTTCTTGGCGAATGATTCCTTTTCGGCGCCGCGGGCGATGGCAATGGTTTCGAAGCCCATCCTGGCGGCGAACTGGACCCCGAGGTGGCCCAGGCCGCCTAGGCCGAGGATGGCGACGCGGTCCCCGGGGCGGGCTCCGCTGTGGCGGAGCCCGTTGAAGGTGGTGACTCCCGCGCACATCAGCGGGGCGGCTTCGGCGAAGCTGAGCGCGTCGGGGACGAGGGCGACGGCGTCGGCGGGGGCGACCAGGTATTCGGCGTAACCGCCGTCAGAGCTCAGGCCGGTGACCTTTCCGACCGTGCATGCGATGAAGTCCCCGCGCTGGCAGGATTCGCATTCGAAGCATGCCCCGCCGAACCAGCCAACGCCCACGCGCTGGCCTTCAGTCCAGCGGGTGACGCCTTCGCCTACGGACTCCACGGTTCCGGCGACTTCGTGGCCTGGGGTGCGGGGGTAGGAGGAGGACATGCCCGCGGCCGCCATGGAGTCGCTGTGGCAGATGCCATTGGCAGCGACCTTGATCAGGACATGCCCGCGCGGGACCTCGGGAACATCGAGTTCGACCGTCTCAAGGGAGGTTCCGGGGTTGGCGAATTGAACAGCTTTCATGGCGAGATGCCTTTCGTGAGTAGGTTTATGGATTCGCGGCCGTGCCGGATCGACGATCGAGCCGGTCCGGCACGGCCAGGTCTGGAGGATCTAGCGGACGATCTTGAAGTTGAAGTCCGGTGTCCCGAGGGCGCCCCAGAGGCGGAGCCAGACGGGCAGGAGCATTTCGGTGCCGCGGGCGGTGGTGATGTCGCCGAGGTCAATGACGTCCTGGTGGCCGAAGCTCTTCAGGAGCCCGGTGACGGTGTCCTTGGCGTCGGCGTCGTTCCCGGAGACGAAGACCGTGCTGGCCTCGGCCAACCGGTCCGGGTGGGTCATGAGGGCTGTGTTCATGGTGTTGAGGGCCTTGACCACCCGCGCGGCGGGAAAGGTGCGCTGGATCTGCTCGCCGAGGGAATCGGTGTCTTTCACGAACAGGGTAGGGGGCATGCCGTTGCTGAAATCGAGGGGATTGGCGATGTCCAGGATGATCTTGCCGTCGAGGTTTCCGGCCCCGGCCTGGGCCAGGACGTCCAGGGAAGCGCCGCCGTTCGTGGCGTTGACGATGATCTCGGCGCCGACGGCGGCATCGGCGAAGGCTGCCAGGGTGATACCGGGGTTTTCCGCGGCCCAGGCCCCGAACGGTGCGGTGCCCATTGCGTCGGGCTCGGTGCGGGCCAAGGTGGCCTCGGGGTCACGGGTGCCGATAGTGACGGCATGGCCAAGTTCAGCGAGGCGGGCTGCGATGGTGCGGCCTACGGTGCCGGTTCCGAGGATGGCGGTCTTCATGGATGGATCTCCTTGTTCAGTGCGGATGGTCAAGTACGGATTGGGGTACAGGAACCGACTGCGGGATGTGACTGCAGGAATGGTCAGCGGGTGAGGATTTTGAATCCGAGGTTGCGGCCGAACCCGGCTTCGAAGGCAAGGGTGAACCAGAGGGTGACGAAGTCGTCGACGATTTTCGCTTTGTCGTTGTCCCCGACCCGGATCGGGCGCAGCCCGGTGGCCGCGATGAGGGCTTCGGCGACGGCTTGGGAGGGGCCCGCGGGCCCGCTGTAGAGGAGGTCGCCCGTTTCTTCACCGTAGCAAGGATCCTCGAAATTTTCCCAACCCAGGCTGTTGAACGCTCGGTACGCCGGGGCGGTGGGGGCGTGTTCGGCGATCAAATCAAGGCTGTTCATGGTCGGGGCGCCGATGTTGTTGGTGGCGTCGATAACCACCTTGTCCGCCAGTTGCCGGCCGTAGGCGGGGATGGCTTCGACCATGGCGGCGCCGTTGATCGCCCACACGACGGCCTCGGAGGAGTCGATGGCTTCCTCAATACTCGTAACGCGGGCTCCCGTGTGGCGGGCGTCCTCCAGGCCGTCCCGGCCCGGGTTGCGAGTACCGATGGTGGCCGTGTGGCCTGCTTCGGCGAATCGGGCGGCGAGTGTCCTGCCGATAATTCCGTTGCCGATGACCGCTACGCGAATGCCGTTCATCTCGGATTCCTCCTTGTTCCGCTGAGTAAGCAGGGCGTCGGTCCGATGTGATGGATCGTTCTCAAACAGTTTGTGACGGAACGATCCGTCTGTCAAACTGGATGCAAGGCAACAGTGGACGAAGGTTCAGGGGGAGTGTGGCTTCCGTGGCACGCAGGAGTGGCGCGCTGCCGGGAACCCGGCTCGGGGCTCGCTCCGACCGCCCGGCTTTTCCCCAGCTCAGAGTCCCTCCGGAAATTTCCCGAGCACTTTAGCGAGTTTCCTCGCGGTGCCTCTTTCCAGTTCGCGGCGGCGTCGCTATCGTCAAAGGATCATGACTGTATGCGACCCTCCGAGGGAGTGGTTTGTATGGCAAGTGAGGTTGTCGTCAGGCCCGGCGAGGGGCGGTTGCATGCCCTGAAAAGGGTGGTCGGGTTCTGGGGATTGCTGTTTGTTTCCCTCGGTTCGATCATTGGGTCGGGCTGGTTGCTGGGTGCCCTCGGTGCGGCGCAGACTGCAGGTCCGGCGTCGATCATTTCCTGGTTGCTCGCGGCGGTCCTGCTGGTGGTTCTGGCCCTCATTCATGCCGATCTGGGGGCGGCCTATCCGGTGGCCGGTGGCACGGCGCGGTACCCGCACTACGCATTCGGTGCCCTTGCCGGATTCACCGCGGGGTGGGCCGGATACCTTCAGGCGGTCACGATCGCTCCCATCGAGGTAGAGGGGAGCATCACCTATCTTGCCAGCGCACCGTGGGCTTCGGGCATCAAAATGGTGAACCCTGACTCCACACTGACTCCCATCGGGTTGCTCATCGCAGTTCTCTCGCTGGCACTCTTCACGGTAGTCAATCTCTTGGGCGCGAAGTGGCTCTCGGACAGCAACATCATTCTGGTGATCTGGAAGACGGCGGTTCCGGTCCTCACGATAGTTGTGCTCATCATCCTGACCTTCCACCCGGGGAACTTCAGCCAGGGGGCGGGTGGCTTCGCGCCGAACGGCATTCACGGGATTTTCGCCGCACTTCCGCTCGGGGTGGTGTTTGCGCTTCAGGGGTTCGAACAGGCCGCCCAGATGGCAGGCGAAGCCCGCAACCCCAAGAAGGATGTTGCGCGGGCGATCATCATCGCGATGTTCGTCGGCGCGGCGATCTACATCCTTCTGGAGGTGGCGTTCATCGGGGCCCTCAACCCTGGTGACATCGCTCATGATTGGAAGAACCCGGTGGGAGCCGGTTCATTCGGTCCTTACTACGAGCTGGCCATTGCCGCAGGAGCGGGATGGCTGGCCACCGTTCTTCTGATCGACGCTGTCATCTCTCCAGCCGGCACAGGCTTGGTCTACGTCGGAACCTCCGCACGGATTTCCTACGCGCTCGGCGAGGACGACGCCTTGCCTGGCTCGCTCACCAAGGTCAGCAAGCGGGGCGTTCCGTTCGGATCCATCCTGCTGTCCTTCGTGGTGGGAATGATCGCCCTGTTGCCGTTCCCCAGTTGGCAGTCCCTGGTCGGGCTGGTCACCGATGCTACGGCCATCATGTACGCGTTCGCTCCGGTTTCCCTGGGTGCGCTTGTCCGCCAGCACTCCGGGCGCGAACACCCGTACCGGGTTCCATGGCCGTCGATACTGACTCCGTTTGGGTTCGTGGCCGCCAACCTGATCATTTATTGGTCCGGGTTCGAGGCGATATGGAAGCTGCTGACAGCGATTCTCCTGGGCCGCATCATTTTCGAAATTGCGCTCCGCCGCTCCAAGTCCCTGCAGCAACGCCGCGACATCGACTGGCGTGCCGCATCCTGGATCTGGCCGTGGCTGATCGGCATCCTTGTGATCGGGCTCCTGGGCCGCTACGGAAGTGGATCCCTCAACGTCCTGCCTGAGTGGATCGACATTCTCTTCGTGGTTGTCTTCAGCCTCATCATGTTCTACTACGCGGTCAGCCTCGCGATGAAGCCCGACGATATTGCGGCCGCAGTGGAGGAAGACGAATTTGAATTCGGATCCATCGACCTTCCGCTCACGCCCAAGGTGACGGGAACATCGAACCCCTCAGATAAGGGGTGATTCGCCCCGGTTCTGTCGTCAAGCGCTTGGTCGCGGCCGTCACCCGGAGGGGTTCACTCAAGAATCGGACACGTCGATCAGGATCTTTCCGACGGAGCCTTGCTCGACGGCGTCGTGGGCTGCCGCGGTTTCCTCAAGCGGAAAGCGGACTAACGGGAGCCCGTGTTCGTTGCCGACACGTAATGCCCCTGCGGTTAGTGCATCGGTGACGGCCGCAACGGCCGCCTTCTTTTGCTGATCGGCAACGGTGTACGTGAGGACGAACTGGTATTGAACGTTTTTGGCCATACTCTCGCGAATGGGAATGGCCAAGGATTCACCGGGTGCAGCAGCATAAATGGAAATGGTTCCCCCGGGCTTCAGCACCTCGAGGTCAGTGCCGATGTTCGCCGGAGCATTGACGTCGACGATCGTATCAACGCCTCCGGGGGCTGCTTGATACACGGTCTGCGCGACGTCGGCAGTGCGATAGTTGATCACACAGTGCGCACCCGCCTGACGGGCAAGTTCACCTTTCTCCTCCCCGCTCACGGTCGTGATAACCGTCGCCCCCGCCCAGCGGGCGAGCTGAATGGCCGCGTGCCCGACGGCGCCCGCGCCTCCCGTGACAAGCACCACGCTCCCTTCCAAAGATCCAGGGGAGAGCCTGGCCGGTCCGTTTTGATTGGCTGTCAGCGCACGGTGTGCGGTCAACGCCGGGATTCCCAGGGATGCGCCAGTATCGAAGGATTCCGTGTCCGGAAGTGTGACGGCCTGCGCCGCCGGCACCACCACATATTCCTGGGCTGTGCCCTCATTGCCGCCCCACGCAACGTCCCAGAGCCACACGCGATCTCCGATGGACAATCCCGTTACTCCGGGCCCGAGCTCGTCGATCACGCCGGCGCCATCCTGGTTGGGCACCTTTGGTTCCTTCAACTTGTTTCCGGTCCCGCTGCCGGCCCGGGACTTCCAGTCTGTGGGATTGACTCCGGACACCACCACCCGGACCCTGACCTGGCCCGGTCCCGGTGAGGTCAGTGGCTTGTCTTGCAGAGCCAGGACCGACGACGGCCCGGTCCTTTCGTACACGATGGCTTTCACCGTTGCTCCTAGTCTTTCGGACCTATTTGGTCTCCTTCCGCCATTATTCTCCGGATTCCGGCTCGCGGTGAGCGCTTTTGCAGCACTAGCGCGCTGAAGCGTGCGGTGCCTCGACCGGGGTGTCGGGGCACAGACCCCATTCGGCCCATGATCCGTCGTAAACCCGGACACCGTGGTGTCCGAGAATTTCGGTGAGAACGTACCAAGCGGTGGCCGCGCGGCCCCCGACGGTGCAGTAAGTGATCAGCTCGTCTTGGTCGTTGAGCTCGGACACGCGCATCGCCTGACGCAGTTCGTCAATCGGGAGGAAGGCGCCGTTCTGGTCGTAGAGATCACCGAACGGCCGGTGGACGGCCGTTGGGACGTGGCCGGCGCGCCCTCCCGGCTCCATTCCGCCGGAGGGCCAGAACCGTTCGCCGACGAATTCGGCCTCGGAACGGACATCCAGAATCGCCGTTCCAGGGCGGCCGATGGCCTGCCGCACGGCGCGCATGTCCACGAACAGCCGCTGGTCCCGTTCGGCGAGCCGGTACGGAGCCTCTGCCACAGGGATCGAGGACGTGCCGTAGGGATGTCCTTGGGCGCGCCAGGCGTCGCGGGAGCAGTTCAGGATGCCGACGTCGGCGTGCCCGTACGACTTGAGCAACCAGTAGCCGAGCGCCGGAGCGTAGCCGTAGCATACGACCGTCGACGCCGGCCCGATGCCGGAGCGGACCAACAGCCGTTCGAACGCGTCCCCGTCGATCGGGCGGTACCGTTCGTCTTTCAGGTCGGCGTAGATGTTCCACAGGACGGCGCCGTCGATGTGCCATTGGTCGTAGGCGGTCGCGGAAACATCAACCTCGACGACGCGGACCGCAGGATCGTAGAGGTGATTTGCCAGCCAGATGGGTTCGATGAGCATGTCCACATTCTGCGCGCTTGTCATTGGCCCAATATTGGCTCAAAGTTGGCGCTACATTGGCGTCGGGCGTCCGCCTACTCCACTTGGATCCACCCGAGCAGATCCTCGCGGCTGACGGCTTGGAGGAGGGCCGGGTGGTCCCTGGCCAGGTGGCCGCGGATCGCTCCGATCACTTCCTCATCCGTATCGCCGCGGACGACGAACCCACATTCGCATCGGATGAGCTTCGCCATGACGACCTCCCAAACATTGCCGGGCCCTCTCCGGAGCGACGAGGGCGCATGAGATCATGGTGTCATGAGCGTGCAGTCAACGCTGCGTCTCCAGATCTGCGGGCCACTGGTCATAGAGCGGGACGGTGTCAGGCTTGATCACGGCCTGCCGGGTCGTCAAGGGCGCCTGATGTTCACCTATCTTGTCGTCAACCGGCACCGGCAGGTGCCCCGCGAGGAACTCGCCGAGGCGCTGTGGAACTCTCCCGATTCAGCCGGGATCGACGCGCGCCTGAATCCGTTGCTCTCAAAGATTCGCCATGTCTTCGGTCCGGAGACAGTGGATGGGCGCGTCACTGTACAACTGCATCTCCCGGACGCATGGATTGACCTCGAAGCTGCGGTGGACGCCATCCACCGGGCAGAGTCTGCGGTGGCCCAGCAGGATTGGGCCCGGGCTTGGGGACCGGTTCTGCTGGCCCTGTTCGTCTCCGAACGTGGATTCCTGCCGGGGGAGGACGCGGATTGGATCGATCAGACCCGGAACCAACTCGTCGAGATCCGGCTGCGGGCCCTGGAATGCTACGCCGCCGCCGAGCTCGGCCTCGGCGGCGCGGAACTTGCCGGAGCGCTCCGTGCCGGCCGCCGGCTGATCGCCTTGGATCCTTTGCGCGAAAGTGGGCATCGCTTCCTGATGAAGGCTCTTGCCGCCCAGGACAATCTGGCCGAGGCGCTGGCCGTGTACGGCCGGCTGTCCGATCTTCTTCGCGACCAGCTAGGTGTCTCGCCCGGCCCGGGTACCCGTGCGCTTTACCAGCAGCTCCTCGAGCGGACCTGATCCTTGACGAAGCGCGGGGTCCGCATCCCGTTCCACTAAGCTCAGGTCGTGGCCCAAATATTTGATTCCATAGATGAGAAGCTGAAGGCGTGGATCGAGGAACAGCCCATGTGGTTTGTCGCAACCGCGCCCCTCGGAGCAGACGGGCATGTGAATATGTCCCCCCGCGGCCACGACTCGTTCTCAGTCCTGGATTCCCATCGCGTCGCTTGGGTCGACTACACCGGCAGCGGCGTCGAGACCATCGCGCACATCCGGGAGAACGGCCGCGTGTGCCTCATGTTCAATTCGTTTGGCCCCCGGCCCCGAATCGTTCGCCTGCACGGCCGCGGCTCAGTGTTCCTTCCGGGAGATGCTGTATTCGAAGAGGTGGTGGCACTCCATCCGCACCACCCGAGCACCAGGGCGGTCATCTCTGTGGATGTCACACGCGTCAGCGACTCATGCGGATGGGGCGTTCCCGTCATGGAGATGACCGGAGAGCGCGACCTTCTCCGTCTCCAGGCAGAGAAAAAGGGCGTGGAGGGCATGTCTGCCTACCGCGCCGAAAGGAACGCTCGGAGCATCGACGGTCTGCCTGGATTCCCTCTCTGATGGACCGTAGGTTCACCCGCACGGGCTGGCGCCCCTCCGGCCGTGGCAGCGACCACCTACCCGGCTCCGGGCAATGGGTACGGAACCGTTTCCGACGGCACCGTAGCCCGCGGCGAATCCATTACTTTCTCCGGAAGCGGCTACATCGCCGGCGAAACCATCAACATCACCTTCCAACGGACCGGCGGCAAGAAGGCTTCGGATGGAGGGTGGCCCGCTCCGCCGAGCTTCAGCGTCAATGCCGACGGCACGGGCGCGTTCTCCACCACCATTACCTTCCCGGACGGCGGCAACGGCAAGGGCAATTCCGGTCTGGCTGCAACACGTTTCAGGGGGCAGGCGGCGGGGCGGATCGCCGGATCGGGTTTGTTGATGCAAGGATCGGTTATGCCTCACCGCCTCATGCTCCTCGATACGGCCTCTCTGTACTTTCGGGCCTTCTTCGGCGTACCCGATTCGATCCGCCGGGCCGACGGTACGCCGGTGAACGCCGTTCGCGGCCTGCTCGACATGATCGCGAGGCTTACCACCGATTATGGGGCGACGCATCTGGTGGCGTGCTGGGACGATGACTGGCGTCCACAGTGGCGGGTGGACCTCATCCCGACGTACAAGTCGCATCGTGTCGCGGAGGCGGTAGAGGGCGCTCCCGACGTCGAAGTGGTGCCGGACGCGCTGCAGGTGCAGGTTCCGATGATCCGGCGGGTGCTCGGCCTCGCGGGCATCGCCGTCGTCGGGGCCGCGGGACATGAAGCCGACGACGTCATCGGCACCTATGCGAGCCACGCGAAGCTTCCTGTCGACGTCGTGACGGGAGACCGCGATCTGTTCCAAGTGGTCGACGACGCCGGCGAGGTGCGCGTCATCTACACGGCGAGAGGCATGAAGAACCTCGAGATCGTGACCGACGCCGTCGTCGTCGGCAAATATCGCGTGCTGCCCGAGCAGTACGCCGATTTCGCGACGCTGCGCGGCGACGCCTCCGATGGGCTGCCGGGCGTGGCCGGGATTGGCGAAAAGACAGCGGCGTCGTTGCTGGCGGCATACGGCACGCTCGACGCGTTGCTCGCTGCAGCGGCGGATCCCGGCAGCGGATTGGCGGCGTCGGTGAGGTCCAAACTCGCCGCGTCCGCAGACTATCTGGCGGTCGCGCCCGTTGTTGTGAACGTCGTGCGCGACCTCGCACTGCCCACCCTTGAGGAGGCGGGAGCGCGGTTGCGCCCGGTCGACGACGACTCGCGCCGCGAACTTGAGCGTCTGGCTACGGACTGGAACCTCGGCGGCTCGATGAAGCGATTGCTCGACGCTCTCGAACTCTGCCTGTGAGCGGGGGAGGGGCTTGAGGACAAACGCGCGGGAAAGCTACGCTGGCGGGGTTGGCGAAAGCTCGGCCCCCGGCGTCGTTTCAAGGGAAGCCGGGAAGCCGGATTACTTTTTGGGAGTTGCCGAAGAGATCGGCGGCTGCCCGGGGGAGGACGTGAGCGTGGTACCGGAAACAGCGGACGGTGAAAAGTCCAGTGTCGTCTTGAGGGCCGACGGACTTCTCCACTTGCGTTGGGCGCCCGGGGTCGCCATCCAGGTTGACGACGCCCGCGAAGCCATGGCGAAAGTCAATGAGCTATGCCAGCAGGAGCAGCATCCAATGCTTGTCGACATGGCAGCAGTCGCTTCCGTAAGCCGGGAGGCCAGGGGCGTGTGGTCTATTCCCTGCGGCGCGTCGCGCATAGCTTTGTTGGGCACGTCGCCCGTGGACCGGGTCCTCGCGAACTTCTTCCTCGGAGTGCACGTCCCGCCTTGCCCGACTCGTTTCTTCACGTCGCGCAGTGAGGCCATGGACTGGCTTGATGCGGGTGCGTGAGCCGCGGATGTGCTTCCGGCTTCTGCACGCTGGGATCGCATGAGCTCGAAGAAGAGCGTTGAGGACCCGCGCCTGCAGCTGCTGGTTGATGGGGTTGTCCGATTGGCCGCGGGTGACCTGGAAGCCCGCATTGAACCGTCGTCGCATCGTGACGACATTGATGCTGTCATCACCGGCGTCAACCTGCTTGCGGAGGAACTGGGCCACATCCATGCGGATCTGGAACAGCGGGTGGCCGCCCGCACGGCCATGTTGCGGCGAACACAGGTCGAGCTGGAACAGATGGCCAAGACGGATGCCCTCACCGGTCTTGCAAACAGGACGCTGCTCACCGAGCGGATCCAGGAAGCGGTCAGGTCCAGCGCGAACGGCGGAAAAGCTCCGGCCGTATTGCTCCTGGATCTGGACTCCTTCAAAGCCATTAACGACATCCTGGGCCACAGCGCAGGTGACGCCGTGTTGGTGGAAGTTGCCAAGCGCCTCCGCTCCGCCGTCAGGGCGACGGACACGGTGGCCCGCCTGGGCGGGGATGAGTTTGCCATCCTCATTGCCGCAGCCACGGAAGCTGAGATTCTTCGAATTGCGCACCGCGCATCGGAGTACCTGCAGGACAGCATGTGCATCGGGATGGAAACGGTGTGGGCGATGGCAAGCATCGGCGTGTGCATCGGTACTCCGGGGTGTCGGGCTGAGGAGCTGATGCGCGATGCCGATATTGCGATGTATCAGGCCAAGGCGCGGGGCCGCAACAATGTTCAGCTCTTCCACCCCGACATGCTCGACGCCGTTCAGGAACGGTCGCGAATAACCGCCGAGCTACGCACCGCTGTTGCCGGAGGGGAGCTGGCGCTGCTGTATCAACCGGTGGTCGAATTGGCCTCCGGCCGTGTCATCGGCGTCGAAGCCCTCGTCCGATGGCACCACCCTGTCCGCGGAACCATCATGCCGGGCAGCTTCATTGGCATCGCAGAAGAAACCGGCTTGATCTTTGAGCTGGGACGGTGGGTGCTGCATGAAGGTATTGCCCAAATGGTGCGCTGGAGCCAAACAGATCCGGACCTGCCAGACTATTGCCTGCACATCAATCTTTCTGCCGCGGAATTGCTTCGGACAGACCTGCTGGACGACATCAGGGACACGCTGGCACGGTACGCCGTGGAGCCGCGGCGTTTGGTCTTGGAGATCACCGAGACCGTGCTGATGGCCCGTGAGACCGGACAAGAACAGGTCCTCAGCGGACTCCGGGAGCTGGGTGTGGGGCTGCAAATTGACGACTTCGGCACGGGCTATTCGTCCATCAGCTACCTCAGGTCGCTTCCGGCGGACACTGTGAAGGTCGATCAGTCCCTCATCAAGGGCATGGAGTCGGATCCACGGCAGCAAAAGTTTGTCTCTGCGATTCTGCAGCTGATTTTCGCTGCGGGGCTCAACGCCACCGTGGAAGGCATCGAAACCGCCGAACAGGCGGCGCAGCTGGGGGCCATGGGTTGCCTCTATGGGCAGGGGTACTTCTATGGATATCCGGTACCTCCCGTGGAAATACCGGATCAGCTCCGCCGGCCCGCACGGCGTCTGTAGAGTTAGCGCATGTCAAAGCTTTGGGACCAGATGCTGCTTGTCCCCACAGTTGTCCGCCTTGCTTCCCGGGCACCCAGAAATCCGGACACAGCGTGGGAAGGATACTGGCGTGGAATCCGCACCACTGGGCGTTCCGGGGACGTGCTGTGGGACTCCGGTTCCACGGCCGAGCATGGTCAGTACTCCGACGCGATTGGGGCTCATTTTGATCCGGATCTTCCGGTGGTTGACGTCGGGTGCGGCAACGGCACGCACACCCGCTGGCTTGCAGGCATGTTTCCCCGGGTCCTGGGAATCGACGTATCCAAGGGGGCGATCGAGATGGCCAGCAGGGAAGCAGAAGGCGTCCAAAACGCCGATTTCATGGTTCTGGATGCGGCGGGGGCAGGGGCCGGAGAGCTCTTGCTGGAGCGGCTGGGGCCCGCCAACGTCTTTGTCCGCGGGGTCTTCCACGTCCTGAAACCCGGCAAGCAGGCTGCCATGGCCGCCAACCTGCGGACCGTCATCGGGAACAGGGGCAGGTTGTTGCTGGCTGAAACCAACTTCCGTGGAAACAGCCTCGGTTACCTGACCGAACTCGGCGCCACCCGGCAAAGCATGCCCGTGCAGCTGCGGCGCGCCTTGGAAAACCTTCCACGGCCCGGGCATTTCGGTTCCGCGGAACGCCAGCGCGTCTTTTCGCACTCGGACTGGCGATTGATTGCGGACGGCCCGGTCAACATCGAAGTGGTCCCGATGAACGCCAGCGGTCTTCCGCAGTGGGTTCCGGGATATTACGCACTCCTGTCGGGCGCGGAAGATTCGGGTACCGATCACAAACCGGTGTAGCTGCACCGTGTGCGCAACGCGGGGAACGCCGAAGTGATGAGGATGGGGCCCGGCACTATCGTCAGGCTATGAGGGCTTGGGACGGGCGCGTACGTGCATCCGCTCGCCCTGCTGCCCGAACAGGCTGATGAATTCGACGGGTTTACCGTCGGCGCTGGCGAACCAGTGCGGTGTGCGGGTGTCGAATTCCGCGGCTTCGCCAGCGCGGAGTTCGAAGTCTTTGTCGCCCAGCACCAGGCGCAGCCGTCCGTTGAGGATGTAAAGCCATTCGTAGCCTTCGTGAACGCGCGGATCGGGTTCGGCTCCGCGGGCATCACCGGCGAGCACCATCTTGAAGGCCTGCAGACCGCCGGGGCGGCGGGTGAGGGGAACGGCCGTCATGCCGCCATGGGTGATCGGCCTCAGGTGAATTCTCGGGTCCCCGGTGGGCGGGGCGCCGACCAGATCGTCAAGGGGAACACCGTACAACCGTGCCAGGGGCAGCAGGATGTCTAGGTTTGGCCTGCGTTGGCCGGATTCCAGCCGGGACAGGGTGCTGACCGATACTCCGGAGGCGGTGGATACCTCTGCGAGGGTGAGATCCCTTTCCGTACGGAGTGCCCGAAGCCGGGGACCGACAGCTCCAAGAACATCATCAAGCTCATTTGCCATCTCTGCAGTTTGCCATATCAGCAAAGTTGTTTGCCAGTTTCCTCTCGTGAGGTGAAAGCTGGTTTGTAACCGCTGCAGGACGCTGGCGGCGGACTTTCAGGACAAACGAAGGGCACATCAGTATGGACACCGCGCGGTATGACGTTGTGATCATCGGGGGCGGCGCTGCGGGCCTCAGCGCGGCAACGACGCTGAGCCGCGCGCTGCGCTCGGTGCTGGTCATCGATTCCGGAGCACCCCGTAACGCGCCCGCAGCGGGCGTGCACGGTTATCTGTCACGGGACGGTATGAGCCCGTCGGAGCTGCTGTCCATCGGACGCAATGAAGTAGTCTCCTACGGGGGAACCGTCATTGACGGCGAAGCCGTTTCGGCACGGCGCACCACGGATTTATTCGAAGTGATGCTCGGAGATGGCCGCCGGTTCTCCGGCAGGCGCCTCCTCGTCACCACCGGATTGACCGATGGACTGCCTCCCATCGACGGACTGCGTGAGCAATGGGGAAAGGGCGTTGTGCACTGTCCTTACTGCCATGGCTGGGAAATCCGCGGGAAACGGATTGGAGTGCTGGGCACCGGTCCGATGTCCGTCCATCAGGCACTGTTGTTCAGGCAGTGGTCCCCGGACATCACTCTTTTCCTCAATGACACGGTGGAACCCACTGACGAGGAATGGGACAAGCTCGGCGCCCGGTCCGTGAGGGTCGTCGACGGCGCCGTGGCCTCTGTTGACGCTGTCGACGGAGTCCTCGCGGGCCTCACGCTCCGCCAGGGCTCCTCCTTCGACATGCAGGCCCTCGCTGTCGGCACTCGGATGGAGGCCAGGTCCGCGGTCGTGCAATCACTCGGGCTGAGTACTCAGGCGCACCCCATGGGGATGGGGCGGTTTATCGAGGCGGATGCCACGGGTGCGACGGCCGTCCAGGGTGTGTACGCAGCGGGCAATGTCTCCAATGTGATGGCCCAGGTGATCACCGCGGCGGCCGAGGGCGTCATGACCGGTGCACGGATCAACGCCGATTTGATAGAAGAGGAAACCCGGTGGGCTGTCGACGGGCGGCTCGGTCCCTTCTCCGCGGCCTCGGAAGCCGACGTTTCCACGATCGTGTTGGGTCATCGGCCCCATGGCCTTGACGACGGGCAGGAAACCGCCGGCATGCGTCACGGGGCCGCCCTCAAAGAATGAGGGGAATCGCGGCGCACCCCCCTCGCCGTCACGGCTGCTGCCGTCGTCGGGCCTGCGGTGTGAGTTCGTGGGTTCCGTAGCTGTTGTCGTCGGGGTTGACGGTGACTCCTGGTGCGACGAGCTGGTCGATGCGGTCCAGTACGTCTGTGCTCAGGGTGATGTCCGCGGCGGGCAGGTAGGACTCGAGCTGTTCCATGGTGCGTGGTCCGACGATGGCGGCGGTGACGCCGGGGTGGTTGATCACGAACGCGATGGCCAGCTCGATGAGGGTCAGGCCGGTTTGTTCGGCGAGCTGGGCCAAGTCTTCGACGATGTCGAGTTTTCGTTGGTTGGCCGGGCTGCTCATGTCGAAGCGGGCGCTAGGGCGCGCGGAGGAGGTGGGTGCGGACGCGGAGTCTTTGCGCCAGCGCCCGGAGAGCCAGCCTCCGCGGAGCGGGCTGTAGGTGAGGGTGCCCATGCCGTGTCGCTGGACCGTGGGGAGGATGTCTTCTTCGATGCCGCGGACCAGGATCGAATACGGCGGCTGTTCGGTGACGAACCGCTCCAGGTTCCGTTCCCGGGATGCCCATTGGGCTTCGACGATCTGGGATCCGGAGTAGGAGGAGGAGCCGATGTAGCGGACTTTGCCTTGGCGGACGAGGTCGGTGAGGGCGCCGAGGGTCTCTTCGACGTCGGTGTCGGGGCTGGGCCGGTGCACCTGGTAGAGGTCGATGTAGTCGGTGTCCAGGCGGCGAAGGGAGTTCTCGACCGCCCGGATGATCCAGCGGCGGGATCCGCCGCGCTGGTTGGGATCGTCTTCGTTCATGGGCATGAAGAACTTCGTAGCAAGGAACACGTCCTCGCGGCGGCCTTCCAGTGCTTGCCCGAGGATTTCCTCGGATGCCCCGCCGGAGTAGACGTCGGCGGTGTCGATGACGTTGATGCCGGCGTCGAGGGCCCGGTGGATGATCCGGACGGAGTCGGCGATGTCGTTATTGCCCCACGGGCCGAACATCATCGCACCAAGGCATAAGGGGCTGAGCTGCACACCCGTGCGGCCAAGGGAACGGTACTCCATGCTGGTTCCTTCTCTCTGTCTAAAGCTTCTGGCTGTCTCAGGCTTCGGGGATGACCATGGCGAAACGCTCCTCGCGGGCTTCGTCCGGGTCCGGACCGCTGCGGTTGCCGGTGTCGAGCGCGTCGATGGCGGCGAGTTCGGCCGCACTGAGTTCGAAACCAAAGACGTCGAAGTTCTCGGCGATGCGTGCCGGGTTGGTCGATTTCGGGATGGCGGAGCGGCCTTGCTGCAGGTGCCAGCGGAGCATGACCTGGGCCGGACTCTTGCCGTGAGTCCGTGCGATGGCTGCAATCGCGGGGTCTTCCATGACGTTCCGCCGCTCCTGGCCACCCCATCCTGGGTAGAAGGTGATCCCTCCGATCGGCGACCAGGCCTGGGTGAGGATGCCGTGTTCGGCGTCGGCGCCTTGGACTGCCGGCTGGGTAAAGTAGGGGTGAAGTTCGACCTGGTTCACCGCTGGGACGACGTCGGTCGAGCCGAGCAGTTGCTCCAGGTGGTGCGGCATGAAGTTGCTGACGCCGATCGCCCGCACCCGCCCGTCGGCGAGCAGGGCCTCCAGTGCCTTGTACGCTGCGATGG
This sequence comes from Arthrobacter bambusae, assembly GCF_022606295.1. Lineage (GTDB taxonomy): Bacteria > Actinomycetota > Actinomycetes > Actinomycetales > Micrococcaceae > Arthrobacter > Arthrobacter bambusae_A. The sequence continues at coordinate 101,497 of NZ_JAHHZS010000010.1, forward strand.
TTTTTTCGAACCGGTCCGGGGCGGGCTGGTGAAGGATGAGCAGGTCCAGATAGTCGACGCCGAGTTTGCCGGTCGCTTTGTCCCAGGCGTGGAGCGCCTCGTCGTAGCCATAGTCGCTGACCCAGACTTTGGTCTCGATGAACACTTCTGCCCGATCGAGGCGTGAGCGGCGGATGCCTTCGCCGACTTCCCGCTCGTTGCCGTATGCGGCGGCAGTGTCGATGTGCCGGTAGCCGGCGGCCAGTGCGGCCTCAACGGCCGCCGTCGTTTGCTCCGGGGCGCTTTGGAAGACACCCAGGCCAAGCGCTGGCATTGTGACGCCGTTATTGAGAGTAAGTTCCATGTCCATGCCTTTCACGGTATGCAGTTGTGCGGGGTTGTGGAAGGGCACGTCAGTACCCCCTTGATGTGGGTGTCCGGCAGGGTGGGAAGCCGTTGCAGGTTCAGGTTTCATGCTTTCCATGCAACCGTGATTCCGTGCGGGGCGGGAGTCATGGCCGTTCCGGGTAACGTCAGTGCCTCCCTCGTGCCGTCGACCGGGCGTAGCGTGGTTGCCATGACACACAGCGAGGACGTGCGGAAGTTCCTGACCTCCCGCCGGGCCAGGATCACCCCGGATGAGGCGGGTCTGCCGGTCTACGGCGGCAACCGGCGGGTTTCCGGGCTGCGCCGGGAGGAAGTCGCGATGCTCGCCGGGATGAGCATCGATTACTACATCCGTCTGGAGCGGGGAAACCTCTCCGGCGCCTCGGACAGTGTCCTTGAAGCCCTCGGACGCGCGTTGAAGCTCGACGACGCCGAAACGGCCCACCTTTTTGATCTGGCCCGCGCCGCCACTGCCTCTCCCCGGGTGCGGCGCAGGCACAGCCCGCAGACAGTGCGGCCGAGTGTGCAGCGGGTCATCGATGCGATCACGGCCGCTCCGGCGTGGGTCCGCAACGACCGCGGGGATGTCCTCGCCGCGAATGACCTGGGCCGTGCCCTGTATCTGGACATGATGGCGGAGGTGGCCGTCCCGCCGAACAGTGCGCGCTTCACGTTCCTGAACCCGAAAGCGCGGGAGTTCTTCGCCGACTGGGAACGCGCAGCGGACGATATCGTCGCTGTGCTGCGCTCCACGGCCGGAAAGAACCCGTACGACAAGGACCTCACGGACCTCATCGGGGAACTCTCCACCCGCAGTGAGGAGTTCCGGACCCGGTGGGCCCGTCACGACGTGAAGTACCATCGCGCCGGCCGCAAACACCTTCACCACCCGATCGTCGGGGACCTGGACCTGAGTTTTGAGGCCCTGGAATTACCCACGGACCCGGGATTGCGCATCAACGTCTACACAGCAGACCCCGGGACCCCCTCCGAGGACGCCCTGAAACTCCTCGCCAGCTGGGCCGCCACCCAACGCGACACCACACAGATAGCGGTCAAGGAGAAGAATTGAACGCAGTTGCGGGAATTACGAGGCTAAGCGCTCACGTGTCTTGTGATCAGGGAGGGTCGATTCGGCGCCACGTTCGGGCAGGTTGATCTCGGCCCACACCACATCGAGGGAGAGCCCCAGGACCTCGGCGATCGCGGCGATGGTGGGGAAGGCAGGGGTCGCTACGCGGCCCGTCTCAATCTTTCGGAGGGTTTCCGGTGAGACCTGCGCATCGAGGGCGATGTCGAGAATCGAGCGCTGGCCCCTGGCGCGACGCAACAGGGCACCGAGGCGCCGTCCGCGCTCCACCTCGTCTAATGTGAGCGGCAATCTGACCATGGTTCCGATTATACCGGGATAATATGGCCGGTATAGTTATTGGATGATTGAGATTCTGAATGCCGCTGAACTGGCACGTGCAAAAGAGACAGGCGCGCTGGTCGCTGACATCCTGCAGACGCTGAAGAGCCGCGCCACGGTCGGCACGAACCTGCTGGACATCGACCGGTGGGCCAAGGCCATGATCGTCGAGGCGGGTGCACTGTCCTGTTACGTCGACTACGCGCCTTCCTTCGGTCGTGGACCGTTCGGCCACTACATCTGCACGGGAGTCAACGACGCCGTGCTCCACGGACTTCCACGCAACTACTCGCTTGCCGACGGCGACCTGTTGACTCTCGACCTCGCCGTTTCCAAGGGTGGGGTCGCCGCGGACTCTGCCATCAGTTTCATCGTGGGGGACTCCCGGCCCCCGGCGAGCGTCGCGATGATCGGCGCCACCGAGCGCGCGTTGAGCGCAGGGATAGCTGCTGCCGTGCCGGGGGCCCGCATCGGCGACATCGCCCATGCCATCGGCTCCGTCCTGAGCGAGGCGGGGTACCCGATCAACACCGAGTTCGGCGGTCACGGCATCGGATCGACGATGCATCAGGACCCGCACATTCCGAACACCGGACGGCCCGGACGCGGATATGAACTGCGTCCAGGGCTGCTGCTGGCACTCGAGCCGTGGGTCATGGCGGACACCGCCGAACTCATCACGGACGCGGACGGGTGGACGCTCCGAAGTGCGACAGGCTGCCGGACAGCACACAGTGAGCACACGATCGCGATCACCGAGGGCGGGGCTGAAATCCTTACGATGGCGACGCAGGCGCACTCGTGAAGTGAGGCGAGCCCGCGACCCGTTGACGAGGCTTCTTGCACGGACCTAGCATGGCGTTGCTGGCGCATGAAGCTCTCGGTCATGAGCGGAGGAGGAGCTGAAATGGCGGCTCCGGTGATCATCGATTTCGGTGCGGTCGCCGTTGCGGCGATTCCGCCAATCGGGACAATGGAACGGCCCTGTTTCCGTAAATGGACGCGCGCCAATGAACGCTGAGCAAGCTTCGGGACCGTTGCGTCCGACATTCATGATGCGTACGTTGGTGCGCGGCCTCGCCTGGGACGTGGGGGCGCCGCTGGCTGTCTACTACGCCCTGCACCTAGCCGGTGCCACGGACTGGGCTGCGCTGCTGGCGGCGACGGCGGCAGCTGGCTGCCGGCTGTTCTGGACAGCCTCCAAACGGCACTCCCTGAACCCGTTTGCGATGCTGATGGTCATCGTCTTCGGACTCGGGCTGGTTCTGTCCTTCCTCACCGGTGACCCGCGGTTTCTGCTGCTCAAGGATTCGGCAATCACCGGTGGCATGGGCATTTCGTTCCTGGTTCTGGCCGCGCTGGGTCATCCCCTGACTTTGGACGCAGCCAAGACGTGGAGACCGGAGCGCGCCGCGGAAATGGACCGCGATTTCCACAGTAATCCGGCGGCGCACCGCTGGCACCTGAAGGTCTCCGCCGTTTGGGGTGCGGGACTGATTGCCGAAGCCTGCGTACGGGCCGTCCTACTCTATTTGCTGCCCATTGATGTCATGGTGGGGCTTTCCGCCGCCCTGGCAGTGATCGCTTTCGCCGCCCTCATCGCATGGACAGTCTGGGACCGGAAAAGACGGCAAGCAGCGTGGTCGTCGTGACAGCGTTGTTGTCAGCTCGTCGGAAGCCTGGTGCTCGCGGCGCGTTGCGTGGTTGCGCACCGGATCGACCACAATAGCCCCATGACAAATACCAGCGGGCGCTTGCCTCGGCTTGAGGATGTGGCGGAGCGGGCGGGAGTTTCGCACCAGACGGTGTCCCGGGTGATCAATGACCACCCCAACGTGAGCAAGGGGACCCGTGAGCGGGTGGAGGCGGCCATTGCCGAACTGGGATACCGGCGCAACACTGCTGCACGGAGCCTGGTGACCCGGCGTTCCCGGACCATCGGCGTCCTGGCGAGCGAGCTGGCTCAATACGGCCCTGCGAACACCTTGCTGGGCGTCGAGCAGGCGGCGAGGGATGCCGGCTATTTCGTCAGTATCGCCGCCTTGAGGACGGTCAACCGCGAGGTGATCCTTGATGCGGTCCGGCATTTCCTGGACCAGTCAGTGGACGGGATCGTGGTGATCGTGCCGCATTCGGAGTCCCTGCCGGCGGTGGCGGAAATGAACCCAGGGGTTCCCGTAGTGGCCGCGGGATCGCTGGGCGACGCCTCCGTCGGCGGAGCCATGGTGGACCAGAAGCGCGGCGCGGAACTGGCCGTGAGGCACCTGGTGGATCAGGGACATCGCAGGATCGGGCATGTGGCGGGCCCGCAGGACTGGATCGACGGGGCGGCCCGGACCGAAGGGTGGAGTGCGGTCTTGCGGGCCGCGGGCCTTGAGGATGACTTGCTGGTGGTGGGGGACTGGAGCGCCGGTAGCGGCTATGAGATCGGCAGGAAGCTCGCCGGTGAAAGGACCGCGACGGCACTCTTTGTGGGCAATGACCAGATGGCTTTGGGCGTGCTGCGTGCGTTCAACGAGGCCGGTGTCCGCGTGCCCGGCGATGTTTCGGTGGTGGGTTTCGATGACCAGCCGGAATCAGGGTTTTTCACACCGCCGTTGACCACCGTGCACCAGGACTTCGAAGAACTCGGCCGCCGCTGCATGGACCTCATACTGCGCGGGATCGAGGGCGGGGAAAGCACCGGCGCCACCGTGGTGGAGCCGGAGTTGGTGGTGCGCCAAAGCACGTCGGCGCCCGCTTGACCGCCCCGCGGTAGCCACGCACTTGGGAACGTTTCCGGTCAAGGCCCGGGACGCGGGAGTCCTGTCCGATCTGCGTACGTTCGTGAGGGCAAGCATCCGGATTGAAAGCCAGGACAGTGTCAGCCCTCGTGGTTGCGGGCGGTTGCTTGCCGGGCCAGTTCCACCGCGGTCGCGCTCATCTCCTCGGAGAGCTTCAGAACGTCGTACATGCCTCCCACGGTCCGGTCTCCGCTGTTGGCAGTGATCCGGGTCCCGCCGACGATCTCTTCAATCCGAAAATGGAGGCCCGTCGCCGATTTCATATAACGGGCTGCGTCCTTGTGGGACCAGGTTCCTCCGTTCCATTCCCTTTCTATCTCGACCCACACGTCCTGGCGCGCCGTCGTCACGCTCAGCCCGGGCTGACGGAAGACCCGGGCCAGGGACTCCAAAGCGAACTCGAGGGTCAACGCGGTGGTCCATTGCTCCTTGTGTTGGAAGCGCTCGGCAATGGTCCTGAACTGCAGCAGAGTCCACAAGCCAACCATGTTCGGCCACAACGCAGCTGTGATGAGAGCCTTGGCGCCGTTCGTGAATCCCCAGGCGACTGCGGCTGTTCCGGCCACGGCAATAGCGGCCAGCGCAATACGCCGGGCCCGCCCTGGAGCCATCACCATTTGAGCTGCCTTGCGCCAGCCGCTGGCGAGATAGATGCCTGCGCCCAGTGTGAACAGCGCCTGGATTCCGTATAAGGCGTCCAGAGGAATATCAGCCCAATGCTCGCGGCCGGACGCGAAAACCATGACCAGCGAGAGGATCGCCAAGGCCATGATGACCAGTCCGCCGCAGATCCGGATCCGCTTATCGCGCGCCGAGGGCTGCATGCCTACATGTCAGCACGTGGCACTGGACTTGTCCACGTGCTTTGGACGCGATTCCTGGCAAGACAAAGTCGATCCAGATCCTAGATCCGGGAATTAGCCTGGCTCTGAACAGGATGCCGCTTCCGCCGCGCCTGGCTAGGGGCTACTGTTTGTTCAATTCAGCCAAAGAGGCGTGTGGGGGCAACGATGATGGCGTCAAAGGTCCGGAGAGGTGTAAATCGGCGGGACCGTTGCATGGAAGGCCGTCCAGTGCGAACCGCGGCTACGGCCACATCGGTCCTGCTGATAGCCGGTCTGAGCGCGTGTTCCTACTCGCCACAATCCGAGACAACCCCGGCAGCGCTGACTGGGGCCTCTTCGACAGTGGCTGACCTCCGGCAAGTCATGGGGCTCAAGCCCGCTGGAACGGTGCTGGAGGGATCGGGAGGACTTACCGGCCCACCATCGGCATTCGCAGTCGGGTATAACGCCGTGGACAGCGGGGATTACTCTGTGACCGCGGCCTGCGTGGGCGCACCCCAGGCTTTGCTGACTGTTTCCCAGCAAGGCTCCAGCAGCAGTTCCAAGGTGAGTGTTTCGTTTTCATGCGGGAGCCCACACGTGGAGCAGATCCACTTTGTGGTTGGGCCTGTGTCGGCCCGGGTCGCTCTCCCCTCGGGAACCGTCGGGTCTTCGGCCGCCCGCGCCGAGATCCGGATCACGAAGCACTCACCCTGAAAGGTTCCAAGGGGTGCGGGTACGCGCGCTCGCCGTCGCTGTTCTCAAATAACCGATGATTATTGCGTGGGTCTCGCCGATGCCGACACATCGTTGAGCTGAGCGGGAGCGCAGGCGCCAATCGGGTGAATGTGCCCCGGAAAGCCTTCCTTCGGGTGCGAAACGGCGGCACCATGGAGGAGAGCGGAACCCGTCCAACGACGGAACGGAGAGACCGGGCGTGGATGAGCAGAAATCCCATGGACGTCGAAGATTCCCGGGGTGGGAAGTCGGGCCGGCGGCGGTCGGACTGGGGCTGGCAGCCCACCTGGTCTCAGGTGGAGTATCTCCCGGAGCCCCGGTGCTGATCGCATTGACGGCTCTGCTGAGCATGTGCGCCTCGCTGGTGTCCCGGATATATCTGCCGAACTGGTTGTTGCTCATACTCTGCGGCGTGACCCAGCAGGTTCTGCATCTGGCTTTCGACCGGCTCTCCGGAAACTTCTCGGTTCCGGCACCTGCCCAGCATCAGCATGGGGTGACGGGATTTCAGCCTGGGCAGTTGACCGCGGTGCCTTTCGTTTCGTCCGGGCACTCACCGGATCTGATGCTGGACACGCACGTTGCCGCTGCCTTGCTGACAGCCTTGATAGTCGCCCGGGCGGACATGTCGGTTACGCGGGCGTTGGCCTTGTTGCATCGCACGCCTTCCGGAGGTCCAAGCAAAGCCCATGCAGGGGATCCTTGAGCCAATCTCCACCAGTCACGAAGAGCGTCCTCGCCGCGAGTTGACGCGAGCCCCAAAGGGGCGCCGGCTCCGGTGGCGTGTCGCCCCCGGCTGGACCGTTGTGGCTGCCACCCCATGTGCATCCAGCTGGACTGGGTACCATGAGCCCTACATCCACACCGGACGCTCCCGGACCATCATCATCCGGTACAAGCGCCCGGCATCAGCCGGAGAACTCAACAGGACGGAATACAGCCATGCTCCTGAAAGACAAGACAGTCATAGTGACGGGCGGCAACAGCGGAATCGGTGAAGCGATCGTGCTCGCCGCGGCGGCCGAGGGCGCCAACATTGTCATCGACTACGTAGCGCACCCCGAAGAGACCTCATCCCTGATCGCCCGCGTCGAGGAGGCTGGCGGGAAAGCTGTCGGACTCGAAGCCGACATCAGCTCGCTCGCGGGTTTGCAGGCACTCGTGCAAAAGGCAGTCGAAGCCTTCGGTAGCTTGGATGTACTCGTTAACAATGCCGGGATCGAAACCCGGACCTCAGTGTTGGAAACCTCGGAGGAGCAGTACCAGAAAGTGCTCGACATCAACCTCAAGAGCGCGTTCTTCGGCACCCAACTGGCGGCGAAGCAGTTCATCCTCCAAGGCCGTGGCGGGGTGATCTTGAATGTTTCCTCCGTCCACGAGGATTGGCCGATGCCCGGCAACACCGCCTATTGCGTCTCGAAAGGCGGGATGAGGATGCTCACGCGCACGGCCGGTGTTGAACTTGGCGAGCACGGTATCCGTGTCCTCAACCTGTGCCCCGGCGCGGTGGAAACTCCCATCAATGCCTCCACCATGGCTGATGCCGGGAAGCTGAAGTCCCTGAATGGTGCCATACCGCTCGGACGCATGGCAAAGCCGGAGGAAATCGCCCGCATGGCCGTTGTCCTTGCCTCCGACACGTCCGCCTATGTGACCTCGACTTCCGTCTTCGTCGATGGCGGCATCATGCAGGGGAGCGTCGGCCTGTGAACGCGCACTCCACCGACGCAGGTGACGCGTACGACGTCGTCGTCATTGGTAGCGGACCCGCCGGCGGCACCCTTGCCGGCAGACTGGCCAGGACCGGCAAGCGGATCCTGCTCCTGGAACGGGGCGATTACCTCAAGCGCGAGCGGGCCAACTGGGACTCCCGCGAGGTGTTCGCCAAGGGCCGCTACACAGCAGCCGAAACCTTCTACGACCGGACCGGCAAACCGTTCCATCCAGGGTTGCACTATTACGTAGGCGGCAATTCGAAGGTCTACGGGGCTGCGCTTTTCAGGCTTACCCCGGAAGACTTCGGACAAATCCGCCACCACGGCGGGATCTCGCCGGCATGGCCCATCAGCTATGCAGATCTTGAACCCTACTATGTCCAGGCCGAACACCAGTTCATGGTCCACGGCCTGCACGGTGAGGATCCCTTCGCCGGGCCATCGAGCCGCGACTATGCGCACCCGCCGGTGAAGCACGAACCACGGATCCAGGAACTCTCCGACGGGCTCGAAAAACTCGGACTCCACCCTTTCCACCTGCCCCTGGGCATCAATCTGGATCAAAACCAGGACGGCACTGCCGCGGTTGGCTCCGTGTGCATCCGCTGCGACCGGGTTGACGGCTTCCCTTGCCTCCTGGGCGCCAAGTCCGATGCCGAAACCGCGGCCGTGAGCCCCGCATTGGCCGCGCACCCAAACCTGACCCTGATCACCCGGGCCACCGTCCAGCGCCTCACAACCGATGAGACCGGCCGCACCATCACGGGGGTCCACGCAACCATGGAGGACGGAAGCGCCCGAACCTTCGTCGGAGACATCGTGGTCCTCTCAGCCGGATCGATCCTTTCAACGGTGCTGCTGCTTCAGTCAGCCAACGAGCGGCACCCCCGCGGGCTGGCGAACAGTTCCGACGTCGTTGGAAGGCATTACATGCGGCATAACAACGTCGGTTTGATGGCCGTGTCAAAAGACCCCAATCCCACCGTGTTCCAGAAAACATTGGCCCTGAACGACTTCTACGGTCCCAGCGCGGAATGGGAATATCCGATGGGGAATGTCCAGATGCTGGGCAAATCGGACGACTGGCAGATCAAAGCGGAAGCGCCCAAGCCGTTCGGGCTTGGACCGTCCGCCGCTTTCGGGGCGGTCGCGTCGCACGCGCTCGACTTCTGGTTGGCGGGGGAAGACCTTCCCTTGCCCGAGAGCCGGGTGACGCTGCGCGCGGACGGGTCCGTGCAGCTGGCACTTCAGCCCGACAACAACACCGAGGGCGTCAAACGACTTCGGAAAGCGTTCGACGGCGTCCTGAACAGACTCGATGCACGTTCGACTTCTTTCGCACGCAGCATCTACCCCCACAAGGACATGGACATCGCAGCCACCGCCCATCAGGCCGGAACGGTCCGCTTCGGATCCGACCCCGCGGCTGCAGCCCTGGATCTGGACTGCAAAGCCTACGACCTTGACAACCTCTACGTCGTCGATGGCAGTTTCATGCCCTCCATCGGCGCGGTGAATCCGACTTTGACCATCATCGCCAACGCTTTGCGCGTCGCCGACCGCATCGCCGAGCGCATCCTCTAAGGTGCCGGGGTCCAGTTGGTGCCGCCGTCGGCGGTGGTGTACCGGGTGGTGAGTGTGGTGCAGCCGGTCTTCCCGGCAGTGCAGGTGGTCTTGGTCGCGTCGACGAGGCCCTTGGCGGCGTCTCGGAATTGGATTCCGAGCGAGTTAGCCCCTAAGGGGATCCCCGACGTCGCGATCGGCTGGAACTGGGCGTCGGCGGTGACCTTGAGTAGCTGTACGGCGCTGGTCACGATGGCGGCGTCGCTGCCGTAGGTGCTGGCGAGGCCGTTGAGCGGCCCGGGGGCGATGTTCGGGAGCTCCGCCGAGGCGCCCTTTTTGAACGTGGCGCCGTCATGCGTCACGTAGACGGTCGCAGTGCTTCCGGTTCCATTCGGTGCTAGTGCGACAGCTGCCACCCCGGTGCCCAGTTGCAGGAGCGAGATCGAGGGAGCGCCCTGGTACCCCGGTGGCGGCATCGATCCTTGGATGCTCGGGCTGATGTCCGTGAAGGATTGGCCGTTGTCGGTGCTCGACCAGAGGTGGGTGTCCATCGCTCCGCCGCTCACGAGCAGGGTTGATCCAGCCCAGGCGGCATGCGATGCCGGGCCTGGCAGGGAGACCCGCTGGAGAGCGCCGCCCGACGTCGAGACGTAGGCGCCCGTGTAGGTCGACACCGTCGCCCCTCCTTCGTGTGGCGGGCCGACTATCCAGTGCTTGCCGTCACCGGAGAGCGATACGTCGACGTATGGCACCGGGGTCGGCAGGACAACCTGGTTGGTCGTCCATGTGGCGCCCGAATCGGAGCTGTTGGCCACTACCATGGTGGTGCCCTGCACCCCTGCCTCAACGATGACGGATCCCGCCTGGGCGATCGAGCGGCCCGTGCTTGGCGCCACCGGAAACACGACATCCGGCCACAGTGACGCCGCGCCAACCGGGTTTGTCGATCCGATCAGCATGATCGGTTCGCCCGGGACACCGGTAGGGCTCGACGGGGGCAGCGAGTCAGTGCCCGAAGGAGACTGGGAGGTGTTCGGGCTGCTGGCCCCTGGAGCGGATAGGGGCGGACCGCCGACGCCTGCCCACGGTTGGATGATCAGGAACGCCGCGGCGATGGCCGCAGCCGCCTCGGCAGCCAAGGCTGTGAAGCGCCACTTCGCGTGGGGCCGCCCGTGTGCTGTTTTCTCCTCGCCTGCGTGTATGCCTTCTTTGATTCGCGCCCATGCACGGCGCTCGGCGTCCTCGGGCATGCGCCGCTTGGCGGGCACTTCATCGAAGATGTTCATCGTCTATTCCCCTCGGGCTTCTGCGGGTCGGTTGATCTCCTGAAGGCGGGCCCGGGCGCGGGACAGCCGTGAGCGCACGGTGCCTATCGGCACATGCAGGGCATCCGCGGCCGCTTTGTAGTCGAGCTCGGCGAACACACACGCGGCCAGGACTTCTTGCTCGCCTCGGGGGAGGCGTCTTATGGCAGCCAGAACGGCGGCCATCCGCCGCTCGGAATCGATGTGCTCGGCGACGTCCTCAGCGGGATCTGTGACCTCGTCGCGCGGAGCCGCTTGCCGCTCGATAGCGAAACGTCGCGCAGCGGACCGCGTCCTGCTGTGCACCAGATTCGATGCGGTTCCGATCAGCCATGGCAGAGCTGACTCCCGATCCAGAGCCAGCTGTCGTCGGCCCCGCCAGACCTCCAGGAACACGGAGGACGTGAGATCCTCCGCGGCGTCCCACGAGGCCGTTCGGCGGAAGCAGTAGTTGTAGACCGCGTCGCGATGTCGAACGAACAGGTCGCGGAAGGCGTCTGTATCGCCTGCAACGCTGCGGTCCCACAACACCTGGCCTGAGATGGACGAACTCATGGTCTCCATACCCATTCATGTCTCCGCGAGCACAAAAGTTCCCGCTGTGCCTTGCCAGTGCCCGAGTTCCACCCACGCCGCCCGGAAACTCGCAGCTGTCCAGGAGACCGAACCGAAATGGTGCACCGAACAGTACCGGCCAAAGCCGCCCACCCGAGGCACACCCGCCCAGGAGGCAGCAAAGGGCCGCGCCTTTGCCGGCCGCGCCGCCCAGAACCAGCGCGCTAAAGCGACCAGCCACGCCAAGACACCCAACCCGGACCACAGCCACGGGCCGGAACATTGAAAACGCTCGTGGTCGACGTCGCCCGCGATCTCAGTATCTCCGTGCCCGCCAACTACCGCTTGCTCCCAGCCTCGAGCGGTAAACAACTGTGAAGCCGGGCTTTGAGGACTCAAAGCCCGGATTCTTGCCGCCTATTCCGGAAATGAATTGCCCGGCCTGAGAAGTGGTCCCAGAACGTCGCGGGATCAAGACGGATGTTTCGCCCTTCGATAGGGTGATGGCTTGAGGGCCGGTGGATCAGCAGGTCGCTGGAAGTCGTTATGGCTGCTAGCACTGCTAGGTGACCTGATTTGCCGGGAGATTCGAAGGAGGGGCCGACGGAAACGATGAGTGCCCCCGGCCCTCGGGCGGTTTCGATGAATTCTTCCGTGGTCGAGAACTGTAACCGGTCGGCTTCGAGTCCGTTCTTTTGCCCATGGCGGGCCAGTCCGGCGTGGTGCCAGCCGGTTTGTTCGGTGTAGGCGCCGTCATGGAGAAGTTCCTCGGTGATCGTTGCCGGAAGAACATGCATGCCGGGGAGGAGCTGTGCGTAGACCATGCGCAGGCATGCGACGCCGCAGGATCTGGTGTCCCAGAACCGTGCCGCGTTCCGGGACGGGTAGCCCAGGGCTTCCCAGTCGTGGCTGACCATGGAGCTGTAGAAGGGAACTCTTTCACCGGTCTCAGCCGCTGGCATTTCACGAGGCTTTCATGAGGGAAACGGCCGCGGAAATGGCCAGCGCAGCGTCGCGGGTTTCTTCGGGGGTTGTTGTTCTTCCGAATCCTATTCGTAGGCTGGACCGGGCCTCGGCTGCGGACAGCCCGATGGCCATGAGCACGTGGGAGGGTTGCTGGTCGTTGCTGTTGCATGCAGAACCGGCCGAGATCGCTACGTGCGGAACCGCGGACATGAGTTCCCCGGCGTCCAGGCCGGGGATCCTGATGTTCAGGCAGTTCGGCAGGCAAAGCTCCTGCGGGGAGTTGGTCATGATGTCGGGGTGGTGGGATAGCAGAAGATCCAGGAACATGCTCTTGAGCTGTTTGACCCGTGACCGTTCGTCCGTCAATGCTGCCCGGGATAGCTCGAGGGCTTTCGCGAAGCCGACTATCGCCGGGAGGTTCTGGGTTCCGGGGCGTTTGCCGCCCTCTTGTCCTCCGCCGTGAAGCAGGGAGGGGACACCCTTGTTGGAGGTCTGGAACTTGTCACTGATGTACAGGGCACCGATTCCTTTGGGCCCGTAAAGCTTGTGGCTGGAGAAACTGACCAGGTCGGCGGGGTACTGGGTGATGTCCTCAATCAGGTAGCCGATGGCCTGGGTGGCGTCGGAATGAAGAGGGGCCCCGGCCTCTCCTGTGACCGAAGCGATGTCGGTGATGGGCTGGACCGAGCCGATTTCGTTGTTGGCCGCCATGACCGAGACAAGCCGTGTCGTCGGTTTGATGGCCCTCTTTACCTCGGTGGGGTTCACGAATCCTTTGTTGTCTACCGGGAGCACGGTGAGGTCCCCGCCTCCCCGTTGGAAGGCCCGGCAGGCGTCCAGCATGGATTTGTGTTCTATCGCCGTGGTGATGATGTGGTGTTCCTGGCTGGCTTTGACCATGGATATGGCCCAGTTGTTGGCCTCGGTGGCGCCTGAAGTGAAGAACAGCTCACGGGGACGGCAGCCAAGAAGCCGGACCATCTTCCGTCGCGCGCCTTCGATGGCCTCCTGGCTCCTCATCCCTGCCATGTGCGGGCTGGACGGGTTGGCCCAGAACCGGCGTCCGGCGCTGTCGACTAGATCAGCAACCTCGTCGTCTAGCGGGGTCGTTGCCTGATAATCCAGGTAGATCATGCTGCTCTCCGCCCAAGGTCCTCGGAACTGTAGGGGATCGAGACGAAATCGTGTGTCTTTGCATCGAAGAACACCTGCACAACGGCTTCCTGCCCCTGGGATTTCCGGGCGAGGTACATCTCTGTTCCCTTGATGACTTTGTCCTTGTCCGCTACCCGGTTGAAATCAAAGACGACCCGGGAGGATCGCTGCCGTGATGCGCTTAGTCGTTTGAACGACAAATCGAGGTACTCGCTGACAATGAGCGGGCAACGTGGAATGCCCGCCCCTGCCTCGTTGACGGCCCCGGCAATGACTTTCGGGTAGAGGTCGGAGTCGAAGAGGATTTCGGTCCCTTCCAGCCGCAGCGATTCGTCCGAGTCCATGTCTTTCAGCCATCGCTTGAGGAACCGGGCGGAACGATTCCGCAACGTACGTTCCTTCACAACCTCGAAGCTCACCCCGAAAGGGGCACAGAGTTCCAGAAGCGCCGACGTATCGACTTCGGCGGTGGCTGCGGTCCGCAGCTCTCACACATCCTGGGAACAGTCCATGCCCAGGTCGTTGACGATGATGGTGTACGCCGGTCTCCGCGTCAGAGAATAGGTGCTTTGGAGTTCGTCCCCGAGACGTAGGCCCGACTTCATCGATTCCACGGCGAATTCATCGATTCCCGTTGAGACGTCGAAGTAGCCGCACGCAATCAGTACCTGGGTGTCACGCTTTAACGGAAAGGACAAGTCCAATTCAGACAGCAATTGGTTCGTTTTCAACTTCTACTCCTCGTTCTTCAGATGTCAGTTGGTTGCTTGTTTGAGCGCGTGTATCCGTCCAGACGCTGAGTGCGGCACACCCGGTCAGAACGATCAGCCCCATGATCTGCCGACCGTCCAGGAACTGGTTCAGGCCAAGTACGCCAACGGCCGAAGCCAGCGCGGGATCCAAAGCCGAGGCCATCGCGAAGGGAAGCGCGCGCAGACGCTTCATCGCGAAAAGTTCCAGAGAGAATGGAATAACCATGGTCAGCAGTGCCACGACAAGCGCCTGGCCCGCCAACGGGCATGCTGTCTGCAAATCGGGAGCCGGGGCCAGGAGCTGTCCGGCGAGAACAACCAGGAACGCGACCCACAAAGCCTTGGATAGCACTGCCAGTGGATGGGTCGTGGCCGGCATGGCCGTCCCTACCCTGATGTAGACGCTCAACAGAATCCCGGTAGCCACGGCCCACAGGATCCCTGCAGGATCCGGCTGACCGGCGTAGTCCACAATGAGGAAAAGTCCCGCTACGGCGCCCAAAACCGCAGGCCGGACCGCCCAAGAGCGCGAACGCAGACAGCCGATTGCCAAAGGGACAACGAATTCAACCGAAACCGCCAGAGACAGCGGGATGTGCGAAATTGCTTGATAGAAGCAAAGCTGCATCAAACCCAAGACGACTCCGTAAGCAACGATGCGGTGCACGGACACGGCAGCAGAATGTCGTGCAAACCAGAGGGCAGGTAGGAGCACCAAAGCTCCGATTCCCACCCTCAGACACGTCGCGGTTCCCGCGCCGACGGCTTCAATGAGCCCAACGGCCACGCCGTTACCGAGTTGCAGTGCGGTGAGGCTCGCGGCAACCGCAGCCACACCTGCCGAAGCAGTCCCTGGCTTCCTCATGTGATCCGTGCACACGACAAAACCACGCCAGCCGTCCCCCATGCCGCCATACGCTTATATTCCCCAATATGTCGTAACACTCCGCAATTCAACGGCACGCTACAGCACCAGCGGATGCTCTTCCAAGTCAAAAAACCGGTGCGGACAGCTTCCTCCCCTTCCTGCCGAGGTCGGGATGACGGATATTTCGCTTTTACAAGTCTGTGTTACTTGTCCTCCAGGGACACCTCCAAGGGAGAACGGGGCCCTTAGCGTACTCTGACGTCCGTTTTCTCAAGCGACCCCAACGTGGTTGCTCGTCCAGGTGGCTCCCGAATCGGAGCTGTGGGCCACCACCAAGGTGCTGCCCTGCAATCCCGCCTCCACGATGACCGATCCGGCCTGGGCTATTGGGCGTCCCGCGCTCGGCGCCACTGGAAACGTGACATCCGGCCACAGTGCTGCTGCGCCAACCGGGATTGTCGATCCGATCAGCCTGATCGGATCGCCCGGGACACCGGAAGGGCTCGACGGCGGCGGCGAACCTGGACTCGAAGGAGACTGGGACGAGGTCGTCGGAATGCTCGGCCCGGGAGGCGATGGCAGCGGACCGTCGACGCCGGCCCGCGGCTGGGTGACCAGGAATGCCGCCACGATCGTGGCGGCCACAGCCGCCGCAGCCACGGCTGCCAAACGCCGATTCGCCGTGAGCCGTCCGGCTGCGGTTTCCCCATCGCTTGTGCGCATACCAGTCCGCCCTCCCCGGCTCAGCCGCTCAGGGAGCCCTGGGCGGCTTTTTCGGCGGCGGCCCTGCCGCCCCGGCCCCGCAGGACATGCGCTATGGCGACTGCGAGGAGGGCCCCACCGATCGGACCGGTGGCGTAGATCCAGTATCGGCTGAAGTCACCTGTGATTAGGTCGGGGCCGAACGACCTGATCGGGTTCATCGACGCTCCGCTGACCGGGCCACCCCAAAGCCCGGCCATGACGATGTAAGCCGCGATTCCGAATGCCGACAAGGCGCCGACGTTCTGCGCCCCGGAGGCGACGGCGAGCACGGTGCTGACGAGTCCCGCAGTCAGCAGGACTTCCAGGGTGAAAGCTTGGAAATCGGTGAATTCCGGGCCCGGAACGGTCATCCCGTCCTTGCCGTAGTGGCCGAACACGGCCAGGAGCGTGGCGGACGCGAGCGCCGCCCCGGCAGCCTGGACGAGGATATAGCCGGGAACTCTTGGCCAGGGGAAGTCCCGGCGCAGGGCGAACGCCAGAGTCACCACGGGGTTCAGGTGGGCCCCGGAAATGGGTCCTACGAAGAGGACGACGGCGATGATGGTCAGCGCCGGGGTCATCACCATGGCCGTGTGCCCGAGGCCTCCGTGTGTGGCGGTGTTCACGATGTCGGCGCCGGCTGCGGCCAGCACCAGAAGGTAGGTCCCGAGGAACTCACCGATGAGGCGCCGTGATCCGTTGCCGGGTTGGTTGAAGGTCCGGATCATGCGGTGGTCTTGGACCGAGAGGCCGGGGTGCCTTCGCCGTCCGGACCGGCCTGCCGCGTCGCGTATTGGCATCTCTCAGGCCTAGAACCCGGCGATACGCGCGGAAACGACCGTGTCTTCGCTCAGATGATAGGAAGCGCAGATCCGGTGGTAGCCGTCCGCGATCCGGGCGGTCGTCCCGGCTTTCCTGCTGCCGCGGATGACCAGGCAGGGTGAGAGTGCCGTACCGGCCCTGACCCGGCCGAGTTCCTTGGCAACGTCCGGGTCATCGGCTGGCAGCAGTGGCAACCCCGCCGCACGCAGAAGGTCCTTGGCTTTGAATGACACGGTGTCCGCCTGCTCCAGGGCCTTGACCGCCCGACTGACGGCTTTGGGCCCGGCGATGAGGGAGAGGTAGGAGGCGGCGGCCGGATAGTCGTGTTGTTGCGGTTTGTCCAGCCACTTCGCCAGCGGCTTGGAGTGGTCTGTGGCGTTGGAAGGTTGGCCGTGTTTGGTCATGATGCTCCTTTTGATCCGTTGGTGGCGGGCATCCTGCGTTGCCGGTGGTCCGGATTATCCTCTCCATCGCGGGGGACGGCTAGCAGAACTCAGTCCCAGAAGATGTCGAGCTCCGCGGCGAGGCGACAGCCCTGATCCCGGGCGGCGCGAGCTGCGGGAGCACGCGCCCCCGGATCCAGCGGATTGACACCGATTGCCTCCAGCGACACGGCGTCGGCATTGATCATGCGTTCTCCTCATGCCTGGCGGAGGCAAGCTTCGACCGGACCCGTACGAGGGGTGCGTCCGGATTCTGCGGTTGGGGGATAGCGGTGAGAGCGAACTGGTCGATAGCGCCGGGCCGGAAGACGAGGCACTCTGTGGAGCCGCCGAACTGGAAGTACCCCAACTCGTCGCCCTTGTTCACGTGGTGGCCCGGGACGATCTCCTGATCGATGACGCAGGACGAGACCTCGACCATGCCCACGGGTATCACCGCCATGAGGCCGATGACGGGGTCGTCGGCCTGGATCAGGATGATCGCGCGTGCCGCGACATGGGCCAGGTATGACTGCGAGAGGGTCGGCTCGACGGCGTCGGGCCCTTCTGATTCTGCCTCGGAGAAGTATGTACCGTCCTTGAGGTACGCCCGCACGATCGTTCCGGCGACGGGCGCGTGCCACCGGTGATAGTTCAGTGCGCTCAGGAACGCCTGGTACACCGTTCCGCCAACAAAGTGATCCACCGATTCATCCCGGGCGAGCAGGTCCTCGAGTGAGTAAGGCTGGTTCTTGACCCAGAACCGGCTCTGGCGTTGAACGTCGGAGCTTATCTTGTAGGGGGTCGATTCGCAGGCGCTGACGATGATTTTGTCGTCTTCGGGTGCAGCAACGGGTCTGGAGGTCGAGGTGAGGCGGCGGGTGAAGAAATCATTCCACGAAGTGAAACCCCAGTGCTCGGCGAGGGGATCATGTTCATAGTCGTCCATCCCGACAACCTGCCGCGCCTTCTCCGACATCCAGCCGGACGGCGAGTCGTTCAGCACGTACAGCGAGTCCTCGCTGCTTAGGAACTCGCACCAGGCATTCAGTATCTTGCGGAACATGGCGACGATTCGAGGATCGCGATGGGCGGCGAACCCGGCCTCGGTTCCCATGGTCCAGTCAAGGATCGCTGTCAACGGCGTGGTGACCATGCCACCTTCGCTGAACTCCGGGGCGGTCGTCAGCACCTCGTTGATCAGCCGGAGCATCTGGTCAACGCTTGTCAGGTGCCGATTGCGGTAGGGCTTCGACTTGGGAACCTGCTCGATCATCTCTGTCATGTAGAGGCGGACAACCGGATCGCCGGCGATAAGCTCCTTGAACTCCGCGATCACGGGATGCAGAGGAGCATCGTCGCCCCGGGCCTCCGCCCGTTCCCGGTGGCCGGCAATCCATTCCTCGAGCTCGTCCTGTCGCTCGGGCAGCCAGCCACCCGTTCGGCGGACACGGTCAGATGAAGAGTTGATAGTCATAGCGCCGAGCCTACGCGCCCTCGACCGGGGCGGGCGATGGGAACGCGTCAGAGAATCCCCGGCGGTCCGGGCGGCAGGAGTGGCAGAATTGTGAGATGGCTCACCCGGAATGGCCCGAGCTTCGCGCCGATGAGTGGACCCCAACCAGGGAGACAGTGCACATGTGGACCCAGATTGTGGGAAAAATCCGTATGGCGCATGCCCCGATGTTGAACCACTGGTGGCAGGTAACGTTGTACGTCACCCCGCGCGGACTGACCACATCAGCGATCCCGTACGCCGGCGGTGCGTACGACATCGAATTCGATTTCCTTGACCATCGGCTGCACATACGTGCCAGCAACGGGACGTCGGCATCCGTTGTCCTCGAAGCCAAGTCGGTGGCCGAATTCCACTCCGAAGTATTCGAAGCCTTGGGCAGGCTCGGTATCGAGGCGACCATCCGCGGCATTCCGAACGAGGTGGACCCGGCCATACCCTTTGCCCAGGACTTTCAACATGCCTCCTACGACCCGGAGGCTATTCGGTTGTTCTGGAGGCAATTAGTCCAGTCGGACCGGGTTATGAATGAATTCAGGTCGCGATTCCGGGGCAAAGCCAGTCCCGTCCATTTCTTCTGGGGAGGCATGGACTTGGCACACTCCCGCTTCTCCGGGCGGGGCGCGCCTATTCATCCCGGTGGTGTCCCGAACTGCGCCGACTGGGTGATGGTGGAGGGTTATTCCCACGAGCTCAGCAGCTGTGGGTTTTGGCCCGGGGGAGGGGACGAAGGAGCCTTCTATGCATACTCTTATCCGGAGCCGGCCGGTTACGCCGAATATGTCAACGATGCCGATGGCGCCTTCTATAGCAGCGATGGCAAGTTGTATCTCCTCCCGTACGAGAACGTCCGCACGGCGTCGGACGCTGACAAGATGCTGTTGCGGTTCCTGCAATCCACCTACGAGGCGGCGGCTGAAACGGGACGGTGGGACCGTACCGCACTGGATGTGGATCCGGCCCGTGGGCGGCGCTGACGACGATGCCGACATTCCTTCGGCGCGGAATGGCTGTGGGCGTAAAGTAATGGGTGGTCTAGAGGCACTCCAATGCGAGGGAAAGCCGCAATGAATGCATATCAAGGAATCGACGTTTCGATTCCACCCAGCGGGCCGGGCTGTGTTGAATGCGAGGCCAACAGTGGCTGGTGGCTGCACTTGCGGCGATGCGCCCAGTGCGGGCACATCGGCTGCTGCGACAACTCGCCCGGGCAACACGCCACGGCCCATGCGCAATCCAGCGGACACCCGGTCATCCGCAGCTTTGAACCGGGCGAGGACTGGTTCTTCAACTATCCGGACTCGGCATTTTTCGCCGGACCTGAGCTTGAACCACCGGCGCATCATCCTCTCGATCAAAGCGTTCCGGGCCCGGCCTCACGCGTCCCGACTGACTGGGAACAGCGGCTGCATTGACGGGGCGCACGCTTCCATGAGGACGGAGACGCTCAAGCTCTGATTTTAGGAGTGCATGGCTTCCGGGCTGAACGCCGAGGTCGCGTCGGTGACTTGGGTTCCGGTCGGCTTGGCGTCGCTCGCCTGTGGCATTCTACTCAATCACTCGACTCCGGCGAGGTGAGTGATCCAGCAGAATCCGACGGTGTCCATAGATGGACGAACGGAACGAGCCGAGGGATGGCTGGTTTCTAGGACGCGTCGGTGATGTCGGCCAGAAACCAGTCGGGGGAGCTCAGATTCCGCAGCAGATGGAAAGTACGCAATGCGGAGTTGGAGTTGCGGCGGACCTGCAGCCGCCAGTGTTCAACGGATGCGGAGTCTTCGCTGTCGTTGGCGGCCGGGTCGCTGCCATCCGGCCAACCTCCGCGCCCGAACCAGTGCGCGGCGTCGGCGTCGGGATCCACGGCCAAGATGCTGCCGTCATATCGGACGGCCAACGGGATGCCATCGGGGCTGAAGCGGACGGCGATCTCTTCTAGCGTGTGTACGGCCTCGGCAGTGAGTGTCATTGATGTGTTCTTTCCCGGGTTGTACGGCGCACCGTTGTCTTGCGGGCTTCGCGAGGGCTGACTCGGTTGTGTACGCACTCTTTTAATCGTCTGCGTCCACGGAAAAGGTACGCCCTCTGCAAAAGTGTTTACCCGAATCTCGCAATTGCCTCCATTTGATTGACCAGAGAATTGATTTCACAAACTGCTGGCCGGATGACTGCCGTCACGAATGTGGGTTCCGACTTGGGCCCTTCGGTTGTTGAAGCGTGAGGACGTGGGCAGAAGAGCACCCCGACAGGCAAGAACAGGGCAGATAATAATGCCAAGCGATCCGTCGCAGGGCCCTACCCTGGGAAACCAAGCAGTAGGGCGCTCGTTACTCCACGAAACCCTCCATCCCGGGTTTTGGGGCCGGCGAACCCGTCGATCAGCGCCGTCAGGATGCGGTCCAGCCGGGGCTGCACATCCGCGATGTCGGGTGCCAGGTCCGGCTCGCGTTCGCAGGGGTCCCGCAGCGGCGGTGAGCCCCCTTAAGCAGAGTCGAACCGGCCGTCTAGAACACAGGCCGCCAGGTCTCGACGGCGTCATTGCTGACGGCCACGACTTCGCGCCAGCGGTCGAACAGCGAGCAAGGGTGGGAGATACCCAGGTCCACGATGTCGCCGACCCGCAGCCCTTCGGCATCGTCAACGATGGCGTGGTGGTCGAAGAGGCGGGTCAGCGTGGCGCGTGCACCGGCATGCAGGAGGGCCCCGTCGCGGTACCGGAAAACGATCACGGGCAGGCCGGCGTCGTACGCCAATTCGCGCTTGCCCGCGTTCAGGACCACGCGCCCGGGTTCCGGGGCGGAGATGACCAAAGCCCGCACCACCGCTGCGGCGGTGAGGCCGGGGACTGGCGAGACGCTCTGGTAGGTGCCGTGGTCGTGCACTACGTAGCAGCCTGAACGCAGCACATTGACGGAGGCGTTCTGCGGCAGGAAAGCGGCCGCACGGTCCTGGAACGCCGAGCCGCCGTTGGTGAAGACCGGGAGCTCCACCTCGAAGATGGGGTGCAGTTCATCGAAAATGTCGCGGGCCAAGCGGCAGTGCGAATCGATCCCGGCCAGGTTCTCATCCGTCCGGGTGTTCGGTGCCACGCCCTCGTAGGCGCTGACGCCGGCCAGCAGCAGCCCGCTGGCCGCGCGAATCTCCGCCGCCAGCGGCCCGGCTTCGGCCGCAGTGCGGATCCCGGTGCGGCCGCCGGGAGTTCCGACGTCGATCAGCACCTTCAGGGCCTGTGGCGACTCCTCGAACACCTCGGCCATGGCCTGGACGCCCGCCTCCGAATCGGCCAGGCAGTAGATTTCCAGTTCCGGCGATGCGGCCAGCCAGGCCCGCAACTGCTCGAGGTGGCCGTGGAACAGTACCTCGTTCGCGATGAGGATCCGGGTGGCTCCCCACTCGACGGCCTGCGCGGCCTGCGCGGTTGTCGCCACGGTCACGCCCCAGGAACCGGGCAGCTGCCGGCGGACAATCTCACCTGTCATGGTGGTCTTGATGTGTGGGGCCAGCACCATGCCGTGCTCACGTGTCCAGCCCTCTTTGATGCCGATATTGCGCTCGACGGCGGCAACGTCCAGGAGCATCTGCGGCAAGGTGCGGAGCGGGAGGGCAGGATCAAGGTGCGGCATGCGGTTCTTTCAGGATGGTTCGGGAAGCTGGGTACCCCGAGATCCTATCCGGGTTCACTAACTAGAGAACCCTCGACGGATCGCGGCGAATGACAGGTAGCGGCCACTCGGGCGGTAACCGGGCGGAGTGAGTATGGTCTTTCACGTGTCAGGCCGTTCAGGCGCATCGCCGCGTGGCCGGCTGCAAAGAGCTGAGTTCAGGCCATAGGAGGTCACATCATGTCTGTCATCATTGCAACCAAGATTTCCGGTGACACGAGCGTTTTTGCAAAATCGCTTGAGGAACGCGCGGACGAGTACCGCCAATGGGGCGAGCGCGGCCGGGCGGCAGGAGCGATCCACCATCAGTTCGCGGTGGGGGACGGGTTTGTCCTCGTCGTCGATGAATGGGAATCGACAGAGGCATTCCAGAAATTCTTCGGGGCGTCCGAGATCCAGGCGTTCATCGGCTCGGTCGGCGGAGATCCGAACGTGGCCCCCGAAGTCACCGTGGGGGAATCCGTCGACTCCGCGGACAAGTACTAGCGGACTCCCTGCATGTCGGTTACCGTCACCGTCCAGACTGTCCTCCCGCGCACGCTGGCCGCCGTCCGGCGCAAAGTCGCGCCGGGCGAAGTCGGTTCGGCATGGGGCCCTCCGGTGGGCCTTGTCTGGGACTTCATTCGCCGTCAGCCCGGCTTGTGGACGGACGGCCATAACATCTTTGTCTACCACCACCCGAACAAGCCCGATGCGCCGCTCTTGTGCGACTTCGGCGTCGAAGTCACCCGCACCTTCGAAACAGCGGGCGAGGTGTACGCGAGCGAAACACCGGGAGGCGAAGCTGCCGTGGCAGTCCACCATGGGCCGTACCACCTCATGAACGAGGCGTACAAGGCGATCGAGGAGTGGATGGCGGCGAATCATAGGGAGTCTGCCGGGCACTCCTGGGAGATCTACGGAGATCCGACCCCAGATCCGGCTGACACCGAAACGACAGTCGTGCACCTGCTGAAGTAGCACTGACCGTTCGCGCGCCCGGGACTCTTCACCGGGACCACAATTCGTCGATCAGCCGGTGAACGTGATCCGGCTGCTCGATGTGGGCGAAGTGGCCGCACCGCGCAAAAGTCGCCAAGCGGGTTTGGGGGACCACCACAGCCAACCGGGCCAGGTCGGACTCGGGTGTGAACACGTCCCTGTCGCCCCGGATCGCCAGGACCGGACAGAGGATGCCGCGCCACTGGCCGAAATCGTAGTGGGAGCCGGGCCGGGCATCGTCGCCGAGCTCCCTTAACACGGCCGGGGGTATGGCTCCAGGATCTGCGAAGAACGGGGACATCAGCGGTCGCATCAGGGGCGTGGTGGCGATGGTACGGACCACAGCGGTCCCTGCCGCGCCGAGGGCGGCCATGGAGCGCATGGCCAGAAGCATGCCGGTGAACGCCGGGAATTTGTAGAGGCCGCGGAGTGGCGCGCCGCAGGCGTCGGACACACTGAATGTGGTGGCCGAAATGGCGGCTACCCCGGCGGTCTCCTCCGGCCAAGCCGCAGCCATGTGCAAGGCCAGGAAACCTCCCATGGAGTGGCCCACCAGTTTCCACCGCCTGTAGCCGAGCGCACTCAGCACCCCGACGACGGCGCGTGCCATCGCCTCGATGCTGAATTGTTCACGCCGGGCGCCTGCCGTGGATTCGCCCCAGCCCGGCAGGTCGATCAATACCCGGTCATGGGCCGTTGCCCTGGCAAGCAGTGATTGGAAAGTTGTCCATGACCCCGCGGCTCCGTGAAGGTAGACCTCCGGGGTGCCGGATTCGGCCCTCGGCCCGTGGGTGCCCTGCTGGACGCGCACCATGCAGGGACCCAACTCGGTGGGAAGGACATGGCGCCGCAGCGTAGGGGCGTTTTTCTGTTGAACACTCATGGTCGCCTTCGCTCTTGCTCGTTGACAGTGGTTCGTAGCCGCGGAGGTACTGGACTGGATCAACTTCGACGAGCTGGTCCACGATGCGCCGTATGCCGGCACCCTCGTGGTCAGGGGGTGAGCGGACCTCGCAGGACGCGGACCGCGAGGGCCTTGTCCCCTTCGATGGACGCTGATTCTGCGAGGTTGGAGCGGCCCCACAGACCCGGGTACATCCCGCCCGGCGTCGAGGAAATCGAAGCTTTGGCTTCTCCTTCGCCGATTTTCCAGCGGCCGGCCCCTGCTACCTCGAAGGTCACCGCGCCCTCTGGCTGCGGCATCCGTCCGAGGCGGAGCTGGCGCGGGGTGAACATTGTGAGGATCTCGTCGATTCCGTCGAGCAGGAAATCGGCTGAGAAAGCGGGGTCCGCCAAGCCCGATGCTTGGCAGGCGTCGATGAGGTGCACGGCGTGTTCATGCGCCTGGCGTCGACGCCAGAACCCGGCCGTGCGCGGGGGAGGGCCGAAGTTCCAGCATGGTTCTTCCGGATCGAGCGCCGACATTGTCCCGAGGAAAGCGTCCGCGCCCTCAAGGAACCACGCTACGGCGCCGGTGGCCGGTGGGACCGGTTCTTCGGCGACTTTGCCCGAAAGGACTATTTCGGCCGCCCAACGTTCAATGGAACCCAGATGGCCGAAGAGATCCTTGAGGTTCCAGCCGGGACAAGCCGGCACGGGACGAGTCAGAACGTTCTCGGGTTGGCGTGCCAGGAGGCTAAGACGGTCCAGGGAGCTGATCAACTCGGGAAGATAGAGATCCGGCGACATGTCTTGAGCATAACGGGCGATGCGGAGGATTCTTTCCGAGTCGGCCCGATGCCAGGACAGCTCATTTCCTGGCTACCGGGTGAGGCTAAGGTCTTTGCAAGTCCATCTGATGGATTACTCAGCCTGCACATAGGAAGCAGGCTTACTATGGTGGGACCATGCCGGACCTAAACGACTGGACGACTCCACGGTTGCTCTCAACGGCAGCGCGATTGGTCGAGCATGCCTGGAACGAGGAGCTTGCCGTCCTGGGCCTGACCCATGCGGGCGTTATCGCGCTCGAAGTTCTCGATGCGGAAGGGGCCATGGTCCAGGCCAGGCTTTCGGCCAAAGTCCAGGTGCAGGCGCAGACCATGGGACAGACACTTTCCAGGCTTGAGGCGCACGGGCACATCACCCGGGAACGTAGCCGCCTGGACGGGCGGTCGCAAAGGGTCGCAGTTTCGGACCTGGGGAAAGCGGCCCTTGTCCAGGCTCGGGAGATTGATCGGAGCCTGACTCCCGGCGTCGACATCGGTGTGGAGGAACTGCGCGACAAGCTGACGGCCGTGATCCGCTGGCTCGGGTCTGCCCGTTGGGGCGAAGAGAAGCCCGAGCGGGCGCCGATCTCAAAGGACAGGGCCCTGCCCGAGCAGGGCTAGGTACCGGCTGCGTATCCCTTCACGGAGTTTGTGAGGGGCCGTCAGAGTGGCCGGGTACACTGGCGGTGCTGCGGGAGATCCCGCAGTGGACGATTCGTATTTTAGGAGTCATCTTGGCCAGATTTCTGATCACCTATCACGGCGCCGGGCATCCGGATCCGGCCGAAATGGAAGCTGCCCGGAAGGACTTCATGGCGTGGCTCGGCAATGCCGGTCCGGCCGTTACTGATCCCGGTGCGCCGCTGGGCTTTGCTGGCCAGGTCGCCACCGGGACGCCGGAGGCTGTTGCGGATATCCTCGGCTATTCCATTCTGGAAGCCGACTCGGCCGAAGCCGTGAGCGAACTGCTCGCCTCCCACCCGTTCGTCACGCGCGGCGGAACGCTGCAGATCAATCAGGCCCTGGCCTGACACGCATCCCGGAGCTGCGTTGGCCTCGAAGGGCCCCTTGCCGATCCGCCGACAGGCGGAGGGTGAGGGGCCCTTCGGTTCCGCTCCGGGATTCCCCAGGGTCGGGCGGACTTTCGCCAGGACCGGGGGCAGTCAGCGGCCGGCAGTTGCGGGAACGGCCGAAAGCAGCTCCCGGTAGCGGGTCGCATGGGCCGCCAATTCTTCATCCGTCACGCGCGGAGCCGAATGCAGGATCAGCGGTTCCTCCAACTCCAAGCCGCAAAGGTGCGCGGTGGCTTCCATGGGCCGCAATAGCTCGGCCATGGTGAAGCGGTTGCTTCCCGAGGGCGCGTAGGACGACTCCGGGCCGCCGGTCGAGATGGCAAGGCGCAGGCGCTTTCCGTGGAGCGCGCCTCCGCCGGAACCGTAAGCGAACCCGTAGGTGAGCACCTGGTCCATCCATTCTTTGAGTACGCCCGGAACGGAATACCAATGCCACGGGAACTGGAACACGATGGTGTCGTGCTCGCGCAGAAGCCCCTGCTCCCGGATGACGTCGACGCGCCGGTCCGGGTAAGTGGCTGAGAGATCATGGACGGTGACGTTTTCGACGTCCATGGCGGCTGCGGCGAGGTGTGCGGTAATCCTGGATTTTTCCACATCAGGATGGGCAACGACGATGAGAGTGCGGGTGGGGGTCATGGAAGGTTTGTACGTCTTTCAGGATCGGAGTCGAGGACGGGTCGGATGGCGAATCAGCTGACGTGGACTCCGCCGTCGACGTCCAGTACTGTGCCCGTGATGAAGGTGTTCCCCATGAGGAATATGGCCGCGGTGGCCACGTCCGAAGGCAGTCCCGCACGGCCGGCCGGCACGCTCGCCGCGTAGCCATTGAGCATGCCTTGGCGCATCTCTTCGGGCATTCCAGCGTAGGCCGGGGTGTCCACCAAGCCGGGGGCGATCACGTTGACGCGGATCGGGGCGAGATCGATCGCGTTGGCCTTGCCGAAGGCCTCGAGCGCCGCGTTGATTGCGGCCATCATGGGACGCCCCGGAGCGTGCTTGCGGCTGGCGGCCCCGCCCACAAGGGTGATGGATCCGTCCTTGGCGATGCGGTCGGCCGCCGCACGCACCGCTTCGTAGTAGCCCCAGAACTTGATGTCCATGAAGGGCCGCACCTGCTCGGAGCTCAGCTCACGGATTCCGCCCATGGCGCCGGGCCCGGCCGAGAGCACCAAGTGGTCGAACGCCCCGATCCGTTCGAACAGGGACTCGACCGAGGACGTGGAGGTGAGGTCCACGTGCTCAATCGCCACCCCTGTGGGGAGGTTGGCCTTCCCGGTATTGCGGGCGGCGGCCGTGACGCGGGCGCCTTGTGCCGCTGCGTGCTCGACGACGGCGCGTCCGATGCCCGAGGTGCCTCCGATGACGAGGACGTGCTTCCCGGCGAAATTGTAAGAGCTCATGGGGGTTCTCCCGTAAGTAGGGCGTCGATCAGATGTGACGGATCGTTCTCAAACAGTTTGTGACGGAACGATCCGTCTGTCAAACTGGATGCAAGGCAACAGCGGACGAAGGTTTCAGAAGGAGTGTGGTTTCCGTGGCACGCAGGAGTGGCGAGGAGAACCGGCGCAACGTGCTCGATGTGGCGACGCGCCTTTTCTATCAGCAGGGGATCAGGGCGGTCGGGATGGACACCGTGGTCAAGGAGTGCGGGGTGGGCAACGCCACGATCTATCGCCAGTTTCCCACCAAGGACGCCCTGGCCACCGCCTATGTTCAGGGGCGCGCGGATGCCTGGTTCGAGCGGATGGAGCAGGCCGCCGGGGAAGCGTCGTCCCCGGCGGGCAAGTTGATGGCTGTTTTCGAAGTGCTCGCGGGGGACACAGCCGGTCCCGCGTATCGCGGGTGTCCGATGCTCAACACCAGCACCGAGTTCCCCGAGGGGCGGCACCCGGCGCACCTCGTCGCCGTCGGGCACAAGCAGCAAGTGCGGGACTGGTTCCGCTCCCTCGCCTCCGACGCCGGCGCGCAGGACCCCGGGCAGCTCGCCGATGAACTGCTCATCATCCTCAACGGCGCCTATGCCACCGCGGCCGTCCTCGACGGCGCGACCTACGGCCGGCGCGCCCTCCGCCTTGCCCGGTTCCTGATCGAAGACTCCTGCCCGGGTTCTTAGGACCGTCCGGGCCGGTGAAGGCGAAAGACTTGATGTGGATCGTCGCGGTGCCAGCCGCGCTCACCGCGGACGGCATAGCAGGGGATCCCATGCTGGAATCCATCGTCACCGAGGCCACACCAGATGGCTCCACAGACGTCATGTGATCGACGGCCGGAATTGCCGCGACCGTCGCCTCACCATGGCGGCTACCAGCAAGAGCACGACGGCGGCGCCCAGGCCCAGTCGCGCCGCCAATTGGCCGTAGGGTTCCGCTCCGGTGAGATACATCAGTGCCAGCACAGGAGCGATCGCTGTGAACTCGTAACGAGCGCTCAGCACCACGAACGGCAGGAGCAGGAGCGCATACCAGGGGTAGCTCGGCGACACGATCAGCAGCGTTCCTCCGACCATCAAGACCTGCCCGTCCCAAGGCCGGGCGGCGTCGGTGGTGCGCCACACGTAGAGGGCCAGGCCGAGCAGCAGCACCAATGCGGCCGGTCCTGCCCAACCGGCCGGGAGCAGCAGCTTCAACAAGGTGAATCGCGGACTGTCCTGCCCGTCATAGCCCTCCGATCGAAGGTATTCGGGCAGATAGCCGAGTACCGCCCAGCCGCTGGCGAGCACGTACGGGACGTACGTCACGGCAAAGGTTGCCGTGGCCGCGGCGACGAAGCGGACCGGCCTCCGATACAGCAGGGCCGGGGCGCTGATGACGGGAATGAGCTTGGTGGCAACCGCCGCGCCAAACGCCACTCCGGAACCCAGGGTGCGTCCGCCCACCAACAACAGTGCTGCCGCCAGGGCCAGTGCGGTGCCCAGCGCGTCCACGTGAGCGCCGTTGATGGCCTCAAAAGCGACCAGCGGAGACCATCCCCACCACACCGCTTGGTGTGCGGGCCGGCCGGTGCGGCGCAGGAACGCAAGCAGCGCCACCGTCACAGCGAGACTGAGGAGCAGCCCGGCCAGCTGGAAGGCGACGAACCCCACCTCGGAGCCAGGGATGAGCCGCACCGCCAGGAAATACAACTCTGCCGCTGCGGGATACACGGTGGGTACGGTGGGCCTGTTGATTGCCGTGCACAGGGTGCTCCCGCCGGGAATATTGGATGTGGTCTCGGTGCCGGTCGGGAAGGGATTGGTATGGCACGTTCCGTCAGGCCCGGCATCCTGGAATAGCCAGGACGGCCGCAGCGGCCGCAGCGCCTCGTCCGCCGGAACGTGGGCATAAGGGGAGATCCCGGCCTTTTGAACGATGCCGTCCCACGCATAGCGGGCGGAGTCGTTGCTGGTGGCGGGCGGGGCGGCGATGGCTGCTACTCCCACCAGGAGGGAGCCCAGGAGCACGACGGCGGCCGCGTACCGCGCCGGGATCCGGCGCGCCACCAGTGCTGCCGGGACGAAGACGGTCCAGGCCGCGAGCGTGCCAAGGGGGGAAACCCACTCCGCGGACGGATCCGTAGTGACCGTCCACCAGATGACGACGGCGAGCAAGGCCACCAAGGCGAGCGCCACCGCAGCCGAAATACCGGACGCGCGCCGGGGTGTTGATTCGCTCACCCTTTGATCCTGCATCACTCGCGGGCCGGGGGCCATGAACCCAAGGGACCGTTTGCGTTTCGTAAGGTCTGGACCGGGACGACCGACGGGTCTTGGTGGTCTGATCAAGGTATGGACAGATTGACCACTTTCCTCCAACAGCGGATGGAAGCGGTGAACGGACGGTTCTCCTCGCCTTTGCGCAGCAGACGGCTGACGGTGGTGCTGGGCCGTTGGCTCGGCCTTGCCTTCACTGTGTGTTTCCTGACCGGACTGTTCAGCCACCTCCTGCAGGATCCGCCGGCTTGGATGGTTTTCCTTACCCGTCCCGCGTGGCTGTACGTGGCTACGCAGGGCATCCACGTCACCACCGGGATAGCTTCCATCCCGCTCCTGGCAGCCAAGCTTTGGTCCGTCTACCCCGAACTCTTGCGCTGGCCTCCGCTGAAATCCGTGGTGCATGCACTCGAACGCGCCTCGATTGCGCTCTTCGTGGCCGCTTCCCTCGTGGAAGTCACCATCGGCTTGCTCAACACTTTCCAGTGGTATGCGTGGCCGTTTTCCTTCAGGGATGTCCACTATTGGCTGGCCTGGGTCATCATCGGATCTTTGGCGCTCCACATCGCTGTGAAGATGCCCGTCATCCTGGCTCATTGGAGCCGTAGATCGGACGCGGCCGCCACCGCCGCCAACACTGAGGAGGTTTTGCCGGACAGCAAAACGGTTCCGGCCGCGGTAAAGCGTGGAACCGGGAACGGCTGGAGCCGCCGGGGGTTCCTTGCGGCACTCACCGCCGGCACCGGCGTCGTCGTCTTGACGACGGCCGGCCAGTCGTTCGCTTGGCTGTCGGGCCTGAACCTGTTCGCGCCGCGCCGCATGGATACCGGCCCGCAGGCCGTACCCATCAACAGGACGGCAGCCCAGGCCGGTGTGGCGGACGCTGCGCTTGCCCGCGACTGGGTGCTGACAGTGTCCTCGGGATCGGTCCGGAAGACGTTCACGCTGGCGCAGCTCGCGGCCTTGCCGCAATACAGCTACGGATTGCCCATCGCCTGCGTGGAGGGCTGGAGCCAAGGGGCGCAATGGCGTGGTGTCCGGATCCGGGACCTGATGGCAACGGTGGGCGCACCCGTAGATGCTGAGCTGCAGATATCCAGCATGGAGAAGGGCGGCGTCTATGGGCGTTCCTTCATGCCCGCCGCATACAGCCAGGACGAGCAGACATTGCTGGCACTTGAGCTGAATGGCAAGCCACTCGACCTTGACCATGGCTATCCGGCACGCATCATCGCACCAGGTCGGCCGGGAGTGCTGCAGACCAAATGGGTGCATAAGGTGGAGGTGATCTGATGCGGCTTCCCTTGGTGGGTGCTGCGGCATCGTCAGGGCGCAGGACTCTCTGGTGGGCGCGGGCAGCACTTGGCGCCTTGGGCGTGGCTGCCCTCGGGTATGCGCTCTTCGGATTCCTGGCCAACGTGCCGCCCGCCCAGCTGATCGGTGTGGCAGCGTGGCTTGCCGTGGCGTTGTTGGTGCACGACGGCATGCTGGTCCCGCTGACAACGTTGGTCGGTGGCGGATTGTCGAGGTTCACGTTTGGGCTGTCCCCTGTCCAGCAGGGGATAGTGCGCGGCGCGCTTCTCGTGGGTGCGGTGGCGACCTTGGTCGCGGCCCCGCTGATCCGTGCCCAGCAGGTGCTGCAGCCGAGGGGGCCGGGCAGCGGCGTGAACAACACGGTCCTGCAGGGGGACTATGCGCTGGCCTTGGGTGTCTTCTGGGTGGTCCTGGCGGTCGCCGCGGCCGTTGTTGTGGCCGCCGTCGGACTTTACGGCCGCCGTTCCAAGGTCAGGAAGATCCGCTCCTGAACGGTGCGGGTGGCAACCACCTTGAGCCCGGCCCGGGCCGCGTGGCGCGCGAGCGCTTTTTTGCCTGCGCGCGCCCAGGGAAAGGCCGCGCTGGCACGTCCGTCTGAA
Organism: Arthrobacter bambusae; assembly: GCF_022606295.1. Classification (GTDB taxonomy): domain Bacteria; phylum Actinomycetota; class Actinomycetes; order Actinomycetales; family Micrococcaceae; genus Arthrobacter; species Arthrobacter bambusae_A. The sequence goes on from NZ_JAHHZS010000010.1 coordinate 133,027, forward strand.
TCCTCCAGCACCGCCAGGTAGGCCACGTCGAGAAAATCCGGTGCTTCGGCTTCCGCCAGTACTTGGCCGTCCGGGGCAAGCAACGAGGAAACACGCTCCAGCAGTATCCGGATGTTTCCGCCGATGCCGATGTTGCCATCCAGTAACAAGGCCGAACCCCAACCCCGTTCGTGCGGGACCGGGTCAAAGATGGAGCCCAGGACGGCCGCGCCGCCTCGCTCGGTGGCCAGCTTCACGGCGGCGGGGCTCGAATCGACACCCATGGAGGCCAGCCCCAGTTCCCGGGCGGCCTCCAGCATCCGGCCTGGGCCGCAACCCACATCGAGGACGGGCCCGCGGAGGGTGCGGAGCAGCTCGCGCTCACTTGTGGTGGCCGGGCCGGACCAGGAGAGCATGTTGAAGTGGACTGGCCCGATGCCCTCCGGCAAGGCCGATTCCGGTCGCAACGTCAGTCGCCCCACTCCGAGGGGCAGGCTGCGGGCGTAAGGCTCGTAGCCGCCCTGCCCGAAGAGCGCTTGGCCAAATAGAGCCGGTCCAAACAGGGCGCGCGGGCGGGAGCCCGCAGCAAAAGCGTCGGCGCGGGCACCGGGATCCCTCGGGACTGTGTGGATGCTCATGTCCGGGCAGCCCATGGCATGGGTGCGGCGTCGGATGGCACCGTCCTTGTCCATTCCGCCGGCAGTCCCTCGCTCAGGAGGTCCACGGCGCGGGCAAACGGGCTTCCGCTGCATTCCCACGCGGCAGCCACAGCATCGGGAAAGTAGTCCACGTCCCTGAGGACGGGCAGCACGCCCACGTGCAGGCCGGCTCCGGCCAGCCGGCCCCGTTGCTGCGCCCCGGTGTGCGGGGTGGACATGTCCACCCCGCGGAGCAGGCCGCCGTCGGGCGTGTACAGGCCCAACGCCCAAAAGCCACCATCCGACGCCGGGCCGAACCAGGCACGGCGGGGTGCCGGGGCGGGGGTTTCCCAGTCCGCCAGCAGCGGGGCCAACTGCTCGCGGCGTAGCTGGGGCGTATCCATGCCCAGAATCAGCAGCGGTCCCGCAGTGAGCGAACAGATGGCCGCCAGCCGTTCGTCCAGGCCGCCGGCCCCTTGGGGGAAGACTTCAAAACCGGCAGCGTCCGCGTGGTGCGGCGTGCCGTCAAACACCAGCAATCGCCTGGCCGCGGGAAGGGTCCGTACGGTTTCCAGCGTCTGGCTCAGGCTCGTCTGGGCCAAGGCTGCGGCCTGCTCCGGCGTGAGCGGGGGAGTGAGGCGGGTCTTGACCTTGCCGGGGCTGCATTCTTTGGCAATGACGGCGACGGTGAGGTTCACGGCGTCGCTCCGTGGGCATCGGCCGATGGTCGACCGGCCGGTCCGGCGGCCTTCGTCGCCTTAGTCCGCTGTGAAGCGGCGGCCAACTGGGTCCCCATGTCTTTGAGGGCCGTGACGGTTCCGCGGAGTGTCCCCGTGACCTTGGAGTTCCCCAGCCGCGGTGCATAATCGACGGGGACCTCGGCCACGCGCCAGCCGTCCCGGTGGGCCTTGAGGAACATCTCGAGCGGATAGCCGCTGCGCCGGTCCCTGAGGTCCAGTCCCAGGAGCGCGCTGCGCCGGGCAAGGCGAAGTGGGCCAAGGTCCGTGATGGCGATCCCCGTGAGCCGACGCAACCGCCAGCTCAGGGCCCTGTTGGCCAAGCGGGCGTGAAGCGGCCAAGCGCCCGACGCCGGACGCCGGGCACCTAGCACCAGGTCGGCGCGACCGGTGCGGACGAGGTCAAGCATCGGGGCCAGTTGGGCAGGGTCCAACGACCCATCGCAATCGCAAAAGGCCACAAACTCCGCCGTGGCCGCGAGCAGTCCGGCATGAGCTGCCGCGCCAAAGCCGCGCCTCGGTTCCTCGACGACTGTGGCCCCCAGACCGGCGGCCAGCCCTCCGGATCCATCGGTTGATCCGTTGTCCACGACGATTGCGCGGTACCCGGGCAGCAAGGCTCCGAGCACCATGGGAAGGGCCGCACGCTCGTTGAGGCACGGAAACACCACGTCCACGAGTGGGGCGGGTGGGCCTCCGTCGTCACCCGCCGGTCCCTTGAGAATGTCGGCCATGCCGATGCCATCGTTTGAACCGCGCGAACCGCTTTGCTCTTTCTCCACCCTTTGACCGTAGAATCCGCAGGCCCGGTGCGACAGGCGGATTTCCTTACGGAACCGGGACGTTTGCCACCGGCCTAGCTATGGTCCCCGCGCAAGGGCGCGGTAGCGAACTCGCGCATTCCGTCCTCGAAACCTTGCGCGGGGATCCAACCGAGCTCTGCCTGGGCCCGGGCGGAGCTCGCGGTGATATGCCGGACGTCGCCTAGCCGGAAACCGCCGGTGGCCACAGGTTCGGGAGCCCCGCTCACGGAACTCAAGATGGCCGCCACCTGCCCAATGGTGTGGACTTCAGAGGCGCCGATGTTGTACGCCCGAAGGCTGCCCGAGGCCATCCGGCCCCCTGCCAACGCGTCAATGGCCAACAGATTCGCCTCGGCAACGTCCCGGACATGGACGAAACTGCGGCGTTGGCCGCCATCCTCGAACACCCGCACGGCTTCGCCGCGGGCCAGGGCGGAGCGGAACAGGCTGGCTACGCCCGCGTAGGGGGTGTTTTTGGGCATGCGGGGGCCATAGACGTTGTGGTAGCGGAGGGCGACGGCGGTGCCTCCGGTTGCGCGCGCCCATGCGGAAGCCAGGTTTTCCTGTGCCACTTTGGAGGCGGCATAGACGTTCCGCGGATCCATGGCCGCGTCTTCGCTGACCAGCGCCGGCAGGAGCAGCTCGCCCGTGGCAGGGTCGCGGGGATCGAATATTCCGTGCTCCAGATCCTCCACCAGGCGCGGGCCAGGGCGCACCAGCCTGCCCGCAGCGTCGGTGTAGGCGCCCTCGCCGTACACCACCATGGACGAAGCCAGGACGAGCTTGCCAACACCTGCGGATGCCATGCCTGACAGGAGCACGGCTGTGGCCAGGTCATTGTTGCGGATGTAGTCCGGCGCGTCGGAGAAGTCGACGCCGAGACCCACTTTGGCGCTCTGGTGCACGACGACGTCGACTTCCGCGAGCGCTTCTGCCACGGCGGCTGGGTCTCCGACATCGCCCGCCGTCAGGTGCGCCCCGGGAATTCCTTGCGGCCGATCGGGGTGTACTGCCGGATCCAGTGAATCCAGGATCCGGACCTCCCAGCCGCGTGCCACGGCTGCCTCCACAATGTGGCTGCCGATGAAACCGGCCCCGCCCGTGACCAATAGCCTCACGGCGCTGTTCGCCCCGTGCCGGGGAGGACGGGGCCGTCGCCGGCGGGGCCGGCGGTGCCCATCACGGTGGCCACCGCGGCAGGCGGCATGGGAGCCATCCGCCACGGCCCGTCGTCGTCCGCTGGATCGGCGCCAGTGATCGCCTCGGACACCGTCCGCACCGCGTCGGACAACACCGCGAGGATCCGCGGTTGCGCCCCCGCCAGCCGGCCCAGCACCAGTTCCGCCGTGACTGGTTCGGAGCCATCGTGCCCGGTGTCGGCATCGGTAATGAATGCCAGCGCGGCGAAGTGCATGTTCAATTCAGCCGCGAGCATGGGTTCCGGGTATTGGGTCATGCTGATCAGATGTGCGCCTGCCTGGACCAGGGCCGCGGCCTCAGCCTTGGTGGAGAATCGCGGACCGTTGATCACGGCCACGGTGCCCGCCCCGGCGAAGTCTTCCCCGTGCCGCTGCAGGGACGAGATGAGCGCTGCGCGCAACGGGGCGCTGTAGGGCTCGGCGGCGGGAAGGTGCTGCACCCCGGTGGGCGACGAGCCGTCGTAGAAGGTGTCGGCCCGTCCCCAGGTCTTATCCAGGACCTGGTCGGGTACGGCAAAAGTGCCGGTTCCGTGGCTGGAAACCAGTCCGCCCACGGCCGCGGAGGAGATGACGGCCTCCACGCCGAGGCTCTTGAGGGCCCAGAGGTTGGCGCGGTAGTTGATCTGCTGTGGTGAAACGCTGTGCCCGCGGCCGTGCCGGCTCAGGAATGCGACCACCGGGCCGCCGTCGCCGTCATCGCCGCCGGGGCCGTCCGGCGCGGCGAGGCCGTCCGGCGCGGCGAGCCGGGCGACCGTCACGGCACTGGAAGGAGGCCCGAACGGCGTCGGGATGTCCAGCGTGTCGAGCATGACGGCCCCGGGCAGCCTGTACAGGCCGGTGCCGCCTATGATGGCGATCCGTGAGCGGGGTGCTGCGGTGTCTTCCGGGAGCAATGACATGACCCCATCATGCCAATGCAGGCCCGCGCCGTCGCGGGTGGAATCCTTACGTGTCCGGAACGCGTACTGGTGCGAATCGCCCTAGCCGTCGCGGTCGATGTGCAGGTAACTGAGTCCGCTCACATCGAGCCAGTATCGCGTGGGCGTCTCCACGAGGCGGAGCAGTACGCCCTCGCAGGAAGCGCAGCGCACAACGATTCCCGGCGCGTCGACGTAGACCATCGTTTCAGCGAAGACGCGGACCGCTCCGCAGTGCTTGCAGCGTCCGATCGCGGCGACGATATCGAAGCGGAAGAGTTCCCAGAGCGGTCCGGCGAGCGCGTTTCCGTCCAGGTGGGGTATCGCATTGCCAGTGGTTCCCGCGATGTCCTGATCCGCGAAGCCCGGATCCATTGCGCCCGGAGAATCGGGCCCATTGTTGCCATTCACCCGGTTCCTCCTGTTCCGCCGAAGCGCTCGGTCTTGATCGACCCGGCGGGATATCCCGCTTGCACGAGCCATTCCGCGACCGTTTCCACGAAGACGGTCTGGCCGCAGACGAAGACGTCCGGGGCACGGTCCTTCGGCAAAATGTTGGCCAGCAGGGTTTCCGCCGTGAGCCGTTGCGGGGCAGCCGGCCAACCCTCCGGGACCTTGCGTGTGTATACGTAGTCGATGGTGAGCTTGCCGGATTGCCGGGCCAAGGTGAGGAGTTCTTCCCGATAGAACCCCGCTTCGGGTGACTTGAGCGAATAGAGCAGCCGGAACTGCGCAGGATTCTCCGAAGCGTGGTGCGCGCGGATCATCGACATGAGCGGCACCACCCCGGATCCTCCGGCAATCAGTTGAACCGGGTTCGTATCCGTTGGTTTCCAGACGAACCAGCCACCCACAGGTCCGCGGATCTCCAGATGGTCTCCGACGGCCAGTTCCCTGACCAGATAGGGGGAGACTTCTCCGTTGGCCAATTCGTCAACGGTGATCTCCAAGGTTTCGTCCATGCTTGCCCGCGCCACGGAGTACGAGCGGACGGCCGAATACCCGTCGTCTGCGGTGAGGCGGATGTCGATGTGCTGTCCGGCGAGGTTGCCGTTAAGGCCGGCTGCCCGGAGCCCGATGGTCCGGGCGGTATCCGTTTCGGGCATGCTGCTGACGACGTCGGCCACGCGCCATTGCGTGCTCATCGTGCGCACCTCATGAGTAGCGCTCCTCGCGCCACGGGTCGCCGTGGAGGTGGTAGCCGTTGGATTCCCAGAAACCAGGAACATCATCCTGGGTCAACTCGATGCCGTTGATCCACTTTGCGCTCTTCCAAAAGTACAAATGCGGCACCAGGAGTCGGGCGGGTCCGCCGTGGACGCGATCAAGCGGCTCGCCGTCGAACTCCCAGGCCACCCATGCCCTGCCGCCCAGAAGGTCCGCCAGGGGGACGTTGGTTGTGTATCCGCCGTAGGAGTGGGCCATCGTGAACCTGCAGCTTGTTTCCACGTTTTCAAAAAGGGAATCCAGGGACACTCCGCGCCACGTGGTGCCCAGCTTGGACCAGCTGGTTACGCAATGGATGTCCGTATGGATGTCGGTTTGGGGCAATGCCATGAAAGCGTCCCAGGACCACGCATGGCGCTGCCCTGCCTCAGTGGTGATGAAGAATTCCCAGCGGTCAGGGGCGATCCGGGGAGCGGGGCCTGCGGTGAGGACCGGGAAGCTGCCGGTCTCGTATTGGCCCGGCGGCAACGCCGGATTGCCGCTCTGCCGTCTTCCATGAAATCCAGAAGAGATGATGCCCACCATGTACCTCCGATGCGGAGACTCACGCCGGCCGTGCCCGGTTCCCCCACGATAGGCCAACGGCCGGGCGCGGTCTAGGTGCCTGGCAAAGCCTGACCGGGTCACGGCCGCTGCAGTAGCTTGGTAAGTGTCGTGCACGCTTTCGCGCAGTCACGGATCCGCACCAAGCCAATGGCCTCGGAGGCCACATGAACACCACTCCTCGCGTCAGTGTGCAGGACCTTCACAGGGCAGCAGCCGAGGTCCTCCGGCTCAACGATCTGGGCACCATGACCACTGCGGCGCCCAATCTGTACCCCCATATGTGGAGCTGGGACGCCGCCTTCGTAGCTATTGGACTGGCGCGGATCAATGTCCCACGCGCCATCACGGAACTCCGGACCCTGCTGGCCGCGCAGTGGTCCACGGGAATGATCCCGCACATCGTCTTCAGCGAGAACAGCACCGACTACTTTCCAGGTTTTGACCGTTGGGGCACGGAGTCCGCCCGCGCACGTCCTTCCGGCATCAAGAGCAGCGGCATTTGCCAGCCTCCCGTCCATGCGATCGCCCTGCGTCATATCCTGGACCGGGGGCGGGCGAACGGCGGCGCCGACCAGGAAGCGGCAGAGACCTTCCTCGCCGAATCCTTCGACGGCTGGCTCGCGTGGCACCGGTGGCTGGCCACCGTGCGTGACCCGGACGCCGCAGGGCTGATTGAAATCCATCACGGTTGGGAGTCCGGATTCGATAATTCCCCGCGCTGGGATGGGCCCTACGCCCGCGTCCAGGCCGGTACCGTCCCTGCCTTCACGCGGCGTGACACCCTGCATGTTGCAGACACGGGCGAACGGCCCGACGACAGCGAATACACCAAGTATCTGTGGCTCGTTCAGCAGATGGCTTCCGTGGAGTACGACGACGAGGCCGTGCGGAACGTCGTCGACTTCCGGGTGCGGGACGTCTTCTTTTCCGCGATCATGGCTGCTGCCAGCGATGTCCTCGCCGCTCTGGGCGAGGAGATCGGGCGCAGTTCCGACGCCGGGGAGCTGCGGGATTTCGCGCGGCGCTTCCGCGACGGGGTGGCGTCGACGATTGATCCCCTGAGCGGCCTTGCCCGCGACTACGACATCCTGGCCAAGGAGTGGATCTCGACCGAGACCGTTTCCGGATTTGCCCCGCTGGTGTCCGGAGGCGGGGAGCCGTTGCTCGCGGCGCAAAGGAAGCTCCTTCTCGGGCCGGACTGGATGGGGCATCCCGGGCTGCGGTTTCCTCTCCCGCCGTCCACCTCGCCGTCCAGTGGTGCCTTCCGACCCCGGACCTATTGGCGCGGCCCCGTCTGGCCCTTCCTGAATCTCCTCCTTGGTTGGGCCGCGCACCGTGACGGGCAAAACGAGATCTACCAAGCGCTCAAGGCCGCGTCACTCGATCAGTTAGCCGACCTCCAGTTCGGCGAATACTACGAACCCTTCACCGGAGAACCGCTCGGGAGCCTGAATCAGGCGTGGACAGCCGCCGCCTGCCTCGAATGGATCGGGCCGGATTGGCAGGTGCGGACCGCATAAGGAAGGGAACGACGGCCTCACCAACCGCCGCGCGTGGGTGTGTGTCCTTTCCGGGCATCGTCGGGCATTGCCATTTCGGCCCGCAAGCCAAGGAGCCGGATCGGACGGCCGGCCTCGATTCCGGCTGCGAGGTCCATGGCCCGCGCGAGGATTTCGTTCCGGTCGGATGTCTCCGGAATCTTCTTCCCCTGGGTCGTGGTCAGGAACGGCGCGTACCGGACCTTCAGGGTCAGTCCAATGACGGCCCGTCCTTCGGCCTCGACGTCCTCAAGGACATGCGCTGTCAGCTCGCGCACAGCATCCTCCACTTGGACCGGGTCGATCAGGTCGTGCTGGAAGGTGGTCTCCCGGCTATGTCCGCGGGCAACCCACGGGGTGTCATCCACAACGCTGGCGCCGTCGCCTCGTCCGAGCTGCGCATACCACGGACCCATCTTGGGGCCGAACTCCGGGACCAGGTCCTGGGGATTGGACGCGGCGAGTTCGGCGACGGTGCTGATGCCGAGTTTGGCCAGCCTGGCGGACACCCTGGCGCCGACGCCCCACAGGTCCTTGGTGGGCCGGCTGCCCATGACGTCGAGCCAGTTCCCGGCGGTGAGGCGGAAGACGCCGGCCGGCTTGCCGAACCCGGTGGCGACCTTGGCCCGGACCAGGGTGTCGCCGATGCCCACGCTGCAATGGAGTTCCGTTCGCGCCAGCACGGCGGCCTGAACGCGGTGGGCGTAGGCTTCCGGATCCTCCGTCTCAACGCCTACAAAGGCTTCATCCCAGCCCAGCACCTGCACGGTGGCGCCGGGCTGCGCGCGCAGGGTGGCCATGACCGCTTCAGATGCCGCGAGGTAAGCCTCGTGATCGACGGGCAGGATCACGGCGTCGGGCACTTTCCGGGCCGCAATGCGCAGGGGCATCCCGGAACCCACACCGAACGCCCTGGCTTCGTAGGACGCCGTCGACACCACAGCCCTTTCCGTGGGGTCGCCCCGGCCGCCGACAATGATCGGCTTGCCGGCAAGCTCCGGCCGCCGGAGCACCTCGACGGCCGCGATGAACTGGTCGAGATCAACGTGCAGTACCCACGGGATTCCGCTCACGGCACTAGTCTGCCGTAAACGTCCCTGCCAAGCATCGGATTCCGCCCGGCTTGAGTTCTGTTGCTTGCGGTCCTATCTCAGTAGTCCCGCTCGTCGAAGAGAAGCGCCAGGCAGTCGGTGTAGTGGGTCATTGCGTCTGCGAAAGTGAGAAGTTGGAGTCCGCCGCCTGCGCCAGCCTTTTCGGTACCAGCATCGTCGGGGCGGCAGAGAAGCGGCTCGCAACTCGTTCCGTTCGCGGTGAGGGTTGCTATTCCCCACGGATGGCTGGGATCGGTGACTGCGATGCCTGCTGCGTCGAAGGTGTCGCGGAGGACGTATCTTGTGACTGTCCTCCATGACTGCAGGAACTGGGGCTGCAGCTGTTCAATGAGCTCGTCGTCGTTGCTCCCGTAAGCGCGCTCGAGGTCTGTCGATAGTTCGTCCCATTCCTCGGCGTCGCGGACCATGAGGTGTCCGGCCCGGAGACGGGCAATCGTTTCGTTCATCGTCATGGTCAGTCCCCAAACTTCGTGTGTGTGTCTTTCCCGCCTCCGAAAGAAGGTCATCAACGAAGAGAACGGACGGGAACCCGGCATGATTCCCGCGCGCGAACCGGCGGCCTGGAGATCCTTCCGATTTTGCTCGTGATGAGGTCC
>NZ_JAHHZS010000100.1 GCF_022606295.1 Arthrobacter bambusae
CTAGTGGTGTGTCTCCAAAATAGCTAGAGGTGGGCTGTTAATATTGGTGCATGTCGAATCGTGCTCCTGCTTTGGTGGTTTCTGATGCCCAGCGTGTGCTTCTTGAGAGGCTTTCCAAGTCGCAGACGGCGTCCTACCGTGAGGTGCAGCGGGCGCAGGTTTTGTTGATGGCCGCGGAGGGGCTGGCGAGTGAGTGGATCGCGGGGATTGTTGGTGTGAGCCCGGCGACGGTGCGTTCTTGGCGTGCCCGCTTCGCCGAAGATGGTCTCACCCATTTGGGTGAGGTTCGTCCGGGGCGGGGCCGTAAGCCGGTCATTCCGCAGGCAAAGATCGATGAGATCGTTGACCTGACGCGCAATTCCAAGCCGGAAGGGCAGACTCATTGGTCGGTGCGGACGATGGCCGCGAAGGTCGGGGTGTCCCCGGCGCAAGTGCAGCGGATCTGGGCCGCCCGTGGCCTGAAGCCGCATCTGGTGGACTCGTTCAAGCTCTCAAACGATCCGAAGTTTGAGGAAAAACTCATCGACGTGGTCGGGCTGTATTTGAACCCGCCGGAAAAAGCGATCGTGCTGTGCATGGATGAAAAGTCCTCGATCCAGGCGCTGGACCGTACCCAGCCGTCGCTGCCGATGACGAAGGGCAGGGCGGAAACGATGACCCATGACTACAAGCGCCACGGCACCACCACGTTGTTCGCGGCCCTGGACGTGGCGACCGGGAAAGTCATCGGGTCCTGCCTGCCCAAACACCGCCACGAGGAATTCCTGGTGTTCCTCAAGACCATCAACAAGGAAGTCCCGCAGGGCCTGGATGTCCATCTGATCCTGGACAACTACGCCACGCATAAACACCCGGACGTGAAAGCCTGGCTGGCGAAAAATCCCCGGTTCCAGCTGCATTTCACTCCGACCTCGTCCTCGTGGCTGAACCTCGTCGAGCGATGGTTCCGGGAATTGACGGACAAGGCCCTGCGCCGCGGAGCCTTCCATTCCGTCCCGGACCTGATCAACAAGATCGAAGAGTACCTCGCCGCTCACAACACCGAACCCAAACCACTGGTTTGGACCGCGACCGCAGACTCAATCCTCAAAAAAGTAGCCCGTGGCCGCGTCGCACTCGAAACCATCAAGCAAAACTGAGACAGACCACTAG
>NZ_JAHHZS010000101.1 GCF_022606295.1 Arthrobacter bambusae
TGTCTGCTACCAGGACGGCGGCAACAGCTACGTCAGGGGCTACTCGAAGGGCGCCCAGAAAACCTGGCTCGAAAATGAACTCAGGACGGCAAGGTCGGATAGGAACATCGACTGGGTGGTCGTCTGCATGCACCAAGTTGTCATCAGCACGGCAGGGTCCTTCAACGGAGCCGATCTGGGCATAAGGCAGGAATGGGTGCCGCTGTTCGACAAGTACGGAGTGGACCTGGTTGTCTGCGGGCACGAGCACCACTACGAACGCTCGCACCCGATCCGCGGCCAACAAGCCAACGCAACGCTGACTCCGATTCCGGCGGACACGCACACCGACGTCATCGATACCACCAAAGGGACGGTGCATATGGTCCTGGGCGGGGGCGGAACGTCGGTACCGTCGAACCAGTTGTTCTACAACCCTCCCTCATGCCGTGTCATCACGGGCGTTGGCGCACCCGACCACACAAATAAGCTGCCACCGGTCTACGTCCAGGAAGACGCTCCGTGGTCGGCACAGCGCGATGCCGCGAACTCCTATGGTTTCGCGGCCTTCAGCATCGACCCCGGCACCGAACCCGGAGGGACAACGAAGATGGAGATCACCTACTACAACGTAACCGGCCCCCAAGGGCAGCTCGCATCCTTCGAATCCTTCACGCTCCAGCGCCCCCGGTCCGATTCACACCAACAAGGCGGCAACGGGAACAAGGACCGAAGCTAAGCCGATCAGCGTCGCCAAAACAACTCTTCAAAGTCGACTGCCGTCAGTATTAGTCTCAAACCTCCTCCTGGGGCCTCTTCTCATGGGACTGTCCGGGATTGTCCAGGAGGCTCTATCCGGCCTTGGATCAGGACGTCGCCGCAGTCGCATCGTCGCCACCTTCTTGGTGAAGCTCCGCCAGGGATAGGAACATCAAGAACGGCCCTTGTTCCGTGTAGCGTTCGCGGATCTGAGCTCCGCCTCAAGACGGCGGTTATCGGCCTCCAACACAAGGACCATCCGGATGCCCGCCAGGTTCAACCCCGATTCCAGCAGCTCACCGATCCGCCGCAATATCACGAGATCGTCCTCGCTGTACTGGCGGGTCCCGCCCAGGGTCCTGCCCGGTTCCAACAAGCCCTTGCGTTCGTAGAGGCGCAGGTTCTGCTGAC
>NZ_JAHHZS010000102.1 GCF_022606295.1 Arthrobacter bambusae
TCGATGATGATGTCCCATGCCGGTGCGTATTCGTCCGAGGGCAGCTTGAAGCCGACTTCGTCGTCGTGGGCGTTGAAGTAGAGCAGGAAGTTGACGTCCGTGATGCGCCGGCCTTGGTTGTCCCGGCCGCGGATCCCGTCACCGTTGAGGAACACCCCTACGGAGCGTCCGAAACCGTTGTCCCAGTCCTCCGGCTGCATGAGGGCTCCCTCCGGGTCAAGCCAGACAATGTCCGGAAGCGGTTCTCCCTCGCTCCTGTGCACGGGCCTGCCGTCGAAGAAGCGGCTGCGCCGGAAGGTCGGATGCTTGGCGCGCAAGGCGCTGACCGCGGCCGTGAACTCCACCAGCGGCTGGTCCACGCTGTCCCAGTTGATCCACGTCAGCTCGGAGTCCTGGCAGTAACCGTTGTTGTTGCCCCGCTGCGTCCGGCCGAGCTCGTCACCATGCAGCAGCATCGGAACACCCTGGGACAAGAGCATGGAGGCGATGAAGTTCCGCTGCTGTCGGGCACGCAGGCCCAGGACCTTCGGATCCTCCGTAGGCCCTTCGACACCGCAGTTCCAGGAACGGTTGTGCGATTCGCCGTCGTTGTTGCCTTCGCCGTTGGCCTCGTTGTGCTTCTCGTTGTAGGACACCAGGTCAGCCAAGGTGAAGCCGTCGTGGGCCGTGACGAAGTTGATGGAGGCCACCGGACGCCGCCCGGAATGCTCGTAAAGGTCCGCCGAACCCGTCAACCTCGAGGCGAACTCGCCCAGGGTCGAAGGCTCGCCGCGCCAGAAGTCACGCACCGTGTCCCGGTACTTGCCGTTCCATTCCGTCCACTGCGGCGGGAAGTTGCCCACCTGGTAGCCGCCCGGACCCACGTCCCACGGCTCGGCGATCAGCTTGACCTGGGAGACCACCGGATCCTGCTGGATGAGTTCGAAGAACGTGGACAGCTTGTCCACGTCATAGAACTCACGGGCCAGCGTGGACGCCAGATCGAAACGGAAACCATCCACATGCATTTCCGTGACCCAGTAACGCAGCGAATCCATCAGCAACTGCAACGAATGCGGACTGCGCACGTTCAACGAGTTGCCCGTACCCGTGTAGTCCATGTAATGCTTCTCGTCACC
>NZ_JAHHZS010000103.1 GCF_022606295.1 Arthrobacter bambusae
ACGACGATGGAGTGGGTGTCGTTTTTGAAGAAGCGTCGTGCGGCTTGGCGGGTGTCGGAGAATCCGAAGCCGTCGGCGCCGAGGGAGGCGAATTCGTTGGGGATGAATTGGCGGATCTGGTCCGGGACGGCCTTCATGTAGTCGGTGACGGCGATGACCGGTCCGGTGGCGCCGGCGAGTTGCTGGGCGACGAACGGGGTGCGGGGTTCTTCGCCGGGGTTCAGGAAGGCGTGTTCTTCGGCGGCGAGTCCGTCGCGTCGGAGTTCGTTCCAGGAGGTCACGGACCAGACGTCCGCGGAGACTCCCCAGTCCTGGGCGAGGACTTTCTGGGCTTCCAGGGCCCAGGGGACCGAGACGCCGGAGGCCAGGAGCTGCGCGCGGGGCCCGTCGGTTTTCGCCGGGCTGAGCAGGTAGATGCCTTTGAGGACGCCGTTGACGTCGAGGTTCTCCGGTTCCGCGGGCTGGCTGATCGGTTCGTTGTACACGGTGAGGTAGTACATCAGGTTTCGGTCGGCGGAGTTCTCTCCGTACATGCGTTCGAGGCCGTCGCGGATGATGTGTCCGATTTCGTAGCCGTAGGCGGGGTCGTAGGTGAGGACGGCGGGGTTGGTGGAGGCCAGGATGGGGGAGTGTCCGTCGGCGTGTTGGAGTCCTTCGCCGGTGAGGGTGGTCCGTCCTGCGGTGGCGCCGATGATGAAGCCGCGGGTCATTTGGTCCGCGGCGGCCCAGAACGCGTCGCCGGTGCGTTGGAAGCCGAACATGGAGTAGAACACGTAGATCGGCACGAGGGGTTCGCCGTGGGTGGCGTAGGCGGTGCCCGCGGCGGTGAAGGCCGCGACCGCGCCGGCTTCGTTGATGCCGGGGTGGATGAGCTGGCCCATGGGGGATTCCTTGTAGGCCAGGACGAGGTCCCGGTCCACGGAGAGGTAGTTCTGGCCCTTGGGGTTGTAGATCTTCGCGGTCGGGAAGAACGCGTCCATGCCGAAGGTCCGCGACTCGTCCGGGACGA
>NZ_JAHHZS010000011.1 GCF_022606295.1 Arthrobacter bambusae
TGCCCCGGACATGAGCGTGCCCCGACACGAAACGCGCCGGGGCAGCAAAATGATCAGAGGGCTTAAGCGGGAGTCCCGCCGTCGACGTCTGCCATCGCCTGTTCGCGGACGGCCGCCATCCTTTGGACGACGGTGACTGCCGTGGCGGCGGCGAGGATGACGAGGGTCACCAGCAACACGGCGGAAGGCAATCCCAGCCCGGTCAATCCGGTGACGAGGAGCACCGAGATGAGCCGCTCCGCGCGCTCGGCGATGCCCACGTTGGCGTAGAAGCCCAGAGATTCAGCCTTGGCGCGGGCGTACGAAACCACCATCCCGAGCACTAGACAGGCCAGAGACGCGACGGCAATCGCGCTGTTCCCGCCCCCGGTGAAGAACCAGATCGCGACGCCGGCGAAAATGGCGCCGTCAGCCAGTCGATCCAGCGTCGAATCGAGAAAATTTCCCCACGGGCCGCTGCGACCCTGCTCCCGCGCCATGATGCCATCCACGACGTCGGATAGGGCGAATACGGCGATCAGCAGCGAACCCCACCAAAGCTGGCCGAGGGGGTAGAGAATCAGGGCGCCGAGAACTACTCCGGCGGTCCCGACGACGGTGACGGCGTCAGGCGAGACCCCCACTTTGAGCAGGAACCGGGCAAGGGGCGAGAACAGCCCGGTGAAGAACCCTCGGGCGTGCCGATTAAGCATCCGGCTCCCCGGATAGTTCCGATTCCTCCGGCCACGCGTCCGCCACCTGCTGCCGGACCTCCGCGAGGGTCTGGGTGATGGCCTTCGTCTGGGCGATGATCGGGAAGAAGTTTCCGTCCCCACCCCACCGCGGAACCACGTGCTGATGCAGGTGGGCGGCGATTCCCGCGCCGCCGGCTACACCCTGGTTCATGCCCAGGTTGAAGCCGCTCGGGTTGGCCACCTTCCTCAGCACCCGCATTGCGGTCTGCGTGAGCTCGGCCATTTCCGCGGTTTCCTGCACCGTGATGTCCGTGTAGTCCGGAACATGCCGGTACGGGCACACCAGCAGATGACCGGGGTTGTAAGGGAACAGATTGAGCACCACGTAGCACGTCCTGCCGCGGCGGACGATGAGGGATTCCTCGTCCGTGCGGCTTGGAGCCACGCAGAACGGGCAGTCGTCGTTATCGAACTGGTTCTGCCCGCCCTTGATGTAGGCCAGGCGGTGCGGAGTCCACAAGCGTTGGAAGGCATCGGGAACACCTGCCAGGCCGAAGTCATCAGTCACTTCGGCATCGCCCGGATAGTCAGTTGTCACGCCCGTGTTCTCCTGCACTGTTTCCTGTCCCCCGAAGCGTCCGACTCGTCAGCTCTCGCGGTTCTTGACGGCGTCCACAATCCTGCGGACGGCCTCGGCAACGGGCACGCCGTTGTCCTGGCTGCCATCACGGAAGCGGAACGAGACTGCGCCTGCCTCTGCGTCCTCTCCGCCGGCAATGAGGACGAAGGGAATCTTGTCCTTGCTGGCAGTGCGGATCTTCTTCGGGAAGCGGTCGGAGGAAATGTCCACCTCGGCACGGATGCCCGCAGCCTTGAGCTGGCCAACGACGTCGAACATGTAGTCGTTGAACGCCTCCGCCACCGGAATGCCAACCACCTGCACCGGCGAAAGCCATGCCGGAAATGCTCCCGCATAGTGCTCAGTCAGGACGCCCATGAACCGCTCCACCGAGCCGAACAGAGCGCGGTGGATCATGACCGGACGCTGGCGGGTGCCGTCGGCCGCCTGGAACTCCAGTTCGAACCGCTCGGGCAGGTTGAAGTCCAGCTGGATGGTGGACATCTGCCAGGTGCGGCCCAGGGCGTCCTTGGCCTGCACGGAGATCTTGGGACCGTAGAACGCGGCTCCACCCGGATCCGGGACCAGTTCCAGTCCCGACGCCTCGGCTACTTCTGCCAGGGTACGGGTGGCTTCCTCCCAGGCCGCGTCCTCGCCGACGAACTTGTCCTCGTTCTTGGTGGACAGTTCAAGGTAGAAGTCGTCCAGCCCGTAGTCCTTGAGCAGTCCGAGGACGAAGTTCAGGGTGGTGGTGAGCTCGTCCTTCATCTGCTCGCGGGTGCAGTAGATGTGGGCATCGTCCTGTGTCATGCCGCGCACACGGGTGAGGCCGTGGACAACACCGGATTTCTCGTAGCGGTACACGGAGCCGAATTCGAAGAGCCTGAGGGGCAGTTCCCGGTAGGAGCGTCCGCGCGAACGGAAGATGAGGTTGTGCATGGGGCAGTTCATCGGCTTCAGGTAGTAGTCCTGGCCGGGCTTGCGGACAGTGCCGTCGTCGTTCAATTCCGCGTCAATGTGCATCGCCGGGAACATGCCTTCCTTGTACCAGTCAAGGTGGCCGGAAACCTCGTAGAGGTGTCCCTTGGTGATGTGCGGGGTGTAGACGAACTCGTATCCGGCGTCGACGTGGCGTTGGCGCGAATAGTCCTCCATCGCCTTGCGGATGATCCCGCCCTTGGGGTGGAATACCGGCAGGCCGGAACCCAGCTCATCCGGGAAGGAAAACAGGTCCAGCTCCGCTCCGAGCTTGCGGTGATCGCGGCGCTCGGCCTCGGCGATGCGCTCCTGGTAGGCCTTCAGCGCGTCTTTGGTGGGCCAAGCGGTGCCGTAGATACGCTGCAACTGCTGGTTGTTCTGGTTGCCGAGCCAGTACGCCGCCGAGGATCGGGTCAGGGCGAAGGCGTTGGAGATCAGTTTGGTGTTGGGCAGGTGCGGCCCGCGGCAAAGATCGCACCAGACGCTTTCACCGCTCTTGCGGTCCACGTTGTCGTAGATGGTGATGTCCCCGGCGCCCACCTCGACGTTGACGCCTTCGCCGGCGTCGGCGGCGTCGTTCTTCTTGCCCAGCAGTTCGAGCTTGTAAGGCTCACCCTTCATGGCTTCACGGGCTTCGTCCTCGGTGACGACGCGGCGCACGAACTTCTGGTTCTGGTTGATGATCTTCTGCATCATCTTCTCGAGCTGGCGCAGGTCCTCGGGAGTGAAGGGCTCGGCAACATCAAAGTCGAAGTAGAAGCCGTCTGTGATGTAGGGGCCGATTCCGAGCTTGGCATCCGGGCGAAGCTGCTGCACGGCCTGGGCCATGACGTGTGCGGTGGAGTGGCGCAGGACGTTCAGGCCATCCGGCGAGTCGATGGTGATGCCGTCAACCTGGGCACCCTCGGGCAGCACCTGGTCGAGGTCCCTGAGTTCGCCGTCGACACGGGCAACGACGACGTCGCGGCGCTCAAAGAAGAGTTCCGCGCCGGTGGTCCCCTCCGTCACCTTGGTCTCTTCGCCATCGACGATGAGGGTGATCTGCTGGGCATCTGACACGGGTGTCTCCTATTCATTGATACGGCTTCATAGCTTGTGGCGTACGGGGACCACAGCCAGCCATCGTCCATCGTATCCGCTCCGGCTGAGGCAGCCAAAGAAGGCACGGACGTGCCGTTCTTCGTCGAGGAGATCCGGTGCCGCACGGATTCTTGGCAAGCGTTAGTGCGGTCCGTGCAAGCCGTTGAAGAGGGCTGAGGGACCGGAGCGCGGGGCAGTCTGCGAAACCGCCTTATCGCAGGGCTACGAGCGGCCTGCGCTTCTCACTTCGTGCTTCCGCCATGCGGGTTGGTGGAACAAATGCAAGTGGTGGGCCTGACGTTCAAGGGACGGGGTCCACCGTCCGTGGCTCCGGTCCTTGATGAGGGCCGTCCCGGCAACCTCCCGGAGTGTGGATATCCCGCGGACAGCCGACTGCTTGGTGGCGAAAGTCGTGGACCTCGCCAGAAGCTCGCCGTCGCCGTCGCGCAGCGCAATCCTGTACCCATCGTTGGGTCCGTCGATCAGCTCAAAGTATCCAGCCATTGTGTAGCCTCCTTTGAAACCTGCGGTTGTAAAGGACACCAACCAGTTTATCGAACCAAACCTTTGGCTTGAAGCATCGCCAGCAAGGCGCCGCCGTCCGGACTGCCCAGGCCCGTGCAGGGATCCCAGCCGGACCCGGCGTGGTAGCTTCCGTTCGAGCCGACGGTGATGTCATGGAAGCCCGACGCCGGTTGCGTGCCGTTTTGATAGAGCAGCGGCTGGATCAGCCCGAAACGCCTATTGGTGGCTTGGGCAAGGCGGGCAACGAGAGCCGCCCAGAGAGGGGCCACCGCACTCGTTCCGCCGATCACCATGTCCTTCCCGTCGACGCGCACTTGGTAACCGGTCTGCGGGTCTGCGACGCCACTGACATCAGGCACGCCCCTGCCAGCCTGCTGAGGAGCAGGCTTGTGGGTGGTGTGTCCCGCGATGCCCGACTGCCAAGGCGGAACCGGAAAGACGTCGCTGTATCCTCCGCCTGTTGCCGAGTTGGGACCGTCGTTCCAGACGGTTTCCGCGCTGATGGCACCCGTCGAGGCGTCTGCTTGAAGACGGGTTCCGCCGCAGGCCAGCACATGCGGGCTCGACGCCGGAAAATCGGCGTGGTCCTTGTTGTCGGTTGCGCCGTCCGCACTGCCGTTGTCCCCGGCTGCCGCTGTCACCGTCACCCCGAGGGCCGCTGCGTCGGCCATGGCCTGGTCGAAGGCCGTGCGGGCTTGCGCGGTCCAGGAGTCTTCGCTCTGGCCCCAACTGATGCTGATTGCGGCCGGCGTCGGGTTTGCGTGGGAGGCCGCGACAATCGCATCCAGGAATCCGGCGTCGGTGTTGGGAGCAAAGTAGACAACAATTGCGGCTTTCGGCGCCAAGGCGCCCACCACTTCGACGTCAAGGAGGACTTCCCCGTCGGCACCCGCCGGATCCTGCCCCGGTTGGTTGGCCCCGCCGTCGACTCCCACCGACGTGATGCCCGGCGTGGCGATGCCAAGGCCCTGGAAGTAAGCGTCAAGGTCTTGCTGGCCGTAACCGCCGCCCAACTCGAGGATGGCAACGGTTTGGCCCGTTCCGTCGGTTCCCGCCGGGAAATTATAGATCTTTCCCAACTGTGGCGGGGTGTAGCTGGTTCCTGCCGCGGCGAGGGGGATGGCGCGGAACTGGGCCCGTGCCTGGGGACGGTCGTCAAGGCCGAGGACGGCAACGACGACGCCGTCGAGGGCTGCAGGTATGTGGAGTCCTCCAGTGCGATGCCGGTGGGTGACGGCACTTCCGTCCGGGCTGCGGCTCGTCAGCTCGTCCAGGGACGTCCCGAAGATGCTGCTCATCCGCTCCACTGTTCCGGCCAGCCGAATCCTGCGGCTGGCGGCGTCTGACTCCACGATGCCGAGACCAAGGGTGGCGAAAGTGCGTTCGGCCAGATCCAGGTCTGCGGCCGATGCGCCGTATCGGGAGGCCAGTTCGTCCCGGGAAATCGCTTCGGGCGGAACGTCAGCCATTTCCTCCTGCCGCCTCAGGATGACCGTCACCTCGATCCGTCGGGACGGATCAACGGGACCGAGGCTCTCCCGGACGCCCGGAGCGGGAGCCCGCTCCGATCCAGGCAGTGGAACGCTTCGCGCTTCCCCCGGCTGTCGATCTTCTGGAGTGTCCTGCATCGGCATTGGTGCCTCCTACGATCGCGGTGACTGAGCTCCGTCCCCTGCGATTATGCACCAGGAGTCACTTTGGCACCATGGCATGTGGGGGTGGAATCGACTCGGCCAGCCGCTCCCGGATGAGCTTGGGCACGGAGGCCTGCCACGGTAGCGTGGGGCCTTGGCGGGCCATGCCACCGCAGCGGCTGACGCTGCGGCGAGTCAAAGGAGCGAACCATCAGTAGGTCACACCGAACATCAGCCCATGAAACCGACACGGCAGTTGAGTTGAACCCGGTGTTCAGCCGGCCGGGAGAATCCAGTATTTTTCCGCGGTTCACCATTCCGGACGGCGAGTCCCTTCCTTCGACTGCCTATCAGGTGGTCCACGACGAAGCCATGCTGGACGGCAACTCCCGCCTGAATCTGGCTACGTTCGTTGGAACGTGGATGGAACCGGAAGCGTCGAAACTGTATGCAGAGACGTTCGACAAGAACATGATCGACAAGGACGAATACCCCCAGACGGCCTTGATCGAGACCCGCTGCTGGCGGATGCTCGCAGACTTGTGGAACGCGCCCGATCCCGCCAAGTCCGTTGGAACCTCAACGATCGGTTCGTCCGAGGCATGCATGCTGGGCGGCCTGGCATTGAAGCGACGCTGGCAGCATGCACGCCGTGCGGCCGGCCTTCCCACGGACAAGCCCAACCTTGTCCTCAGCTCGGCCGTGCAGGTGTGCTGGGAGAAGTTCTGCAACTACTGGGACGTGGAGGCCCGGTACGTCCCGGTGTCGAAGGAACACCAAGTCCTGGACGGCTACGAGCTGGACAAGTACGTGGACGAGAACACCATCGGCGTAGTGGCCATCATGGGCGTGACTTACACGGGGGCCTATGAACCTGTGGAGCAAATCTCGGCTGCCTTGGACGAAATCCAGGAAAAGCATGGCCTCGATGTGCCGATCCACGTCGACGGCGCCTCTGGAGCGATGGTTGCGCCTTTCCTGCAAAAGGAGACGGTTTGGGACTTCCGCCTGCCGCGGGTCGCTTCGATCAACACGTCCGGCCACAAGTACGGCTTGGTCTATCCCGGCCTTGGCTGGATCATCTGGCGTGACGAGCAGGCGCTCCCCGAGGACCTGATCTTCCATGTCAGTTACCTGGGCGGGAACATGCCGAGCTTTGCCCTCAACTTCTCACGCCCGGGCGCCCAGGTGCTCCTTCAGTACTACCTGTTCCTCCGGCTCGGATACGAGGGATACAGATCCGTACAGGCAGCCTCCCGCGACGTGGCGCTCTATCTCTCCAGCGAAATAGGGGCGATGGAGTCGTTTACTTTGTGGAGCGACGGATCGGACATTCCGGTCTTTGCGTGGCAGCTTACTGACGGCTACACGGAGAATTGGAACCTTCACCACTTGTCAGAACGGCTGCGGATGAACGGATGGCTTGTTCCCGCGTACCCCATGCCGGAGGGACTGAGCGAGATCACGGTTCAACGGATCGTTGTCCGCAACGGCTTCACTCGAGATCTCGCATCCAGTTTCCTGGCCGACCTCAAGAAGGAAGTTGCTTACCTGGACGGCCTCACCGCGCCGATGCCCGCGGGTGGGCAAACCCAGGCGTTCCACCACTAGCCAGCAGCGTCAAGCAAATCCAAGCAGTTCAAGGAAGAGGAGTGCCATGTGCCGGTTGTTCGGCTTGCATGCAGGTTCGCAGGCAGTTCGGGCCACTTTCTGGCTTTTGGACGCGCCGGACAGCCTCGCTGACCAGAGCCGGCGCGAGCCCGACGGCGCTGGCATAGGAACCTTCGACGGCGACGGCGCGGCCCATGTTGCCAAGCAGCCGCTCGCTGCATGGGAGGACCACGCGTTTGCTCGTGAGGCACGGGTCCTGAAAAGCACGACGTTCCTGGCCCATGTGAGGTATGCCAGTACCGGCGCGCACACCATGGTCAACACCCACCCGTTCGAACAGGACGGGCGGTTGTTGGCCCACAACGGCGCGTTCGGCGATCTTGATCGGCTGGATCAGCGGCTGGCCGAGTTCGGAGTCGCAGACCTGGTGGAGGGCCAGACCGACAGCGAGCGGCTCTTCGCACTGATCACTGCCGAGATCAGACGGGCGGATGGCGACGTCGGCGAAGGTATCACCCGGGCGATCAGCTGGATCGCCGCGGAGCTTCCGGTGTTCAGCTTGAACCTCATCCTGACGACCGCTGGCGACCTTTGGGCCGTCAGGTACCCGGAAACGCATGAATTGCACATCCTGGAACGGTTGCCTGCCCGCTCCGACGACGAAGCGCCGCTTGACGCACGCAGCTCCCGAATCCGCGCGCACAGCAAGGAGGCCTCGCGTGCAGGACACGTCCTCATCGCCACCGAACCGATGGACGACAACCCCGGATGGAGTGCACTGCCCTCCGGTGCGCTGGTCCACGTCAATGCGGATTTGGCCGTAACTGTCAGCCACCCCTTCCCCGGGACTCCCGCGCATCCCCTCACGCTGGCCGATCTCTCCCCCTCGGCGGCCGCTTCCCAGAAGCCGTGACCTTCGAGCACAAAACAACGCTCGGCGTCTTGCCCTGACGGCCGCGTGTTCATCATGTCTGCAGGCCCCGCCGCGCATAGGATCGATCCATGACCGCTGAAGTCGAATCCGAAGCCGCCTTCGTCCCGGCCGTCCAACTCGACGGGCAAATGAGCATCAACGACGTCCTGCTTGAGTTGGGGCGGGAACCTGTGGTGTACCCGTCCGCGAACGCCGACGCCGGCGACTTCCACATTTTCTAGGACGACGTCGGGCCACCACGACGCCGGGTCCGTGACCTTCGCTGGTGACTTGCCGCTGAGGGAGGTACTGGCAGGGACTCCCCCACTGCGCTTCAAGTTCACTATCGTTGAGCGCATGGACAACCGGAACGACGCTCGCGATTTCCTTGCCTCCCGTCGGGCGAAGATCACCCCCGAACAGGCCGGGTTGCCGACATCGGGCGGCAACCGGCGGGTACCCGGGCTCCGTCGCGGAGAAGTCGCGACCCTCGCCGGCGTGAGCGTCGAGTATTACACCCGCCTTGAGCGCGGCAACCTTGCGGGAGTGTCTGAAAGCGTCCTGGAAGCGTTGGCCAGGGCGTTGCACCTGGACGACGCCGAACATGCACATCTCTTCGATCTGGCCCGCGCCGCAGGAACAAGCAAGAGGCAGCGTCGATCTGCGCCGCAAAATCTGCGGCCGAGCGTCCAGTTTGCCCTCGACGCCATCACTGACGCGCCGGCGTTTGTCCGCAACGCACGCATGGACATCCTCGCCGCCAACAGGCTCGGCCGCGCATTGCATTCGGAGATGTACGTCGACCCGGTCCGGCCGGCCAACTACGCGCGCTTCATTTTCCTGGACGAGGAACGGGCGCGGAGGTTCTTCCCGGATTGGGAACTCGCTGCCAACAATATGGTGGCCATCCTTCGCACCGAGGCCGGCCGCGATCCCTTCGACCGCGGACTGAGCGACCTCGTAGGAGAGCTGTCCACCCGCAGCGATGAATTCCGCACTCGCTGGGCAGCACACAACGTGCGCCGCCACTACAGCGGCTTCAAGCATTTCCATCACCCCGTCGTGGGCGAACTCCGACTGCTGTTCGAAGCGATGGAGTTGTCAGCGGACACCGGACTTTCGCTGTTCATCTACCCTGCAGAGCCCGGCTCCCCTTCGGCGGATGCCCTGCGCCTCCTTGCGAGCTGGGCCGCAACCCAGGAATTGGCAGAGCAGCCTCAAACCGCTCCCGCTTCAGGTGGGGTGCAACGGCTGCCCGGACCTACGGTCTAGGCCCTCGGCGTCCTTCCTCGTCGCCTCGGTCCTCCTCCCGCTCTCGCCGGTTGGCGTCGTCCCTGTCCAGACGGCCGCCGTCGTCGTTCCTATCCCCGCGGCCGCGGTCGTCGCTGACCGAGCGATTGCCCGCATCGGGGTCCAGCTCCTCCGCCCGCCGCAGCCTGTCCTGCGAGGCTTCATTGGCACGCTCGGCAGCCCTCTGCTTCTCGGTGGCCTCCTGGTGCAACCGCTCCGCTTCGTTCTCGGCCCGGGCTGCGTCGGCCTTCGCCCTGGCGGCTTCGGCGCTGCGCTCATGAGCTCCGAGGGCCTCGGTACGGGCTTTCTCGCGGAGATCCGCGGCGCGCTTGCGGTTGGCGGCGTTCTTCGCGCGGCGCCCATAAAGGACGACGGCGACGATCACCGCGATGATGACAATCGCCACCACGATCCAAATCCAAACTTGCGCGTCCATTGCAGCTCCCCTCAACGTTGGCTGTGCTTCCGCGGCGCCTGTTCGATCGTTCGGCCGACCCTGCCGTTGGCCAGCTGGGATCGGCGTCCCCGGACAGTGCGCGGATGCTGGTCTCTTGAGTCAACAACTTTGAGTGAACCATGGCACGAGTGGCGTGTACTTGTTTTCTCCGGTGGTTGCGGCGGCTTGCCGAGCTCGCCCTATTCAACGGCCGGCGATGGTCGCCGAACACCAAAGGACAGCGAGGGTTCGTCGGGGGTAGCGAGGGTCAGCACCGCTTCCTCGACGGTGTCCTCGTCTTCCAGTTCCCGTTCCACGCGGCGCAGGGCCACGGCTACTTCGTGCTCCCGAAGGTCGCCCGTGATATCCACGGCCGCTACGAGGTACAGCTTGCGCGGCCCGACAAACTCCAGGTGCAGATAGGTCAGGCGCTCGATTTCCGGGTGTTCCAGGACCCTGATCGCCATCGAATTCTCGAGTTCGGGAGTAACGCCCTGGCCGACGAGGAATCGGCGATTGCGATCTATCAACACCACCGCGATCACCCCGAGAAGGATGCCGACGGATATGGATCCGAGAGCGTCTGGAAGTGGCGATCCCGTGAGCTGGTGCAGCAAGATGCCCAAGAAGGCAATCACCAGGCCAATCAATGCCGCACTGTCCTCCGCGAAGACGGCGCGCATGGTGGGATCCGAGCTCTTGAGGACCTGCTCCAACGTGCGGCGTTCAAGCTCCCGCGCGGACGTGCGCGCTTGCCGTAACGCCTGGACGAACGACGCGCCTTCGAGAACGAACGATATTGCCAAGACAATATAGGCGACCGCGAAATCGCCGGCGGGCTCTGGTGCGAAAAGCTGTTGGATGCCGTGCATCACGGAGACCACGGCCCCCGCGGTGAAAAGCCCGAATGCGGCAAACATCGACCACACGTACGATTCCCTCCCATAGCCCATAGGGTGGGCTACGTCGCGCTGTTTCGAGGATCTCCTCTCAGCCACCAGCAAGAACACCTGGTTTCCGGTGTCCGCCCAAGAGTGGGCGGACTCGGCGATCATCGAAGCCGACCCGCTAATAACGGCAGCAACAGTTTTTGCCGTGGCAACAAGAAGATTTGCGGCAAAAGCCAGAATCACGGTCATAAGTGATGACGATGGCACCTTGGCCCCCTTGGATCGACCCATGAAATCTACCGCCTAACGATCGAGGGATCAGCCCTCGCGGTTGCCGAGGAATGAACGGAGGGCCCGGGCGTCACGGACCGCGTTGCCGCCGCCGTCGTTGTTGAAATAGACGAAAACTTCCTTGCCGGCGGCCTCCCACTCCGAAATCCGGTCCGCCCACCAGAGCAAGTCCTGCGCGGAGTACGACCCTCCGTAAAGGTGGTGGTGGTCCGGCCCATGCATCCTGACATAGACAAACGGCGCCGTGGCACGGAGGACGCAAGGCAACCCGGCCCCGCTCATGACGCAGTATGCCGTTTGGCGCTCCTCAAGCAGCTCGAAGACAGACTCGTCGTGCCAGCTGGGATGGCGGAACTCGACGGCCACCTTCATCCACTCGGGGAGGAGGTCCAGGAAATAGGCCAGCCTGCCGTCGTCGCGCTCCATCCCGGGCGGCAGCTGGACCAGCAGAACTCCGCGCCTGTCCCCCAGCTCATGCCACGCTGGCGAGATCCTTCCGACCCAGGTTTCCGGCGCGTACAGGCGCTTTCCGTGGGTGAGTCCGCGGGGGGCTTTGACCGAAAACACGAAACCGTCAGGTAACCGCCGTCGCCAGCTCGCGAAGGATGCATCACGGGGCCAGCGATAGAAACTCGCGTTGAGTTCTACGGTGTCGAACTGTTGCCCGTAGTACCCGAGCCGGTTGCGGGAGGGAGTGCCGGGAGGATAGAGCACGTGCTCCCAGTGGTCGTAACTCCACCCCGAGGTCCCAACGTGGTATCCCATCAGGCCAGCCTATGGTCCAGGTTGCTTAATAAGTAAGCTGAAGATATCCGGAATTGAGGAGAGGTTGGTCGATGGCCATGCGATTCGGGTCATTCTTCGGGCTGATCGTGGTGATCTGGCTCGTCGTGGGAGCGGTAGCCGCCGGTCAGCGGGGCTACTTCAACGCAGTCCCGGCACAGTGTTCCCAGTTCGCGACGATTACGTTGAATATTGTCGCCGGTCCGCTGAACTACATGGGACTGAACCCTGTGGCAGGTTGCCAATTGCCTCGGCCATCGTGAGCGATCCGGAGGATCCGTTGCTTCCTGGTCCGGCGGCCAATACCAGGCACGAGTCCGAGGACCAGCGGATGGACCGCAACTGGAACGATCTGCTCCAGGAGATGCGCGTTCTCCAGACAGGCGTCCAAATCATCGGAGGCTTCCTGCTGACCCTTCCGTTCCAGCAGCGATTCGCCACGCTGACAGAGCTGCAGAAGTGGTGGTTCCTCGTCTTGGTTGTCCTGGCGACGATGACTACCGGGCTCATGCTGGTCCCGGTCAGCCTGCACCGGCGACTCTTCCAGCATCACGTCAAATACCGGCTCGTGGCCGCCGGGAACACGATCGTCAAGACGGTCGTCGCTTGCGTCGCCGTGCTGATTGCAGGATGCGCCGGACTGATCTTCAGTGTTGCCGTGGGGCCCGAGGCGGGCTTCGCCGCCGGTGGCGGCATCCTTGTGGTGCTCGCCGCGCTCGTGCTGCTGTACCCGCTGCTTTCCTGGTCGCCTCGGCGGGGGAAGGCTGTGCCGGACGACGTATCAGGCACGGCGCCCGAGCCGCGGGAGTCGTAGTTCGCGGCTCGTATGCCGGGCTATTCTAGGCCCTTTCGATCAAGATAGTAAGTTTGCTGATCAATTTGCCGGAATCCATGGACAAGAGTCCGTCCGGCCTATTAGTTTCGATGTGGTGGCAAGGTCACGCGAACCGTCGAACGAAGACTGGCGTCCATCTCGTCCGGGGCCCAAGGGTCCTGCTTTTCCGAGTCCGCTCTCCAGGCCACCGGAGGAAGACGCCGTAGTAGCCGGTCCTTGATTTTCCATCAACAGGTTCAACCAGCACGGAAAGGACAGCGTGGACATGGACGAGCAGCATGCAGCCGAAGAAGCCGGGGGCTACGGAACTCCGACCCCCGACCAAGAAATGCCAGGCAACGAGGGGCAGCAGGCGAATCAGCCGAAGGAACAGGACGCCCCCACAACAGACGACGGCAACGATTCAGTCGCGGTGCCATCAGCCGATGCCGAGCTGGACGACTCCAACTCCGAAGAGAGCAAGACCGGGAGTTCTTTCTCGTCGGAGCCGAAGGGCGATGCGACCGGGCTGCCCGAGGACAAGTCCCCGAAAGACGACGACGGCGAGACATTCGACGCTGGCTAAATCGCCTGGACAACTACCAATCTGCGCAGGAACAAGCACTAGCAAGGAGCATGAACATGGCTACGGTTAATCGAACGATCGACGTGGAAGTTCCCGTTTCAGTGGCTTACAACCAATGGACCCAGTTTGAGTCCTTCCCGGAATTCATGAAGGGCGTCGAAGCGGTCGAGCAAATCGACGAGACCGCACTGCATTTCTCCACCAACGTTGGCGGCGTCAAGCGCGACTTCAATGCCCAGATCCTGGAACAGGTTCCGGATTCCCTGGTCAGCTGGGCCAGCATCGACGGACCGCGGAACGCAGGCTCGGTAAGCTTCGAGCCCCTTGGCGCGGACCGTACCCGTGTGAGTGTGGAGATCGAATGGGAGCCGGAGAGCATTGCCGAAAAGGCCGGCTCGCTGGTGGGGATTGACGATATGCGTGTTTCAGCCGATCTCGACAAGTTCAAGAAATTCATCGAAGAGCGAGGCCTCGAGACCGGCGGCTGGCGCGGTTCCGTTGCCGCCGGCGATGTCGACGAATCCGGTGCAGCCGTATCCCGTTCGGCCACCACTTCGGAACTTCCCGCCGTCGATCCTGACCTGACGGCGCCGGCGGCGATGGAAGTGCCCGACGGCGGCGACGCGACTCGCGTCGGCCAGTACACCGAGGGCGACTACGGCACGGAACGCGTCACTGACCTGCCCGCGGAGCGCATCGAAGGCGACTACACCACGGAAGACCCGGAAGCACGTCCGCATTCGACGGACCGCTGAGCCCCGTGGGGCCTGCCTGAACAGGCCGGCCCCACGGAAGTCCGATAGGAATCACCTGACATTCCGAGGAGCAAACAATGAGTGAGTTCCCTCCCGACCCGACCCGGGACCCCAACGCCGACCCCACCCGGGAGCCTGGCCCAACACCGACGCCGGAACCTGTTCCGTTCCCCGAGCCAGGGCCGACGCCCGTGCCGGCCCCCGGGCCGGAACCAAGTCCCGGACCCCATCCCGGGACCCCCGAACCGGTTCCGTTGCCCGAGCCGGGACCTTCTCCGGTCCCCGAGCCCGGTCCGGACCTTCCGTTCCCGCCCTCTAGGCCCTTGGGCGAGCCGCCACTCACGATCGTGTGACGTGGCCGTTTGGATCGTGTGACGGAAGAGATGGAGGTCCCAGGCATGACGGTGAAACTCAACAAGAAAGCCTTTGATCATGCGAAGAGCCTTATCCGGGACGACAGAGTAGTCATCGATGCCCGCGACGATTGGAGCGAGCATGCGCCGTCGACGCAGGATGAGAACGCGTTTCTGGACAAGAACGGAAGCGCCGAATATTCGAAGTGGTTTCTCGGCGTGGACGACGAGCACCCCGAAGGACAGAAGGGCCGCTACAAATTCCCCTTTGGAGACTTCAAGAAGATTCATCGATGCGCCGTGATTTCAGGCGAAAGCAGGGCCAGCCAGTACGACCATGACGATATTCGCGAAGCCTTGGGGAACTTGCTCGAGCGGCTGAACGAGCACTAAGGAAAGAGGGACCGGGGCATGTTAGAAGACAGGACAACAACCCACGCCCGGTTGGAAGCCGACGAAGCGGATTCCATCCGGGCGCTGGCCACGCAATTGCGCGTGGATTCCATCAGGTGCAGCACCAACGCCGGCTCGGGTCATCCCACGTCGTCGCTGTCCGCCGCGGATTTAATGGCGGTGCTCCTCACACGGCACCTTCGCTACGACTGGGAACGCCCGGAACTGCCGGACAACGACCACCTCATCTTCTCCAAGGGACACGCTTCGCCCCTGCTGTATTCCATGTATCGGGCCGTAGGCGTCGTGGAGGAAGATGAGTTGCTGAATACCTACCGGCAGTTCGGCGCCCGGCTACAGGGCCACCCGACGCCGGTTCTGCCGTGGGTCGACGTGGCGACCGGCTCGCTGGGGCAAGGGCTGCCGGTCGCCGTCGGGGTGAGCATGGCCGGACGGTACCTGGACAAGCTGCCCTTCCATACCTGGGTGTTGTGCGGAGACAGCGAACTAGCCGAAGGGTCCATCTGGGAAGCCCTGGACAAGGCGGCCTACTACAAGCTCGGCAACCTCACGGCCATTGTGGACGTCAACCGGCTCGGTCAGGACGGCCCTACCGAACTGCAGTGGAACATGGACGCCTACTCCAGGCGGGTTGAGGCTTTCGGGGCCCGGGCCGTCATCATCGACGGCCATGACCTAGCCGAGATCGACGACGCACTGGACCGGGCGCGGAGCGATCCAGACCAGCCGACCGTCATCCTGGCAAAGACGATTAAGGGTAAAGGTGTGCCTGAGATCGAAGACCAGAACGGCTGGCACGGCAAGGCGCTACCGGCAGACATGGCCGAGAAGGCCATAGCAGCCCTCGGCGGTCCAAGCAGCGTCCACGTGACCACCAGACCTCCGGAGCCGGGTACTCCGGCAATCACGCCGGACACACACGGTGCGGTGACACTTCCGGAGTGGAAGGTTGGCGACAAAGTAGCGACCAGGGCCGCCTTCGGCGCCGCAGTGTCCGCGCTTGCGGTCCGCCCCGAAGTGGTTGTCCTTGATGGCGAGGTAGGGAATTCGACCCACGCCGGAGACTTCAAGGAGGTAGCGCCTGAGCGGTATTTCGAAATCTTCATTGCCGAGCAGCAACTCGTCGCCGCAACCATCGGCCTCTCGGTACGTGGATACGTCGCTTTCGCCTCAAGTTTCGCGGCTTTCCTGGTTTCGCGGCCCTTCGACTTCATCCGCATGGCCGGAGTCTCAGAAGTGGACATACGGCTCGTCGGCACGCACGCCGGCGTTGAAATCGGGCAAGATGGTCCTTCGCAAATGGCCCTTGAGGACATAGCAGCCATGCGGGCAGTGCACAGTTCCACTGTGCTCTATCCGGCCGACGCCCCATCCACGGCGCAGCTTGTGAGCACGATGGCGGACACGCCTGGAATCTCCTACCTGCGGGCCACCCGTGGAGCCTACCCCGTGATTTACGGGCCGGACGAACAATTTCCCCTCGGCGGAAGCAAAGTCCACGGCGCCGGCCCCGACGACCAGGTGGCGCTTATCGGCGCCGGCGTCACGCTCCACGAGTGCCTCGCGGCCGCCGAGCAACTGGCCGAGTCCGGAATCAAAGCCCGAGTCATCGACCTCTACTCCATCAAGCCGGTCGACGTCGAGACCCTGCGCCGGGCGTGCCTCGAAACCGACGGCCGGATAGTTGTCGCGGAAGACCACTACGCCCAAGGCGGCATCGGCTCGGCCGTCCTCGAAGCGCTCGCGAGTGCAAACACGCCCAAACTCCATCTGGCACTGCTCGCGGTGAGGGAACTGCCGGGGTCCGGAGAACCCAAGGACCTGCTCAACGCTGCGGGTATTTCCGCACGCCACATCGCGGCCGCAGCGCGCGACCTCGTCATGGACTGATGACAGGCAACATCACGGCGGCCGGGCCTGCAGGCCCGGCCGCCAGCGCAGTTTGCCGAATGGATCTAAACCCTCGCAGCACGTGGCATTGCGACCGAACCGCGCCGGATCAGCCGGGCGGAGAACCCGGGTCCGTTGGCCGCAGGCTTCCGGCCCTCGATTTGCCGGATCAGGGCGCCGGCAGCGGCCACGCCCATTTCGTACACAGGCTGGGAAACGACGGTCAGGGGTGGGCTCGTCAGGCGTGTCCAGGAAAAGTCGTCATACATCAGGAACGAAACATCCTCGGGGATCGAGAGGCCCAGCTCCTGAATGGCTTCGACGACGCTGAGTGCTATGAGGCCGTCGGACGCCACAATGGCAGTGACCGGCTCGGGCATGAGCAAGAGCCCGCGGGTGATATTCCGGATTGAATCCGCGTCGCCGGCGTTGAGCCGCACGTGGTCCTCCGGGAGCGTCAATCCGATTTCGGAGAAGGCGCGCTCCATGCCCTCAAGCCGCTCGGAGATCTGCGAAGAATCCAGCACCATTCCAGACCGGTACGGAGAGCCGGTCTTGAGGGTGGAGACAAACGCGATCCTGCGGTGGCCGGCCTGAAGGAGATACCGGGTGGATTCGTAGGAAATCCCAGTCATGCTTACCGCGATGGTTTCCACGTCCAACCCCTCGGCTTTTCGGTCCAGGAGCACCAACGGCCGCCCGGACTCGTGAACGTCCTGTAAATGTTTCGTTTCAACGGACGACGCCGGCGCCACGATCAGTCCGTCCACGCGCTTATCGAGCAAGACCTGGACCGCTTCGGTTTCCGCGGTGAGTTCCTCGTCTGTGTTGATCAGAATGACGTTGTAGCCGCTCTTCTTGGCAGTGTCCGTAATGCCCCGCGTCGCGAGTCCGAAGTGAGGGTTCTCAATATCACCCACCACGACTCCGATCGTGTTGGATTTCCCCGTGTTCATGCTGCGGGCCAGTTCGTTCGGCCGGTAGGAAAGTTCCTCTGCCGCCGCTAGCACGCGGCTCCGGACATCCTCGCTGACGGCCCCGTAATTTCCCAAGGCACGTGCGGCCTGGGCCTTGGACACCTGTGCCGCCTTCGCGACGTCGGCAACGGTAATCTCGCGCCGCCTCGAACCATTGTTGCTCATGCATGCCTTCCGAACGGGCCTTGACGGCCAGTGTGCCTTGGGTTACATTTTTTGCAACCCCCTGTGAGTCCGGTCTCAATCCTAACTACTGAGACCGGACTCAGCAAGGGGAATTCCGTAAGGCTTTAAGGCCGCCTCGCTTCTCATGATTGGAAAATTTGCTGTGACTAAACGACTGAACTTCCGCCCCGGAGTGATCGTTGCGGCTGCTGTCGCAGCCCTCCTGGCACTGAGCGGGTGTGGCGGATCGACCCCTGCCTCGTCGTCGACCGCCGGAAACCCTTATGGCCTGATAGAACCTGGCACTATCCGCGTGGCCAGCCTGGGAGACGCCAAGCCCTACACGTTCACGGACGCCTCGGGAAACTTCACAGGTTTCGACGTCGAACTCTTCAAAGATGTCGCGCACCGCGCCGGAGTGGAGAAGGTCGTCTTCACCGGACAGGACTTCTCGGCGATCCTGCCGGCCGTCGCCAACGGACAGTTCGACGTCGGCGTCGCCGCCATCGGCATCACGGACAAGCGTAAACAGACCGTGGACTTCTCCAACGGCTACCTCGCCGGATACCTGACCGTCCTGACGACCAAGACCTCAGGGATCAAGGATGTCAGCGGCCTTGCCGGAAAGCGGCTTGGCGTGGTCCAAGGCACCCTGCAGGAGGCCTACGCAGTGAAGAACTTCCCCACCGCGAACCTGGTGCGCTTCCCGGACAACAACTCCGCGATCTCGGCAGTGAACAGCGGTTCGGCTGACGCCCACTTCCTTGACTACGAGGCCGCCAAGTCCTACGAACAGCAGTTCGGCCTGGTCAGCGCGGCCGATATTCCGTCCTTTGACGCACCGGCCGGCTTCGCGTTGGCCAAGGACAAGACCGCCCTCAAGGATGCCCTGAACAAGGGACTGGCCGCGGCGATGGAAGACGGTACCTGGGAGAAGCTCTACCAGAAGTGGTTCCCGGGATCCCCGATGCCCACGCAGTACCTGCCCAAGGCTGAGCAGACCGCCAGCCCGGCGCCGAGCAAATAGCCCAACTGCCTGACGGGCGGGCGTCCCTTTCGCGGTCCGCCCGCCCCGACGGCCACCTAAGTCTGAGAGCAAACCATGGACTGGTTAAGCACCATCACACGTACATTCTTCGATTTCGGCGCGATGGCCGAAGTCCTGCCGCAATTGATCGGCGTCGGCCTCTTGAACACCCTGATCATTTCGGTCTCCGCCACGATCATCGGCGTGGCACTGGGCATGGTCGTTGCGGTCATGGGGATCTCATCCTCGGCGTGGCTGCGCGTCCCTGCCCGCATCTACACCGATCTGTTCAGGGGCCTGCCGGCCATCCTCACCATCCTTCTGATCGGCCAAGGCTTCGCCCGGCTAAGCCAGTCGATCTTCGGCCCCTCCCCCTACCCGCTCGGCATCATCGCGCTGAGCCTTATCGCCAGCGCGTACATCGGGGAGATCTTCCGCGCCGGCATCCAAAGCGTTGACAAGGGCCAAGGCGAGGCATGCCGTGCCCTGGGCATGAGCTATGCCAAATCAATGCGGCTCGTGGTGGTGCCGCAAGGCATCCGCCGGGTGCTGCCCGCCCTGGTGAACCAGTTCATCGCCATCGTCAAGGACTCTTCACTTGTGTACTTC
Organism: Arthrobacter bambusae; assembly: GCF_022606295.1. GTDB lineage: Bacteria > Actinomycetota > Actinomycetes > Actinomycetales > Micrococcaceae > Arthrobacter > Arthrobacter bambusae_A. The sequence goes on from NZ_JAHHZS010000011.1 coordinate 19,315, forward strand.
CTCGGCCTGCTTGTCAGCGAGCGCGAGCTCTTCCGTGTGGGCCAGGACGCCGCCGTGCTCTCCGGGAACCTGTCACCGCTGGTCATGGCCGGTGTCTTCTACCTCGTGATCACCGTCCCGCTGACCCACCTCGTGAACTACTTCGACAGCCGATTCCGCACGGGCCGCCGTCGTCCGAGCGCGCCGAGCAGCGGCCTCAAGGAACTCACAGAACTCGACGCGGCATCGCCGCTGATCACCGGGAGCAACACATGAGCGCCAGCACCAGCGCAAACAACACCGCCGCCGGTGTCCAGACATTCCACGGTTCCAGCCTGGAGTTAAGAAACCTGACCATGGCCTATGGCGACATCGAGGTGCTGCGCAACGTCAGCCTGAACGTTGCCCCCGGCACCACCACCTGCATCATCGGCCCCTCCGGATCCGGCAAGTCGACCCTGCTCCGTGGCGTCAACCGGCTCCACGAACCCAAGAGCGGCGATGTACTCCTGGCCGGTGAAAGCGCACTCAAGGTCAAACCGGACATCCTGCGAAACCGCATCGGCATGGTGTTCCAGCACTTCAATCTCTTCCCTGACCACACCGCCCTGGAGAACGTTGCCTTGGCGCTCTGGAGCGTGAAGGGAATGTCCAAGACCGCAGCCAGGGACCGTGCCCGCCGCAGCCTCGCCGAAGTGGGGCTCGCCGAACGGGCGGACCACCGCCCCCGCGACCTCTCCGGCGGCCAGCAACAGCGCGTGGCCATCGCCCGGGCGCTGGCCATGGAACCGGAGGTCATGCTCTTCGACGAAGCCACGAGCGCACTGGACCCCGAACTCGTCAAAGGCGTATTGAACCTCATGGCGGGCCTGGGTCGGCGCGGCATGACCATGTTGGTTGTCACGCACGAAATGGGCTTCGCCCGGAAAGTCGCCGACCAGGTGGTCTTCATGGATGAGGGTGAAGTCGTAGAGTCAGGCACGCCTGTAGACCTCTTCGACAACCCACGCAGTGAACGGCTCCAACGATTCCTCTCGGAGGTGCTGTAATGGCGAACGCCACCCCCTCTCCTATCCGCACGGCCATCGCCGGATTCGGGGTTTCCGGGAAAGTCTTCCACGCGCCGCTGATCGCCGCCGACCCCCGCTACTCCCTCGATGTCATCGTCACGGCAGACCCGCAGCGGGCAGCGGAAGCGGCAAGGCTGTATCCCGGTGCACGGATTTTCCCCACCCCGGAAGCACTGTTCGCAGTAGCTCCGGACCTGGACCTCGTGGTCCTCGGCACTCCCCCGCTCACCCATTTCGATCTCGCCGCGACCGCGATCGCCCATGGCCTCGACGTGGTGGTGGACAAGCCCTTCGCCACGACCTCGGCGCACGGCGAAGAGCTCATCGCCAGAGCATCCGACGGCGGTGTGCGGCTAACGGTATTCCAGAACCGCCGGTGGGACGCCGATTTCCTGACACTTCGTAAGGTCGTGCGGGAAGGCGGCCTCGGCGAGGTCCGAACCTTCGAATCGCGATTCGAGTGGTGGCGCCCGGAAGGCTTCGGCAATTGGCGTGACAGTGCGTCCTTGGGCGAAGGCGGCGGCATCCTCCATGATCTCGGCGCCCATTTGATCGACCAGGCCATCCAGCTTTTCGGTCCCGTCGAAGATTGCTACGGCGAAACGGCCAACCATGGACCGCACCCGGACGGCGCAGACACCGAAGCGTTTGTGACCTTGCTCCATAGCTCAGGAGTGCGATCGAGGCTATGGATGAACGGCATGGCTGCCCAAGCAGGACCCCGGTTCCATATCCTCGGTTCCAAGGCCGGCTACACCAAGTGGGGACTCGACAGCCAGGAGGCGGCCCTCGCGGCCGGACTCCCGCCGTCGGATCCCGCCTATGGCGTTGAGCCCGTAACTTCCTGGGGCGTGATGGGGACTGACGGAGACCCTGAGCCCGTCCCTGCCCAGACCGGCGCCTACCCCCGGTTCTATGCCGAACTCGCGGCCGCCATCCGCGGGGAGGGGCCATTGCCCGTGGACCCCGCGGAATCACTTGAAACCCTCAAAGTCATCGAAAGAATCCACGCCTTCGCGTAGGCGGATCTTTCCAGCCATGCCACCGTCCGCCTCGTGCGGCCGGCAACCACACCCCAAAGAAAGGGAGACTCATGTCCTCCACGCCCCCTACCAAGCATGTCGTCGTCATCGGCGGCGGCATCCTTGGAGTCTCCACGGCGGTCCACCTGCTCCGTGAAGGCGCGTCCGTTGTCCTGCTGACCGAAAAGGGCCTCGCGAGCGAGGCCAGCGGCCGTTCCCTGTCCTGGCTCAACTCCGCAGGAGAACGCTCCACCCCTTACCACCAACTGCGCCTCGCGGGGGTCGACCGCTACCGTACATTGTTCGCCGCGGATCCACACCGTGAATGGCTCCAGTTCGGCGGCGGCCTCATGTGGAACGCCGCCGGACAGCAAGCGGCCACGGAATCACGCCACGCCTACGAGAAGTCGGTCGGATACGACTCCAAGCTGCTGACTCCTGAAGAGATTGACGTCGCTACCCCTGGCATCAATGCAGGTGCAGTCCCGGAGTTCGCCATTTTCAACCCGGGCGAAGGGTGGGTCAGCCTCCCTGAACTCATCGAGTTCCTTCTGGAGGAATTCCACGCCCGCGGTGGCCAGCTCGTCCTCAACGCCGGCAAGGCTTCCGTCACGGTCGACGGCGGCCGTGCCACCGGCGTCGAGACTGTTGCCGGCGGGACCTATCGAGCCGACGCCGTCCTTGTGGCTTGCGGTGCCGCTACCCCTGCCGTCGTCGCACCACTCGGCGTCGACATCCCGAACGCCTCCCCCGTCTCGATGCTGGTGCTGACCAAAGCCGTGGACCATGAGGTGAGAGCCGTGATGAACACCCCCCGCGCCGCCATCCGGCCAAACCCGGAAAACACCTTCGCGCTGGACCACGATTGGTACGAAGAGCACATCACCGAGCACGAAGACGGTTCCTTCAGCATCCCGGATGGCATCGTCCAGGAGCTCGCCGACGAGGCGTCCAAGCTCATCGCGGGCCGGCCCGAGCTCAAGCCGGCATCCTGGAAGATCGGCTACAAGCCCATTCCGGGCGACGGCGAACCCGTGCTCGGAGAGCTCGGCCACGTGCCGGGCTGTTATGTCGCTTTCACGCACTCGGGAGCCACGCTCGGACTCATCGTGGGCGAACTGCTGGCGGGCGAAATCCTCACGGGAAGCAAGCATCCCATGCTCTCCACCTTCCGCCCCGGCAGGTTCTCCTAGCCGCGCAGGATGGCTGGCTGCCCAAAGGGGGCCAGCCATCCCGCATGTTGTTCGCGTCACAAACCGTCGTTTCGATGCCATATTCGTCGTTCTGAGCAATAAGCGGTGAACAAGCCGGGCGCCCTCATTACTATCTAGTGGTGGGGGCGAATTCCGGGCCTAGCTGGGAGTTGCCGGGATGAAAAATCAGGAGCTGGCAGTGTCGGAACCTTTGGAGTCTCAAGACCCGCTCGTCGAGCCGGAGCCCGTGCTGGTTCCGGGTGACAAGGGTGACACCCTGGCGGCCCTGCGCGGGCAAGCACAGGAAATCATCGACGAAGTCCTCGGCGGAACCGAACCGAGCGGCGAGCATCTCCGGGCGAAACTACGGTCCAGCATTGCCCGACACCCCGGATACCCCGAGCTGGCCCTGCTCGAACACCTGATGAACCGGGCCAGCGGCAGCTGACTCGTCCCGGAGTTGCACACGTTTTACACAGGGTTTACCCACGCGGTCTTGTTAGCGTCGACGCAGTCAGCACAGACTGAATATCACGTGAAAAACGATTCACGGTGGTTGTTCAACCAGAGCAGCGGACGAGGACTGCAGTGATGCTCCGTCCTCGCCGGTAGTGAAGTCGCTACCGAGCAGGATCCGCAGACCGGGAGGTAGCAGTGGCCGGCATATTCGAAGTGTTCGTTGACGGGGAATCGCTTTTCAGGTTCCGCCTCAAATCACCTGACGGAACGGTCATCGCTGTTTCGACGCCATTCGAGGACAAAACAGCGGTTGTCGCCGGAATCGCCGCGGCGCGGGAGTGCGCGGGCATGGGGCTGGTCACCGACCTCTGCCCGGCAACGGGCGTGCGCCAGCCGGCCGCGACCGTTCTTGCGAAGCCTGTCCCGCACAATGCGGCTTCCCAGGGATGTGATGAACCGCGCAAGGCCGCCAACGGATTCCGCACGCATGCCAAGGAACTAGGTCGGGCGTCGGCCGCGCCCAGATGGACCGGCGCGGCTTAAGAGATTGACAGCGAAGGACCGACGGCGCACTGGGGGACTTACCTGGGTCTCAGCAGGCAAGATGCGCCGCCGGCCGTTTTGGTCCAGCCCCCATTCTCCCACTCATCGCCCGCCGAGGCCACTATCCGCGCCCGTCAGACAGGCTTGCGCGCTCGGCTCGGCTGCACACGCGTCGGCTCGCCCGGCATCTTTGGATAGTCAGGCGGGAACGGCATCTCCCCAAGCCCCGCGGCGACGTCGCGTTCCCACCATTGAAGCAGCACGTCGATCTTCCCCGCTTCGGAATTCATCGCACTCCACGGATCGCCGAGGGTTTTCAACCTGCCAGGCACGCTCAGGATGGTGAAGTTTTTCGGGTCCGCTGATTCAAGTTCGTTCCACGTGATGGGACAAGAGACCGGGGCATGGGCGAGCGCCCTCGGGCTGTACGCGCCGGCTATGGTCCGGTCACGGTTGGCTTGGTTGAAATCGACGAAGACCCGTTCACCGCGTTCTTCCTTCCACCAGGCGGTGGTCACCTTGTCCGGCATTCGGCGCTCGAGCTCCCGGGCGGCTGCAATCACGGCATGCCGTACGTCCAGGAACTCATGCGAAGGCTCAATCGGGGCATAGACGTGGAGTCCGCGGTTTCCGGAGGTCTTGATGAAAGTGGTCAACCCGGCCTCCGCGAGTACGTCTTTCAACGCAAGGGCCGCGGGAATCGCGTCATCGAAATCCGTTCCCGGCTGCGGGTCCAGGTCGATCCGCAGCTGGTCAGGGTTGTCCGTGTTTTCGACCCGCGAGGGCCAAGGGTGAAAGACCACTGTGTTCATCTGGACGGCCCACACGGCTGCTGCTGGCTCATCGAGCACCAGTTGGGGATGCGAGCGCGCACTCGGATAGACAACCTTCACGGACCGGATGAAGTCCGGTGTTCCTTTCGGCGGATTTTTGGAGAAGAACTGGTCGCCGTCGATGTTGTCCGAAAAGCGCTGCAGCGAGATCGGCCGATCGCCGTTCGCAGAGATGAATGCGTCCCCGACCTCAACGATATAGCGCGCGAGATCCAGCTTGGTCAGGCCGAGCTCCGGCCAGAGGACGCGGCTTGGACTGGAGATCCGTATTTCGCGAGGACCGTTCGGCCCGTCAACGGTGAGGGTGGTTGCTTCGGTAGCCATGGGGACAAGCTACCCCGGCCCTAGCCTCAGTGTCTGCAGCCTGAATGGATTGTGCAAACCGCATCTTCGTCGGATTCCTGTTCCGCCCCTAGCCGAGACCATCTTCTCCCGCTTCGGGCAACCCCGCAGCGGGAGGGCAGATGAGCACCTCCCGCTACGGGATACACGCGCCGCAGCCAGCCTTGGGGCTGAGAACCGCTTAGCGCACCCCTGCGTCCGGGGTGCCCTCGGTGTGGGCGTGGTCCGTCTTGTGCTGGTCCCCGACCTTGGACCCGTGGTCCGTCTCGCCGTGTCCGGCGTCCTTGTCCTTGGCTTCCTTCATTCCGTCGTGGTCACGATCAGCCGGCTCGACCGCCGGGGTATGGGACGACGGTGACGAATGGGTAGTCGGCGGCGTTGATGAACCGGGAGCTGGGGCCGGAGTGCCCGGCGCATCCTCAGCCGGTTCCGCCGCGGCTGGAGCCGACGACGACGGCTCCGGGGACTCCGCCCCAGGAGCGGTCGCAGGGGGAACCGCCGTCGTCGAGGGTACCGCCGTCGTCGAGGGTACCGCCGTCGTCGGGGTCGCCGGTGAGGAGACCCGAGGGGACGACGCCGACGGGCTGGCCGATGCGGTGGACGTTGGCGCAGGCGCTTCGGTGGTGGCGATGCTGGTAAAGGCGGCAGCGCCGCCCCCTGCTGCGATGGCGCCCGCTGTGATCAGGGTGATCACGGCTTTGCTGGCTGCAAGGCTGGTCAGGATAGGCATTGGAGACCTCCGGAATTCTCTTCTTGATTGCTCATTGGATATTTCACGGACTGGGTTGCGGTTGCCTCACCGCGCGTTCCGGTATCGGAACTCCCACAGCCACGCTAGGCACAGAAGCCGCTGGATATCAGCCCTGAGGAGGAACGATCGCGCATTTGTTCACCCACCCTTGGGTCCGTGCGGGACGATTACCCCAGCGGGAACGAATGTCCGCGGCCAGGCAAACGGGGCCTAGACTGTACGGGCTCCGTCGGTTCGAAGAAAAGCGAGGTGTGAGCGTGCCTGATGGCCCAATCACTGGAGACAGCGATGCGCTGGTAGCAGCTCGGTACAGGCTGGGAACCCTGATCGGCCGAGGCGCGACGGCCTCGGTGTACCGGGCGCGGGATGAGAGGCTGGGCCGCGAGGTGGCCCTGAAACTCTTTGCTCCCCTGCTGGGCGGGCCGGACGAGCTTGCCCGGCATGAGAACGAGATGCGGCTCCTGGCGACCTTCAACCATCCGTCACTCGTCACTCTCTTCGACGCCGGTACCGACCATCGGGATCCGGAGCATGCCAGGACATTCCTCACGATGGAACTGATTCACGGTCCGGACCTGTATGCCAGGCTCCGGGACCGGCCGCTGACGACCCAGGACGTAGCCCACATCGGGGCGGATCTGGCGTCGGCCCTGGAATACGTCCATGGGCGCGGGATCATCCACCGCGACATCAAACCTGCGAATGTCCTCCTGCCTGATGCCCCCGTAGGATCCCCGATCCGGCCCAAGCTCACCGACTTCGGAATCGCCCGCATCATCGAGGGCACGCGCTTGACCGCAACAGGCACCATGGTGGGAACCGCTGCCTACCTGAGCCCGGAACAGGCCACTGGCTCTGCCCTCGGACCGGCCAGCGACATCTATTCCCTGGGACTTGTCCTCCTCGAATGCCTGACCGGAAAGCTCGAATACCCGGGAACCAGCGTGGAGTCGGCCGTTGCGAGGCTCCACCGCCCGCCACGCGTGCCCGATACCTTCGGAACGCAGTGGGTTGACCTCCTGACCGCCATGACATCGACCGAACCCTCCGCGCGACCTGCCGCGCGAGACGTTGAGCAAGCCCTGCGGAACGGCTTCAGTACCGGCGTCCCTGCGGCGATGCCCGTTCGCGGCAACGGAGCCACTCAGACCCTTCCCCGTATGCCCGACCGTCCGCCCCGCACAGCCAAGGCAACCACGCAGACGCGCGTTCAGCCGGTGGCAACGGCAAGCGAAAGCGCGGGCGGCAGCACCGTCGTCGGGCCGACCGTACGTAGCGGCCGCCCATGGCGGGGAAAGGCGCCGAGGCGCCCGCGTGGCGCGGCATGGGCTGTCGGGGCCGTCCTGCTTACCGCTGCCCTGGTGGTCATTGGCGTCAGCGCCATCCAGCCGCCCGCTCCCGCGGCCCCTGCCCCCTCCGTCTCGGCAACACCAACGCCCACACCCAGTGCCTCAACCCCGACGCCGACGCCAACGCCATCACCGAGCGTTGAGACATCGATGCCGGTTGCGCCGGTTCCCGTGGCCCCGGCGCCGGGACGCCACAAGGGAAAGGGCAATGGCGGTTAGGAGCCGGCGCCCGGGCTGAAGCCAGCCGGCTTGCCGGATCGAGCCGTCGGCAACGGCGCGTCCTAAAGACATGCGGATGCATCGAAAAAGGGAGGGTCGGCGTGCCGACCCTCCCTTTCGTTTCCTGCTGTTGCTAGATACCGCCGTCGCGGGTGTCCCGGGTCACGATGCGGTCCCCCGTGACGGGGTCGACGGTGGCGCGGCTTTCGCTGATTCGGCGGGTCCGGCGCGGGCCGAACACGAAGAGGGAAACGATCAAGCCGATAACGCCGACCACCATGAGGATGTAGCCGACCATATGGAGGTCGATGAATGACACGACATCTCCGGGGATGGCGAAGGCCAGAATGGCGCCTATCGCGATAAGGAAGATGGATGATCCGATACCCACTGCTGTACCTCCTGCTGAACCGCGGACCCGGCGGTGGCGGGTATTACTAAGGTTACTTTGCATCGCCAAAGCTACACGTCGGCACTTCATCCGGCAACCACGTGCCGAGGATCCGGCATCTCTACGGCATCTCACCCCCAAAAACACTAAGGGTGCTTTGCATTTTCAGTGCCTGCCGGGTACCGTCCAATAAGGACCACGTGTCTCTATTGGGGGAGGTCAGCAAATGGCAGGAAAGTTTGAACTGTTTGTCGATGCCCGGGAACGGTACCGGTTCCGGTTGAAGGCAGCGGACGGGACCGTCATGGCCGTCTCGAAGGATTTTGAGACCAAACGAGCTGCGGTGGCGGGAATCCGCGAGGTGCGGGCATGTGCCGGAATGGGACTGATCACAGACCTGTGCCCGGCCCAGCCGGCGGCATCCGTAGCAGCACCGGAAACCTCCCCGCCGGCTTTGTCCGAAGCGGTGCCGCCACGCGGCCGGCATTGGCTCGGCCGGACCTTTATCGTTCGCAGGCGCGGCCACAAAGCGCTGGCGTCCGCGCGATGGCTGAACCCGGTCGAGTAACAATAGAAGCCGGCCAATAGCTCAGGACGGCAGAAAAGGCCGGGACTCATGTCCCGGCCTTTTCCATCGCATTTAGTAAGGCTTCCCGGCACCTGGTGGCCGGGTGGTCCACTCGGTTTCGGTGGCGCGCATCCAGGGATACGGCAGGAGTTCTTCGAGGCTGACGGTCCCCACCTCTCCCCCGGCATCGACTAGGACAGTTGCCTCGGGCCCGTAGTTCCGAAGCAGTTCCCGGCACACCCCACAAGGATTGGTGACTTGGGGCTCGCCTTGGTCGTCCATGCTGACCGCAACGGATGACTCGATGGAGGTTTCCTGCGCCATCCTGGCGTTGGCGAGGGCGCTGGATTCGGCGCACACATTGATTCGTTTGGAGCCAAGGTGAAGGCCGAGGTAGATCGCCCCTGAGGCACCCCGCATGGCGGCGGCGACGCGATGGTTCTCGCTGTGATGAGCCGTGAGAAGCAGTTCACGGGCCGCCGTGTAGAGCTCCACGTCCGGCTGGCTGAGGTCAAACGAGATCAGATTGCTAGCTCCCAATGAAGATGCCGCTCTTCCGACGCGCCAGGACGTAGAACACGATGCTCAGCACGGAGAGTACTGCGACGTAAACCGGGAAGATCCACGCTGCATTCATGGACTGGAGCCAGACCAGGAGGTACGAGGCCGTGCCGCCGAAGATTGCCACGCCAATTCCATAACCGAGGGAAGTTCCGGCGCCACGGCAGGATTTGGGCATCAGGGAACTGGTGACGACGTTGTACAGGGTCATGTTCAGGACCAGGACAACCGAGCCGCCCAGGAGGACCGCGGCGAATCCACCGATGCCCGGACGGACGTACATCAGCATCAGGAAGACCGAAGGAATGGACAAGGCGCGGGTGATGAGGAACCACTTGGAAATCGACTTGCCGTCGGCGAGCTTGCCGACAACGAGGCTACCGACAACCAGCACCGCTCCGAGGATGGTGGTGAGGGCGAAGACGGCGGTCGCGTCTTCCTTGAAGCTGCTGCGGGCCGCGGTGGGCAGTCCCGTATTCCAGGCGTAGTTGTAGGCCTGCGCCGCTCCAACGACGAACGTGATGGCCAGTACGCTCAGCCAATGCTTGCGCACTCCGCCCCACACGGCTTTCGAGGAGTTTTCCGCAAGCTCCTCCGGACGCATGGTTTCCGGAAGGGTCCGGCGAAGGTAGACCACGATGAATCCGAAGATTGCGCCCACGATGAAGGGAACACGCCATCCCCAGTCGGCCATGACAGCGCCGCTGAGCATCAGGCTGCACAGGTAGCTGACCAGCGAGGCGAGCAGGATGCCCGAGTTGACGAAGAAGGAGATGATGCCTGCGACGAACCCTTCGCGACCCACCGGAACCAGTTCCACGGCGTGTGCGGTGGAAAGAGGAGCTTCAACACCGGTGGAGATGCCCTGGACGATGCGGCAGACCAGGAGGATCATGCCGGCAGCGCCGCCGATCTGCTGGTACGTCGGGCACAGGGCGATGACCAGCGTGGTGATGGCCATCATCATGATGGACCAGAGCATCACTTTTCGACGCCCGATTCTGTCGGCGAAAGTACCGAGCAGGACGCCGCCCAGCGGACGGAACGCGAAGCCGACGGCGAAGACCGCCAAGGCGTTGAGCGTCGCGGCGGTGGGGTCCTGCGAGGGGAAGAACTTTGGCCCGATGAAGGCCGACAGGAGTCCGAAGACCATCCAGTCGTACCACTCAAGGGTGTTCCCGAGACCGAGGCCCAGCAGCCCACGGCGGATTTCCGGAGAGAGCCGGGATTTCCGGGCGCTTTCCGGGCCATTCTTGACGACAGTGTCAGTCATGATTCTTTCCTTCCTCCGCACCTTCGGGTGCGTGAGGGTACGGATCACCGTTGACATCCAGGGGGTATGGACGGTGATCGAAACTATCATTTTGGCCTGGTTCGGCAGGGCCGAACCAACTCACCTCATGGGAAGCGAATTAGCCCAGATAGCTACGCGTGCCTCTTCGTAGCGCTTTGAAGCAAACGGGGACATCCAGTCCGGAAAGGGAGCGTGGATGGCTTGCTTGGGTGTCGCAGGATCAGCAGGGAAACACGAGGGTGGACGTGGGGCTGGGTTGGGCCTTCCGCCAGAAGGCTGAATGCCCGCGTCTGTGATCGTGTTGCAAACTTCCCAACGTGATGCGACTCACTTAACTATATTGAAGATATTCACCAGGTCAATGCTTTTAGATAAATAGCCCGCGTTATGCCGCCAATGCTGGAGAGTCCTGCCCCGAGAGCGGGCTGGCGAGCGTGGCGTGAGAGAAAAGTTTCAGCAAACCATTGATTCGCTAAAATTTTTCACTATAGTTGTGTGAGTCAGCTCACCGAGAGAAAGCTGGACCATGACCAACGAGATCATCACGGCATCCTCACCCGCCGGCACAAGCGCACTTCTGGCGACTGTCGGCAACAAGGTCCGTACGATGCGCAAGGACAAGGGGATGACCCTGTCCAAACTCTCGGAAATCACCGGTCTCAGCCCGGCGATCGTCAGCCAGATCGAACGCGGGCTGGCCAATCCGTCATTCACCACCCTGGCACAGCTGGCTCACGGCCTGGACATTCCGGTGGGGAAGTTCTTCCTCGGCCAGGAAGAAACCAGGTCGCCGGTTGTCCGCAAGGCGGAGCGGCGAAACCTCAAAGGCGTCACCAAGAAGTCCGTGGGAGAGGCGGTCTATGAACTCCTGACCCCGGACCTCAACGGTGCGCTCGAGGCCCAATGGATCGTGAGTCCGCCAGGCCACGACACCAGCGCCACTCCTTTCCGCCACAGCGGCGAGGAATTCGGCATCATCCTCTCGGGAAGGAAAGACATCTTCCTCGACGGTGAGTGCTACACGCTTGAGGCGGGCGATTCGATCACTTTCTCCTCGGATACGCCTCACTGGTACAAAAACAGCTACGAAGAGGTATGCGTAGCAATCTGGGTCAACGCCCCCCACGTGTGGTGATCAGCCGGCGCTAGCCGCCGCCCGATCCCATACACGCACGGACCCTTGGACGTCCGTTCGCAAACATCTCCATCTCCGTGTCCAGGTCCCCCGGGACCTCTACTCGTCATGCCCTTCGCCAGGCCCGGTCCGCCGCATTGCATTGCTGCGGGCTCCTCCTGAGCACCTCGTCTATACCCCGGCAACCGTGCCAGCGGCATGCCCGCCGGGAAGTAAGGATCCTCCACCATGAACTCCTTTGCCACCACATCGTCACTGGAACTCAGTACGACGACGGCGGATCTCACCGCGCCCGTCATCTCCCGCTCCGATGTCCTCGTGGTCGGCGGTGGTCCCGCCGGCGTGGCCGCCGCCGTCACTGCAGCACGGTCCGGGGCGTCCGTCACCCTCCTCGAGCGCTACTCCTCGCTCGGCGGGCTTGCCTCCGGAGGCATGGTCCTGGTGCTCGACGACATGATCAACGGCCAGGAAATCACGGTCACGGGCATCGTTTCGGAGTACGTGGAGCGTCTGCAGAAGCTCGGCCTGGCCGTCGTTCCGCCTGCCGATGACCGCAAGACCTCCGAGGAACTCTGGAACAAGTGGGGCCGCTACGGCACCTTCGACTTCCATTCCCACACCAACCCCAAGCCGATCTGCTATGCCGCAGCCTTCGACCCCGACGGCTGGAAGCGGGTCTCCAACGACCTCGTCCGCGAAGCCGGAGTCAACCTCCGCCTGCACTCGTGGTTCTCCCGCCCGATCGTGGACAACGGCGTCATGAAGGGCGTCATCTGCGAGACCAAGTCCGGCCCGCAGGCCTTCATGGCGGACATCGTGATCGACACGACCGGAGACATCGACGTCGCCTCCCGTGCCGGCGCCAGCCACATCAAGGACAGCTACCTCACCACCCTCGTCTTCCGCCTCGGCAACGTCGACACCGCCGCCGCCGAAGCCTTCGAGCAGGCCAACCCGAAGGAAGCCCGCGCCATCAACCGCACCATCAAGCGGCTCCTTGGCGGCGCCTGGGAACTGTGGTGGCTCAAGACACCGATCGACGGCGTCGTCTGGTGCAACGCTCCCCACATGACCGGGTACGACGGCGTGGACCCGGCGGACATGACCGCCGCCGAGTTTGCCGCACGCGACCGGATCAGCGAGGCCGTGGAGTACGTCCGCGCCCACCTGCCGGGCTTCGAGAACTGCTTCATGCTCGACGTCGCCTCCCAGATGGGCGTCCGGCAGACCCGCCTGCTCGAGGGCGAATACGTCATGACGAAGGACGATGTCACCTCGCGCCGCCACTTCGCGGACACCGTGGCCCGCGGCCGCGATTACTACTACCCCTACCGCTCCCTGCTTCCCAAGGAAGTGGACCAGCTCCTCGTGGCCGGCCGCCACTACTCGGCCACCCCGGAAGCGCAGAAGATGTCCCGCGAGATCCCGCCCTGCATGGCCATGGGCCAGGCAGTCGGCGTCGCCGCCGCTCTGGCGGTCCAGAACGGCACCCTTGTCCGCGACGTCTCCGCGCTGGATATCCAGCAGGGCATGCGCCGGCACGGTGCAGACCCGGGCGACGTCCCGTCGTCGAACGCTACCGTCGACAGCGAAGCCGTGGTGGGGGCATGAGCACCGAGACCCTCCTCGATGAGTTCGAGGAAACCACGATGGCGGCCGTCGCCGCTGCTGCCAAACCCAACGGCATCCCTCTGCCGCTCGACGGCATCAAGATCGTCGACTTCACCCAGGTATTCATGGGACCGTCGTGCACCCAGCTCCTGGGCGACTACGGCGCGGACATCATCAAGGTGGAACGTCCGGGCGCCGGCGACATCTCGCGCAACTCGTTCCCGGACAAGGACGGCCAGGACAACCCCATTTTCCTGTCCATCAACCGGAACAAGCGCAGCGTTTCCGTGGACACCCGCACCGACGAGGGCAAGGCCGTCCTCCGCCGGGTGATGGCCGACGCCGACGTCGTGGTCAGCAACTTCCGTTCCGGCGTGATGGAACGGATGGGCTTCGGCTACGAGGAACTCAAGGCAGAGAACCCGGGAATCATCTGGGCCTCCGGCACGGGTTTCGGCCCGGTTGGACCGTACTCCCACAAGGGCGGCCAGGATGCGATCGCACAGGCGTACTCGGGCGTGATGTGGCGGCGCGAGTCGGACGACGTGAAGCCTGCCATCTACCCCACCACGCTGTGCGACTACATCACGGGCATGCACCTCATGCAGGGCATCCTGCTGGCACTGCGCACCCGGGAGACCTCCGGCGTCGGGCAAAAGGTCGAGGTGACCATGTACGACTCCATGCTCCACCTGCAGATGCAGGAGGCTTGCATGCAGCTCAACCGCGGCTACGAAGTCAACTGGGGCGCCATGCCGCTAAGCGGCGTCTTTGAAACCACAGACGGCGCCGTCTGCATGGTGGGCGGTTTCACCCCCGATCCGCTGGCCCGGATTTCCGAAGCGCTGGGCCTGGACGAAGACCTTACCCAGCGGCCGGAGTTCGCCAACTTGGAGCAGCAATTCAAGCACAAGCCGGCCCTGCAGGCGATCTTCCGGGAACGGATCGCCACGAACACCACGGAGTACTGGACCAACCAGCTCGAAAGCCAAGGCCTGCTCAACGCGCCCGTCCACACCCTGGAGCAAGCCTTGGCCGATGCCCAGACCGAGGCCAACGGCATGATCGTCGAAGCCGAGCATCCCGGCGTGGGCACCGTGAAGATGCTCAACGCCCCGATTCGCCTGTCTGCCACACCGCCTTCCGTCCGGCGCGTGGCGCCGCGGCTCGGAGAGCACAATGTGGAAGTCCTCCTGGAGAACGGCTTCGACGCTGAAACCATCGAACGCCTGCAGACGTTGGGAGTCCTCCGGTGACTGTGTCGATGGAAGAGAAGAAGATTGTTGACCAGGTCACGCTGACCATCGAGAACCACGTCGCCACGGTGGTCATCGACCGCCAGCACGTGCTCAACGCCATCGACGGGACTGCACAGGCCCGGCTCAACGAGATCTGGACCCGGATCGAAGCCGATCCCGACCTGCGCGCCGTCGTCATCACCGGCGCCGGGACGCGGGCGTTCTGCGTCGGGGCGGACATGTCCGCCTCGGCCGTGGACAAGACCGGCTTGCAGTACTGGGCGGAACTTGATCCGAACGGTTTCGGCGGTCTGAGCCTGCGCACCAGCCTGGACATTCCGGTGATCGCCCGGGTGAACGGCTACGCGCTGGGCGGTGGCATGGAGATCGTGCTCGGCGCCGACATCGTGGTCGCCGCGGACACGGCCCGCTTCGGCCTCACCGAACCGCGGGTCGGACGCTTGGCGCTCGACGGCGGCATCCACCAGCTGGTGCGCCGCGTCCCCTACACGCAAGCGATGGGCATGCTCCTCACGGGCCGCAAGGCCGAGGCTGCCGAGATGCAGTCGATGGGCCTTGTCAACGAAGTGGTTCCCGCGGAGGAGCTCGACGCCGCGGTGCAGCGCTGGGTGGACCAGGTCCTCGCCTGCGCCCCCAGTTCCGTCCGGGCCGTCAAGCAAATGGTCAGCCGGACCAGCCACTTGAGCGCCACGGAAGCCCGCGGCCTCCGGCTGCCGGCCCTCATGGCCGCACTGGACAGCGAAGACTCCGCCGAAGGCGTGCGGGCTTTCCAGGAAAAGCGTCCGCCGGTGTGGCCGGGCCGCTGAATGCAGGACGAACAGATGCAAGACACCGAACTTCAGCAGGAACGGAAGGACAATCCAATGCGGGAATCACTGACACCCGGCGTGTGGGGCGTCGTCGCCACGCCATTCCACGGCAGCACCCTCGATCTGGACACGGACAGCCTGGCCCGGCTGGTGGAGCACTATGAAACCATCGGCGCCACGGGCCTGACTGTCCTGGGTGTCTTCGGCGAAGCCGCTGCCCTGACCGCAGCGGAGCGCATCCTGGCGCTGGAAGTGGTGGTCGAAGAGACCCGTTTGCCGCTCGTGGTGGGTGTGACCTCGCTCTTCACGGGCACTGCCGTCGAAGAAATCCGTGCTGCCCAGGCCGTCGCGGGAGACCGGCTCGCAGCCGTCATGGTGCAGGCCAATTCGGCCCGGCCGGAGGTGGTCATCGCGCACCTGAACGCCATCCACCAATCCACCGGGGCCAAAGTTGTCCTGCAGGACTACCCCGTGGCCAGCGGTGTCAGCATCAGCACGGAAGACCTTATTTACGTGGTCCAGGCCTGCAAGTTCATCGTCGCGGTAAAAGCCGAGGCCCCACCCACCAGCGTGGCCATCGCCCAACTGGCGTCCGCCGTCGACGTCTCCGTATTCGGCGGGCTGGGCGGTCAAGGGCTGTTGGATGAGCTGGTGGCCGGCGCAGCCGGCGCCATGACCGGATTCTCCTACCCGGAAGCCCTCGTTGCCTGCGTCCGTGCCTGGCAGTCGGGCGGCTACGACGCCGCCCGGGACGCGCTGCTCCCCTACCTGCCGCTCATCAACTTCGAGCAGCAGGCCCGGATCGCCTTGGCGGTCCGGAAGGAGTGCTTCCGCGAGCGGGGCTTCATCAAGGACTCCGGTGTCCGGCCGCCCGCGGCTCCTTTCCCGGAGGTCCTCAGGAACGGAATGCTGACGCATCTGGCTGAAGCCGCCCAGGCATTGAATCTCTCGCTCACCCCCGCAGCCCACACAGCAGGAGGGATCTAATGGATCTCGGAATCAGCGGAAAGACCGCATTCGTCGCCGCCTCCACAGGAGGGCTGGGACTGGCCGTCGCGCGCGGCCTCGCCGCCGAGGGCGTCCGGGTGGCCATCACGGGCCGACGTGGCGAACTGGTCGAGAAAATCGCGGCGGAGCTGCAGGCAGACGGCCACAGCGCCGTGGCCGTCGAGGCGGACCTGAGCACCCTGGACGGGGTGACGGCCGCCGTCGAACGCGCCGTGGAGCTGCTCGGTCCCATCGACATCCTCGTCCTCAACGGCCCCGGCCCCAAGCCCGGCGCTGCCGCGAGCCTTGGCTCCGACGACATCGCTGCGGCCTTCGAGTTGCTGGTGAAACCGCACCACGCCCTTGTCTCTCACATCCTGCCGGGAATGCGGGAGCGGCGCTGGGGACGGATCCTGGCCATTGGATCCAGCGGAGTCGTGGCGCCCCTGCCCAACCTCGCCGTCTCCAACACGGGCCGCGCTGCCTTGGCGGGCTACCTCAAGACCCTTGCGGCGGAAGTGGCCCTCGACGCCGTCACGGTCAACATGCTCTTGCCTGGCCGCATAGCCACCGAGCGCGTCGCCGAACTGGACCGGGCGGCGGCCAAACGCCGCGGCACCACACCGGAGGAAATCCAGCTCGAATCGCGCAAGACCATCCCTGCCCGGCGTTACGGCGAACCGGAGGAGTTCGGCGCTGCCGGCGCCTTCCTCTGCAGTGCCCCGGCTTCCTACATCACGGGCGTCGCGCTTCGCTGCGACGGAGGCCTGATCCGCAGCCTCTAGGCCCGGTCACCTCCCGACCAGCAGCCGCCCATCCCAACCGCACAAGCCAAAGGATTACCATGACTTCCACCGCCACCGAATCTGCAACGTCCACCCACAGGGATGTTGCCGCAGCGCAGCATCTGATCAACGGCGAATGGACCGGAGAGCCCGACATCCGGCGAACCAACCCGGCCCGCCCGGACGAACTCGCTGCCCTCTCCCCGCGAGGCACCGCCGACGACGTCGACGCGGCGATCACAGCCGCTGCCGCCGCGCAACCGGCGTGGGCAGCCCTTCCCGCTCCCGCCCGTGGCGCCATCCTCATGACGGCCGGCAACCTGTTGGCAGAACGCCAAAGCGCGATCGCCGAGGACCTCGTCCGTGAGGAAGGCAAGACCCTCGCCGAAGCCAAGGGAGAGGTCAAGCGCGCCTCGGACGTGCTGCGCTTCTTCGGTTCCCTCGGCTGGGCCGCCACCGGCGAAGTACTTCCCAGCGGCCTCCCGGACACCACCATCACCACACGGCGCGAGCCGCTCGGCGTCGTTGGGCTGATCACGCCGTGGAACTTCCCCATCGCCATCCCGGCATGGAAGGCAGCCCCCGCACTCATCAGCGGCAACGCCGTGGTCATCAAGCCGGCCGAACTTACCCCCCTCTCGGCGACGCACCTCGCCCGCGCCCTCAAGGACGCCGGGCTTCCCGCCGGAGTCTTCAACGTGGTCCACGGCAAGGGCCGCGTGGTCGGAGACGCTTTGGCACGCGATCCCCGCATCGCCGGGTTGTCCTTCACCGGGTCCACCAAGGTGGGGCTTGGACTCCAGGAAATCCTGAATGGCCGCCGGGCCCGCGTCCAGCTTGAAATGGGCGGCAAGAACGGCGTGCTGGTGCTCGACGACGCCGATCCGCAAAAGGCCGCCGCGGTCGTCGCAGCCGGCGCGTTCGGACTCACGGGCCAGGCGTGCACGGCAACCTCCCGCGTCTACGTCACCCCGGGTGTCCGCGACGCGTTCCTCGATGCCCTTGTTGCCGAGGCCGCCAACTACACCGCCGGTGACGGGCTCGACGGCGCCAAAATGGGCGCAGTGGTGAGCAGCCAGCAGTTCGAGCAGGACCAGGCCGCGGTCCGCACCGCCGTCGAACGCGGCGCCACCCTCCTCCACGGAGAGTACGACGGCGACCCTTCCGGCGCGCTGCTCTTCCCGGCCGCTGTCCTCACCGATATTCCGTTTGACGACGCCGCTGTGACGGAGGAAATCTTCGGTCCGGTCGTCGCAGTCCTGGAGGTCCCGGACTACGAGGCCGGGCTGGCCGCGATCAACGACTCGCGCTACGGACTCACTGCAGGCATCTGCACCGATTCCCTGGCCCTGTCCACGGACTTCGCCGCGCGGGCGCAGGCCGGCGTGATCAAGGTCAACCGGCCCACGGCCGGCCTGGACCTGAATGTCCCGTTCGGTGGCGTGAAGGACTCCTCCACCAACACCTTCCGCGAGCAGGGCAAGTCCGCACTGGACTTCTTCACGTGGGGCAAGACCGTTTACACCGGTGTATAGCGCGTCATGACTTACGTGATCGCGCAGCCATGCGTCGACGTCAAGGACAAAGCCTGCATCGACGAATGCCCCGTGGACTGCATCTACGAAGGCGAACGCTCGCTCTACATCCACCCGTCCGAATGCGTGGACTGCGGCGCCTGCGATCCGGTCTGCCCGGTCGAGGCGATCTACTATTCGGACGACGTTCCGGATGAGTGGGCGGACTATGTCCGGGCCAACGTCGAGTTCTTCGAGGAACTCGGATCCCCGCAAGGAGCATCGGCGCTGGGAAACCTGGGCCGGGACCACCCTGTGGTTTCAGCGGCGCACGTCCCGGGGTGATCCTAAGCAGCCAGCCTGGCCTGGATCGCTTGTCGAAGCGATTCCAGGCTGGGCAGGCCCGAGAGGCCCCCGGCTGTGCGGTAGACCCGACACGTCATGGCTGGTTCCGCGGTGGACGGGAAGAGATCCTTCCCGTCCACCAGGAACGTGGGGGATCCGTGGAATCCGGAGGCTTCGGCCTCTTCGTCGCTCACGATCTCCCGCGCAGCAATCAGGACCGGGTCCTGTCCTTCCAATTCCACGGCCCTGGAGAACAGTTCCCGGGCGGCCGAGCCGTGCGGACAGCCCTGGATGGTGAGCAATTCGAAATCCATGGCCCCATTATCCGGCGCCGTGAAGTCAACCTCACAGCAGGTCGGCGTGGTGCTCTGCGACGACGTTCGGGTGGGCCCGAAGCCTGTACCGGAGAGCGTTGTCACCGTAGGTTTCCAGAATCGGACTGTTCGTCGGGTCAACCGACAAGCCACGTGCTTTTGCCTGGAACTCCGGGCTCACGGCAAGCTGCGGCATGGTCGCGTCAAGTGCAGGGTTGTAGAAGAAGGGAAGGGAAATCCGGTCCGTGCCGCGGAGCGGTGAAATGACGCGGTGCAGGGTCGCTTTGAGGTAGCCGTTGGTGGCCAGTTCGAGCATTTCGCCGATATTGACAACGAAGGTCCCGGGCACTTGGGGCGCGTCGATCCACTTCCCTTGGTACTCGACCTGGAGACCGCCTTTCCCTGGCTCAACCAGGAGGAGCGTGAGTACTCCCCCGTCGCGGTGCGACCCCACGCCCTGTTTGGGTTCCGGGTTCGATTCCCCCGGATAACGCACAATTTTGAGGACCGGGAAAGCCCGTGCGGCGAATGCCGCATCAAAGGTGTCCTCAGGTGCCCCGAGGGAAACTGCCAAGGCCCGCAGCAACGCCAGCGAGATGGTGCTCAGCCGTTCCGTCCACTCCGAGACAATCTCCCGCATTTCCGGCAACGCATCCGGCCACAGGTTCGGCCCCTCCAGGCGCCAATATTCGGCGACACCCGGGCCCGGTTCAACAGCATCCCGTTCGACGCCGATGTCGATCTGCTCGCGCCAGTCGATTCCGCCGTCGGTGAGCTCGCCGCCAACGCGGGTGTAGCCGCGGAACTGGGGGCTGTGCACATTCTCGATGGCGAGCTTTTCCTCTTCCGGGAGCTCGAAAAAGCGGCGCGACACATCGAGAATGGCGTCGGTCAACTCCTGCGGAATACCGTGGCCCGCCAAATAGAGGAAGCCAACTTCGTGCATCGCCTCACGCAGTTCGTCACGGAACCGGCTTGCCTCCTCCGGTCCTGCAGTCAGTCGGGAGAAATCGATCACGGGCAATGTATCGAGTGTCAATGCACTTCGTCCTTTTCATTGAGCGTCGCAAGTGTCCGCATTGTCCCGTCGCTTCAACGCGGCTGTTTCGGACGCCACACACCGAAACGGTTGCCGTGCGGGTCCAGCAGGTGCGCGAACTCGATGGCGCCGTTGTCAACGAACGGGATAGCTACGCTTGCACCGAGAGACTCGGCCTTGGCGATCGCGGCTTTAACGTCGTCGACCTGGACGTAGAAGATCGCCCACGACGTCGCCTCGAGCGAGGAGGTGTCCCACAGCCCGCCCTTGTCGCCATTCACCATCTGGTAGCTGGCAGGCGAGGACTCACCGAAAGTCCAGTCGAAAAGCGAACCGTAGAAGGCCCGCGAGCCCTCGGGATCGGGGGAACCGACTTCGAAGTAGTTCACCATGTCGACCAAAACTGTTCCTTTCCACTGCCCCCGCTGATAACCGAAGGCCGCCCGCGAGACCTGGGGGCGGCCTTTTCGAATAGCTAGGGCATAACCTTGTAGAGATCGACGACGGTCTCTTCCGGGGGTGATTCGAATCCGCCCTCGATGCCTGCCTGCATGCGGGGCATGAGAATGCCGTCGCGGAACTTCTCCCAACTTTCTTTCGACTCGTGGACGGCCATGATCGTCCAACCGCCGGCCGACGGGCCTGCGGCGTGGAAAGTCTGGCCCTCGGGCAAGAGCCCTTCTCCTGGGTGAACGGCGGCTATTGACGCCTCATATTGGTCCTTCGTGCCTCCCGGGAAGAAGTGCACGACTCCATACAGCTCCATATCTGCTCCCTGCTGGTGTTGACGGGTGTGGACATGCCAAGCAATAGACCCCGCAGCCCGGGATGTCAATGAGTTTTCAGGTGCGGGATCCGCCTCCGGGATTCAGGTCCAGAATTCGTCTGCCTTGGCTGTGTCCTCGAAGAACTCCCGGCCCTCTACAACCTTTCCGTCGCGGAGAACGAAGGAGATGGCCGTTGCAATGTCCAGGGTCTTTCCGTCGCTTTCGGCGTGGCTTTGCTGGAGCCCGATGGTGTGGTTTTCTCCGCCGACGATGTCCTGGACCGTCGCTTGGAACGTACCTTGGGAACGCGCTCCCAACTCGCCGAAATACGCCAGGATCGCGTCGCGTCCTTGCTTCGTCCCGGACAGCACGCCGCTTCCTGCTACGTGCCAGACTGCGTCTTCCGCGAACAACTCGCTGAGTGTCGCCAGATCACCTGCGTTAAACGCCTCGTATCCCCGCCGGACCAATTCAGCGTTTTCTGTAGCTCCCATGTTCGGATACCTCTCCGTCATCCTTGTCGGTCAATGGGACGGCTTAAGGCTATTCCTGGGCAGGGTGCCTGTCGATGGGAAGCCGTGAGTTCGCGGACCGCTCCAAGGGGCCCTGTCGGCAATGGCGTGGCAAGCTGGACCACAAAGCGCGGCATCGATTAGGCCTGCATGTAGTCACGAGACCCTTGAGACACATCGGGGCCGGTGGGACGATGAAGCCGTGAATCCCTTCCTCGAATTTGTCAGCCACTTCTGGTGGCTGGTCTTCCCCCTGAGCGGATTGGCCGGCGGTTGGGCGCGGTCGTGGTCCAGGGCCAGCGAAAGGCGGCACCGCCGTCGGGTGGAGCTCTATCAGCTCAAGAACCGCGCGGCAGAAGCGGAGCACGCCAGCCAGGCCGAGGTGGTGCGGCTGCAAGAGGCACACGACGCACTGAACCGGCGGTGGCTTGACTACGAACTTGACGTCGGCAAAATCATAGACTTTCCGGTCATGTCGGATGTCCGCGAGCCGCTCACCGTGGCGTTTCTTCGGGCCAAACGGGAGGCTGACGGCCTGCGCCCGGCAACGCCGGAAGAAATCACGACGGCGGCCCGGCTGGCCGAATATCGAACGGCCGTCCGCAGCTACGAACTGGCATTCGATGTGGCGGAGCGGGAAGCCAAACGCATCAAGGACAGCAATTTCACTGAGCCCGAGCGCCAGCGGCTGGCGACCGCCAGGAAGCTGCTCAGGATCGCTTCGGACAGTGCAGCGACGCCGGCAGAGCGCCAGACAGCCTACAAGCGCGCCCGGCGCGAACTGGATGGCCTGATTGTCCTGCCCGAAGCGACCATCGCAGCGTTGGAGGAGAAGATCGCCGGGATGCTCGACGCACCCAAGGCTCCCGACTTCCACCAAAGCTGACACGCGCAATCGTCCCGAGGGGGCTACCCACGGGACGTTGCTTGGCGTAGCTTTCTTTTCATCCCGGCACTTCTGTCTTGACCCGCAGCCGGTACCTACCAGGAGGTCATCATGGACAACCTATTCGGACGCGGCGGTCGCGGCGGACTCGGTGGACTCGACGTCCCGGAGCCGCTCCGACGCTTCCTTCAAGGCGAATCCGACTCGTCGCTCCGCATCGAGCAATACCAAGAGGGGGACACGCTCGTCGTCAGGGTGGATCTGCCGGGAGTCGACCCCGAGAGCGACGTCGACATCAGCGTTGCCGACGACACCCTGCATATCCAGGCGCGACGCGAAGAGGATGCCGAACACGTGGACAAGAAGGGTTACCGTACCGAAGTCCGCTACGGCGAACGGTCCCGCAGCATCCCGCTGCCCCGCGGCGTGAGCCAGGACGGCATCATCGCAACGTACGAGGATGGCGTCCTCGAAGTACGCATCCAACTCCCCGAACAGTCAGAGCCGCAGACCACGAAAGTCCGCGTTGTCCGTAAGGGTGGCCGCGAAGCCAACCCGCCTTCGGAGCCGACGGGTTACTAGCCGGGGGCGCAAGCCTAAGGACCGTCGTCCGGCCCGTTTGGTCGGCGTACTTTCTGGAGCCGCGGGGCCGGCTCCTTGCCCTGCGGAACAGTCGCCTCCACGGGCGTGGGGGGCATTGCAAGGACGGCGACGACGGTCAGTGCGGCGCTGACAAGCACGGCGAGAAAAACCGCTGCAGACGCGAACACAATCGCCTGCGAACTCTTTCCGCCATCCGGGCGGTCGGCGTAGATTGCGTTGGCGACCGCCCCGAAAACTGCCACACCAAGCGAACTGCCGATGGACCGCGCGAAGAGGTTCGTGCCCGTCACCACACCGCGCTCGTGCCATTCGACACTGGACTGCGCTGCGATCAGGCTCGGGGTTGCAAGGAGGCCGAGGCCGAGCCCCGCCACAAAGCAGCTGCCCGCAACGAAGACGAGGTTCGGTGTGTAGGCGGTGATCGCGAGGGCCGCCGAACCGATGACGGTGACCGAGATCCCGATCAACGATGTGGTCCTGAAGCCGATCCGCAGGTAGAAGCGGCCCGACTGCGAGGCGCTGATCGGCCAACCGATTGTCAGGGCTGCCAAGGAGAGGCCCGCCGTGATGGGCGAGACTGAAAGCGCGCCCTGAAGGAACGTGGGAACGTACGACGTGAGGCCAAGCACGACCGCTCCGGCACCGAAGGAAATCAGTGCGGTCGTGGCGAGGAGGCGCCTCGAAACGACCCACGGCGGCAGGACGGGTTCAGCTGCTCGTCGCTCCACCAGGATGAACGCAACAAGCAAGACGGCACCAAGGGCGAACACTGCGATGCTGATTGGAGAGTCCCAGGCCCAGGCCTGGCCACCTTCGAGGGCCCCGAGGATGGTCAAGGTCAAGGTGAACGTGAGAAGGGCGGCTCCAAGATAGTCGACGCGGTGCTTTACCCGTTCGATGTTCTCGTGGAATCTTTGGACCAACATCCAGGCAGCCACGAGGCACAGCGGAATGTTGACCAGGAAGATCCCGCGCCACGCTCCAAGCGAAGAGAACACCCCGCCCAGGGTTGGGCCGACCACCGACGAGGTTGCCCACACGCTGGCGAGGTAGCCTTGCACCTTCGCGCGCTCGGCCAGGGTGTAGATATCGCCGGCGATGGTAATGGCCACAGGCAGGACGGCGCCGGCACCCAGGCCCTGCACCACGCGGAAGGCGATGAGCGCGGGCATGCTCCACGCAAGCCCGCAAAGGATGGATCCAAGCAGGAAGAGTCCGATGCCAGTGAGAATGATTGGCTTCCGGCCCGCCATGTCGGAGAGTTTCGCGTAGACCGGGACCGAGACGGCCTGTGCGAGCAGGTACGCGGAGAAGAGCCACGGGAACGAGGCGAACCCGCCGATTTCATGAACGATCGAAGGCACAGCGGTCGCCACGATGGTTGCATCGATCGCGACAAGGCCGCTCGAGAGCATCAGGGCTATGAGTATCGGGCCCCGTGTGGAACGGAAGCCTACGCCGTCGCTTTGAGTTGCCATGTCTGGGCCCGTCTTTCCCCTATGCCGCGGCGTATCCTCATCACGTTTCCGGCACCGACCTCGGCCGGCATACTTCTCTGCACCCACCATTTATCCCTGCACCCATTCAGTTAGGCGCCATCCATGGACATGAATGTCAGGGACCACTGGCCGAAGTGATCGACCCGGTCATTCGTCGCCGTCGTCATCCGCTGGCGCCGGTGGATTTGCTGCCTCACGCAGCGGTCCCACTGCCCCGTCCGTGCCGTAGTCCCCTTCGGCGTACTGTCCGATTTCCGACTCGGCTGTTCGCCCCGGAACGGCTCCCGCGTTGCCGAGGTCGGCTTCTGCGTAGCGCCCGGATTCCTTGGCCTTCTTACCCAACGGTTCGGGCAAGCCGCCTTGACTACCTGCTGATCCGTAGTCGCCTTCGCTGTATTGGCCTTCTTCGTCTTCGGAGTGCCGCCCGGGCTCCATTCCCGTCTTGCCGTAGTCGCCCTCGACGTACCGGCCCCGAAGTTCCGGTTCCTCGGGAGCTTCGGCTTTGTCGTCTTCAGTGGGTTCTTCGACGCCGCTGCTATCAGTCATGATCTTGCCTTTCGCGCAACGTACCTCGCGTCTCTTCGGCGCCCCTTCAGTTTATCGAGGGGCTTTGCGGGGCAACAGGGCGATGGCCATAGGGACTCTGATCTACCAGGCCCGGCTCGTAGCTTTCAAGCTGGACGCTGGCCCTCACGAGTGCCCGGAGTCCGGACAGGCCTCCCGTAACCACTCCGGCCGCCCGGGCCTGGACCAGGACGTTTCCGAGCGCCGTGGCTTCCACGGGACCGGCCACAACCGTCTTGCCGGTGGCATCAGCGGTGAGTTGGCACAGGAGCCTGTTCTGCGATCCGCCGCCCACGATGTGGACCACCGACGTCTGCTTGCCGGAGAGTTCTTCGGCACGCGCCAGGGTCCTCGCGTAAGCGGCCGCGAGGCTGTCCAGGATGCAGCGCACGACGACGGCCGGACGGTCCGGGAGGACGGCGCCGCCGGCGCGCACGGCAGCGCGGATCCGGTCAGGCATATTGTCCGGGGCGATGAACGCCGGATCGTCGGCATTGATTTGCGGGCCTCCCGTGGGCAGTGCCGCCGCGGACTCGAGGAGCGCGGCCAGATCCTGCCGGTGACCCTCGGCGGCCCAGGTGCGTTGGCATTCGCTGAGCAACCACAGGCCGCCGACGTTGCGCAGGTACCGGATGGTGCCGTCGACGCCCCGCTCGTTGGTGAAGTTGGCCAAGCGGCTTGTTTCCTCCAGGACGGGGTTGTCCAATTCCACGCCCACGAGGGACCAGGTGCCGGAGGAAATGTAGGCGAAGTCTTCCTGCTGCGCGGGTACGGCGGCCACTGCCGAGGCGGTATCGTGCGATCCCACGGCAACCACGGTAGTCTCCTGCGGCAACCCCGTCCGGGTTGCCACTTCCGGTAGCAGCGTGCCTATCGTCTCGCCTGGCTGGATGACGGCCGGGAACAGGTTCTTGTGCAGGCCCAGTGCCTTGAAGAATTCTGTGGCCCACTCCCCCGCGACGGCGTCAAAAAGCCCTGTGGTGGAAGCATTCGTGGCCTCTGTACGGCGTTGCCCCGTGAGCCTGAACGCGATCAAGTCCGGAACGAGCAACGCCTGGACGCCGAGCAGTTCAGGTTCGGTGGCGAGCTGGTAGAGCGTATTGAACTGCAGGAACTGCAGTCCGGTGGTCGCATAGAGCCGTGCCGGGTCCAGCACCTTGTGGACGTCCGCGACGGCGGTGCGCCCGCGCTCGTCGCGGTAGCTGAACGGCTGGGCCCGGAGGGCACCGGCGGGATCCACGAGTCCGTAGTCGACGGCCCACGTATCGATGCCGATACTGGCGATCCGCTCCCCGCTTGCGGCGGCCGTTTCCGCGGCCGCCGCAAGTCCCGTGAGCACCTCCTCGAACAGGGCGTCGAAATCCCAGTGGAGTCCGCCGTCGAGCTCTACGACGCCGTTGGGGAAACGGTGCACTGTTTCGAGGGAGACGCGCCCGCCGGTGACCCGGCCGAGCATGACACGCCCGGACGAAGCACCGATATCGACGGCGGCGAAAACGCCGCCCGCACTGGACTGTCCCCTCATCGCAGGAAAGCGGCCGCGACGCCCGCGTCCACGGGAATGTGCAGGCCCGTGGTGTGCGAGAGCTCGTTGCTGGTGAGCACGGCGGCCGCGTTGGCCACATGCTCGGGCAGGACTTCGCGCTTGAGCAGGGTGCGCTGGGCGTAGTACTTGCCCAGTTCCTGCTCCTCGACTCCGTAGACGGCGGCGCGCTTGGCGCCCCAGCCGCCGGCGAAGATCCCGGAGCCGCGGACCACTCCGTCGGGGTTGATGCCGTTGACTCGGATGCCGTACTCCCCCAGCTCAGCGGCCAGCAGACGGACCTGGTGGGCCTGGTCTGCCTTGGTGGCCGAGTAGGCGATGTTGTTCGGCCCGGCGAAGACCGAGTTCTTCGAGGAAATGTAGACGATGTCCCCGCCCATGCCCTGATCGATCATGACCTTCGCGGCGGCCTTCGAGACCAGGAACGAGCCCTTGGCCATGACGTTGTGCTGCAGGTCCCAGTCCTTCTCCGTGGTTTCCAGGAGCGGCTTGGAGATCGACAGGCCCGCGTTGTTCACCACCAGGTCCAGTCCGCCGAAAGCGAGGACGGCTTCCTTGATGGCGGCGGCCACCTGGGCTTCGTCGGTGACGTCGGCCTGCACGCCGATGGCGACGTCCGCGCCGCCAAGCCCGGCCGCGACTGCCCGCGCGTTGTCCAGGTTGAGGTCGGCGATGACCACGCAGGCACCCTCCGCGGCGAGGCGGGTGGCGATCGCCTTGCCGATGCCCGACGCCGCGCCGGTCACCAAAGCGATGCGCGTGGCGTGCGATTTGGGCTTGGGCATCCGGGCGAGCTTGGCTTCTTCGAGGGCCCAGTATTCGATCCGGAACTTCTCGGATTCCTCGATCGGGGCGTAGGAGGAGATGGCCTCGGCGCCGCGCATGACGTTGATGGCGTTGAGGTAGAACTCGCCCGCCACGCGGGCGGTCTGCTTGTCCTTGCCGTAGGAGAACATTCCGACGCCGGGGACCAGGACGATGGCCGGGTCCGCGCCGCGCAAGGCCGGGGACTCGGCGTCGGCATGGCGGTCATAGTAGGCCTGATAGTCCTCGCGGTACGCGGCATGCAGTTCCTTGAGGCGTGCGATGCTTTCCTCGATGCCGGCGTCGGCGGGCAGGTCCAGGACGAGGGGCTTGACCTTGGTGCGCAGGAAGTGGTCCGGGCAGGAGGTGCCCAGCGCTCCAAGGCGGGGATGCCCGGCGCCTTCGAGGAATTCCAGGACACGCGGATCGTCGCTGAAATGACCCACCTGCGGCTTGTCGGCCGAGGCGAGGCCGCGGATGGCGGGAGCCAACGCGGCCGCTTTGGCGCGGCGCTCGGCTTCCGGGAGCGCGGCGTAGCCGGGGAGTTTGGCGCCGAAAGGCTCGGCTTTGCCGTTCCGGGCAATGTAGCCTTCGGCCTGCTCGATGATCCAGAGGGAGTTGGCCTCGGCTTCCCCGCTCGTTTCGCCCCACGCGGTGATGCCGTGTCCGCCCAGGATGGTGCCGATGGCTTGCGGGTTGGCTTCCTTGATCGCCGCGATGTCCAGTCCCAGCTGGAATCCGGGCCGGCGCCAGGGAACCCACACGACCTTGTTACCGAAGATCTTGGACGTCAGCGCTTCGCCGTCCACCGCCGTCGCGATCGCGATGCCCGAGTCCGGGTGCAGGTGGTCCACGTGCGCGGCGTCGACGAGTCCGTGCATGGCGGTATCGATCGACGGCGCAGCGCCACCCTTGCCGAACAGGCAGTAATCGAAGGCGGCCACCATTTCGTCTTCGCGCTCGACGTCGGGGTAAACGGACTTGAGTGCCTGCAGCCGGTCCAGGCGCAGCACAGCCAGGTTTTCGGCCTTCAGCGTGCCCAGATCGCCGCCGGAACCCTTGACCCACAACAGCTCGACGTCCTCCCCGGTGACCGGGTCCTTGTCCGTTCCCTTCGCGGAGGTGTTCCCGCCAGCGAAATTCGTGTTCCGCTTGTCCGCACCGAGGCGGTTGGAACGGGTGATCAGTTCTTCAACGGTCTTGCTGTTGCTCATGCTCTATGCGCCCCATCCGGCTTGCTGGCCGCCCACGCGGTCCTCGTTGATCTTCTTCTGGTAGCCGCTTGCCTTGAACGCCGTCATCGGGTCGGCGGGCAGGCCACGCGATTCACGCCATTGCGCCAGCATCGGCCGGACGTCCGTGTAGAAGGCATCGTTGAAAATGCCGTTTGCAGCCAACACATCCCCTTCACGCTGGGCTTCGGCCAGTGCATCGGTGTCGATGAGCAGTGCGCGGGCCGTCATCTCCTGGACGTTGAGCACGGACCGGATCTGGCCGGGGATCTTCTCCTCCAGGTTGTGGCACTGGTCAAGCATCAGGGCAACCCCTGACTCTTTCCCGAAGCCGCCGCCGCGGATGACCTCGTGCATGATGCGGAACAGCTGGAAGGGATCCGCGGCACCGACGATCAGGTCGTCGTCGGCGTAGAAGCGCGAATTGAAGTCAAAGGAACCGAGCTTCCCTAGGCGCAGGAGCTGCATGACGATGAACTCGATATTGGTTCCCGGGGCATGGTGGCCGGTGTCCAGGCAGACGAAGGCCTTCTCCCCCAGTGCCAGGGTCTGGGCGTAAGAGGTACCCCAGTCCGGAACATCGGTGTGGTAGAAAGCCGGCTCGAAGAACTTGTACTCCAGGACCAGGCGCTGGGTTTCGGCGAGCCCGGCGTAGATTTCCTGCAGGGATTCCGCGAGGCGGTCCTGGCGGCCGCGCATGTCGTCCTGGCCGGGATAGTTGGTGCCGTCGGCCAGCCAGACCTTCAGGTCCCGGGAGCCGGTGGCGTGCATGATGTCGATGCACTCCAGATGGTGGTCGACCGCCCGGCGCCGCACAGCCGCGTCCGAGGACGTCAGGGAGCCGTACTTGTACTCATCGTCCTGGAACGTGTTCGAGTTGATCGTCCCCAGCCCCACGCCAAGGCTCTCTGCAAACTCGCGCAGGGCGGAGTAATCATCCACCTTGTCCCACGGGATGTGCAGTGCCACCGTGGGCGCAAGGCCCGTCAGTTCGTGGACTTTCGCGGCGTCGGCCAGCTTCTCCTGGATAGTCCGCGGGGTGCCGGACGTACCGAACACCTTGAATCGCGTTCCCGAGTTGCCATAGGCCCACGAGGGAACTTCGACGGCCAGTTCCCCGAGGCGGCCCAGGGCCGTTTCAGTGGTGTTCATGATTGTTCCTTCTGTTGCCTGTGCGTCGTCTTTGAATGGGAGGCCCAAGTCTTGTTTTGAATCGATTCATTCAAGAACCTACTCACACGGTAGGGCCTGCTTCCATGGCGTGTCAACAGTCAATCCAGGAGATCGCCGGTTGAGCCACGTAACATTGACGAAACGGATTGATTCGATTCATCAATTGGGAGGTTCAGCGTGCCAACCGGACCGGGTGCGAAGCTGGCGGACGTCGCCGCTCTTGCGGGAGTTTCGGTCGGCACTGTTTCGAATGTCCTCAACCGGCCGGACCAAGTGTCGTTCGACAAGAGAAGCCGGGTCCTGGCCGCGATCGACCAGTTGGGATTCGTGCGAAACGAATCAGCCCGCTCGCTACGGTCCGGATCCACGCGGAGCCTGGGCATGCTGGTGCTGGACGTCCGCAACCCCTTCTTCACCGATGTGGCCCTGGGGGCTGAAAACGTCGCCGAGGACCACAAGCACTCCCTGATCCTGGCCAACAGCGCCGAAAACGCCGGGCGTGAGCAGGCCTATCTGGACCTGTTCGAGCAGCAGCGTGTCCAAGGCGTCCTGATCACTCCGTTCGGGAACGTCCTTGAACGGCTTGAGAAAATGCGCACCCGGGGCATCCCCTCCGTACTCGTGGACAGGCTCGCAAGCACAGATCAGTTCTGCTCGGTTTCGGTGGACGACGTCGCCGGCGGGGCGACCGCCCTGGACCATCTTGTCAGCATCGGCGCAGTCCGCCCTGCTTTCGTGGGAGGCCCCTTCACGCTGCAGCAGGTTGAGGACCGCTACCGGGGTGCAGCCGACGCGGCGCAACGGGCGGGCCTCCCCCTTCAATTATTCGAAACGCCCGATCTGAAATTTGAACGCGGGCGCCAAATTGGCGATCTCATGTGGAATCTCCAGCCCGCCAAGCGGCCGGACGCCGTGTTTGCGGCGAACG
Source organism: Arthrobacter bambusae (assembly GCF_022606295.1). Classification (GTDB taxonomy): domain Bacteria; phylum Actinomycetota; class Actinomycetes; order Actinomycetales; family Micrococcaceae; genus Arthrobacter; species Arthrobacter bambusae_A. The sequence goes on from NZ_JAHHZS010000011.1 coordinate 50,198, forward strand.
ACCAATTGGCGCTCGGGCTCTTGCAGTCCTTCGCGGCCAACGGGCTCCGCGTGCCCGAGGACATCGCGATCGTGGGCTTCGACGACATCGATTTCGCTTCGCAGTCGAGCATCCCGCTCAGCTCCATCAGTCAGCCAAGACAGCTGATCGGCGAGCGCGCCGCCCAGCTGCTCTTCGACGAAATCGACGACGAGCCCGGCCACGTGCACAGCCAAGTGGTGTTCACGCCGGAACTCGTGGCGAGGCAGAGCACCCTGCGCCGCTAAGCGGATCTTTTGGGGCCGGTCGTCGGCACAAGATCGCCCTTCCCGGATGAAATGAGCGATATATAGGTCTCCAGTTGGGACCGCAGCTGATCCGCTGAGTGGTGTTCCGGCGTCAGAGTGGCCGTGATCTGGGCACCGAGCGCGAACGTCATGATCCCGCCGACCACGTCGTCGTCGTTCAGTCCTTCCTTCAGTTCGCCAAGCTCCCTGGCTTCACGGAGCTTGTCGAACAGGGCTTCACGCCACTGCTCCATTGAGGAATCGTGCAAAGCGGCCTTCGCCGGGTCCGTCAGGGCGCGTTGCCAGAAGGCAATCGCGATGCGCGCCTCGTTGAGCCTCTCGGCGTCGAGCGGCAAAATTTCATGGCAATAGCTGCGCAATGCAGACAGGCCCCGCTGGCCGGCAGTGGAATCGCTCATGCGGGTATTCGTCTGGTTGAAGACGTGGCCGAAGGCAAACGTCAAGAGATCGTCCTTTGTGGGGAAATACGGCTTGAGCGCGCCGTTGGCAAAGCCTGCTTCCGTTGCTATCTCGCGCATGGTGGCTCCTTCGATCCCCCTGCTGGCGATGATCCGCCACGTGGCTTCGACGAGCTCCACCCTGCGCTTGTCGTGGTCTACGATCTTCGGCACGCTTTCCCCAAATCTTTTTTTCTACAACCGTTGTGACTCAGATTACACGATGCTATTCTCTACACACATAGAAAATAAATCGCCACTCACAAAGGCCTTCCATGAGCACAACTTCTTCTCCAGAAATCGCCGAAATGGCTGCGTTTGCCGGACCGTCTCCGTTTGCCTTGACGAGTGCCGAAGACATCACGGCCGTCAGGGGCGTCTTGGCCGACGCCGGACTCTTCGACGGCTCCATCCGGATCGCCTACCTTGGCCTCCTTGAGCCACCGCGGAATGCGGAGGCTGTGGACCGCAGGTTCAGGGCGTTCCTGCACAATGTTTCAACCGGTGCGGCACAGGACGTCGTGGTTTCCGTGACGCATCAGGAAGTGGTCTCGAAAGTGGAACTCGACACCTCGGTGACGGGCGAGCTTCCGGTGATCGAAGAGGAATTCGAGGTGGTTGAAGAGATCCTCGCCCAGGACGAACGATGGCTCAAGGCCTTGGCTGACCGGAACCTCGATGTCAGCAAAGTCAGGGTCGCTCCCCTGTCGGCCGGAGTCTTCGAGTACCCGGAAGAGAAGGGCCGCCGGATTCTGCGGGGTTTGGCTTTCGTCCAGGAGTTCCCCGGGGACAGTGCCTGGGCCCACCCCGTGGACGGGCTGGTTGCCTACGTCGACGTCGTCAGCAAAACGGTGGACCAGGTCCTGGATTTCGGGCCGGTCCCGGTGCCGGAAGAACACGGCAACTTTACGGACCCTGAATTGACCGGGCCGATGCGAACCACCCAGAAGCCGATCCACATCACCCAGCCGGAAGGCCCGAGCTTCACGGTCCACGATGGAAACCACGTCGAGTGGGAGAAATGGAGCCTGGACATCGGCTTCGATGTCCGGGAAGGCGTCGTTCTCCACAATGTGGCGTTCGACGACGGCGATCGCCGTCGCAGCATCCTCAAGCGGGCTTCCATCGCCGAAATGGTGGTGCCTTACGGGGACCCCTCCCCCGTGCGCTCCTGGCAGAACTACTTCGATACCGGCGAATACCTGGTGGGCCAGTACGCCAACTCGCTCGAGCTCGGCTGCGATTGCCTCGGCGACATCACCTACCTCAGCCCGGTCGTCAGCGACGCGTTCGGCCGCCCACGGGAAATCCGCAACGGAATCTGCATGCACGAAGAGGATTGGAGCATCCTCGCCAAGCACAGCGACCTCTGGAGCGGCGTGAACTACACTCGCCGGAACCGCAGGCTCGTCATCAGTTTCTTCACGACCATCGGCAACTACGACTACGGCTTCTACTGGTACCTCTACCTCGACGGAACCATCGAGTTCGAAGCCAAGGCCACCGGCGTCGTCTTCACCAGCGCCCACCCCGGAAAGGGCTACCCGTACGCCTCGGAGCTCGCCCCCGGCCTTGGGGCTCCCTTCCACCAGCATCTTTTCAGCGCGCGACTGGATTTCGCCATCGACGGCCTGAGCAACCGGGTCGAAGAAGAGGACGCCGTCCGTGTGCCCATGGGAGAAGGCAACGAGCGCGGCAACGCCTTCGCCCGCCGTCGGACGGTGCTCAAGAGCGAATCTGAGGCCGTCCGCGAGTCCGACATGGCGGCCGGACGGGCATGGATCATCTCCAACCCCGAATCACTCAACCGCCTGGGCGACCCCGTCGGCTACAAACTCCACGGACAGGGGCATCCCATGCTCCTGGCCGACCCCGAATCGTCCATCGCCCGGCGTGCAGCATTCGCAACGAAGGATCTGTGGGTGACCCGCTACGACGAGAACGAGCGCTACCCGAGCGGCGACTTCGTCAACCAGCACTCCGGAGGGGCCGGACTGCCGTCCTACATTGCCGGCGACAGGGACATCGACGGACAGGACATCGTCGTCTGGCATACCTTCGGACTGACTCACTTCCCCCGCCCCGAGGACTGGCCCATCATGCCCGTGGACACCGTGGGCTTCAAACTGCGCCCCGAAGGCTTCTTCGATCGGAGCCCCGTCCTCGATGTCCCCGCCTCAAAGCCCGCCGGAGGCGGCCACTGCCACATGGAGGTCCAGAAATGAGCTTGACAACCGGGAAAGAGACCACTGAGGTGGATCACCCGCATCACCATCGACGCCGTCTCGGCGTCCCGGCAGTGACCTTCATGATCATTGCCGCCTCGGCTCCGCTCACGGTCCTCGCCGGCGGGGTGACGACGACGTTTGGCGTCACCGGAGTCACCGGAGTACCGCTGTCCTTCCTGCTGCTCGGCGGAACCCTCGCTGTGTTCGCGGTCGGCTACGCGGCAATGAGCCGTTACGTCGTCAACGCCGGTGCCTTCTATTCCTACGTTGCCCAGGGCATCTCGCGACCGATCGGCGTTGGTGTTTCCATGGTGGCGCTGATGGCCTACAACCTGATGCAAGTCGGCATCTACGGGCTCTTCGGCTTCACTGTCTCAAGCTTGATCAACGAACGATTCGGCGCCACTGTCCCGTGGTGGATTCCGGTGCTCGTCTGCATCGCCGTCGTCGCATTCCTCGGCGTGAACCGGGTGGACCTGTCAGCGAAGGTCCTCGGAGTGCTCGTCGGACTGGAGTTCCTCGTGGTGATCGTCTACGACGTCGCCTCCTTCATCGTGGCACCCGAGGGAGTCAGCGGCGCGCCGCTGAGCCCGCAGAGCCTCTTTGTCCCGGGCGTCGGGGCCGTCCTCTCCTTCGGCATCGCGGCGTTCATGGGATTCGAATCGGCCGCGATCTATGGCGAGGAAAGCAAGGACCCCAAGCACACCGTCGCCCGGGCCACGTATACGGCAGTGGCCATCATTGCCCTGTTCTACGCGGTGTCCTCCTGGGCCATGGCGGTCGGAACCGGTCCGTCGGCTGTGGTCGACGCCTCCGCGAAACAAGGACCGGACCTGATGTTCGGTTTCCTGAGTGACCACGCAGGTGTCCTCCTCGCCGACCTGGCCCGCTTGCTCTTCGTCACCAGCCTGTTCGCAGCCTTGGTCAGCTTCCACAACGCCGCCGCGCGCTACTTCTTCTCCCTTGGCCGGGAACAAGTCCTTCCCCGGAAGCTGGGTGCAGTACGGCGGCACAGCGGCGCCCCCTACGCCGGCTCAATCGCCCAGACGGTGATCGCCGTCGTCGTCACGGTGGCGTTCGCCATCGCCGGGACCGGATCCTCGCTCGGTGATCTCTACCCTGTCCTCACCATGTTCACGTGGCTGACCAACGACGGCGCGATGGGACTTGTCCTCTTGATGACCGTTGTCTCCCTGGCGGTCATTGGATTCTTCCGCAAGAACAGGCATGACGCCGGTTTGTGGACCCGCGTGGTCGCCCCTGCACTGGGATTCGTGCTCCTGGCGGCGATCTTCGTTCTGATTGTGGTCAACTTCAACGTACTGCTGGGCCAAAGCGAGACCAATGCGCTGACGTTCATCCTGCCGGCCACGATCATCGTGCCCGGGCTGGTGGGGATCGCCTGGGCGTTCCGCATCCGCCGGAACAACCCCGGCGTATATCGGCGGATCGGGCACGGCGAAGAGGGGCCGGCGGCTGTCCACCTCGGCGACGAAGAAGACGTGTAGCGCCGGGACCGATGACCTGTGAACACCATGCACACGATCCTTTCGATAGTCATGCTGGCCTGCTGCGCCCTCGGAATCTGGAGCCCCCTGCGCGAAGGCGTGGTCAGGAACCTCAGCCAGTGGGGACCGATGGCACTCATGCTCGTGGCGATGGCGGACACGAGTGTCGGGCCCGGCATCCTTCCGGGCGTCGTGTGGGGCCTCCTGCTGCTTCTCACTTCACCGTTACCGCTGATGCTCCTGCCCAAGGATCGCCGCGGCGGCATGGAAATACACCGTTCCTTGTCCATAGTGGCGATGTTCGCCGTTTTTGTCACAACCCTTCCCACAGCCCCATCCGGTTCTGTTCACCAAACCCATGCGCACGCGGGACTTGGTGGAGCGAACCCGGCCCTGGCAGTTGTCCTCGCGGCAGCGGTCATCGCCTACTCGATCGTCCTGGCGGTCCAATCGCTTTGCCGGAAAGGGCGCGGACACCGTCGTCACGCGTCCGCCCCGCTTGAGGCCATCTCTTCGGCTGGGGCCTTGGGCGCCATGATCCTGATGGCCGTCTGACCGCAGTGTCCAATCCTTGAAAACCATTACCAACTCAGAGTGGAGTAACCCCTTGGAAAGCTACGACGCCCTCCTCGCTTCAATCACCCCGGCCACCGGCGAAACCCGGACCATCCTCGACCCCGCCACGGGCACCGCCGTCGGCGAGGCACCGGTCCACACCGTCGAGGACCTCCAGGCGGCCATCGACGCCGCCCGGGCAGCCCAGCCGGCATGGGCTGCGGCCGGCCACGACGCCCGGTCCGCCGCGCTCCTGAAGGCCGCCGACGCCGTCGAGCGCTCCGCCGAGGAACTCGCCCGCTTGCTCTCCCGCGAGCAAGGCAAGCCCTTGAACGGCCCCAACGCCCGCTTCGAAGTCGGCGCCTGCGCCGCGTGGCTCCGCGCCGCCGCCGCCACCCCGCTCGAGGCCGAAACCGTGGTGGACGACGGCGACACCCGCGCCGAACTGCACTACCGGCCCATCGGCGTCGTCGGCGCGATCGGACCCTGGAACTGGCCCATGATGATCACCGTCTGGCAGATCGCCCCCGCCCTGCGCATGGGCAACGCCGTCGTCGTCAAACCTTCCGAATACACACCCCTGTCCGTCCTGGCCCTCGCCGCCGTGATCAACGAAGAACTCCCCGAAGGCCTCCTCACCGTGGTCTCCGGCGGCCGCGACGTCGGCGAAGCGCTCGCTACCCACCCCGCCATCGGCAAGGTCATGTTCACCGGCTCCACCACCACCGGCAAAGCCATCATCCGCTCCAGCGCGGACACCGTCAAACGCCTCACCCTCGAACTCGGCGGCAACGACGCCGGCATCGTCCTGCCCGACGCCGACCCCGCCGCCATCGCCGAAGGACTCTTCTGGGGCGCCTTCATCAACACCGGCCAGACCTGCGCCGCACTCAAACGCCTCTACGTCCACGACTCCCTCTACGACGCCGTGTGCACCGAACTCACTGCCGTGGCGAAGGCCATGCCCATGGGGAACGGCCTCGACGAAAACAACGTCCTCGGCCCGCTGCAGAACCGCCAGCAATACAACATCGTCGCCCGCCTCGTCGACGCCGCCCGCGACTCCGGCGCCCGCATCCTGCTCGGTGGCAACCCCGAGACCGGCCAGGCCGGCAACTTCTACCCCACCACCCTCGTGGCCGACATCGACAACAACAACCCGCTCGTCGCCGAGGAGCAATTCGGCCCGGCACTGCCGATCATCCGCTACACCACCATCGACCAGGCCATAGCGATGGCGAACGCGCTCGACGTCGGACTCGGCGCCTCCGTCTGGTCCACGGACCTGGACGCCGCCCGCGACGTCGCCGCCCGCCTCCAAGCCGGCACCGTCTGGATCAACAAACACGGCGCCGTCGACCCCCGCATCCCCTTCGGCGGCGCCAAGCAATCCGGCTACGGCCTCGAATTCGGCGTCGAAGGCCTCAAAGCACTCGGCGTGCCGCAGGTGATCAACGGCTGACCCAACTGTCTCGCAGTTGTTGTCGTTTTGAGGGCCCAGAACGACAACAACTGTCAGCTAGTTGGGGCGTGCCGGTGGGAACTGCCCACGGCAGCACTGCGCGTGGTCGCTGACCGTAGCGCAGCGACACGATCGCATTGCACGTATAGAAGAGGGCCAGGCCGCTGCCGAGGGAAATCCCGGAACCGAACGGCAAATGCTCGTAAGGTGCTGGAACGGCTGTCGCGATCGCCCCGGCAATCGCAGTCACCCCCGGAACCAGGAGAAACGGTATGAACAACGTGGTCTGAAGGATCCCGGCGAAATCGGACCGAGCCTGGAGGCGCTCGAGCCCCGCGGTGATGGTCTCGGTGCCGTACTGGAAGAACGCACAGCCGAGGAAGGCCACTACCAGGAATCCGAGCGCGCCGACAAGCCCCGCGCCCGGCCCCCAATGAGCGGGCACCTCAGTGACGATCGTGAAGATGGACTCGCCGAGGACAATGATGACGAACAGGCCAAGCCGCTCGGAAGCGTGTTCGATATTGATGCCGCCGATGCTCCGGTCGGGCCAAAGGCGGGCTCCAACCACCATCATGCCAACCTCGACGACGATCGCGGCAGCCCACAGAACGACGGCGATGTGGAGCGGCAAGACGGCAGAGATGAGCCAGAGGACCGCTGTGCCGCCGTTGTAGATCCAGATCCGCCACGGAGTTTCGGACGAATTTTCGCGGTGTTGGTCGCGGTGTTGGTACAGCCACAGGACCAGCAGGACAACACGAATCGCAGCATTGGCCAGCGAAAAGGCCCACGCCCGTTCGCCAAAGGCACCGGGCGCGGCGGCGGCCATGACGCTCGCCGCAGCCATGGCAGCGAGCATCGCGACACCCAGCGCCCGGGACGGGGATCACGGGCCACCTCGTGCTTCAACGCGCCGGGAACCGACGACTTATCCATCATTGCCCCATGGTATTGGCTGCCGAGGTTGCGCCACCCGCGGTTTGGGATAGTAGCATTTGTGAGGCAGGAATACCTTATGCGGGGAGCGTCCTACGCGCAGGGAAACATCGGGGGCAAGCAGAGGTCATGGATTCGGAACCGTTACAGCCAGAAGTAAATCCGCGATTCAGTAACACCCGGAAGCAGAATACCGAGCTCGCTATCCAGCAACTCCGGGACGGCGGGTTCACCACCACCCAAATAGATGATTTCCTGGCCACGTTGCATCGCATGGAAGCCGACGATTCGATTCTTGCGCCCCTGACGAATGCCTTGCTCGCCATGAACGTCTCAGTCCAATGGCTCATGTAGCGGCGCGCCGGCGCCCTCCATCCGAACGATTTTCAACCTCTTTTGGGGAACGCTTTCGAGTGGGACGATTTTGATATGAGCGAAAACCAAGACCATAAGCTCGCGTCCCCGGCAGCCGGCTACTTTCCCAGGGAGAAGGGCATGTCCGCGGAGGAGTACGAGCACCCGACCACCCACCAGATGCGCATCGTAGGCCAGCGGCGGACGGATGCGGAAGCCAAGCTTGAGCGGCAACAGCGCGAGGCCCGGAACAAATCACACGACTAGGGGGCGCGCTTGAGGAGCCGGCGCTGAATCGCAGTCCGGCGATATTTTCGTCATCTTTGCCCCGCTGTGCCTGGCAGCTCGACTACCGCCGTTGCATCGCTCGCTCCGGGCGTCGGCAATCTTAGGCTTCCACTCCACGCCGCGGAAGATTTCAGCCGAGCACCAGGGCCCACCCTGCCGCGAGGCCCACGAGCAGCCACACGACATAGTCGCCAACGCGCCCGGAGTGCAAGCGCCGGAGGATTCTTAGCGCCGGCTGGGCCGCGTGCGCGGGGCTGCGGAGAGCGGAAGGCAGACGCCAGCCATGGAGCGCCGCGGCCGCCATGACGACGGCGATCGTGGTCGACAGCAGCCCCAGCGCGACGCTCGTCGGCTCCCATGCGGCGCCCGTGGCTGGGTGCGACACATAAGAGGTCGGACCCTCGAGGACGGCCGATACATAGCCGGCGCGGTCCATGAACCGGGCTGCGGCCTCTTCGGCGGCATCGCCGATCGACGGAAGCACCCCCAAAGCAAGGGCGCCCGCCAGCAATCCCACAGCCGGCGCACCCATTGATATCGGGATACGGCGCAGGCCGATGGGTACTTCGATACGCTCCTCGTCCCCGCTCATCCCCTCCGCCTCGATCCCGGCGGGGCGGCCGCCGAGACCCAGGAATATCCGCCCGCAAACACGGAACACAGCGGCGGCTGTCACCGCCGACACCCCGACCATAAGGACAGGGACCCAAAGCCGCCCTGCACTCGATGAGGCATGCTCGGCGATGCCCTTGCCCAGGCCGGCGGCGAAGGGCGGCGCGCCTGCGAGCGCGGCACCGGCGACCACGAAGGCGATTCCAAGCACCGGCGAATCCTTTCCGCGTCCGCGGAGCGTGTACTCGTCGACGCTGCCGTACCTGTTCAATATGATTCCGCTCAGCAGGAACAAGGAGCCCTTGACCGCAGCGTGGCCGAGGACGTACGCGGCAACCCCTCCCAGCGCATCCGGGGAAGCGGTGCCGAGAACAGCCAGGAAGACTCCCATGTGGGCAATCGTTGAGTACGCCAGCAGTCTCTTGATGTGCCGCTGAAGGAAGCACATAACGCTCCCCACGACGGCGGTCAGGATGCCAAGCACTATGAAAAGGACCTGGGCCGGGGAAGCGATCTGTGAACCGGCGAAGGCCGCCCAGTACACCCGAGCGACGCCATAGAGGCCCAATTCGACCATCACTCCGGAAAACAGCACGCATACGGGCGAGGGTGCGACGGCGTGGGCGTCGTCGAGCCAAAAATGGAACGGGACGATCGCGGCTTTCACGAGGAACCCTGCGCACAGGAGGATGAACGCGGTCGCGATCAGCGGGCTCCGGTCACCAAGCAGTGCTGTGGAGATGGCCGCCAGATTCAAGCTGCCGGTGCGTGCGTACAGGAGCCCGACGCCCATGAGCGAAAAGTAGGCGGCCAGTGAGTTCACGATGCCGAAGTTGATGGCACCGTGGACTGCGGACGGGTCTTCGGCCTTGAGCCCTGTCAGTGCGTACGCCGCCACGCCCATCAGTTCGAAGAAGACGAACATGGTGAAGACGTCGCCCGCGAACGCGAAGCCTGTCATACCGGCGAGGAAGAGCACCATCAAGCCGTGGTAGTGGACGGTGTCCGACTCGAAGTACCGCCACGAGAAGATGAGGGAAGCGACCATCAGCACCGCCGCGAGGAGGGAAATCCCGATGCTGAATTGGTCTCCGACCAGGGCGATTCCAACGGCACGGCCGCCCTGGGGCTGCCACGCGCCCATCCAGTAGACAAGACGTTCGCTCCCCGCCGGAGCCATCATAAACACCTCAAGCGTTGCTGCCGCCGCGGCGGCAGCAAGGGAGATCACGTCAGCGAAACGGCGTGGAAGGCGGGACCCTAGGGACATCAGCACACACGAAGCCAGGATCAGGACGATCACGGCCGCGGGCATGAGGGCTGCGGCGGCCGTACCCGGGACCATGCGCTCAGCCCTCCAACCGACCGAGTCGGTCGGGATCGATCGCCTGATGGCGCTTGGCGATTTGAATCACGAGCGCCAGCAGCATCGACGTCACCGCTGCCGAGACGACGATGTCGGTCAGGGTCAATGCCTGGACCACAGGGTCGACGACCGGGGTGGTCTTGCCGACTTGCGCGCCGAAAATGGGTGCCACGCCCCCGTATTGAAAGCCGACGGCGACGAGCAGCACGTACGTGCCCGACTGGGCCACCGAAAGGCACACGACAGTGTGGACCAGGTTGCGGCTCGTAGCGATCCCCGCGACGCCAAGGAGCATGATGCTGACTGCGACAAAGTATGCGTAGTAGTTCACGACGCAGACCCTTCCTCGTAACCGGAGCGTGGCGTTCGCCCTGGATCGCTTACCCGCTCGGCCCGGATCGCGAGCGCTTGGTCCAGGAAGCTGGCCAGGAGGACGATGACGCTGCTGCAGACGGTCATTCCCACGGCGATGTTGAAGAGCGGCACTGTTCCCGAGGAGATGAAATCGCCGAGCTGGCCTTGCGGGATGACGTTGGCGAAGAGTGCCGAGCCGAGCGCGGCACCCGTGATCCCGAGGGCTCCGAACAAGACGACGCCGAGCGCCTCGCCCTGGTGGAACCATGCAAGCGGCCGCAGCTTGCGCAGGAGGGAGTATCGGCCGCCGACGTATAGCAAGTGGATGCCCGTTGAAAGGATGACGCCGCCCTGGAAGCCGCCGCCAGGGGTGACGGCCCCGTGCGCTAGTACGTTGACGGCCAGCACGACGGTCAGCGGAAACAGGAAATAGACGAGGAGGTTCGTCGATTCGAGCACGTGGCCCGCCTCGCTGACCTCCCGCCGTCGTTCGCGGTAGACCGGCCTCAGCAACGCCGCGACGCCGATGACGGCGCAGAACAGGATCGTCTCTTCCCCGAAGGTGTCGAAGCCGCGCTGGTCGAAGTTGATGCTCGAAACGGCGTTTGCGGTGTCATGCGCGTAGGTGGCCGCAACGGCCGCGTCACGGTATGCGTGGAGGTCCCCGCCGAACTGCGGCATGCCCGTGAACGCGAGCGCCATCGAGACCGCGAAGGCGACGATGCCGAGGCCAAGAACGATGAGGCGGATCCGCCGCGTCATTTCTCCTCCTGCCCGTCTGTGATCCCGCGATGTTCGGCACGGATGTCGGATACTTTCCGGATCGCGAGAACCACGATCAGGGGGACCACAGCCGTTCCGATGGCCACTTGGCTGAGCGCCACGTCGGGTGCCTGGAGGACGACAAACAAGATGGTGAGCAGCAGCCCATAGCCGGAAAGGACCACAGCCTGCTTTGAGGGATGGTGCGAGAACACGACGGCCGCGGCTCCCACAAGCACCAGGGTGAGGCTGACGCCAATCAGGAGGTTGCTCAGGACTCCGTCGTTCATTCGGGCGACCTTCCGACATCCAGTCCCCGCTCGTCGGCGAGCGACCTCCCGACCGCGATCGTCACTGCGGGACCGCCGAAAGCGGCGACCAGCGCGATCAGGATGATGGTGGCGCTACCCAGGGAGAATCCAAAATAGATCACGGCTGCGACAGAAAAAAGCGGCACTCCGAGGGTCGTCACGGGCGCCAGGAAGTGCAAGCGTGCGAGGGGCTCGCGCGCCAGTACTGCTCCCACGCAGCCGAAAGCCGCCGCCAGTACGCCCAATCCGGCAAAGATGGACTCGAAGATCATTGCAGTCATTCCTCGTCCCTTACCGCTTGCGCATCAATGCCCGGATTCAACAGCCTGGTGTAGACGAGCGTCCCGATCGAGGCGAGCACGGCAAGCACGAGCGGGACGATCAGGTACGAAGACTGGCCGACGATGATCGAGAGGCCTATCAACACCATGATGCTCGAACCCGTGAGCAGCTGGAGTCCAACCAAGCGTTGGACGTCGCTACCGCGGGCAACCAGGAACAGGCTTGGCGCCACCCCGAGGAGCAGTAACGCCAAGGTCACTGCCGACCACAAGATCGCGGTATCCATTCATAACCCTTGTCCGGTGCCTGGGGACACGTGGCGGTCGAGCCGGGGCCAGCCTTCTGCCAGGACGTGTACGTGGATCCGGTGCGCGTCCGGGTCGGAATAGAAAACCACGGATCCGGGTGTCGAGGACAAGGCGATCATGGCCGCGGCGCGCCATCCTGTTGCTTTGGGGCTAGCCGTTCCCGGCATCCGTTGGTCCTGCAAGGACTCCCCCCGGGGGCCCGCGAGCCAGCGTGCGAGACGCACGGTATCGGTTACGGCCGCGGCGGGAACAAGAGCCGCCCATCGTAGCCAGATGCCGCGCGCCGCGGCCTGGAAACCCATGGCGCGCCGGGCCGTGCGGGCAAGCACCGCGCCGAGTAACGCCGACGACGCTGCCGCGACCGTCTCCGGAAGCGTCACGGTGCTCACCGTGACGAGCCAGGAGAGCGTTCCCCCGATCCACCAGAGAACCAGCTCCAGGACGGCCCCCGAGACCCCGCGTGCCCCGGGAAGCCCGAAAAACCTGCCGACGGGGCCGTTTCGATTTCGGTTCGCCGTCACACTATGCGCCCGCTGCTTCGCGCTGTCGGGCGGCCTCGTCGGCACGTTCCCGCTGCGGTACCACGACGTATTTGGGATCGAGGGTCGAGGCTACACCGGCTTCGAACACCCCGAAGCGAAGCAGCGCCGATCCGGCAGCGACAGCAAGTCCGCACATCGTGCTCACGAGGCGCGAATGCCGTCCGCCCAATGCGAGACCCACGGCGCCTCCCACGGTGAATGCCTTCGACAGCCGCAGTAGTGTCCCTGCGCGGCCCTGGTGCAATGTCTCGGCGGACAGCTTTCCGCTGCGTTCCATCTTCAGGCTCATCACCGTTTCCAGCACGGCACCGCCTACCGCCATGCGTCGGGCGGGAGCAGCCTCGGCCACAGGAGCCAGGGCAGCGGCAACGCCGCCAGCCGACGCCGCGGCGGAGCCTGCGAAGACGAAGGGCAGCGCCTCGTGGGCGTCGTGCCAGGTGGGTACGGCGGTATCGGCAAGCAGCACGCCGGTGTACGTGGCCACGGCAGCACCCGCCACCGCGGCACCGACTCCGCATGCGCGGCCGGCGCGAGGCAGGATGCCGAGGACATTGGATGCCGCACTCGCCCCAGCCAACGGACCATAGAGGGAAAGGATCCAGGAGCCCATGCTCATCGGCGAGGTCGGTTTCGCCACGCGCAGCATGTTCAGGAACCTCTCCGGGCGGCCAAGGTCATGCACGAGCGCCACCGCGGAGGCTGAGATCGCGGTCAGGGCCATAAGTTTGGAGCGCCGCTCAAGGGACGGCCGGGCGCTGTACTGCGCACCGGCCGCGAGCATCGACGTCGCCCCTGCCAGGCCACCCGCGAAGATGTAGCCCGCGATGTCCACGGCGCTCCAGGTCGGTTTCTTGAGGATCGGCCGGCCATAGTAGGACGTGAACTCCTCAGTGGCACCACGACGCGGGCTCAATTCCTGGCTCCCCAGAAAACGGCGACTGCGCCGAGCAACAGACCGGCGGCCGCACCCGCCGCACGCTTCCACATCACCGGCAGATCCCTCGTCGTCACCACGGGGTCAGGGGGCAGGCCGTAGGTCTCAGGCTCATCCAGCAACAGGAAGAATGCGCCGTCACCGCCTACCCCGTCGTCGGGGTTGTGCCCGTACAACCTGGCGCCCTCTTCGCCCCGCTCGTGCAGCTCAGTCACGCGTGCATCGGCCCGTTCACGGAGTTCGTCGAGCTCACCGTACTGGATGGACTTCGTAGGGCAGGCTTTCGCGCAGGCAGGCTCCTCGCCGGCGCCGAGCCGGTCGTAGCACATCGTGCACTTGAATACCCTGCCGTCGCCCTGCCGCTGGTCGATCACACCGTACGGGCATGCTGAAACGCAGTAGCCGCAACCGTTGCAAATGTCCTGCTGGACGACGACGGTGCCGTGCTCGGTGCGGAAGAGGGCCCCTGTGGGGCATACGTCCAGGCAAGCGGCGTGTGTGCAGTGCTTGCACACATCCGAGGACATGAGCCACTTGACGCCATCATGCGCCGACGGGTCCGCCGCGGGAACCTGCTTCTCGATGAACGCCACATGCCGCCAGGAATCCGCACCCAACGCTGACGTGTTGTCGAACGATTCGCCTGTGAGTTCAAGCGATGTGTCCGCGGGAACGGAGTTCCACTCCTTGCACGCCACCTCACACGCCTTGCAGCCGATGCACAGGCTCGTATCGGTGAAGAAACCCTTGCGCGGGACTCCGATCGACGGCATTCCCAGTTGGGTAACGCTCATTTGGTGGCTCCTTGAACTCCGGTGTGCTCGTCAATGCCGGCCCGCAGGCGGTAAGTCTCAACAAGGGACAGCAGTGCCGGCCCGCGAGGGCGCCTGCCGGGGCGTATGTCGACGGTCAGCGCCTTGACCTCCTGGATGTGCACATTCGGATCCATGGCGATGGATGAGAGTTCGTTCATGGCATCCCCTCGTGACAGTCCGTTGGGCCCCCAGTGGTAGGGCATTCCAATCTGGTGGACAGTGCGTCCGTGCACCGTGAGCGGCTTCATCCGGTTCGTTACCAGTACGCGCGCCTCGATGGCGCCCCGGGCCGAGACGAGTGTTGCCCAGCCCTTGTGGTCCAATCCGCGCACGTCGGCCAACTCCGGCGAGACCTCGCAGAAGGGCTCCGGTTGGAGTTCCGCCAGGTAGGGCAGCCAGCGGGTCATTGTTCCCGCGGTGAAGTGCTCGGTCAGGCGGTAAGTCGTCAAGACGTAGGGGAAAACGTCGGCGCCGCGGTCCCGGCCGCTGGGGTGGTAGCGGTTTCCCTCGCGGGACATGAGCTTCCGCACCGGATTTCTTTGCTGGCTGTACAGCATGTTGTCGAAGGGCGACTCCTGAGGTTCGTAGTGAACCGGCATGGGTCCGTCCACCAGCCCCGCCGGAGTGTAGAGCCAGCCCTTCCCGTCTGCCTGCATGATGAAAGGATCGACGCCGGAAATCGCCTCCGTGCCCATGGCATCCTCTTCGGGGCGGTAGGACGGCGGTTTCGTCGGCTCGAAGTCCGGCACGTCGTCGCCGGTCCATTGTCCGGCATCCTCGTCCCACCAGATGAGCTTCTTCCGCTCACTCCACGGGCGGCCCTCAGGGTCGGCGGAGGCCCGGTTGTAAAGCTCCCGGCGGTTGGCGGGCCACGCCCATCCCCACTCCCTGCTCGAGATGCTCTGCTCTGTGTGAGGCTTGCGGCGCGCGGCCTGGTTGACGCCGTCGGCCCGGCACCCGCAGTAGATCCAGCAACCGCACGACGTCGATCCGTCGTCTTTCAACTCGGTGTAGGCCGAGAGCGGAGTTCCGTCGGCCTTGGTCCCGTTGATCTCGGCAAGAACGGCGTCCGAGTCAGGCTCCGCGTGGGTTCCGATCGTCGGGTAGTTCCACGTCAGATCCAAGACCGGCTGGTCGGCCGGATCATCCGAAGCCGCGAGCATCGCACGCACGCGGTTGCCCAGGTGCCACATGAACCACAAGTCACTGCGCCGGTCCGCTTCCGGCTCCACTGCCTGTTCGCGCCACTGCAACAGCCGGTTGGTGTTGGTGAAGCTACCGGCTTTTTCCGTGTGGGCGGCAGCGGGGAAGAAAAAGACCTCGGTGGCGATGTCTTCGGTCCGCATCTGTCCGGTGGCGATCTCCGGACCGTCTTTCCACCAGGTGGCACTTTCGATGAGGGAGAAATCGCGCACCACGAGCCAGTCGAGCTTGGACATGCCTTCGCGTTGTAAATGTGCGTTGGCCGAGCCGACGGCGGGATTCTCGCCCATGAGGAAATAGCCCTTGCAGATTCCGTCCAGCTGGGCGGCAACCGTGTCATAGGTGCTGTGACTCCCCGTGATGCGGGGCAGATAGTCGAAGCAGAAGTCGTTCTCGGCAGTCGCGGCATCCCCCCACCAGGCCTTGAGCAAGCTGACGGTGTAGGCGCGCATGTTGGCCCAGAAGCCGCGCTCCGCGGAGTCGGCCTCGATGTATCCGTCCAAGTCCATGTGTTGCTCGGCGTGCGGCATCGGCAGGTACCCGGGCAACAGGTCGAAAAGCGTCGGGATGTCGCTGGAGCCCTGGATGCTCGCGTGGCCCCGCAGCGCCATGATCCCGCCCCCGGGCCGGCCGATGTTCCCGAGCAGCAACTGCAGGACCGAGGCGGCACGGATGTATTGCACGCCCGTGGTGTGTTGGGTCCAGCCGACGGCGTATGCGAAAGCGGTGGTGCGATCGCGCCCGGAATTGGCCGTGATTGTTTCGGCCACCTCGCCGAACAGATCCTGTGGCACGCCGCAGATCTGTTCGACCATCTCTGGTGTGTACCGGGCGTAATGCCGGCGGAGCGTCTGGAACACGCACCGCGGGTCCTGCAGCGTTTCGTCCCTCCGCCAGTGTCCACGCAGCGAGGGGCCGCCGGAACCGTGGGAGTGCGCGTGCCCGGACTCCCCCAGAGGGCTTCCCCCCTCTTGGGATTGCGATTCCCTCTCACCGGACGAAGCCGCAACGTTGGCGCCCTCGTACTGCCAGCTCTCGGGGTCGTAAGACGGCCCCGAGGGGTTGAACCCGGAGAACAGGCCATCGAGCTCTTCGGTGTCCTGGAAATCGTCCCGCAGGATCGTGGCCGCGTTCGTGTAGTTGACAACATACTCGCGGAAGTACGCCTCCTGGGTGAGGACCCAGTTGATCAAACCGCCAAGGAACGCGATATCGGTGCCGGCGCGGATCGGCACGAAGGTATCGGCCAGGGCACTCGTCCGGGAGAAGCGAGGGTCCACGTGGATGATTTTCGCACCGCGTTCCTTGGCTTCCATCACCCACTGGAAGCCCACAGGATGGGCTTCGGCGAAGTTGGAGCCCTGGATGACGATGCAGTCCGCCCGTTGAAGGTCCTGCAAGTAGGTCGTCGACCCGCCGCGCCCGAAGCTCGTGCCGAGGCCGGCGACGGTGGAGCTGTGGCATACCCTCGCCTGGTTTTCGACTTGGACTATTCCCAGCGACGTGAACAACTTCTTGATGAGGTAGTTCTCTTCGTTGTCCAGCGTTGCACCGCCCAGGCTCGCGATTCCGAGGGTGCGGCGGGTACGCACGCCGTCGCTTTCCCACTCCCACGTCCGGCGCCGTGTATCGACAACCCGCTGAGCGACCATGTCCATCGCCGTATCAAGATCCAGCCGTTCCCAGCCGGTACCGTGGGGACGGCGGTAGAGCACGTGCTTCTCACGTGATTCGCCGGTGGTCAGCTGCAGCGACGCAGACCCTTTGGGGCACAAGCGGCCGCGGCTGATGGGCGAGTCCGGGTTGCCCTCGATCTGGATGACCTTCCCGTCTTTGACGTAGACGTTTTGTGCACAGCCAACGGCGCAATACGGGCAAACCGAGGGAACAACCCGGTCCGCAGTTGCAATCCGGGCGGTGAGTCTTTCGGTCGCCGGCGACTTGGCAGCGTGATGGCGACCGGTGGGATCGTGTTCGAGGAGCTGACGCAGAACGGGCCATTGCAACGGATTCGCCATCGGGCACCTCCAGGTCGTCGGGCTGCCGCCGCATGACCTCGGTCACACGGGTGTCACGAGGACGATAGTAGCCCGGTCATCTTCGGGTGGGAACCCACCGGCTTGATCAAAAGCACCTGGGGCTTGTTCGCCAAAGCGCGGGCAATCACAACCCGCTGCTTCTGTCCTCCGGTACCGATTGAACCCGGTAGCGATGGAGAGCGGCACGACGCCTGGCTACCGGCCAGTACAGGACCATGGGCGCGGCGGGATAGACTCGATTCAAGCCCAACAACCACCATTTGAGGAGCCCCATGCGCGCCACCATCATCCACGGTCCCGGCGACATCCGTGTTGAAGACCGTAACTACCCCACGGTCCAGCTGCCCACCGACGTCGTCGTCAAAGTCACTGCCTCCTGCGTCTGCGGATCGGACCTGTGGCCGTACCGCGGCGTCAAGCCCACCCACCAGCCTTCGGCCATTGGACACGAATTCATCGGCACGGTGGAAAGCATCGGCGACGACGTCACCACCCTGGCGGTAGGCGACTTCGTCATTGCTCCCTTCTTGGTCAGTTGTGGCGCGTGCCCGCAGTGCTTGGGCGGCGTCACGGTTGCCTGCGACCATTTGGCGGGTTGGGGCGGCAAAGACGACAGCGGGCACGCGATCGACGGCGGCCAGGGCCAGGCGGTGCGCGTACCGCTCGCCGAATCCACCCTCGTCAAGGTCCCCGGCGTCACGGAACCAGACGACGCGCTCCGCGCGAGCTTGCTGACGCTCTCCGACGTGATGGCCACCGGCCACCACGCAGCCCTTGCGGCGAAGGTCGGCCCCGGCAGGACCGTCGTCGTGGTCGGCGACGGCGCGGTGGGACTCTGCGGCGTGCTCGCAGCGAAGCGGCTCGGAGCCGAACGAATCATCGCGATGTCCCGGCACGCCGACCGACAGGCGATTGCCCTCGAGTTCGGGGCCACGGACATCGTCTCCGAGCGCGGCGAGGAAGGCGTAGCCAAGGTCCGCGAGTTGCTCGGAGGGGTCCTGGCCGACTCGGTGCTGGAGTGCGTCGGAACCAAGGAATCCATGGAACAGGCATTGCACAGTGTCCGCCCGGGCGGTGCCCTCGGCTTCGTTGGTGTCCCGACGGGCGGAGCCGAAGCCCCGCTGCGCTACTTGTTCGACACGAACATCTCGATCGCCGGCGGCATGGCACCGGCGCGCACGTACATCCCCGAACTGCTCGCGGACGTGCTTGACGGCAAGATCAATCCGGGCCGCGTCTTCGACACCGTGATGCCGCTCGAGGAAGCACCCGAGGCCTACCGCGCCATGGACGAACGGCGCTCCATCAAGGTCCTCCTCACGCCCTGAGGTCGCGGCCTGAACCCGCGGTTTCTTGGTGCCGGCGGACTGTGGCGTGCGCGCGGGATCGGCGAGAGAATCCATATAGGAAGCCTCGCCTGAACCCAAAGGAGTGAACACGATGATCACTGGTGCCGAGGCACGCCCGGTGGTTAGGCAGGATGGATATTTGCCCATCGAGGATCATGGACTCATTGGCGACGGGTCCACGTGCGCCTTGGTGGGGCGGGACGGCGCAATGACCTGGCTTTGCCTGCCGGAATTCGACAGTCCCCCGTTCCTGGCCGGCATCCTTGACGCCGAGTCGGGCGGCCGTTTCGAAATAGCCCCTCTCCGCACTCTGGCATCCTCCCAGCGCTATACCGAGGATTCCTGCGTGCTGGTCACGTCCCTCGTATCCGATCGCGGCGTGCTGCAGGTGACGGACGGACTGACGCTGCGTGCCGGCGCCGAGCTATCGGAGCCGGTGCCGGCTGGCCGTTCCGAACTCCTGCGGCACGCGAGGGCCGTGGGCGGGGACGTCCCGCTGCGCATCAGCCTGGTACCGAAGGCCGGTGTCACTTTTGACACCTTGGCCACCGGCTGGCGGTTTGATTGGCGGAAGGACGGAGTCCAGGAGGTCTACCTGTGGTCTTCAGTTGAACTCATGCCCGACGGTCGCGGCCTATCCGCCGAGATGACGCTTCGCGCGGGAGAAACGCTGACCATGGTCCTGCATTGGTCGGGTCGGTTCCGGCTCCGTCAGCATCCGGAGAGCAAAAAGCTCATTGACCAGACCGTCTATGCCTGGCGCCGGTGGGCATCAAACCTGGATTGCGAAGGCTCCCAAGCGGAGCTGATGAAGCGTTCGGCCCTGACGCTGAAGATGCTGGATCACGCCGAGACGGGAGCCATCCTCGCGGCCGCCACCTCGTCCCTGCCTGAGTGGCCCGGCACGTCGCGGAACTGGGACTACCGGTACACGTGGGTGCGCGACGCGTCCTTCTCCAACTACGTGTTCCGGCGCATTGGCGATCCCAGTGATGCGGACGTCTTCCTGGCCTGGGTCCTGACCAACGTTGAGCGGGACGGTATCCCGCACGTCATGTACGCCCTCGACGGCTCCCAGCCGCCCGACGAGGTGCAGGACCCGCAGCTGCGGGGATACCGGGACTCGGCCCCGGTGAGGTGGGGAAACGGTGCCCGGCACCAACTCCAGCACGATGTGTACGGAGAAATCGTCGACATCGCCTACCAGTGGTCCGGCAGCGGGAAGCGGGTCGATGAGCGGCTCTGGGCGGCATTGGTCCCGATCGTGGAAATGGCCATCAGGAGTTGGCGGGTTCCGGACTCCGGGCCGTGGGAAATCAGGGACAAGAGCAGACCCTTCACCTACTCGGCGGCACTGTGCTACGTCGCGATCGACCGCGCCATCCAGATCGCGCGCAGGGACGGGCTTCCCTACCCCAAGCGCCGGTGGGAGGCCACGGCCCGGCGGATCCGGCAGGCTGCCTTGACGCAATCCTGGGACCCCCGGCGTCGCACCTTTACCGAGAATCTGGGCGGCAGCGGCGGCCTGGACGCGTCCTTGTTGACCCTACCCGTCCGCAACGTCATCGAATTCGACGATCCGCGGATGGTGTCCACCACAAAAGCGATAGCGGCAGAGCTCGACGCCGGCAACGGGCTTTTGTTCCGCTACCTGCCAGAGGTTTCTCCCGACGGTTTGCCCGGAAGCGAAGGGGCGTTCCTCCTCTGCAGCTTCTGGCTGGTGGACAACCTGGCCGGTCAAGGGCGGGTGGATGAAGCCCATGAACTCTACGAATCCCTCTGCAGACGCGCGAATCCGCTGGGCCTGCTGCCTGAGCAGATCCACCCGGACACCGGCGAGTTCCTCGGGAACTTCCCGCAGGCGTTCAGCCATGTGGGCGTGCTGGCCAGCGGCCTGCGCCTGCTGAAAGCGGAGCGGCGGGCCGCCAACGGGGACCCCGCCGCGCGGAATCAGAGTTAGCAGCGAGGGAGAACACGATGCGTGCATGGTGGGTCCGGGAACCAGGCCCGATGGAATCCCGGCCGCTGGTTTGGGGCGAACGGGCCGATCCGCGCCCGGGGCGGCGGGAACTCCTCGTCAGTGTCCGCGCCTGCGGTGTCTGCCGCACGGATCTGCACCTCGCCGAAGGCGACCTTGCGCCGCGGAGGCCGAACGTCGTACCGGGCCACGAAGCGGTGGGAACAGTCAGCGAGACCGGCGACGGGTGTGTGAGGTCCCGGCGCGGTGACAGGGTCGGAGTCGCATGGCTAGGGGGAACCTGCGGGAGCTGCGCGCATTGCCGCCGCGGCGACGAGAACCTCTGCCTCTCCCCTGTCTTCACCGGATGGGACAGGGACGGCGGCTATGCCGAACAACTCACGGTATCCGAAGATTTCGCCTATGCCATCCCGCCCCGGTTTTCGGACGAGCAGGCGGCCCCTCTATTGTGCTCCGGCATCATCGGGTACCGTGCGCTCAAACGGGCCGAGCTCCCGCCAGGTGGCCGGCTGGGCATCTATGGTTTCGGAGGCTCTGCCCATCTCACGGCACAGATGGCGCGCCACCAAGGGGCGCAGGTCTACGTGATGACCCGTTCGGAGTCCGCCCGTGAGCTGGCACGTGAACTGGGAGCGGTGTTTGTGGGCGACGCGTACGACTCCCCGCCGGACCCACTCGACTCGGCAATACTTTTTGCTCCCGTGGGTGACCTTGTTCCTGTGGCACTCAAGGCGCTGGACCGGGGCGGGAGCCTTGCCATTGCGGGGATCCACCTCAGCGACATACCGCCTTTGAACTACTCCGCGGATCTCTTCCATGAGCGGCAGCTCCGTAGTGTTACCGCCAATACCCGGGCAGACGGCGAAGAGTTCTGGTCCCTCGCCGCGGACATCCCGCTGGCCCCCACCACGACGGCGTATCCGTTAGCCGAAGCCGACACGGCGTTGCAGGACCTGGCCAACGACCGGATAACCGGCGCTGCCGTCCTCATAGTCTGAGCCGCAGCTCCCTGGTCGGGCGGCCGTTTTGACGGCGGCATTCGCGGCGCCCGCCGTCGGGATACCTGCGCAGAGCAGCAAGCGGCCGGCGGGTCCGATGACGGCCCGCCGGCCGATGTTCCCGCTGTTCGGCGTTTCAGCACTTCAGCGTTTCAGCACCTGAGCGTTTCACCACGTCAGTGCGAAGGGCTGACCATGTGATGCCGGTGTTCCTCGGTGCTGGGTTTGATCGCCATCGCGGTGACGACGAGCGCCACCAGACCGGTGATCCAGGACGTCCAGGCGACGCCGGTTTGCATGGCGTAGGAACCGAACCACGGGGAAAGGAACAACAGGGCGCCAAAGGCTGCCTGGATCCACTCCATGACCGGGGTTCCGGGCATGGCCAGATTGATGACGCCGCTGATGACCAGCAATGCGCCGAACACGAGCATCAAGGCAGTCGAGCCGCCGGCCGCCTTGGTCCAGATGACTGATAGAACAGCGTAGAGCCCGGCAACTACCGTGACCCAATCCTGCCATCGCGTCCATTTCTTCATTGAACCCACCTCTGTGATGTGGACTGCATCCCGGGGTATCGGGCAGGTACTCCGGTATTGATGTAACAAAATCCGAGCCCGGCTGCTTCCCGGCATCCCGTCGTCGAATCCTGCCCCGCACGAAGCCTTGCTAAGCGCAGACTTCCGGTCTACAACGTAGTCATAGAGCAACATCGACGGACATGCCCGGCGTCGCCGCCGTGTCCGTCCGGAGAGGACCCCGTGATATCGAGTCGCTGGTCATAAAGTCGCAGTCAGCCGAGTGCTGGCTCCTCGACGTCCGTTGGTGAGAACCGCCGTGGCCTCCGGCGTGGACCTGCGTCCGGCGCCAACGCCCAGGTTCCGGCCCGACCCCGCCAGGTCGCCTGCTGTCGAAACCAATGGAAGGAAAGAAATGTTAAACATGAAGGTCCCGGCACGAGGCGCCGGAACCGCCTTCATTGCAACCCTCGCTATCACGGCACTCGCCGCATGCTCGAGCACGAGCACATCGTCCACGTCGAGCGCCACGAGCTCCGGAGGAGCGGTGCCGCAGATCTCTGCGGATGCGTTCACAGCCGATTTCTCGGCCATGAAACAACTCACGTCCCTCGCATCCCAAGGCAAAGGGATGGTCGGGGTGCTGCTGCCGGACACCACCACCTCCGCACGATACGTCACCTTCGATGCCCCCTACCTGAAGAAGGCATTCGAAGCCGCGGGACTCGACTCTTCCAAGTTCAAAATCGACAACGCGCAAGGCAGCGCAAGCACCATGCAGACGCAAGCCGAGGCTGACATCACGGCAGGGGCATCCGTGCTGCTGGTCGACGCCCTCGACTCCGGTTCGGGCGCAGCCATCGAGGCGGCCGCCAGCGCGCGCGGCGTCAAGGTGGTCGACTATGACCGGCTCGTCAAAGGCGGGGCCAAGGACCGCACCTACGTAAGCTTCGACAACGTCAAGGTTGGCCAGCTGATCGGACAGGGCGAAGTCACGTGCATCGCGGACTGGAAAGTCACCAAACCAAACATCCTGGTCATGGATGGCGATCCGACCGACAACAACGCGAAACTGTTCGCCGAAGGCTATAACGGCGTGCTCAAGCCGCACTTCGACAATGGCGAGTACGTCAACGTAGGAGAGCCGGCAGGCACGTGGACGCCGTCGGTGGCACAGACCACGTTCGCCCAGCAATACACCGCCCACCCGAACATCAACGCGGTGGTCACGCCGAACGACGACAACGCCAACGCTGTGATCGCCTACCTGCAGAGCAAGCAGATCCCCGCCAAGACCTTCCCGACGACGGGACAGGATGCGTCGTTGTCCGGCCTGCAGAACATCCTGAAGGGTTACCAGTGCGGAACGGTGTACAAGCCGATCTACTTTGAGGCCCAGGCGGCCGCCGCAGCAGCCCTTTACCTGCGGGCGGGCGTGACCGTTCCATCGACCCTCGTGAACGGCAAGACCACAGACGACACCGCGAAGTCCGACGTCGCATCGGTCCTGCTGACCCCGCTGTGGGTGACCACGAAGAACATGGCGGACACGGTGGTCAAGGACGGTGCCGTGGCGACTTCTTCGGTGTGCATCTCGCAAGTGAAGGACGCGTGCACGGCGGCAGGTATCCAGTAGTTCGACGATGAGCGAGTTGGCAGCGCCGGGCCCCGCCGACGTCGGGCCCCTGCTTCGGCTGGAGGGCATCGACAAGAACTTCGGGCCGGTGCAGGCACTGGTCGACATCACCCTCGAGGTGCCGACCGGCAAGGTGACCGCCCTTGCCGGCGACAACGGCGCGGGCAAATCGGTGTTGATCAAATGCGTGGCCGGCATTCACGCTCCCGACGACGGGCAGCTGTTTTGGGAAAACCAACCCGTCCGGTTGAACTCGCCGCACGAAGCCGCAGCGCTCGGCATCGAGACCGTGTACCAGGACCTTGCACTGTGCGACAACCTCGACATCGTGCAGAATCTGTTCCTCGGCCGCGAACGCCTTCGCCATCTTCTCCTTGATGAAGAGAGCATGGAGATCGCGGCCCGGGAGACGCTCGCGAGCCTGGCCGTGACCACCGTGCGGTCGATCCGGCAACCCGTCGCGTCCCTGTCCGGCGGGCAACGCCAGTCCGTCGCCATCGCGAAGTCGGTGCTGTGGAACTCGAAGCTGGTCATCATGGACGAGCCCACCGCGGCACTCGGCGTCGCCCAGACGGAGGTTGTCCTTCACCTGATCCGCCAGCTCGCCGATCGCGGCGTCGCCGTCATCGTCGTCTCGCACAATATGAACGACGTGTTCGAAGTCGCGGACCGCATCGCCGTGCTCAGGCTCGGGCAGCTTGTGGCCATCCGACCTGTCGCGGAGATGGACCGGCAGATCGTGGTCGACCTGATGACCACGGGGTTCTCCGATCGGGCACGGCCGGAACTTGCGCCTCCATCGCCGTCGAACCGTCAGCTGACCGCCGCCAAGGGGCCCCTCCCCTCCGCGGCGGCGGTGCTCCAGGACGAGCCGACCACGGCTGCGGCCAAGCGGAAGGCCGCATTGGCGTTGAACCCGGACATCACCGCGACCTCGCTGCCCGATTACTTCCGCGCGGCGTTCGCTCGGGTCCGGGGCGGCGAGAGCGGAGTGCTGCCGGTTCTCGCGGGCCTGTTGCTGATCTCCGTGCTGTTCCAATCCCTGAACCCGAATTTCCTGACTCCCGGCAACTTGGTGAACCTGCTCATCCAAGGTTCGGTTTTCATGCTCTTGGCGATGGGCCAGGTTTTCGTGCTCCTGCTCGGCGAAATCGACCTGTCCATCGGGTATGTCGGCGGGGTGGGCGGCGTCATCATGGCCGAACTCGTCCAGGAGTCCACAGGCTGGCCCTGGTGGGCGGCGATCGCCGTCGGCTTGCTGAGCTGCGCCGGGATCGGACTGCTCCACGGGACGATCATCACCCGGCTCGGCCTGCCGTCGTTCGTCGTGACCCTCGGCGGCCAACTCGGCTGGCTTGGGGTGATGCTCATCATCCTCGGCAGCGGCGGCGTGGTGCCCATCAATGACACCGTCATCAACAACATCGCGAGCGGCAACCTCAGCCCGGTCACCAGCTGGATCCTCATGTTCGTCGTCGTCGGGGCGTTCAGCGCGTGGACGTGGCTGCGGGACGCCCGCCGGCGCAATACCGGGCTCGTCGCGCCGCCTGCCAGCGTCAGCGCCTTGAAGATCGCAGCGGCGCTCGCCGCGGGTGTGGCCATCGTGTGGCTCTGCAATACCGACCGGGGCACCCTCGTGGAAATCAGCGGCGTGCCGTGGGTGCTCCTGGTGGTGCTCGGGGTCCTCGCCGCCTGGACGCTGTTGCTCGGGCGTACCCGGTTCGGCCGCTACGTCTACGCGATTGGCGGCAACGCCGAGGCCGCGCGGCGGGGAGGCGTGAACCTTGCGCGCATCCGTACCCTCGCCTTCATGCTCGCTTCCTTCACGGCGGGAATCGGCGGAATCGTCTACGCGTCGCGGCTCCGCTCCGTCTCGACGTCATACGACGGCGGCACGCTGGTGCTTTACGCGGTGGCGGCCGCAGTGATCGGCGGGACCAGCCTGTTCGGCGGGCGCGGCAAAGTGCTGCACGGGGTCCTGGGCGGGCTGGTGATCGCGACGATCGATAACGGCATGGGCCTGCAGGGCTACAGCGCACCGGCCAAGTACGTCGTCACCGCGCTGGTCCTCGTCGCGGCAGTGACGATCGACGCCGTCGCGCGCCGCGGGCGCTCCAGGACGTAACTGCCAAACCGGCTTGTGCCTGGCAACACTGGACGTGGATGGTCAGCAGGCTTAATGTTCAAGGGTGGCAGGCTTCCTCGAGGGACCGTTGGCCACCCCTGCGGCCTGTCCATGCAAGTCCAACGGAGGAGGAAAGATGCGAAAGGTTGAAGAAGCCATTGACGTGGATGTCCCCGTCCGTGCCGCTTACAACCAGTGGACGCAGTTTGAGTCGTTTCCCCGATTCATGTCCGGTGTGGAATCCGTAACCCAGTTGAGCGACACGACCAACCATTGGGTCACCAGGATAGGGGGCGTGGAACGGGAGTTCGACACGGAAATCGTCGACCAGGAACCCGACGACCGGATTGCTTGGCGCAGCATTGACGGTAAATCGCACGCCGGCATCATCAGGTTTTCGCCGCTGGACGCCAACCACACCCACGTCAAGGTCCATTTCGAGTGGGCGCCCGAAACCTTCATGGAGAAGGCCGGAGCCGCGCTCCAAGTAGACGAGATGCAGGTAAAGGCGGACCTGAAGAAGTTCAAGGAATTCATCGAGGCGCGTGGAGCCGAAACCGGAGGGTGGCGTGGCCAGGTGGAGGATCAAGGCCCCACAGGCACGCAACCGTGACGCCCTCCGAGTCAACAATGACCGACCCGGGACCAGTGCTTGTGGTCGGCGGTACCGGGATGCTCGGCAGCCAGGTGGTGTCCCGGCTGCTGGCGGGAGGTAAACAAGTCCGCGCCTTGGTGCGGCCCGGTTCGGATGCGGGCCGCCTCGAAGAACTGGGTGCCACGATCGTACGTGGCGACATGATGGACCCGGAATCGCTTGCGCACGCCATGGACGGCGTCGACGCGGTGATCACCTCAGCGGCCGGATACACCCACCATCGGGAGGGCGACACCCCTCTCACCGACACGGTGGGCAACATCAACCTCGTCGATGCGGCCAGCCGCGCCGGTACTCGCCGATTTGTCCTCACCAGCATCCTCACCTGCGATCAGACTCCGGATGTCCCGCACTTCTGGCACAAGAAGCTGACCGAGGACCGTCTGGAAGAACTCGGGGTCCCGTTCGTAGCCCTGCGTCCGGGCGCTTTCCTTGAGCAGATCACCCGCTTCGGCGACCCGTTCAGCGAGGGGCGGCTCATGTGGTTCGGGTCGTCCACGGTCCCCCTGACATACGTTCTTGCCAGTGACCTCGCCGGATACCTTGCAGCCGCAGTCGACGCAGGCGGCATCGAGGGCCAACGCATCGACATCGGCTGGAACCGGCCGGTAACCATGCAGGACATCGCCGATATCTCCGGTCAGATGCTCGGCCGCCAGATCGAGCTCGTCCTGAACCCGGTCAGCCAGATGGGACCGGAATTCGGGGCGATGATGGAGTGGTTCCAGACCGGCCGCTATGTCGCCGACACCTCACGCCAGCGCGATGTCTTCGGCCCACCGCCGACCGCGGAGGACGCCGTCGCACGCCTGCTCGCGGGCCTCGGGCACAAGGTTGACCGGGAAAGGCCCGACGGCGGCAGGACGGGGCAGTCGGTCGACTCGTCCTAGCCCACGGCGGGCAGCGCATCCGGGATGCGTGGCTTGGCGTTGCCGGCGAACGTGAATTTCGCGTCGTCGCCTTCGCCGTCTACGTCGACCACCACGATGTCACCCGGGTGCAGTTCGCCGAAGAGGATCTTCTCGGAGAGCTGGTCCTCGATCTCGCGCTGGATGGTCCGGCGCAGCGGCCGCGCACCCATGGCGGGGTTGTATCCGCGGGTGGCCAGGAGGACCTTGGCGGCGTCCGTGAGCTCGATGCCCATGTCCTTGTCGGCCAAATGCTGCTCCAGCCGACGGATCATGAGGTCAACAATCTCGATGATCTCGTCCTGCGTGAGCTGCGGGAAGACAATGACGTCGTCAACACGGTTGAGGAACTCGGGACGGAATTGCTGCTTGAGCTCCTCCGTGACCCGGGCCCGCATCCGGTTGTAACCGGTGGTGGTGTCCGTGCCGGACTGGAAGCCCGTCGCGACGCTCTTGGAGATATCGCGGGTGCCGAGGTTGGTGGTCATGATGATCACCGTGTTCTTGAAGTCCACCACCCGGCCGTGGCTATCCGTCAGGCGGCCGTCCTCGAGGATCTGCAGCAGCGAGTTGAACAAGTCGGAGTGCGCCTTCTCCACCTCGTCGAACAGGACCACGGAGAACGGACGACGGCGGACCTTCTCGGTCAGCTGCCCGCCCTCGTCGTAGCCGACATAGCCCGGAGGGGCACCGAAGAGACGCGACACGGAATGCTTTTCGGAGTACTCGGACATGTCCAGCGTGATGAGGGCCTCTTCGTCAGCGAAGAGGAACTCGGCCAGGGCCTTCGCGAGCTCGGTCTTGCCGACGCCGGTAGGTCCGGCGAAGATGAACGAGCCGCCCGGACGCCTGGGATCCTTCAGGCCCGCACGGGTGCGGCGAATGGCCCGCGACACCGAGTTGATGGCTTCGTTCTGCCCGATAACGCGCTTGTGGAGTTCCTCCTCCATCTTGAGGAGACGGCTGGATTCTTCCTCGGTGAGCTTGAAGACCGGGATGCCGGTGGAATTCGCCAGAACCTCGGCGATCAGCTCCTCGTCTACCTCGGAGTGGCCTTCCATGCCGCCGGACTTCCATCTCAGTTCCTTTTCCCTGCGTTCGGCGACGAGCTTTTGCTCCTTCATCCGCAGCGACGCGGCGCCTTCGAAGTCCTGCGCGTCGATGGCCGACTCCTTCTCCATCTTCACCTCGGCGATGCGTGCATCCATCGCTTTCAGCTCCGGCGGACGGGTCATCCGGCGGATCCGCAGCCGGGCGCCGGCTTCGTCGATCAGGTCGATCGCCTTGTCCGGCAGGAAGCGGTCCGAAACGTAACGCTCCGAGAGGCTCGCCGCGGCCGCCAGGGCGCCGTCGGTGATGGTCACCCGGTGGTGCGCCTCGTAACGGTCACGCAGGCCCTTGAGGATCTCGACCGTGTCGGCCACCGACGGTTCCTGGACCTGGATCGGCTGGAAGCGGCGCTCCAGTGCCGCGTCCTTCTCGATGTGCTTGCGGTACTCGTCCAGTGTGGTGGCACCAATGGTCTGGAGTTCACCACGGGCCAGCAACGGCTTGAGGATGGACGCGGCATCGATCGCACCCTCGGCAGCGCCGGCACCCACGAGCGTGTGGATCTCGTCGATGAAGAGGATGATGTCGCCACGGGTCCGGATTTCCTTGAGGACCTTCTTCAGGCGCTCTTCGAAATCACCACGGTAGCGGGAACCGGCCACCACGGACCCCAAATCGAGCGTGTAAAGCTGCTTGTCTTTCAGGCTCTGGGGCACGTTGCCCCGGACGATCGCCTGGGCAAGGCCCTCGACGACGGCGGTCTTGCCGACGCCGGGCTCACCGATCAGCACCGGGTTGTTCTTGGTGCGGCGGGAGAGGACCTGCATGACGCGTTCCATCTCCAGCTCGCGGCCGATCACGGGATCGAGCTTGTTCTCCCGCGCGGCCTGGGTCAGGTTGCGGCCGAACTGGTCCAGCACCACCGAACCGGCCGGAGCCACCTCGGGCTGGCTCGGTCCGGCGACCGTTCCGCCGGGGTCCTTACTCTCATAGCCGGAAAGCAAATGGATCACCTGCTGACGGACCCGGCCAAGGTCGGCGCCAAGCTTGACGAGGACCTGCGCGGCAACGCCTTCACCCTCACGGATGAGGCCGAGCAGGATGTGCTCGGTACCGATGTAGTTGTGGCCGAGCTGCAGGGCTTCCCGAAGTGCGAGTTCAAGCACCTTCTTGGCGCGCGGGGTGAAGGGGATGTGACCCGACGGGGCCTGCCGGCCCTGGCCGATGATCTCCTGTACCTGCTCGCGGACGCCATCGAGCGAAATGCTCATCGACTCCAACGCCTTGGCGGCAACCCCCTCACCCTCCTGGATCAGACCCAAAAGGATGTGCTCGGTACCGATGTAGTTATGGTTGAGCATGCGTGCCTCTTCTTGGGCAAGCACAACAACGCGACGGGCACGGTCCGTAAATCTCTCAAACATTTCGCCACACTCCTGGCAGCCGCCTACCTTGATGCTACGTCGCGGAGGGCCTTCTTGGGGGATCGCCGGAGGCAGAATTTTAGATACCGGACCGGCCGGCCGCATGGCTCTTCTGCACAGACGCTCCAGACCGTGAAGAATGAAAACAATCACCAAGTAGAGGGAATTACCATGAGCACCTTGAAGCAACGCCTGCATGCTGACGTCGTAGTCCACATGAAGGATCGCAACAAAACTGCGCTCACGACGGTCCGCAACGTCCTGGGCGAAATCGAGACGCGTGAGAAGTCCGGCAAGACACCCATCGAGTTGGACGACACCCAGGTGACGGCGCTGCTGCAAAAGGAAGCCGCCAAGCGCCGGGACACGGCCCGCATTTACACGGAGGCCGGAGAGGCCGAACGCGCCGCGGCGGAAATCGCCGAGGCCGAAGTCATCGAGGCCTACTTGCCTACAATGCTGACATCCGCCGAAGTCGAGGACATCGTCGACGAGGCAATCGCCGCGTTGAAGGCCGGTGGCACTGAACTCTCGGTCAGGCAGATGGGCGCCGTGATGAAGCCCGTCACGGCAAAGGTCGCCGGCCGCTTCGACGGCAAGGCCGTCAGCGAAATCGTCCGAAACCGACTCGCATAATTTCACCGGCACGCAGGGAGGAGCAGCCATGGTGGCCATCATCCTGGGATGGAATCCACGGCTTGGGAACGACTGGAACTACGAGGCTGTAATCGAGCAGGTCGCCGAAACAGGGCAATTCCTGGAGCGGTGGAACGTCGGGCGGCACCGGAAGATCCAGCCTGGCAGCCAGGCATGGCTTCTCCTGCAAGGCGAGGGCCAGCACGGACGCGGGCTGATCGGACACGGCGTGGTGATGTCCGAAAGCTACGAGGCGCCACAACGCACCGGGCCGAAGAGCGGTGCGCGGTACGTCAGCGTGTCCTTCGACGCCGTGCTCCCCCTGGGCAGCCAAATACCATCCAGTGTCCTCACCAGTGAAGTGCCGGATGTGGCCTGGAATACCTTCCGCGGTTCTGGGCGGTCCATTCCGGCAGAGTCGGAACCGCGGCTTCAGCGCTTGTGGCGAGAGCACGGGCCGGCAGCCTCGGAACCGTGCCGGATCGTCCCCGGAACCTACCCGGAGGACGCCGTCAGCCGGATCGATACGAACCGCTACGAACGGGACCCTGAAGCGCGTCGCGTCTGCTTGGCTTTCCACGGAACGTCCTGTGCCGCGTGCTCTTTCTCCTTCGAAGTAAGCTACGGCGACATCGGCAAGGACTACATCCACGTCCACCACGTGGTTCCCGTTTCACAGCTTGGCGGCAATTACCGGCTGGATCCCATAGCGGACCTCGTGCCGCTGTGTGCCAATTGCCACGCCATGGCGCACCGGGGCGTGGGCAATCCCCGCACTGTGGCGGAGTTGCGGCGGGCGATCGCCGCAGCCGGACACCTGCCGGGCCGGATTTTAGACGACAGGGCCTTGACCGCACAGGACGACGCGCACAGGATCCTCGAGCAGCATTGAACGTCGTTCCGTCCCGAGCACTAGCCAGCCAGGGTTCTTCACCGTATTTTGGTTAACTACACCGTGTGGCGAGCACCATGCACTGTGAGTGAGATGATCCATTTGCCGGCTGAAAGACCGGGGCGCAACGTCGCGCCCCGGTCCCGGCGAAACCTACCGGGCGTCACGCGCCGCCCGCTGTTCGGGAGGATACGCATGACCGGGATGTTTGAACTCTTCATCGACGAGGACACGAGCTTCAGATTCAGGCTCAAGGCTCCGGACGGAACGGTGGTGGCCGTCTCCAGGTCCTTTCCGGACAAGCGGGCCGCAGTGTGCGGCATCAGTGACGTACGCGAATATGCAGGAATGGGCCTGATCACCGATCTATGCCCCGAAGTCCCACTTCGCGGACCAGCAGCCGCGCCACAGGTTCCCGTCGTACGGCAACCCAATCCTGCCCCCATGCCGCCTAAGCCACCGATGCCGCCTCTTCCCGTTCCCCCGCGGCACCATAAACCACTCCCCCAAAGGGACCGGAGCGGCCATCCTTGGCACACTCCCGCCTTGGTCGACGCGCCCCGCGCAGACTTGGTTGAGGCGTAGACCCTTCCGCTGAAGGGGCATCCGGCCGCGGCAGGCCTTGTCCGGGCCCCGCACCGCCGGGTGTAATGGACGCACGACGGCGACTCCCGGCGTCGTGCGTCGAAGGAGCCGCCATGTTCACCAGCCCGTACGCTGATGTAGAGATCCCCGAAGTCACCATTTATGAGTACCTGTTCGGTGGGCTGAGCGACGAGGACCTTGACCGGATTGCACTTGTGGACGGCACATCCGGTGCGGAAATGAGCTACCGGCAACTCGTCAGCCGAATCGATGCCACCGCAGGCTGGCTCGCAAGCCACGGGGCCGGCCCCGGGACCACCGTGGGCCTTTTCTGCCCCAACGTGCCGGCGTTCGCCGTCGTCTTCCACGGTGTCCTCCGTGCGGGCGCCGCCGTCACCACGGTCAACGCGCTGTATACCGCCGATGAAGTAGGCAGCCAGCTCAGCGACGCGGGCGCCTCCTGGCTCTTCACCGTCTCGCCGTTCCTCGAGCGTGCGCAGGCCGCGGCGCTGGCTGCCGGCATTCCTGCGGAACGGCTCGTGGTGCTCGACGGCGGCGACCTCACCACTGCCGCGGGGCATCCCTCGCTCGCGGACGTGCTGGAAGCCGGCCTTCCCGCGCCGACGCTCAGCGTCGATCCGCACGCCGCCGCCGTCGTACCCTACTCGTCCGGCACGAGCGGCACGCCGAAAGGCGTCCTGTTGAGCCAGTACAACCTCGTGGCGAACGTCGCCCAGTCGAGCGCCTTCTTCCGGGTGACTCCCGACGACGTGTTGCTTGCCGTCCTGCCTTTCTTCCATATCTACGGGCTGACGGTGCTGCTTAATCTCGCTCTCGGCGAGCGGGCCAGGCTCGTCACGATGCCGAAGTTCGACCTCGCCGAATTCCTCCGCATCGCACAGGACCATCGCTGTACCTACCTCTTCATCGCGCCGCCCATCGCCGTCGCACTGGCGAAGCATCCGCTGGTAGACCAATACGATCTTTCCTCCGTCCGCGCGGTGCTTTCGGGAGCGGCGCCCCTCGACGGCGAGCTGG
Source organism: Arthrobacter bambusae (assembly GCF_022606295.1). Classification (GTDB taxonomy): domain Bacteria; phylum Actinomycetota; class Actinomycetes; order Actinomycetales; family Micrococcaceae; genus Arthrobacter; species Arthrobacter bambusae_A. The sequence continues at coordinate 83,576 of NZ_JAHHZS010000011.1, forward strand.
GGCACGCCGTCGCGAAGAGGCTCGGCTGCACGATGCTCCAGGGCTACGGGATGACCGAGCTGAGCCCTGTATCCCATGCCATTCCGCGTGACGGCGCCGAACGCATCCCCCTCGACTCGGTGGGCTACACCGTGCCGAACACGGAGTGCAAGCTCCTCGATCCCGCCACTGACGAGGAGATCGACGTCCCGGCTGAGGGACCGAGCGCCCCGGGACAGCTCCTCGTCCGCGGCCCGCAGGTCATGCTCGGCTACCTGAACCGGCCCGATGCGACCGCTGCGACGATCGACCCGGATGGATTCCTCCGCACGGGCGACATCGCGACCGTCACGGCTGACGGCATCGTGACGATCGTCGACCGGCTCAAGGAGCTGATCAAGTACAAGGGCTACCAGATCGCGCCCGCTGAGCTCGAAGCCCTCCTGCTCACCCACCCGCGTATCGCGGACGCCGCGGTCATCGGCATCCACGCGGACGACGGCGAAGAGGTACCGAAGGCGTTCGTCGTCAGGCAGGCGGGAGCCGAGCTCGGGGACGGGGACGTCATGGAGTTTGTCGCCGGTCACATGGCGCCGTTCAAGCGCGTGCGATCGGTCGAGTTCGTCGAGGTGATTCCGAAGTCGGCGTCGGGGAAGATCCTTCGGCGGGAGCTGCGCGCGAAGGGCTAGGAGGTTACCGCTTTATGCGGTCGGCGGCACGCGCAGGCTTCCATACCTCTCCATCCGATGCCATCGCAGGTGCGCGCCCGCCAAGGCCGTGACTACCGACTGGATGACGACGAGGTACATGAGCTGCCTATAGACGAACTGCTGAAGCGGAAGGGTCCACAGTGGGCGAAGCGACTCATTGTCGAGCCGGAACGCATAGGCCGCCATGAGGAATTGAACCAGGAGGAAGTCAAGCCAGAGTGCCGCGATCCGGACCGGATCAAGGAAGATCAGGCCGTAGATGGCAAAGACATCCACTACCGGTGCGAACAACGGCAGCAGGACCTGCAGGACGAGCAGGTAGCCAAGCCCGCGTCGGCCGAGCTTGCCGGCCGCGCCGCCCTGCAGAACCGCGCCACGGTGCTTCCACATCGCCTGAAGCGTGCCGTAGCACCATCGGTACCGCTGTTTCCACAGCGCCCCGAGGCTTGCGGGTGCTTCGGTCCAGGCCCTGGCATCGTCTTGGTACACGACGCGCCAGCCGTCGCGGCACAGCGACATGGTCAGGTCCGTGTCCTCGGCAAGGGTGTCGTCACTGACTCCGCCCACCCGGAAGAGTGCATCGCGGCGGAAGGCGCCAATCGCCCCTGGGACGGTGGGCATGCACTCGGCGATGTCGAACAGCCTGCGGTCCAGGTTGAAGCCGACAACGTATTCGATGTGCTGCCAGGCGCCGAGGATCCCTCCGCGGTTGGCGACTTTGGTATTACCGGAAATTGCGCCCACCCGAGGGTCGGCGAAAGGCTGAATGAGGGCGTGGACCGTTTCCGGCTCGAAGACGGTGTCGCCGTCGACCATGACCACAAGTTCGTGGCTGGCGGCGGCAAGCCCGGCATTCAAGGCCGACGGTTTGCCGCCGTTCTCTTTCCGGATCAGTGTGACGCCCGGCAGGCCGAGCCTTTCCACGATGTCCGCGGTATCGTCGGTCGACCCGTCGTCAACCACGATGATCTCCACCGGATGGCTCGAGGCGAAGATCGATCGGACTGCGGCTTCGATGCCGGCCGCCTCGTTGTACGCGGGGACGATGACGCTGACCGGCTCGATAACCTCAGGCCGGACCGGCACGTCCACCCGGCGCCGACTGCGGCCGGCCGCTACCGAGCGTCGCGCCGCTCTCCGGTGGCGCGCCGCGAACACCACCACGAGGACGGCCCGGACCACCGTCACCACTCCGGCCGCAACGAGCGCCCACGAGATGGCGGTGATGAAGAAGTCGCTGAGCCGGATTCCCCATATCAACGCGGATCCGCTGGCCTGCTCCCCCGCGGAGGCATCGCGCATGCTCGCGATTCCGACGGCGTCTCCCGCGGTCGTGACCCGGAACCCTTGATCCGCGAACTTCGTGAGGACGGAGTCGAGGGCGGCGACCGTCTGTTCCCTGTCTCCACCGCCGTCGTGCATGAGGAGCACCTGGCCCTGCGGGCCTGAGGGCGTGAGATTCTTCTCGATCGTCGCGACGCCGGGCCGCTGCCAGTCCTCGCTGTCCCGGGTAGTGAGGACCGTGAGGTAGCCCTGATTGGCGGCCGCGCGCATTGCCGTCCAGGTGCCGTCCCTGACGGCGTCGTTCTCGGAGCTGTACGGCGGCCGCAGGAGCGTTGCCGCGCGGCCCGTGATTCCGGCGATGACCTGCTGGTCGCCCTGCACTTCAAGCTGCTGGCGCCACGCCGGGGCGCTTCCCAGGTCCGCATGAGTCAACGTGTGCACGCCGATCTCGTTACCGTCCGCCAGGATGCGGCGCACAAGGTCTGGATTGTCGATGGCGGCCGAACCGACCACGAAAAACGTGGCATGGACATGGTGCTTGCGGAGAACGTCGAGAATCCGGGGCGTCCACACCGGGTCCGGACCGTCGTCAAAGGTCAAGGCGAGTGTGCGGTCCGGTGGACTGACCGTACGGACGGTCCCGCCGCGGGAATCGACCACCGGGCCGCCGTGCGAGACCGCGTCCGGGACAGACCCGGCAGACCCGCCGGCAGCGACGGAGTCATCGCCGATCCCTGCCAGGTGATGCATGTACCCCTGCACGACGAGGGCAGCAGCCAGCGCCAACAGGACAGCCACAAGGATGAACCAGTGTGCCTTGACGCTGACCGGAGCATTGCGCTTGCTTAAGCGGCGCGCACTCACGGGTGCGTAGGCGTGAACGGTCTCGTGGCCTGGCCCGGAGCCGTCCCGCTCTTGCCCGGGCTCGTCGGCGACGTGACGGGCGCGGGAGTGGTAATCGGGGCGAAACGGGCAGCCTGCTGCGTGGTCGCACCGGTAGGCGCTGGTGCCACGGGCACGGACGACGGCGAAGTCACCAGAGCCTCAAGCGTCGTCGGCGCCAAAGGGGCAGGCAACCGAGCACCCCCGGTTGGGAGCCCGGCTCCGGCAGAAGGCGGTGCTGGTGGGGATGACGGAAGATCCCGGGCCACTGGGGCAACCGGATCAGGCGCCGGGGGCTTCGCTGCGGTCGGTAGGGGCAGGTATGGCGCGGCAACGTTAGGCCCTCCCATGAACGCAACGAGAAGGAGGAGCACATACCCTGCCACGAGCCCGAGGGCTCCGAGCCCAATCAGCTTGAGCCTGCGCAGGCGCCGGCCTGATGCGTCGACGAAGACGGGCCCACGCGGCGCGGGCCCCGATTGATCGGGCGTTTCATTTAAAGCTGCCATCGCGCACCAACCTTAGAGGATTCGCATTGCCTACCCCAAAAACGTCATGTGCGAAGTCGTTCCGCTGGCAGTGTATTCAAAGGAGCCTCCTAGCGCTTCGCCAGCGTGCGCAGGAGTTTCAGGGCCACGGAGATCGACGCGAGGTCCACCTGCCCGGGTTTGGTGACCTCCACGAAGGTGTCCTTGATCCTCCCCAGTTGCTCTTGGCGTCCGCTCTCCCACTCCACAATGCGGTCCACGGCGGAGGCGCCGGAGTCGCCGCTTGCCCGGGTGGCCCGCATGACGGAAACGGTGATGTCGACGACGGCGGAATAGGCGTCGTCGCGCAAGGCCGCACGAGCCAAGGCTTCCCACCGGCTCTGCCTTGGCAGGTCAGTGATGCGCAGCAACAGCGTTCCCACGCCGATCCAATGAATGACCGTGTGGTACATGTCGGCGATCGTGGTGAGTGGCTCCTCCACCTGCTCCGCCACGAGCGAGATGTCCAGGAGGGAGAAGCTCTCCAACAAATCGGAGGCCCGCCGCCCCAGATCACCCGGCATCCCGGCGTCGTTCCAATGCGTTAACCTCTGCTCCGCGCGGTCAAGGTCCGAGCCGCGGAGAAATTCGGTGGTCCGGGTCCGCAGCAGGTCCAGGGTCGGCCCGATCCTCCGCAGGGCTTCGTCGATGGTTTGGTCCCGGTGATCGTGTGTCACGTACCACCGGGTTGCGCGGTCGAGGAGCCTGCGCAGTGGAAGGGCAACCGCGGCTCTGTGTTCGCCGGGAAACCCGGGAGGCAGGCTGGCGACCCTGTCCACGAAGCGCTGCAGCCCATAAGCCTCGCGAACAACGACGAAGGCCCTCGCCACGGCCGCGGCGGCGGCCGTGGTTTCCTCGATGGCGCGGAAAGCGAAGGTGATCCCTCCAAGGTTGATCATGTCGTTGGCCACCACCGTGCAGATGATCTGCCGACGCAGGGGGTGGGAGTCCAGCTCAGCATCAAAGCGCTCGGACAATTGGCGTGGAAAGTAGCCACGAAGGACCCGCTTGAACCAAGGATCATCGGCGAGGTCGCTCGCGGTGAGCTCCCTGGCCAGCTCGATCTTCGCGTACGCTGCCAGCACCGACAGCTCCGGCGAGGTCAATCCGGTGCCGGCCCTTAGCCTGTCCTGGAGTTGTTCCGTGCTCGGCAGGGCCTCGAGGCCGCGGTCCAGGTCCGCCGCGTCTTCCAGCCAGTCCATGATCCGCTCAAAGCCGGGATTCAACTCGAGCGCCAGGTGCCGGTCGTTGAAGAGGAGGACGTTCTGGTCAACGTTGTTTGCCAGGACCAGGCGGCTTACCTCGTCGGTCAGGGAATGCAGGAAGCCTGCCCGTTCGTCGGGGCCAATCTTCTGCGCAGCAATCATCCGGTCAACGAAGATCTTGATGTTGACCTCGTGGTCCGAGCAGTCCACACCGGCGGAATTGTCGATCGCATCGGTGTTGAGGAGGACGCCGGCGAGGGCTGCCTCTATCCGGCCGCGCTGCGTGAAGCCCAGGTTCCCGCCTTCCGCCACGATCTGGGCCCTCAGCTCGTTGCCATTGACCCTGATGGCGTCGTTGGCCTTGTCTCCGACGTCTGTCTGGCTTTCCGTGGAGGCTTTGACGTAGGTTCCGATGCCGCCGTTGTAGAGCAGGTCCACGGGTGCCCGGAGAATCGCCTGCATCAGCGCGTGGGGCGGCAGCGAGGACGTCCCCGGCTCCAGGCCGAGGGCAGTCCGGACCTGCTCGGTGATCCCGATGGCCTTGGACCGGCGGGAGTGGACGCCCCCGCCGGCGCTGATCAGCGAAGGATCGTAGTCGGCCCAGGACGAACGCGGAAGACGGAAGAGACGCTTGCGTTCTTCGAAGGAAGCTGCCGCATCGGGGTCCGGGTCAAGGAAGATGTCCCGATGGTCGAAGGCCGCCACCAGACGGATGTGCGGCGAGAGCAGCATCGCGTTACCGAACACGTCGCCGCTCATGTCGCCGATGCCGCCCACGGTGAAGCCCCCGGTCTGTGAATCCATGCCGAGCTCGCTGAAATGGTTCTTCGCGGATTCCCACGCCCCACGGGCCGTGATGCCCATCTGCTTGTGGTCGTATCCCACGGATCCCCCGGACGCGAACGCGTCGCCGAGCCAAAAACCGTACTCCTGGGCGACCGAATTGGCTGCGTCCGAAAATGACGCTGTTCCCTTGTCCGCTGCAACCACCAAGTAGTAATCATCGCCGTCATGGCGTACCACGCCGGCCGGTGGCACCACTGACTCTCCCCGGTCTGTGGTGAGCAGATTGTCCGTGAGGTCCAGAAGGCCCTTGACGAAGATTCGGTAGCAATCCAGGCCTTCAGTGAGCCAGGCTTCGCGGTCCGCGCCGGGGTCCGGCAACCGTTTGGGATAGAAGCCTCCTTTTGCCCCTGTGGGCACAATGACGGAGTTCTTCACGTTTTGTGCCTTGACCAGTCCCAGTACCTCTGTCCGGAAATCCTCGCTTCGGTCAGACCACCGCAAACCCCCGCGTGCCAAGGTCCCGAATCGCAAGTGAACGCCTTCCACCCGCGGCGAGTACACCCAGATCTCGAACTTCGGACGTGGAAACGGCGCACCGGCGATCGCGGCCGGATTGAGTTTGAAGCTCAAGTGGGCCTTGTCCAGGAAGTAGTTGGTCCGCGTTGTGGCTTCCACGAGGTTCATGAATGTGCGCAGCAGACGGTCTGCGTCGAGGACCGGGATGTCATCGATCGCGGCCAACAATTCCCTCTTCGCGTCTGCGGTGTCCCTGTCGCGGTCGGCTTCGTCCAGCCCGGGATCGAACTTCGCGTGGAACAGCGCCAGGAGGGCGCGGGTCGCCCGGACGTTGGCGACGAGCGTCTCGGCGATGAATCCGTACGAGTTGGTGGTCCCCAACTGCTGGAGGTACTTCGCGTAGCCTCTCAGGATGACGGCCTGCCGCCACGCAAACCGTTCCCGGATGACGAGGGCGTCGATCCGGTCGGATTCGATGTCCCCCCGCATGGCGGCCGCGAAGGCATCCGCGAGCAGTCCGCTGGTTTCCTCAGGGTCAACGCCGCCGGGATACTTCACGCCGAGGTCGTAGAGAAACAGCTCCCGGCCACTCCGCCGAAGCTCGAATGGCCGCTGGTCCAGCACTTCAATCCCGAAGTTGTGCAGGAAGGGCAGGATCTGCGTGAGGCTCCTGGGCCGTGTCAGGTAAAGGCGGATCCGGGCGTCCTCGACGAGCGTGGTCGGCGCGTCCTTCCTGACATATACGGTGAGCAACGGATCCCCGTATGGCCTGCCGCCCGCGCCGTCCAGGTCGAACGTCTCGAAATTGATGATGTCCCCGACGGCGGCCTCCGCCTCGTGGACCGCGCGATAACCAGGCGGAAAGGCGTCCGGCCAAAGCCCGGCGAGCCTTGCGGATTCCGCCGCCGGGAAGCGGTCGCGGATTGCGTCCTCGAGCGCGTCCGACCATGAACGCGTGGCAGCTATGAGTCGCCGCTCCAGCCGGGAGGCGTCGACGACGTCGGTGCCGCCCGCCCGGACGTCCCGCGCCGCCGCGCCCACATGGATCCGGAAGAACACCCGGGCCATGGCTGACCCGGTCAGTCGGACCTCGAAGTCGACAGAGTCCGCCTCGAACGACCTCTTGAGTTCTTCTTGCATCAATAGTCGGACCGCCGTGCTGTAGCGGCGGCGCGGGAAGAGGACGAGGGCGGACACGAACCGTCCATGACTGTCCGGACGAAGGAATACGCGGATCCGCTGCAGCACCTCGGCATGAAGGATTTCGTCCGCGAGGCCCGCGAGCTCAGCCGCCTCGATGTGGAACAGCTCGTCCCTCGGAAAGGTCTCCAGGACAGCCTTCAAGTCCGTGGCCTGGTGCGACCGGGGCGGAAACCCCAGGTCCACGCTGACTGCCTGGACTTTCTCGCGGATGACCGGAATCCGCACGACCGACTGGTGCGCGGCGCCGGACGTGAACAACCCCAAGAAGCGCCGTTCGCCTGTGGCCTGGCCGGCGGTATCGAACATCGGCACGCGCACTTCGTCCAGGTAGGACCGCCTCAGGACTGTGGACCGCACTTCCGAGGTGGAAAGGGCGACGGCTTGGGACCCGCGGATGTTGGGTAAGCCGGGCCAGTCGCCTCCGCTGGCGTCCCTTGGCGGCCGCCTCAACAGACCCAGCCCGGAACCTTGCCGTTCGGAGAGACTTTCCTGGCCGCCCGCCGTCGTGCGTTCTTCTTCGGCGTAACCAAGGAACAGGAAGTTTCCGTCGTCGAGCCAAAGAAGCAGCTCACTGAGCTGTTCAGGGGGCGGCACCATGTCGCGCGGGAATCCGTCCACGGAGGCTACCGCTTCCGCGACCTTGCCGCGGATGGCGGCCGCGTCTTCGGCGGCAACCCGAACATCATCCAGCACTCTTCGCAGGTTTTCCGTCAGTTCACTGACGGCCGCCGCGTCCGGCAGCCGGCCGATCTCCACAGCAATCCAGACCTCTGTTTCCCCGGCCTCCGGTGGGGCTTCGCCTTCCACGGACGTTCCAAGCCGGACGTCCAGCAGCTCGCGGCTCACCGGGTCGCGAAGCACCCGAAAGCTACGATGGACAAGCAGGGTGATCGGCGTGTCGCCGCGGGTGAGCTCCGCCGTGACGGAGTGGACAAGATACGGGATGTCCTCTGCCACCACGGCAATGACGCTCGCATCCAATTCGGTCAGGATCCCGACGACGGCCTGCCCGGGCGGGCGCGGGGACGACACTTTCAGATGGTGCGCAGCCCGCGCGCGGAGCGTCTCGGAACCGTAGCTCCGCAGATCCTCCGTGGGCACCTGGGCAAAGTATTCGGCCAGGAAATCTTCGCTGGGCTCAAAGGAATCCACTGAATCCGACTGCTCCGCCGGGACCGATTTACGTGCCATGTCACCGCGCCTCCACTGCGGGTACCACTCGCAAAACTGCGGTTGACGATCCAGCCCCCGCGCCTTCATTCATCATGGCGGGCGGCGGGAACCCCGTCCAGTAGTGGAATGAGGCCACAATGCATGATGCGGGCGCGGGCCGCATGGCCCGCGCCCTGCTGTCGGCGTCGGAAGACTAGTGCTTCCTGAAGGCGCCTTTGATCTTTTCGCCTGCCAGCTTCAGATCGGCCCGGACCTGACGGGACTTGCCCTCAGCCTTCAGCCGGTCATTGCCGGTGGCCTCGCCGGCCGCTTCCGTGGCCTTGCCATGGAGCTTCCCGGCAGCGTGATGGATCCTCTCACCCCAACCCATGATGGCTCTCCTTAGTCGGCGGCCCGCGGCAGGACACCGTGAGGCCGCACTTAAATTGTAGGGACGGAAGTCCGGCAAGGCACGTCCCCGCCGGGAAACCTCACCACTCAGGAAGCACGGATTCTCGTCCCGTACCATGGGGCGGATGGTGTTCATACGGCTATACCGCGAAGGCAAACTCGAACGCGACGACGTCCGCGCCCACGAAATCGAAGCCCTGGCCCGCCAGGATGACGTGGTGCTGTGGATCGACTACACGGACCCGACGGCGGATGACCTGCTCGGCGTCGAAACGGTATATGGGCTCCACCGCCTCGCCGTCGAGGATGCCGTCCACGACTTCCAGCGGCCCAAACTGGACCGGTACCCGAACCATCTGTTCCTCTCGGCCTACCAGGCGGCGCTGCAGCCCGGCACCGGCGAACTGGCCGTCGTCGAGCTCTCGGCATTCGTGACCCACAACGCCCTCGTGACCGTGCACGGGCCCGGGTTCGACACCGACAAGCTGACGGCGCACTGGGACGCCGAACCCGACCTGGCGCAGCACGGGGTCCCATTCCTCTTCTGGGGCCTGTTGGACATGATCGTCGACGGACATTTCGATGCCGTCCAGGAGCTCGATGGCTACATCGACGCCCTCGAGGAGTCGCTCTTCGAGGACCACTCCCCTGACCACGACCTGCAGCGGAAGACCTTCGAACTCCGCAAAAACCTCGTCCGGCTCCGCCGCATCGTCCTGCCCATGCGTGAAGTCCTCAACACCCTCCTCCGGCGGGAGGACCTGGTCGGCTGCAGCCCGGCGATGCAGCCCTTCCTGCAGGACGTTTACGACCATGTGCTGCGTGCCTCGGAATGGACGGAGTCGCTCCGCGACCTGGTCACCACCATCCTGGAAACCCACATCAGCATCCAGGGGAACCAGATGAACCTGGTCATGAAGAAGGTCACCAGCTGGGCCGCGATCATCGCCGTCCCCACAGCAGTGACAGGCTTCTTCGGGCAGAACGTGCCGTTCTTCGGCTTCCAGAACGATTACGGTCTCTGGCTATCCAGTGCACTCATGGCCGGCGGTTCGATCTTCCTGTACCTGGCCTTCAAGAAGCGGGACTGGATCTAGCGCGGGAGCCCTACTGTCCGTCCTTGCGGCCCGGAAGCACCAGCAGCGCGTCCCCGATGGCACGTTCCGATCCGCCGGACGGGCTGTTCTGGATCTTCCCTTGGGCAACCGCTGTTGTTGAACCTCCGCCATCGAGGTTCATGGCCTGGACCATGCCGAGCGAGAGTGCGACGTCCGCCTCTTCCTTCAGGCTCAGTCCCAGCGAGGCAGTCGATCGTCCATCCGCGGTTACAAGCATGGTCCTGCCCTGGGCGTCGGTCCCGGCGAAGGTCCGGGGGTTCCGCTTGTGGACCCACCCGTAGTAGAAGCTGTTTCCATCGTTGGGGTGCACCATGCCGTCATGCCGCACCGTCACGTCTTCACTGCCGTCCTTGACCAGCAGCGGGCCGCCGTTGACCACGCTCGTGGCCTTGTTCGTGTGCAAGGGTTTCCCGTCCTGGCCGAGCAGTCCGGCGTCGATCCTCAGCTTCGCGCCTACAGGAGCGAGGGCGCGGAGCCGTGCGACGTCGGTTCCGGTGGCCTGGATGGTGTGTCCGCCCGCAGGGACGGCCGCGCCACGGGTATCGGCGATGGAGGTAACGGTGTCATGGCTGTCTACCATCACTTCAAGGCCTGGACCGGCAGGCGTGGTCGGACCGAACTCCGGAGTGAAGGTGACGAGCTCGTTGGAGTTCGTGCAGGTCACGTCCTGGAGCGGGCCTGAGGTAGGCAGGTCGTTGGCGCCTCCGCAGTTGCGGATCAGGCCGGGTACCCGGTCGATGCCGTCCAGAGCGGCTTCCCCGGAAGGGGCGGAGACCTTCCCCGCCCAGGTCAGCCGCTGGATGCTGCTGGAATTCTTCTTTCCGTCAATGACGAAGGCCGGACGGTCCGCCACGGCTTCGCTGAGAACCCTCCCTCTGTACACTCCGACGCCGGCGGGGTCACCTTCGGCGCCGGCCTTCGGGTCGAAGACGAAGAAGCCCGCGTTGACAGCCGCGAGGGCGTGGGCGTCCGATGCCAACTGGCTGGTCGTCTCCCGCTTCTCAAGATCCGGGCCGAACGAGGCGGCGAGCTGGCCTTGGTACTTCCCCGGGTCGACCGTGATGACGTCAAGGTTCCACGGTCCGCGCGTCGTGGTGCTGGTCCCGGCGTCGCCGTCCCACCCGGTGTAGATCACGGAGGAGGCGAAACCGGCGGCCTTGATCTGCGCGACGAGGGCCGCGCCGTCGGCCTGCGCGGCAAGGTGGCCGGCACGGACCCGGTAACCCAGATCGCCTCCGGCGTCGGCAAGCTGCGGAGACTGGACATGTTCAACGCGGGCATCGACGCCGCCAGCCTTGAGCTTGTCCGCCGTGCGCTGGGCGGTGTCCTGGCTTGAGAGCGCCGACGCCGGAGCATCCGGATCCGGCGAATCCGCGGGAATGGCCACTTCGGCCGTCCAGAAAAGCGAAGAGTCCGCTCCGCCGCGGCTGATTTTGGTCAACGTAACGCCGGGGGCGAGGGTCGTCACCGTCCGGCTCTCGGGAAGGTCCGCGGCGCCAAGGTTGAGGTGCGAACTCTGATCCGAGCCGTTGTCACCAATCCGGCCATCATCCGCCTGGGCTGGGCTCACGGGGCTGAGGAGCGCCGACACGACGGCCACGACCAGTCCGCCGGTGAGGGCAGTGCGGTGCTTAAGGGAGTCATTCATGCGTCCACCGTATAAAGACCGGGCCGTCGCCCGGGCCGGTTTTACGGGTTGACGATGCCTATTGACCGAACCTTCATGCCACGTTCACTTGTACGCGGCATGTTCCCTACGGCCAGAAATCCCGGTTCCGCCAGACCCCGACGGTGGGCCTGGGAACCCGGCTTAACCCCACGGGGTCGAAGGAACCATCCTTGGGCGCCGCGGCGTCCGTATACGACTCTTGAGTATCACCTTGCGATACGTCGTGTGGCTCGTCAGGCGACTGCTGGCTGTTGGACACAACTCCCCCTTGATATTTGTCCAGATTGGCGTGGGTACGAGCTGCCCCTCAGTCCCCACACGCACAATATTATGAACAGCTGGTTAATGAAAGAGTTATAGGCGGTTAACCGAGAGATCTTCGGTGGAATCCCGGATTCCGGCTTGGAGCCACGTCGAAGGACTCAAGGCAGAATGGACAGCATGCCCCAGACTACGTTTGCCCTCGTCCGCCACGGCCAGACAGACTGGAATGCCCAGCGCCGGCTGCAGGGATCCACCGACATCCCGCTGAACGGGGTCGGCCGCGGCCAGGCGCGCGACGCCGTCGCTGTCCTCTCCGGTGACGAGTGGGACGCCGTCGTGTCGTCCCCCCTGAGCCGGGCCGCGGAAACCGCCGCGCTGATTGCTGCAGGGCTGGGGCTGAGCGTGGACCGCCACATACCTGAGCTCACCGAGCGCCGCTTCGGGCCTGCCGAGGGCCTGCGCGCAGGACCAGAACTGGAAGCACTGCGCATTCCCGGAGGCTTCCGCGGGGCGGAAAGCGAGGAGGAAGCAGCGTCCCGCGGCTTGGCCGCGCTGGAAGCCCTGGCCGAAGAGTTCCGCGGCGGACGCGTGCTTGTTGTCGCCCATGGGACATTGCTCCGTCTGAGCCTCGGCCGCGCGGTCGGCCGCACCCTGGACAGCATCGACAATGCCGTGCTCAACCTTGCCCACCACCATGCCATTGACGGGTGGCGGCTCGAATACTTCAATGGTGAACGCGTCATGGCGAACGTTCCCGGCTGAACACCGCCGAACCGAAGGCATATCCGCCAGGACAGCGGCGTGGGAGACTGTTCAGCACGCACAGGAACTCTTTCCGAAGGGGATGGTCACCGTGGCGGCAACCGGTCTCAACGCCGTCGAGCACATTGTCGTCTTGATGCTTGAAAACCGCTCATTCGATCACATGCTCGGATACCTCTATGCCGATTCCGGCAATGTTTCCCCCGCGGGCGACCCGTTCGAGGGCTTGACCGGCACGGAGTCCTGCCCCGGAACCGATGGCAGTCAAGTGGGCGTCTATCGCTTGCTCCCCTCCACTCCTGACGTCTACTTCATGCCGGGCGCCGACCCCGGAGAGGGATACCAGGCAACGAACGAACAGCTCTATGGCACCGCCGCCGCGCCGAAAGCGGGGACGGTTCCGTCCATGACCGGCTTTGTGAGCAACTATGCCGGCGCCATCAAGGACAACCTGGCCAAGGGCTGGCATGTGGTGCCGGGAACAACGGAGCACATGATCATGGGCTGCTTCACTCCGGAGACCCTGCCCGTGTTGTCGGCAATGGCTAAGGGATTCGCCGTCTGCGACGCGTGGTTCGCGTCAGCTCCCACCATGACGATGCCCAACCGGGCCTTCGCCTGTGCCGGCACCAGCCAGGGCAACCTTGATGACAAGGCCAAGCGGTTCACCGTACCGAGCATCTTCGGGCACCTGGGCAACCACGGGATTCCGTGGAAGATCTATGGCGAAACCGCGTCGCCCTTGACGAAACTCGACTTCGACGACACCCGGCACGCTCCGGCGTCGAACATTGGCCTGTTTACGGACTTCCAAGCCGACGCTGCGGCCGGCAAGCTGCCCGCGTACGCGTTCCTTGAGCCTTCCTGGTCCTCGACGGGCAACAGCGAACACCCCAACTACAACGTCGCGCTCGGCGAGCAGTTCCTGCTCGACGCTTATCGCGCCGTCCACGACGGGCCGGCGTGGGACTCCACCCTGTTCATCGTCACGTATGACGAACACGGCGGCTGCTACGACCACGTGGCTCCGGCCTGGGGCGCGACGCCGCCGGACAACATCCCAGGGGAATTCGGCTTCGATTTCACCCGGTTCGGGGTGCGGGTGCCGACGGTATTGATCAGTCCGCTCATCCCGGGCGGCACCGTCTTCCGGGCTCCAGGTCCTGTCCCGCTTGATCACACCAGCATCCTGGCGACCGTCGAACATCGATGGAATCTGCCGCCCCTCACCCACCGGGATGCAGCGGCGCCCGACGTCGGCGCGGCCTTGAGCCTCGCCGTCCCCCGCACCGACGACCCCCTCGCGGGCGTTCAGGCACCTGCTCCTCCGCCGACCACGAGGGCACTGGCAGAACAACCGTCCCACCTGCAGCAGTTACACGACGAACTCCTCGCGCAACCGTAGCATTTGGCCCTGGGTTCTGTTCAGGCCACGGTTCCATCGCCGGACTCGATGCCGGCCGCTTCACCGCGCCCCGACCACGTCTTGATGGCGGTCCAGGCAACAGCTGCGGTGGGCACTGCCAACAAGGCACCGATAATCCCTGCGAGCATCGTGCCGATGGCCAATGCCAGCAAAATGGCCAGTCCATGAATGCTCAGGACCTTGCCCATCAGGACGGGTTGGAGGAAATGGTGCTCTAGCTGGTTGGCCGCCACAAGAACAGCGAGGACGATGAGCGAGGTCACCGGACCGTTCGAGATCAGGGCGACACCTACGGCGAGGGTACCTGCCGCGGTGGAACCAATGATGGGAATGAACCCGCCGATGAACACAAAAACGCCCAGGGGCAGGGCGAGCGGGACACCGAGGATAGCCAGGACGGTCCCGATGATCAGGCCGTTCACTGCTGCGATCAGGGCTGTGCCCCGGACATAGCCTCCCAGCACGGTGGCGCTTCTTTCCGCAGCCAGGTGCGCCTTTCCGCGATGGGCCGCCGGAAGGAATCCGAACAGGAACGTCCTGATCCTCTCGCCGTCCTTGAGGAAGAAGAACAAGATCACCACCATGAGAACCAGGCCGGCCAGGATTTCACCGACAGTACGGGCGCCGGTCAGCGCTTCGGCACCGAAGCTGCTGCTCGTGAAGAAGCGCTGGATGGAATCGGCCACGGAGCGGAGTTGCTCGTCGCTGACTCGGAAGGGCCCGTTGTTCAGGAATTGGTGCAATTGGTCGATACCGGCAGTGAATTTCACGGCAAGTTCCTTGGATTGCGCCCTGATAAGGAAGACGATTCCGGTGATGACCCCGCCGAAAACAGCAAGGATCCCCACAAACGATGCTGCGACAGCAAGGGCACGTGGCCACCGGTGGTCAGTCAGCCAACGCACCAGAGGTGAGATCGCGGAGGCAAGAATGAGCGCGATGGTGACCGGGATCATGACGAGCGGCACCCTGGTCATCGCATACACCATCACCGAAACAAAGGTAATAACCAGGAGCATCTGTGCCGAACGGATCCCGGCGCGGCCCAGGCCGTCAGACCAGATCGCTGACATTTTGGGCTTGTTCGGCGAGTCATTGCTTTCAGTCATGGAGTTCCTTCCTGGTGGTTCCGGCGCGGATGCCCCGCCGTCGTGCCTTTAGCCATCGTGCATTAAGAACGTTCCAAGCTCTTGCCTGCGCTTGTGTCGATCCTGATGTTCCCTGCGGCTGCCAGTTCCTGAAGTTCCCTAAGGATCTCCAGTTGCTGGCTGTTGATGGCCATGAGCAGGTCGATTTCCTCTTTGGATTTCACGTTGGTGTCATGATCGTGCCGGGACATCACCGCGGCAATCGCATCCTGGCGCTTGGCGGCGATGAGGAGGATGGCTCCCTGCAGCCCTGCCAGCATCGAGAGGAAGAGATTCAACAAAATGTAGGGATATGGATCCCACGAGTTGTTCGCCAACGCCCAGCTGTTGATGACCGCCCAGAGAATCATGAACCCGACAAAACCGCCGACGAACGGCCAACTGCCCATCCCGTTGCGCATGACATCCGCGGCGCGTTGACCCTTCGTCAGTGATTCCTTGTGGCTTTCGTGCCAGGTCTTTCCCTTATCGCTCATGCCTCACCCTAACGGGGCACGACCAGCTAGCCCGCAACGAGCGCGGCAGTCCCTGCTTCAGAAGCGAGGTACGGTTCGCCGTTGTGCTGGTGATCAGCGGGGTCGAGGTGGGTAACGCCTGTTGCGTATGCGACGACTCCGGCGAAGCTGCCGGTGCGTTCGTAGGCCTGCCGTTGCCGGGCGGCTCCCGTGCCCTGGCTGAAGATCCTCTGCAAACCGTCCGTGGCGTAGAGTGCGTCCCCAGTCTCTTCGAGGGCATCGCGGACGTGGGCGAGGAGAGCACCGAGGACATGCGCTGCCGTAGCGGGCTTGTGGGTTATCGGGTCGAGCAACTCTCCGTGCAGGCCGAAACGGCTCGACCGCCACGTGGCCTGGCGCAGGACCGTGGCAGAAACCATGTCCGGCAGTTGGCCGGACTGCCATTCCCTGGCGGCAGTCTCCACCAAAGCACGCACCAAAGCCGCAATCAGGACGGAATCGCGGGCATCAAGGCAAACATCCGACACACGGATCTCGACTGTAGGGTGCCGGACGGAAAGCCTTGCATCAAAGTCCGGGTTCATGACCACCCCGGTACCCGACAGGTCCGCCACCAAGGAGTGATAAGCCGCGGCTGATCCGAAGACATCGGTGGGACCGGCGCTGGACCATCGGTTCCAGGCTTGGGTCCGGAAACTGGCATAACCGCTGTCGGCCCCGTTCCAGAACGGTGAATTCGAACTCAGGGCAGTCAGCACCGGGAGCCACGACCTGATCCGGTCCAGCACTGCGACGCCTTCCTCATCCGAGTCGACGGAAACATGGACGTGATATCCGCAGGTCAACTGCTCTCTGGCCGTCAAGGCGAACTTTTCCAGGAGGGCGTCGTAGCGCTCAGTGTTTGTCGCATGCGGCGTGACCGCCAGCGGCGATGTCGCGAGAGCGGCAATTCGGGCCCCCGCCTTCCGGGCGAGCGAATCGGCGTACGAACGTCCGGCCCGTATTTCGGCGGCGAGCCCACTCAGCCTGCTGTGCGGCGAGGTGATGACTTCGACTTGCTCCTGCTGAAGCTCGATCGCCAGCGTCGGGCCGACAGGAGGAGCCACGCCCTGGAGGCCGGCGCCGTGAAGGCGCAAGATATCGCCGGCGAGGGGCACGGGACTGCCGTTCTGGGGATCTACGATCAGGAATTCTTCTTCAACGCCAAAAGTACGCACTTGCCAAGTGTGGGCCACAAAAGCTGCCGCCGATGACCACAAGTCGCAGGACCTCTGAAGTAAAACGTCTCTCGCCTGTGTCCGAGGCGCGCAAGTGCTGCTATCAGCTGGCCGGCGTCACGACGTCTTCCAGGACTGACCTGTCAAAGAATCGGATCTCGCCGGTCGCCTGGAAGTACACGGGAACAACCGATGTGTTGGCGTCCTTCGAGGTTTCGTAGATCTCCGGCGCGCTGCCGTGTTTCCGGGCGATGGTTCCTACCAACTCGGTGCCGCGAACGCGGACGGTTCGATACTTGTAGCTCATGTGGACCCCTATCCTCAGCCAAGGCAAACGCTACTCCTGTGAAGCGCAAAGACCAGCTGAGCAGCTGCGTAGAGCTTGATTATCCTTCATCGCAGAGCAAGTGGTACCAGCTGTCGGCGAGGACTTCGAGCGCGTGGTCGCGGTGTGGTTCGAGCTTGCGGCGCGTCCAGAGCGTCGCGACGTAGTCCAACTGGGTGAAGGCGAGTGTTCCGCGGATGTGGTGCGTTTCTTCGGGGAAGCGCCCCGCCAGCTGCATGCCACGGACGATGTCGGAAATCACTTCCTGATGCCATCCATCCACCAGGGTCCGCACTTCGCGATCGACTGCAGCGGCTTCGTCCAGCACATCGAGGTACGGACGGAAGACCGGCCAGAGCGCAGCACGCGACTCGAGCCAGCCAAGGATGCCCGGTAGCTTGCCCTCCCGTACCACGTCGACGAGTTCGACGGCGGTAGACGCCTTGTCGGGGCCGTCGGCGCGGTCGAGCACGGCGTTGACGCGCGCCATGAAGTCCCGCATCAGGTCACTTCGCGAGGGGTAGTAAGCGTAAAAAGTCACGCGGGTGGTGCCTGCAGCAGCGGCGATCTCGTCGATCGTCGTGGCAGCGTAGCCCTTCTCGGTGAAGAGCTCCAGCGCCCGTTCCACGATCATGTCGCGGGTCAGCTGCTTCTGGGCTTCTCGCAACGACGACATGGCTCAATCCTAACCGTGGTGTGCGGCAATTGTGCGGAGGAAGAACAAAGGATGCACGTCGCCAAGCGGCCTGACATGCCGTAAAGATGGTCCCGCGTCCTGGAATTTGGCGATATAAGTGAGCGAGGGTCTTGGAATCTGGCGGTTTATCTGAGCCGGGGTCCGGGAATTCGGGCGTATATGTGAGCGAGCGTCCGGGGGTAGGTGCCGGGACCGGTGTGTCAGGGCCCGACGGCGGAAGTTCCGTTCCGCCGTCGTCGTGCCTTTGCGCCGTTCCGCCCCGGACGCTCGCTCACCTTTGGGGTGTTTTCTGCGGACGCTCGCTCACATGATGTGAGCCCGCGTCCTGCGATTTGGCCATATATGTGAGCGAGCGTCTGGGTTGAGGCGCCACCGCTGGTTCCGTTAGGGGCCGGCGTCGGCCAGGCGACGCAATTTCGGGACCGGGATCCGATAGTTGATCGCCGCCGCTGTCCCGGAACCGTCCTTGTTCGTCCAGCGCAGGAGCATCGAGTCGCGGCCCTCCCCCGGCTCGCAATAGTCCGGTGCGCCGGCCACCGGCGTGAAGCCGATTGACTTGAGCGACAAGCCGAAGGCCTCCGTCCAGAAGTATGGCTGGAAGGTAAACCGTGGCGCCGCGTCGCCCTTGAGCAGTCCGACGGCGGCAGCCTTGGCCTGGTCGATGGCACTCGTCCATAAGGGCACTCGCCGTACCCCGCGGCTGCTCGGGAAGTACGCGACGTCTCCGGCGGCGACGATATCCGGCCGGAGCCTGCCACGGGAGTCCACCCGCAGCCCTCCATCGACGAGGAGTGGCGTGCCAGCCAACCAGCCGGTGTTCGGCTCGTCGCCGATGGCGGTGACCAACAGATCCGCCGAAAGCTCGGTGCCGTCGGCCAGCGCAACCCGCGCTCCGTCGTCGGAGTCCATCAGGCGGGCTTTCCCGCCGGCAACCACGCGCACTCCACGCCGGATGGCAGCGGAGGTGAACACCTCCGCCAGGTGGTCGCCAAGCTGGCGCGTTAGGGGCTTGGCGTCGGCGACAAGCGTGACGTCGCAGCCAAGGTGCAAGCATCCCGAGGCGACCTCCATTCCGAGTGGCCCACCGCCGATCACGACTACCGAGGGACGCGATGCAAGGCGTTCCTTGAGCATGATCGCATCGTCGATGGTGCGCAGCGTGAGTTCCCGGGTGGAGCCATGACCGTCCGCTCCCGCCGCGAGTCGCTTCGCCCGGGAACCGGAGGCGATGACGAGGCCGTCGTACGGCAGTGCATCGCCTCCATCGAGACGGACCAGCCGTGCGTCGACGTCCAGTCCCTTGGCGCTCACGCCCAGCAGTTCGATCGCCCCGTGGCCGGGTTCGGGAAGTTCGTGCGCCTGGAGAGCGTCAATTCCGTTCCCTTCTGTACCGTGCAGCAGGGCCTTCGACAGGGCCGGACGGCTGTACGGTTGATGGCGCTCGGCGCCTATCACGGTCAATTCGCCATCGAAGCCCGCCGCGCGCAGCGAGTCGCAGGCTGTGAGCCCGGCGATGCCGTTGCCGACCACGACGATCCTGCGCATGGTCATGCCGCAGCCAATCGGAGCGCCGCGACCGGGCAAACCCTGACCGCCGCCTTCGCGGCATCAAGCCCGGCCCCCTCCACGACCGGCACATCGATGACCAATTCGCCGTCGAGATCCAGGTGCATCAGCGTGGGCGCGGCCTCTTCGCACAGGCCGTGGCCTTCGCACCGCGGACGGTCCAGTTCGATCCTCATGCCGCCACCACTCTTTCAACCTGGAGCGCCTCGAAGCTCCGCGTAATATTGCTTGGCTCACGGACCCCATCGGAGAGGGTCAGGGATTTCACCCTGCGGGCAAGTGCTTCGATGATCGCATGCGCCTCGAGTTTCGCGAGTCCCTGGCCGGCGCAGCCATGCGGTCCGTAACCGAACGAGAGGTGGTCCACGGGGTTGCGTTTCACATCGAAGGTGTCGGGGTTCGCGTAGTGGCGAGGATCCCTGTTGCCGGCGCCGAAGAGGATGCCCACTTGGGCGCCTGAAGGAATGGTGACTCCATCGACCTCCACGTCGCGGGTAGCCTTGCGCCCCCAAATGTGGACCGGCGCCCAATAGCGCAGCACTTCGGCGAAGGCCGCGGGAACCAGGTCCGGGTTCGCCCGCACCAGTTCGAACTGATCGGGGTGGTGGCCGAAGAGCGCGACGATGTTGCCAATGGAGGCGATGGTCGTGTCGACGCCGGCTCCCAGGTACTGGTGGATGATGTGGCCCGCGGAGCCCGCCGGAATGTCCCCGCGGGTCTCGGCGTCGAAGATGCCGCGGCCGATGGAGCCGGGAGCAAGGTCGTCCGCGGTAACCGATGAGCACCAACCGTAGAGTTCGCCGGCGATCGGGAAGCTCTCCTGGGTGCGCTGGTTCAACGGACCTATGACCTGCATCGCTGCCTGGCCCCAGCGCAGCATGTTCTCCTTGACATGACCGCTGAAGCCAATGAGGTCGGCGACGATTTCGATCGGGAATGCCCGGGCCAGGGCATCGATTGCCTCGAAGCTACCGCTCGCGGCCAGTTCGGCGACGAGTTTGTCCGCCTTTTCGTCGATGACGACTTTGAGCCCGCGGAGGGCCCGCGGGGTGAGGTTCTGCGACAGCGTGGCGCGGAGCTGCGTGTGGATCGGCGGGTCGGAGGCCAGGGAGGTGCCCTGAAGTGCCTCGTTCACCATGGGGTTGAATCCGATGCTGGTGGACGAGAAGGCCTCCGGATCGCCGAGCGCATTGTGGATGGCGTCGTAGCGCGTCAGGACGTAGAGATCGTTCTGAGGAAGGTGGACCACGGAAGCCTGCTCGCGGAGCGCAGCGTAGCTGGGATAGGGGTCTACGAGGATGTCGTCGTCCCAAATGTCGATGTCTGACTCGATGGGTGCAGTCATGGTGTTCTCCTTGCGGTTCGTAGGTGGTCGGGTCAGTGCCGGAGGACTTAGACGGCGGCCTCGGCGCTTGCTTCGGTGGTCTCCGCCATGGCGTCTGCGGCAGGCGCCGAGGACCGCGCGGAGATGAAGAGTGTGAGAACTGCGGAGAGCGTGGCCGCGATGCCCGCGCAGAGGTAGACCGTCTGGAAGCCTTGGCCGAGGGACGTCCCTGCGACCCCTTGGATGTGCGGCTTGGCGGCGGTGAGGGCCTTGACCATGCCGTCGACCGCCTGCGCTGGTGCACCACCCGCCGCTGCTTGGCCGGAGAATTGGGCGACGACGCCATCCCAGCCTGAGAGGAAACCCAGGGGCGGAACGTGCGCCAGTCCCGCCACGGCATCTGCGGGCAAGCCTGCCGCCCCGAGGATCCCGGCAAGGGGACCCGCGAAGACTGTGGCTCCGATGCCGAAGGCGATGGCCGAGCCGATGACCGGGCCAAGGGCGAAGCCAAGGTCGCGCAGGAGATTCGTGGTGGCGGAGGCCATGCCGATTTGCCCGGCCGGGACGGTGTTGATGGCCACGGCCGTCACGGAACCGACCGTGAGGGCGAAGCCGATACCCAGCAAGAGCAGCGGCGGGATGAATGCCGTCCACGGGGTGCCACCGAAGGTCTCCGGGGTGCCGAGGGCGAACGTGGAGAGCCAGAAACCGGAGACGGCCATGAAAGCGAACCCCGCCGTGAGCACCCACCGTGGAGCGACGTGGTGAATGAGCCACCCGACAACCGGGATGAAGGCGAACGCCGGGCCTTGGATGAAGACGAACAGGACTCCGACCTTCCAGGTCTCGGCCAAGGCCAGGCCGCTGACGGCGACGCTCGTGCTGAAGCAGATGGCGAGGAAGGCAAACATCCCGGTGACTGCCACAACGCCGGTGATCGAGTAGGAGCTGTTCTTGAACAGCGAGAGGTGGATCAGCGGCTGCGCGGTGCGTGACTCGATGACAACGAAGGCGAGCAGCAGGACTCCTCCCGCGATGTAGCTTGCGATCACCTGCGCGCTGCCGAAGCCGGCGTCAACCGCCGTCACCGTGGCGTACAGGACGGCGATGAGGCCGACGGCGAGGGTGAGTTGGCCGGGCACGTCCGGTTTGCGCCCCTCGGCGGCCGCGGAATCTTTCGCCCGGACCGCGATGAGAAGCACGACGACGGCAACAGCTGCCGCGATCAAATACGCCGCCCGCCAGCCGCTGAAGGTGTTCGGGGCGCCGGGCCCACGCCCCGCCACGGTGAAGAACTGCGCCGTGAACCCCGCGAGAACCGGGGAAATCACCGCGCCGAGTGACAGGAATCCGGCCCAGGTGGCGATGACCTTCGCCCGGGCACGGTGGTCGGGAGTAATCGCCGCGATCATGGAGAGCGAAATGGGAAACAGGATGCCGGCCCCGATCCCGCCGATGGCCTGCGCCGCGATCATCATCCCGGTGGAGGGCGCCATCGCGGCCATGACGGAGCCGACGATGCTGACGGCAGCGCCGGCATAGAGAAGCTTCTTGCGTCCGAACATGTCGCCGAGGAGTCCCCAGCTGAGCTCGAAGACCACAATGCCCATGAGGAACATGCCCGCGATCCAGGTCAGTCCGGCGCCCGAGGTGTGGAATTCGACGGCGAACGTGCCGCTCAGGGCTCCCGGCAACGCGTTGGTGATCTGCGCAAGGGTGACCGCGCTGTAGGCGGCGACGAAAGTGGCCCGTACAGGGCCGCGGCTCTGCACGGAAATGGGCTGACTCATCGATGAAACTCCTTTGTTCCGGTCGATCTGGCGGAGAGGGACTGTATGAGACAGTGTGGAGTTAAGTCTTACAGTGTGTCAAGACAAATTCGAAAAGATAATTTTCTTGACATGATGTAAAGGAAAATGTGATGCTGGCAGCACCGCAACGGAGCGACGGCATGGTCACACTCCGCGGCGTCCCTGCATTCCGAACCCGATCTATAGGGAGAAGCCCCGTGAGTCACACCACCCCCGCCGACACCGCCGACGAGACTGCTGCCCCCGGCGGGCAAACCGTCAACACGGTCCTGGGTCCCGTACCCGCAGCCGAACTCGGCGTCGTGGCGGTCCATGAGGCCTTGTTGTCCGTACTCCCGGGCGCCCAATACGCTCCGGACATCTCCATGGACCGGGCAGGGATCTTCAAGGCCCTGGCCGCGAAACTCACCGAGTTCCGCGAGCACGGCGGGCAAACGATCGTCGACAGCACCGGAATGTTCCACGGCCGCGACCTCAGGCTCTACGAGGCGCTTTCCCGGTCCACGGGCGTCCACATCGTCGCTTCCACAGGCCTGGGCCCGGAAGAAGAACTCGGCGGCTACTTCCTGACGCCACAGACCAACCCGCCCACCCCGTGGCCGGCCGAAAAGTTCGCCGAGCTCTTCGGCAAGGAGGTCAGCGAGGGGATGGTGGTTCCCCGGCTTGAGCGCCGCGCCCCCGCAGGCATCGTTGCCACCATCGCCGACCGTGCCGGGATGACCCCCACCGAGGAGAGCCTGTTCCGGGGCTCCGCCCGCGCCGCCAAGGACACCGGCGTTCCGGTCTCCATCCGCTTCGGCGCCGATGTCCTGCACGATCTGGACATCGTCCTGGATGAGCAGATCGACGCCGGGCGCGTGCTTGTCGGCGAACTGGACCGCAAGGACGCCGCGGGCTCAGCCCTTGAGGTGGCCCGCCGCGGAGCATTCGTCGGGATCGACCACGTGGGCTTGAACGACCATCCGGGCTACCTCAGCGACGACGAACGCACCGCGCTGGTTCTCGAGCTTGTCCACGCCGGCCACGCCGACAAGATCATCCTTTCCGGCAACTCGATCGGAGTGGCCAAGGGACTCCCCGAGTACAACCTGCCTTACAGCCACGTGCTGTCCACGTTCGTGCCCTACCTCAAGGCCTGCGGCCTGAGCGATGAGGACTCCCGACGCATCCTTGTGGACAATCCACGCCGGTTGCTCACTGTGCGCTAACCACGCCAACGACCCACCCCCAACAAGCTTGAGAACCCCCGAGGTAAACGAATGACCAAGGTCAACACAGTGCTGGGAACCATCCCGGCCGAAGAACTGGAAATCGTGGCGGTCCACGAACACATCGGCTACGGCATGCCCGGTTCCGAACTCGACACCAAATGGTGGAAAACCCCGGAACAGGCTTACGAAGAAACCGTGCCCAAGCTGCGGCAGTTCCGGCAATACGGCGGGGGCACCTTCGTCGATGCCACGGGTATCTGCAACGGCCGCGACGTCGACTATTACAAGTCTCTGTCCCGGAAAACCGGCGTACACATTGTGGCCAGCACGGGGTTCGTCGGCGGCGACACCGCCTTGCCGCATTTTTCCCGCGCCACCGTTGACTACCTTGCGAAAGTCTTCATCCACGAGCTCACGGTGGGCATCGGAAACACCGGCGCCAAGGCCGGCGTCATCAAGGTCGGCGTGAGCCGCGTTGGACGGATGACATCCTTGGACAAACGCATCTACCGGGCCGCGGCCCGCGCCGCCGTCGTCACCGGCGCGCCGATCCTGACTCACCTGGCCATCGACCCCGAACCGGCGGTGTCCATCTTCAAGGAAGAGGGCCTCTCCCTGGACCGCGTGCTCTTCGGCCACGCCGACGACGGGCTAAACGCTCCGATCACGCCGCACGACTGGATCTACGAGCAGGGCGGCCGAATCGGCTTCGATACCTTCGGCTACGACCTGGAGCTTCCGGATCCCCCGTTTTGGGGCCGCAAGCGCGCCGAACGCATGCAGCACTTCGTCAGCCTCGTGAACAAGGGCTACGTGGACAAGCTCCTCGTTTCGGCAGACGCGAATTGCAGCCCGCTGGGCTGGCCGGGGGTGAAGGGCCACACCATCAACTACATCTTCGAGGACATGATCCCCGACATGCGCGCGGCGGGAATCGACGACGCCACGCTCAAACTCCTGCTCGAAGACAACCCGGCCGACTTCCTGTCGCTGCACGCCTGACGCCGGTCAGGCACCCCAAGCTACCGCTTCGCCAGACTTGGCCGCGGCCAAGGAAGAGTCCAGAAAGTGATCCACGCAATGAAATCTGAAGATATCAAGAAGCTCAATATCGCCATCATCGGCGCAGGGTATGGCGGCGCAGCTGCGGCCAAGTCCCTGAGCCTGCTCGGTGCGAACGTCAACGTGTATGAGCAAGCGTCGCAGATGCGGGAGGTCGGCGCCGGCATAGGATTGCGTCCCGCCACGATGGACCGTTTCAGCACGTGGGGCATCTTCGACGCAATCGCGAAGGTCAGCTCGCCGAGCGACTATTTCGAAATCCTCACGGCCACCGGTGTTCCGATCATGAAGGACACCTGGCCGGAGTTCGGCGGACAGGCCCGCACCTACATCATCCACCGCGGCGACTTCATCGAAGCCTTGCTGGGCGTGCTCCCGGAGGGAATGGTGCACCTGGGCCACAAGCTCGAGAGGATCGAGGAAAAGGACGGCCATTCCGTGCTGAGCTTCACCAACGGCAACACTGTCGAGGCAGACCTCGTGGTTGGTGCCGATGGCATCAAATCCGCGGTGCGCGAGCAGCTCTTCAGCGACAAGGGCCCCGTGTTCTCCGGAGAGCACGCCTATCGCGTGGTCATCTCCGCCGACGACGCCCACGGACTGGTGGTCGACGACAACCTTCGGATGTACATCGGCAAGGGCACCAAGGTCTATCTGTTGCCGCTTCGCCACCGGAACCAGGTGTCCTTCGACATCACTGCACTGAACCCGGACGGCACCTGGGCGCCTGAAGTAGGCAAGGAAAGCCTCCTGGAAACCGTGCGCGGATTCGACGAGCGCATCGTGAACATCACGCGCGGCCTCGACATGAGCGCAGTCAACATCCGTGCCGTCTACGACATCGACCCCGTCGACTCATGGCACACCGACTCCGTGGTGCTCATGGGTGACGCAGCGCACTCGATGCTGCACCACCAAGGACAAGGCGCGAACTCCGCCATCGAGGATGCAGGCGCGCTCGCCGACGCGCTCGGCGAGGCCGAGACGGTCAAGGAGGCGCTGGCCCTCTTCCAGGCCACCCGCAAGCCCGTGACGGACGAGCTCCAGCGCATTTCCCGCCAAGGCTGGAGCGAGGAAGAAGTCGACGATGTCTTCCCGGGTCAGAAACCTACGTCCCAAAAGCCCTCCAGCACGCCAGCAACAACAGAAGGGAGGGCCTGAAAGCCATGGCCATCCACCCGCAAATCGCCAAGGTCCTGGCCACTTTGCCGGCACCCGATGGTTCCCCCTTGGACCCCGGCGCCCTGCGCGCCGGGGAGGCAGCCCAGGTCCCGCCGCTGGCGGAGCGGCTACCGCTGTACTCGGTGGACGACGCCACAGCCGTGACGCCGTCGGGCGAGGTCCCGGTGCGGATCTACACGCCGATGGAGGCCGACTCCTATGGCCTGCTGGTGTACTTCCACGGCGGCGCCTTCTTCCTGGGCAGCCTGGACACCCACGACCACGTGGCACGGGCCTTGGCACAGGAAACCGGGCACAAGGTCATCTCGGTGGAGTATCGTTTGGCCCCCGAGGCCGCCTTCCCGGCAGGGCTCGAAGACTGCTACGCAGTGGTCCTCTGGGCGGCCGGGAAGGGTGGAAGCCTGAAGTGGGACGGGAAGAACCTCGCCGTCGCCGGCGACAGCTCCGGCGGCAACTTCGCCGCCGCCGTCGCCGCGATGGCCCACGACGACGGGTTCAACCGGATCACCCACCAAGTCCTGTTCTACCCCTCACTGGACCTGGACTTCGACGTCGAGCGGTACCCCTCATTGCGCGAGAACGCCGAAGGGTACGGCCTGGAGACAGCGGGCCTTAAGCCTTTCAACTCCTTCTACCTCGAGAGCGGGGCCGACCGTGGCGACCCGCGCGTCTCCCCTGTGAAGCGGGAAGATCTCGCCGGACTGCCGGCGGCGCTGGTCATCACGGCCGAGCACGACCCGCTCCGGGATGAGGGCGAACTCTACGGCCGGCGCTTGGCGCAGGCCGGCGTCGAAGCGAAAGTGGTGCGCTACCCCGGCGCCAACCATGGTTTCGTACAGCATTTCTCCTGGATCCCGGAGCTCTACCGGGCATTCGAGGAGACAGCGGAATTCCTGAACGCGGGGGCCGGACAATGACGACACCGGTCGCTGTGCATCCGCTCGTCTCGCCGTGGGGCCGCTTCGGGCTCTATAGCTTCTTCATCGACGCCGCCGAACCGGCCATCGTCGATACCGGGATCGCGTCCTCCCCGGCTGAAGGCATGATGCCGGCGCTGGAGGCGATCGGACGCCGGATCGAGGACGTCCGCTGGATCCTGCTGACGCACGGGCACATCGACCACATCGGCGGCGCCTACGCCTTGTGGGAGCTCACCGGGCGGCGCGCCCGGGTGGTCATCCATGAGGCCGACGCACCGTTGCTCCGCTCGCGCCGGGCCCATGTGGACGAATACCTGTCCGGGCGGGCGCAGTATGTGCAGGATCCCGACGGCGAAGCGAAGCTCACCGCGGCCACGAATGCCGTGATCTCGGGCGAGATGGAGCCGACGTTGCTGGTGCGGGGCGGCGAGAGCATCCCGCTGGGCGGCGGCGTCACGGTGTCGGTCCACTCGATCCCGGGCCACACCCCGGGGTCGGTCGCTTACGTCCTCGACGGGCAGAATGACGTCTTCGTCGGCGACGCGGTCCAGGTCCACGGCGCGGCCAACGGCTTCCCCGGGTTCGTGGATCCGGCCGCCTACCGCTCGAGCCTTGAATACCTGCGCGATGAAGTCCGTCCCGGGCACTTGTACCTGGGGCACCCCTATCGCCGCGGGGACGGCACGCCCTACGGCGTGGAGCTCGACGCCGAACAGGCCAGGGAAGCGCTCCAGGGGAGCCTGGACATCGAGGCCCGCGTCAACAATGCGGCGTGTGCCAGCTTGACGTTGGGCCTGCAGGACACGGACTCGCCCTACGCCCCCTTTGCGCCCGCGGCCAAGGAGCTTGGATACGAAGGAGATCCCACGCTGGAGCCCTCCCCGTTCTTCACCACCCTGCACGGGTACCGCACGTCGCTGGACCATTTGATCGAAGATGAGGAGACCACCACTCATGGATGACTTTCAGTTGCTGAATGCCAGCGGGCAATCCATAGCTGTCCGCAAGGACCTTCGGGTCCCGATGCGGGACGGCGTCGAGCTCGCGGCGGACGCCTACCTCGGCACCGAAGAAAAGCCGCGGCCGGCCCTGGTTGCCCTGAGTCCGTACGGCAAGGAACTGCAGGCGCTCGCCCTCACTACTCCCCCGCAGCGGCGGCCGAGCCCCATGTGGGACGGCTGCATCGAGGCCGGGGACATCGCCAGGATCGTGAAGGAAGACTACGTCCACGTCATCGGCGACCTCCGCGGCTCGGGCTTCTCGGGCGGCGAGCACATCGGCAACTACAACGCCGGCGGTGTCCCGCTCGGCGAGGATGCCTACGATTTCATCGAATGGGTCGCCGCGCAGCCCTGGTGCGACGGCAACGTCGGCATGGTGGGCATCTCCTACTTCGGTTCCATGCAGGTGCTGGCGGCCGCGGAGCGTCCGCCGCACCTCAAGGCGATCTTTGTCTCCGGCGGCCACTACGACTTCTACGAAACGACGTACCACGGAGGCATCATGTGGTTCATGCCGCGTGCCGCCCGCGAGGGCCGTGGAGGCGACTCCGGCTGGGCGTTCACTGACAACGTCAAGTCCCGCATGATCGAGACGTATTCCCCAGGGGAACTCAAGAAGCTCGTCGCCATGCGCCTTGAGGACCCGGACATCGGTGCCTGGCCGAACCTCGTCCACCTGCTGAACTACCCTAAGAACCATGAGGCCTGGTTCGACATCGTCATGAACGAGCTGGACGGCGAATGGTACGAAGAGCGAAACCCCATCACGCTGGCCCCGAACATCGACATCCCCGTCTGGCTGCAGCTCGACCAGGGCCGCGGGTGGACCCTGGACGGCACCATCGAGCTGTACAGCGCGCTGAAAGGACCGAAAAAGCTGACCATCGGCCCCTACCCGCCCATGCAATCGCGTCCCTTCATCGAGGAGCACGACAAAATGTTCCGGTGGTACGACTACTGGATCAAGGGCATCGACAACGGGGTCATGGACGAGCCGCCCGTCAGCGTCTTCGTGGAGGGCTCGCGCGAGGTGGTGACCGCCGGGCAGTGGCCGCCGAAGGACATCGAATACACGTCCCTCTACTTCCGCCCTCGCCACAAGCTGTCGCAAGAGCCTGAGCCGATGGGTGCCGAGTACGCAGCCCCGGATGGTTTCTATCAAGCCCCGCTAACGGTAACGGACAAGGTGGAGATCCTCTCGTGGAGCACCGACCCGTTCGAGCAGGATACTGAACTCATCGGCGCCGGCGCCGCCCATATCTTCGCGGAAATCGACCAGGCCGACACAAACTTCATCCTGCGGCTCTGGGACTCCGCGCCGAACGGGCAACGGCAGCTGATCACCACTGGATACCTCAAGGCCTCGCACCGCGAGCTGGATGACCGGACCACTGAGGGGAACCCGTACCACCCGCACACCCGGTCCGTGCCCGTGGAGGCCGGGGCGATCGAGGAGTACGTACTGCGCCTCTACCCGTTCGCGAACAGTTTCAAACCAGGCCACCGCCTCACGGTTGAACTGTCCAACAATGAGCCGCTGGCCGACGATCACAACGCACTGCTCCCGCCTGACGCCTTTCATCTGCCGGTGGGCCGCCCCGTCACGCACAAGATCTACCGGGACGCCGCCCACCCATCCCGGCTCGTCTTGCCGTTCACGACGTGAGTGGCTGGGAAGCGGCGTTGATGAATCCGATGACGATCGCTGTCCACCAGCACAGCTGCGAGATGGCCAGGCACGAGAGCATGTGGAAGCGTTGGCCCAGGGTGAGATCCAGAAACGATGCCGAAGGCGGCAGGTGTGCCAGCCGCCTCATGAGCGGGATGAGCATGATGCCGTTCAAGGTGAGGACCAGCACGGCCAGCAGCTTGACGTCCGTCAAGGGGCTGCTCAGGCGGGCGTCAAGGAAGACTCCGCTCGCCAGCAGGCCGGCGAGTCCACCCCAGATCAACGGTGTCGCGGACCCGTCGAGCCGGAGTGTCTCGGCCAGTCCACGCCTGCCAATCAGCCACAGGAACCCGTGCCAGTCCACCAGGAGGATGGCGCCGAAGGACACCACCATGGCAAGAATGTGGGCGATCAGCGCGTAGGTGTGAACGACGCCGACGACGTGCGTGGTCGCCGCCGTCAGCACGGAAGCCAGCCACGCCGTGGCCGCCGAAATGCTCAAGATGACAACCAGCCGGCGCGTGGCCTGTTCGGACTCGCGGCGTCGAGCCGTACGCCTGCTCACTGCGATATAACTCATAACTACCCCGTTGCAGCCCGGAGCGCTGACGGCGGGGGAAGAGCCGCCATGGACGGCTATCCCCTGCCGTGCCTAGGCCGACCAGGCAAACGGAGCCGAGAAGGAGTTCTTCCCGGCGTTGTCCCAGGTCATCCCGAACACGTCCACGCGGGCCGTGCTGGCGGTACCCGCCGCCAGGGTGTCGGCCGGGAAGCCGATTCCGCTGACTTTCACTCCCAGCCCGGTGGCATCCAACGGGGACACGAAGTCCTCAACAGCCATGTCGACGGCGCTGCCAATGCGGACCTGGTGCGAACGCCCGTCCTCGGTGTAGGCCATTTCCAGGGACTCCATTCCCGCCATTTCACCGATCAAGGGGGTCAGGCCCTCCATCGGTCCGCCTAACTGTCCACCGAAGACGCCACCGAGCGCTTCCGCCTGCTCCGGCGAGGCAGCGGCATCCATCAGAACGCCGATCTTCCATCCCCCGTCGCTCATGAGGGCGGGTGTATCGGCGACGACGCAGACCGTCAGGCCCCCGACGTCGACGCCGTTCACCTCACCGGAGTCCACATGAAAGGCGAGGGCCACGTTGCAGCGATCGTTGTCCGCCGGTGCGGTCAACCCGGAAGTGGAACACGGGCAGACCATGTCGCAGTTGCAATTCTCAAAATACGTACCCTCGACGTGCCACGACATCTGGGGCTCCTTTCGACGAGGCATCCCCAGAAAAAGTCTCCTCGTGGCCCGGAACAGTGTCAACGCTCTCCGGATCCCTCACGGATCCATGGGACGTACCTCGATCGGCCACAGCCTGGCCTCCCCGAACTTGCCCGCAATTTCCACCGCCCGGGCCATGTCCACGCAGTCGACCACGTAGTAGCCCGCCACGATTTCCTTCGTTTCGATGAACGGGCCGTCAGTCACCGTAGGCCCGCCGCCGTTGTTTCTCACGAACTTGGCTTCCTCACCCAATTCATGAGCCTCCACGAACTCTCCGGAGGCCCTGAGTTCCTTTTGCAAGGAGGTGTGCGCCTCCATGATCGCGTCGATCTCGGACGCGGGAAGCGCGTTCCAGGTGTCGAAGTTGTTTTGAATCAGCAAGAGGTGTTTCATTTTTTCTCCTTAATGGCAGGGGTGCGGCTGTTCCGTTTGGGTTCGGACAAGGACGAGGACGCAGAACTAGTCTCCGCGAGGCGCCTGCCAAGGTAGCGGCGTTCCGCCTCGGACGGTGCGAGTTCGCAGGCCCGTTGGTATTCGTCCCGCGCCTCCGACCTCCGGCCGAGCCGCCTCAGGAGGTCCGCTTTCGCGGCAGGCAGAAGGTAGTACCCCTCGAGCGACCGCGACTGGTCCAACTGCTCGATGAGGTCAAGCCCGGCTTCGGGACCTTGGGACATCGCGACGGCGACAGCGCGGTTGAGCTCGACAACCGGCGACGGCGCAATCTGCGCCAGGGAATCGTACAGCAGGGCCACCCGGGCGAAGTCTGTACTCCCAGGGGTTCGGGCGGTCATATGGCACGCCGCAATCGCGGCCTGGACACGGTAGCTCCCCGGCCGGGAACGGCGTGAAATTCCAAGCCGTTCGGCCGCGGCAAGGAGCGCAACGGCCTCGGCAATCTCAGCGTGGTCCCACAAGCCGCGGTCCTGCTCCTCCAACGTCACCAAGTCCCCCGCGTCGTCAGTTCGCGTGTTCCGCCTGGCGTGGTGGAACAGCATGAGGGCCAGGAGACCCGCAGCCTCCGGTTCTTGCGGGGAACCGGCGAGCAGCGAAACGAGCAAGCGGTTGAGGCGTATCGCTTCCAGGGCAAGGGACTCGCGGATCAAGGATTCACCGCCCGTGGCGGAATAGCCTTCGTTGAACATGAGATAGAGCACCGCCAAGACCCCGGACGTGCGTTCAGCCCTCAGCTCCGGCGGCGGTACCCGATACGGGATTCCTGCGTCACGGATCTTTGCCCGTGCGCGGACGAGCCGCTTTGACATGGTTGCCTCCGAGACGAGGAACGCGCGCGCAATCTCACCCGTGGTCAGCCCCGCGACGGTGCGCAGCGTCAACGCAACCCTCGCGTCGAGCGGGAGGGCGGGGTGGCAACACGTGAAGATCAGGCGCAGCCGGTCGTCTTCCGCGCCCGGATCAATGCCACCCCGTTCTTCCAGGCTTTCGAGCTGGGCGATGATCGCTAGTTCACCGACCGCCCTCTTTTCGCTGGCGGCACTCCGCATCCGGTCGATTGCCCTGTTCCTGGCCACAGTGGTCAGCCAGGCCCCGGGATTCCTCGGAATGCCGTGCTCGGGCCAGTCGACGAGGGCCTTCGCAAACGCGTCCTGCACACAATCCTCTGCCAGGCTCCAGTCGCCCGTCACGCGGATGAGGGTTGCAGTGATGCGCGCGGTCTGCCCGGAGGAGGCTGCCTCGACGGCGGTCCGGGTATCCGTCAGTCCTGAATCCACGTCTCCCCTCCCACGTTCACGACGCCGGCCACCGGGCGTACCGCTACAGCCCGAGCGGCCACACTGGCCTGATCTCGATCTTGCCGAATCGTGCCATGGGATGCTTGGACGCCACCTCAATGGCCTCATCGAGATCGGCGCACGCGATGATGTCGTATCCGGCAATCCATTCCTTTGTCTCCGCGAACGGGCCGTCCGAGACAACCACCTCGCTCGCCCGCACCGTGACGGTGGTCGCGTCCTCGACAGGACGCAGCCGATCACCGTGGCGGCTCACGCCCCGGCTTTCCATCTCGGCCACCCATTCCTCGATATTGTCCTCGGCGGCGACATATTCCGGCGCTGCTGGATCGCTGCAAATGAAAAGCATGTACTCCACGATGACTCCTTTTTATCGGTTGATACACCATGACGACGGGCGGGACCCCGCGAAAAGGACACTGCCACGGAAATTCTTTTCTTCAAGCAAAAAAGGCCGTGATCCTGCCCCCTTGACCATGTTGACACCCACAAGGGCGGGGGCAAGACTGATCATAGGTTCGCGTCCTGCGCGCGGCAGGACGTCTGGCCCTAAGGGGTGGACAATGCAGATTCCGGCTCCATTTGATTATGAGCGCGCGAGTGACGTCGCAAACGCGCTGGCCCTCCTCGAACGCCACGGTCCCGAGTCGCGCATCATCGCAGGCGGACACAGCCTGCTGCCGATGATGAAGCTGCGGCTGGCGCGGCCGGAGTGGCTCATCGACATCAACGACCTGGCGGAACTGGAATTCATCCGCCGGGACGGTGAAGAGTTGCGCGTGGGAGCATTGACCCGCCACACGGCGCTCCTCGAGTCCGCCGACGTCGCCGATCTCTTCCCGATCATTCACGACGCCGAGCAGGTGATCGCGGATCCTGTGGTCCGCAACCGCGGAACAATCGGCGGCTCCCTCTGCCAGGCCGATCCGGCGGAAGACCTCTCTACCGTTTGCGATGTTCTGCGCGCCCAGGCCGTGATCCGCGGGCCCGACGGCGAACGGACCGTCCCGATGTCGGATTTCCACCGCGGCCCCTACGAAACCGCGGTGGCGCAAAACGAACTGTTGTACGAAGTCCGCTTTGCGATCCGCCCGCGCTCGGGCAGCGCCTATGAAAAGGTGGAACGGCGGGTGGGTGACTGGGCGGTCGTCGCGGCCGGGGCCGCCGTCGGGCTGGCCGCGGACGGCACGGTGGAGGAGGCCGCAATCGGGCTGACGGCGGTCGGACTGGACGGCACTATTCCCGAGGCCGAGGCCGTGCTCCTCGGACAACAGCCGCATGAAGAGCTGTTCGTCGAAGCCGCACGCATCGCAGCCGCCGCATGCCACCCGGTGGACGACCAGCGTGGGCCGGTCGACTACAAACGGCACCTGGCCGACGAACTTACCCGCAGGGTCCTGCGCCGTGCTTGTGCGCGTGCCGCAGGTGCACAGGAAGGCTGAAGGCAATGCAGATCAGCATGGCGGTCAACGGGGACGAGGTGACCCGGGAGATCGAACCCCGCGTGTTGCTGGTCCACTTCATCCGCGAAAACCTTGGATTGACCGGCACGCACTGGGGATGCGACACGAGCAACTGCGGAACCTGCGTGGTCCTCATGGATGGACAACCGGTGAAGTCGTGCACCGTGCTGGCAGCCATGGCCGACGGACACGACATCCGGACCGTCGAGGGACTGGCCGTCGGCGGCACGCTCGATCCCGTGCAGCAAGGGTTCATGGAGGAACACGGCCTGCAATGCGGATTCTGCACTCCCGGCATGATGCTCACCGCCAGGGCCCTGCTGGACCGCAAGCCGCATCCCGACGACGCCGAAATCCGCCAAGCCATCTCCGGCCAGATTTGCCGGTGCACCGGGTACGCGACGATCGTCCGCTCGGTGCAATGGGCCGCAGCCCACCCGCCTGGTTGGGACACTGAGACGGACGCTGGGACGGACGACGGCGGTGCCGCCGGCACCACCGCGGAAGAGGTGACGGCATGACCACCGTTCAGGAGCATGCACCCAACCCGGCGGCCGGAGACCCGGGCCGCCCGATCGGGTTCGGCCGCCTCCAGCGCAAAGAGGACCCGCGGTTCGTCCGCGGCAAGGGCAATTACCTCGACGACATCGTGTTGCCCGGCATGCTGCACGGAGCCATCCTGCGCGCACCCGTCGCGCATGCCCGGCTGGTGTCGATAGACACGTCCGAAGCGTTGGCGCATCCCGGCGTCCGTGCGGTCATCACCGGCAAGGACCTGCAGGCCCTCAACCTCGCGTGGGCGCCTACCCTGTCGGCGGACGTGCAGGCAGTCCTTGTCACGGACAAGGTCCGCTTCCAGGGCCAGGAGGTCGCTTTCGTCGTCGCAGAGGACCGCTACGCCGCCCGGGACGCCCTCGAGCTGATCGACGTCGAATACGACATGTTGCCACCCGTGATTGATGCCCGCCACGCCCTCGACGCCGACGCGCCGGTCATCCGGGACGATATCGAGGGCCGGACGGACAACCGGATCTTCGATTGGGAGATCGGCGATGCCGCTGAAACCGAGGCGGTGTTCGCCGCCGCCGACGTCGTCCTCACCCAGGAGGTCGTGTACCCGAGAGTGCACCCTGCACCCATGGAAACCTGCGGTGCCGTGGCGGACTTCGACCCGATCGACGGCAGGCTGACACTCTACGAAACAACCCAGGCCCCTCATGCCCACCGGACGCTGTACGCGATAGTCGCCGGCATCCCGGAGCACAAGATCCGGATCGTCTCCCCCGATATCGGCGGGGGCTTCGGCAACAAGGTGGGCATCTATCCCGGCTACGTCCTGGCCGTCGTCGGCTCGATCGTCACCGGCAAGCCGGTCAAATGGGTGGAGGACCGCTCGGAAAACCTGATGTCGACGTCGTTCGCCCGCGACTACATCATGCAGGGCGAGATCGCAGCCACCAAGGAAGGCAAGATCCTGGCAGTCCGGACCAGCGTGCTGGCAGACCACGGCGCCTTCAACGCGACCGCGCAGCCCACCAAGACCCCGGCCGGTTTCTTCTCCATCTTCACCGGGAGCTACGACCTGAAGGCGGCCTACTGCAAAGTCACGGGTGTCTACACCAACAAGGCGCCCGGGGGCGTGGCCTACGCCTGTTCCTTCCGCGTGACGGAAGCTGTCTACCTCGTGGAGCGCATGGTGGACATCCTGGCCCGGAAACTGGAGATGGATCCGGCAGAGCTCCGGCTGAAGAACTTCATCAAACCGGAACAATTCCCTTACGCCAACAAGACCGGCTGGGTCTACGACTCCGGCAACTACGAGCCCGCCATGCGGTTGTCCATGCACATGGCCGGGTACGAGGACCTCCGGCGCGAGCAGCGCGAAAAGCGGGAGCGCGGCGAGCTCATGGGCATCGGCGTCTCCTTCTTCACCGAGACCGTCGGCGCCGGGCCCCGCAAGCACTTCGACATCGTCGGACTCGGGATGGCCGACGGCGCCGAACTCCGCGTCCACCCCACGGGCAAGGCCGTCGTCAGGATCTCGGTACAGAGCCAGGGGCAGGGCCACGAGACCACGTTCGCCCAGATCGTGGCCGAGGAGCTCGGCATCCCGCCGGAGAGCATCGACGTCGTCCACGGCGACACCGACCAAACGCCTTTCGGCCTGGGCACCTATGGGAGCCGCTCGACGCCGGTCAGCGGCGGCGCGGTGGCGCTGGTGGCGCGGAAGGTCCGGGACAAGGCGCGGTTCATTGCGGCGGCCATGCTTGAGACGCGGCCCGAGGACCTTGAGTGGGAAAAGGGCCGCTGGTTCGTGAAAGGCGATCCAAGCGCCGGCAAGACGATCGCCGAGATCGCGTTCGGCGCCCACGGCACAGTGGCTCTCCCGGACGGCATCGACGGCAACCTGGACGCGGAGGTGACCTATGACCCTCCCAACCTGACGTTCCCGTTCGGCGCCTACATTTGCGTGGTGGACGTCGACGCCGGGACCGGCCACGTCAAGGTCCGGCGCTTCATCGCGGTGGACGACTGCGGAACCCGGATCAACCCGATGATCATCGAAGGCCAGGTCCACGGCGGGCTGACCGACGGCGTCGGGATGGCGCTCATGGAAATCATCGCGTTCGACGAGGACGGCAACTGCCTCAGCGGATCCTTCATGGACTACCTCATCCCGACGGCGATGGAAGTCCCCGACTGGGAGACAGGGTTCACCGTCACACCGTCCCCTCACCACCCCATCGGCGCCAAAGGCATCGGCGAATCGGCCACGGTCGGATCCCCTCCAGCCATCGTCAACGCCATCGTGGATGCCTTGGCGCCGTACGGCGTGACCCACATGGATATGCCGTGCACGCCCGCCCGGGTGTGGGAGGCCATGCAGGGCCGAGCCAGGCCACCGGTGTGACATGCCCTTGCACGGAGAAGCCTTGGCCGCGAAGGCGCAGGAACTCGTAGGACGTCGGGAACCGTTTGTGCGCGCCACGGTAGTGCGCGCGCAGCATCCCACCAGTGCCCATGCCGGGGACACCGCCCTGGTGTTGGCCAACGGAGACATCGACGGGTTCCTTGGGGGCACATGCGTCGAGGCTTCCGTGCGCGAATACGGATTGCAGACGTTGTCCAAGCACGAACCGCTGTTGCTCCGCGTTGTTCCCGGCGAACCGTCCCGCACCCGCGAGGAGGGCGCCGTCGAGGTCGCCAACCCCTGCCTCAGCGGCGGCGCGGTGGAGATCTTCCTTGAGCCGCACATGCCCGCTCCCCGGGTGGTCGTAGTCGGTGCAACCCCCGTGGCGCAGGCCTTGGCTGCCTTGGGTGCCATCCTCGACCTGGACATGGAACTCAGCGACGGAACCGCTGCTGAACCGCGGGCCGACGACGCCGCCCTCATCGTCGCGTCCCAGGGTCGGGACGAGGAGCCCGCGTTGGAGGCAGCGCTCCGGCTGGGGGTACCGTACGTCGCCCTCGTCGCGAGCCGCACACGCGGCGCGGCCGTCCTGGCCTCGCTCGACGTCGACGACGACGAGCGGGCGCAGGTGCACAGCCCGGCGGGCCTGCTGCTGGGCGGCCGGACACCTGCCGAAATCGCGCTGTCGATACTGGCGGAACTTGTGTCCGTGCGCCACCTTGGCAGGTCCGCTGCGGCGGCGGAGACTGAGACGGCGGATCCGGTTCCGGCGAGCGCCGAACCTGCGAGCGCCGTGGATCCCGTCTGCGGCATGAGCGTCGCGGCTGTGGAGTCGACGTTGCACGCCGAGCATGCAGGAACGACGTATAACTTCTGTTCCGCTGGATGCCGGAGGGCTTTCCTCGCCGATCCGGAACACTATGCCACCGCGTCGTGAACCCCCCGCCGCCCGAGCGGCGCGCTCGGGCGCGGAAGACGAGGTGCGGCGGCTTGTCCCGGATGTTTCCGCGCTCATGTCCGCCCTCGACGACGGCGACTACCTTGCCGACGTCGGGTTGGCCACCGCTCTGTTCCTGTCCGTCCGGTTGCCGCAACCCATCCTGTTGGAGGGTGAGGCCGGCGTCGGGAAGACCGAGGCGGCGAAGGCCCTGGCCAAGGTGCTCGGCACTCCCCTGTACCGTCTGCAGTGCTACGAGGGCATAGATGTGGGCGAGGCCCTCTACGAGTGGAACCACCAACGGCAGCTTCTGGGCATCCGCTTGGCCGAGGTCCGGGACGTCCGCGTGGAAGAGGCTGATCTTTTCGGGGAACAGTATTTGTTGCGTCGACCGCTGCTGAAGGCGATCGAGCATCGCGGGCCGCGCCCGGCCGTCCTGCTGTTGGACGAGATCGACCGGGCGGACGCTGAGTTCGAGGCCTTCACCTTCGAGCTGCTGGCCGAGGCCGCAGTGACGATCCCGGAGCTGGGCACGATCCGGGCCACGCATCCGCCGGTCGTCGTCCTGACCTCCAACCGGACGAGGGACCTGCACGACGCGCTGACCCGGCGCTGCCTCTACCACTGGATTGACTACCCCCGGCCCGAGCGCATCGCCGCGATCGTGCGGCGCAGGGTGCCCGGGAGCGCCGAGCCGCTCGCCTTGGACGCCGCAGCCGCGATCACGAGGCTGCGGTCCCTGGACATGGCCAAACCCCCGGGGATCGCGGAGGCAATCGACTGGGTGGCCGCCCTCACGGTGCTCGGCGTGGAACGGCTGGACCCGGCCGCGGTGAAACAGACCTGGGGTTCGGTCCTGAAGAATCGCGACGATCTGGACACGGCCTGGGCGCGTGGCCCCGCGTGGGTGGCCGGCAGCCATGACTGAATACCCGCTCAGGAATGGCCTGGCGCATGTCGATGCCGCGGCTTTGGCGGTGGGGCTCAGCACGGCCCTGCGCCGTGCCGGGCTGCCGGGTTCTCCTGATCGCGTGGCCTGGCTGGCGCAGGCACTCAGGCTCGTTCCCCCTCTTGCGCGAGAGCCGCTGTACTGGACGTGCCGGGTGGCCCTCGTCTCCTCGCACGAACAACTGCCGGTATTCGATGCCGTCTTCTCTGCCGCGTTTGACGGGATCCTCGATCCAGCGGACACCCGCGGCGATGCCAACAGCCCTCCGGCAGGCCGCGCGGCAGAGCACATCCGGGCCGCTCCCGGCGAACGAGTACCCGCTCATGCGGGCAGCCGCGTCCCGGCGTCGCGGACACCCGTCGCCACCCCCGGCGTGGAGGGCGGGAACGGCGAATCCGACGCACCCTGGGTCGAGGCAATCCTGGCGATGGCCTCCCCTGACGAGCACCTGCATGAGAAGTCCTTCGCCGAGCTCACCCCCGAGGAAACAGCCCGCGTGCGCCAGCTGGTGCGGCGCATCATGCTGGCTACCCCGGAGCGACGAAGCCGCAGGACACGCCAGTCGACCCGCAGCGGCGCCAAGCTGGACCTCCGGCGCACCATCCGCGCGGCCCGGCGCAGCGGCGGTGACGCGAGCTCCCTTGTCTATGCCCGCCGTCGTCCGCGTCCGCGCCGCTTGGTGTTCCTGTGCGATATATCCGGCTCCATGGAACCGTACACGCAGGTCTTCCTTTCCCTGCTTCAAGGCGCAGTAGCCGGGGCCCAGGCCGAAGCTTTCGTGTTTTCCACCCGGCTGACCAGGCTGACCCGGCAGCTGTCGAACCGCAACGCTGACGAAGCCCTGGCGCTGGGAGCCGCCGCCGCCCGGGATTGGGCGGGTGGCACCCGCCTTGCGGAGAGCATCCAACGGTTCATCGATGGCCATGGACGCCGTGGATTGGCACGGGGTGCGGTGGTTGTGGTGCTCTCGGACGGTTGGGCCCAGGACGCACCGGAACTGGTGGACGCCCAGATGGCGAGGCTGCGGCGCCTCGCCTTCCGGATCGTCTGGGTCAATCCGAGGAAGGCGGGGACGGACTTCCAACCGCTTGCAGGTGGTATGGCCGCTGCGCTGCCCTATTGCGACGCCTTCGTCAGCGGCCACAATTACGCCGCGTTGGCGGAAGCCGCAACCGCCATCCGCTCGCAGCGGTCACGTCCGGCAAGGGGCCGCGGAAACGGCCGCGTAGGGCAACTGAACAGGTCAGGAGAGGACAGGCATGACTGAGACCGCCATAGATCTTGTTGGCGTGACGAAGCGGTTCGGTTCCCTCACCGCCGTCGACGACCTCAGCCTGCAGGTTGAACGCGGGGAGATTTTCGGCCTCCTCGGACCCAACGGCTCAGGCAAGACGACCACCATCGACATGATCAGCGGCCTCAGCCGCCCAAGCTCCGGCCACGTCACGGTTCTGGGCGTCGACCTGCTCAAGGATCCGCGCGGGATCCGGCGCTCGCTCGGGACAGTGCCGCAGGAGAACGCCCTGTACGAGGAACTCACGGCGGAGGCCAACCTCCGGTTTCATGCCGACCTCTTCGACGTGCCCAGGCACGGCCTCGAGAGAAAGATCACGTCGCTGCTTGAGCTTGCGCAGTTGGTGGAACGCCGGAAGAGCCGC
The DNA here is from genome assembly GCF_022606295.1 of Arthrobacter bambusae. Lineage (GTDB taxonomy): Bacteria > Actinomycetota > Actinomycetes > Actinomycetales > Micrococcaceae > Arthrobacter > Arthrobacter bambusae_A. Next base: position 124,009 of record NZ_JAHHZS010000011.1, read on the forward strand.
GTTTCAACTTTCTCCGGCGGCATGAAGCGAAGGCTCGCATTGGTCCGGGCCATGCTCCACGAACCCGAGCTGCTCTACTTCGACGAACCGACCCTCGGCGTCGACGTGCAAAGCAGGCATGCCCTCTGGGACCGGATCCTCGAGCTCAAGGATCACGGCACCACCGTACTCATCACCAGCAACTACCTTGAGGAAGCCAACGCCTTGTGCGATCGCTTGGCCATTATCGACCGCGGACGACTGGTAGCGCTCGATTCGCCGTCCAAATTGCGGCGCAGCTTCGGCGACACGGTGCTTGAAATGCGCACGCGTCCAGCGCCCGGGGAGGAGATCGTTCGAACGGTTCTCGCGCTCCCCGGCGTTGTCTCGGCAATTGCTTCCGACGGCTCGCTGAAGGTCACGGTGGAGGGCGGCGCCGATGCCACCGGCAGGGTGGTGACCGCCGTCGTCGGTGGAACCAGCCTGGAGGAGATCCAGAGCCGGGAGCCGAGCCTCGACGAGGTCTTCCTGAGCCTGACAGGCAAGGAGCTTCGGGAATGAGCCTCCGCCATGACCTGCGTGTGGTCCGGGCCGTCGCGGCAACGGACATCCGCCTGACCCTCCGGGAACCCTTGTTCGCGGTCATCGGCGTCCTCATCCCGATCAACTTCCTGCTTCTCTTCCTGCTCTTCGCGATCAGCGGCGGCCAGGCACCGATCGCCGTGGTGATGAATGACCATGGTCCGCTCGCGGAACGCTTCGTCCAGGCCATGGACGGCGCGCATTCGTTCATCATCCACACCGCGACCCCCGCCGATGCGGAACGGGAGATCCGCTCCGGCGGCATTGTCGCCGTCGTGACCGTGCCGCAAGGGTTCGACTCCGCCCTCGCCGCCAGAGAGCGGATCGAGATTCCGGTGGAAGTCAACAACTTGAACGTCGACTTCACCAACGACATCCGGCGGGCCGTTCCGCTGTCCATCACGTCCTTCTACGCGGATGCCTTCCCCGAGCAGGTGGTGGTGACAGCCCGCGAGTCCGATGTGCAGGCCCAGGACACCGGCTACATCCCCTACCTCGCCGTGAGCATCATGGTTGCCGGCCTGATGCTCGCGTCCCAACTGCAGGGCAGCGTCAATACCGCGCGCGACTACGAGCTCGGGACCATCAAGGAACTCGCGCTGGCGCCTGTGAGCCGTCTGACCATCGGTGTGGGCAAGGTACTTGGTGCCGCAGTCCTCGCCTCGGCATCCGCGCTGCTGCTACTCGCCGTCGTGGTCCTCTTTATCGGAGTCCGCCCGCTCCATCCCCTTGAAGTAGTGGGCTTCGGACTCCTGATTCTTGCGACCTTTCTCGCCCTCGGTGTCCTTGTCGGGACGCTGGTCCGTAGGAGACAGCAGGCAATCCCCCTGTCGATCGCGGCTGTCCTTCCCCTGTTCTTCTTGAGCGGACCGTTCGGGCCGGCGAACTGGCTGGGTGCCATCCCGGGCGCGATCGCCGCGATATCGCCCCTCACGTATGCGATCGCGGCCTTCCAGCACGCCTTCCACGGTTACCAGACTGCTCCGCAAGGCCTTGCTGTCGACGCGATCGTGCTGGCAGCCTTCACCGTGGTGGCCATCGGGTGCGCGGCTTTCGTGTTCGGCCGGCGGGGGGCGGGGCACTAATGGCCGCCGGACGTGCCGTGCTCGCCATTGCGGCGAAAGACATCCTGACCTGGTTCCGCACGCCGTCGGCGATTCTGGCCAGCCTCCTGCCGCCTGTCGCGTTCATGCTGATCATCTTCGTGGTGGCCGGTGCGGTGGGCCGCAACCCGGTGGCGCTGGTGGTGGAGGACAGCGGACCGCAGGCTCAACGACTCGTCTCGATCCTTGAGAACTCGGATGCCTTCCGCGTCCAGCGTGCCGACCCCGCTGAAGCCACACACCTGCTGGACACCCTTCAGGTTGCGGCGGTCATTACCGTGCCGGCCACGTTCGACGACGACTTCCGGGCACAGCGGCCCGACCCCGTCAGCGTGCAGATCAACAACCTGAACCTCGACTTCACCAACGATCTGCGCCGCTCGGTTCCCGCTGCGATTACCACCTTCTATGCCGGCCAGCCGGACACGCCGATCATGGTGGGCGTCGCCGAATCTGACTTGAGGCCGCACGACGTCGACCTGGTCCAGTTCCAGCTCGTGCCGATCCTGGTGCTCCTGCTCACGATCATGGGAATCGTGAACGGCGGACTGGCCGCCGCCCGTGAGTTCGAGGATCTGACCATCAAGGCCCTTTTGCTCTCGCCGATCGCCCGCGGCACCTTGATCATCGGCAAAATCCTGGCGTGCTGGGTCACGACGATGCTCGTGGCGGCGGTGGTGCTGGTCTTGTCGTTCGCCTTCGGGGTCCTCCGGCCTGCCGGCTGGTATTGGTTGCCGGCGCTGGCCGCGATCGGGCTGATCGCGCTGGCGGCCTCGGGGCTCGGCACTGCCCTGGGAGGTGCGCTGCGGCGCTTCTCAGCCGTCGCCGGGGCCGGAATCAACCTATCGATCTACCTGTTCTTCCTCAGCGGAGGCATCAGTGTTGCAGCGTTCCTGCCCGGATGGATCCAGGCCATAGCGCACTTCACCCCGACCTTCTACGGCGTGGACGCGCTCGAGGCGGCGATCTTTTACCAGTCGACCGACAACCTGGGCCGCGACTTCGCGGTGCTCATGGCGACAGCCGCCGTCGGGCTCGCGTTAGGGACGCTGTCCCTTAGACGGCGGCTCGTCGATTACTAGGAAGGAGAAACTCGGCATGAGGATCGTCGTCGATCTCACGAAATGCCAGGGTTACGCCCAGTGCGCTTTTCTTGCCCCGGATGTCTTCACGATCCAGGGAGACGAGGCGCTCACGTACGACCCGGACCCCGACGACGCACAGGGCACGAAGGTCCGGCGCGCTGCCGCTGCATGTCCGGTCCAGGCCATCCGGCTCGAACAGCCGCCCGCCCCGGGCACCCTCGATGGACAGTCCGGTCCGGACGTGGCTTACCAAACAAGCACGCGGCCCGGAATGTCCGACCCCGTGCTCAACAACGGAGGCGCCTTCAAGAAAACCGGACGGATCGTCATCGTCGGAGCCTCACTGACGGGACTCCACGCCGCAGAGGCGCTGCGTGAGGAGGGCTTCACGGGCTCCCTGACGTTGATCGGCGAGGAACCGCACGAACCCTATGACCGGCCGCCGCTGTCGAAACAGCTCCTCGCAGGGGCATTCCGGTCGGCGGACACTTCACTGCCCCAGCGCCGGGACATCGGCGCCACCTGGCGGCTGGGCGTGGCCGCGACCAGCCTCAATCTGGCGACGAAGCAGGTCCAACTCGCCGACGGCAACCGGATCGGCTTCGACAAGTTGCTGATTGCCACCGGCCTGCGCTCCCGCCCTTGGCCCAACACGGCGGAGGCCGCCCTTGCAGGAGTGCTGACGTTGCGCACCCAGGAGGACTCCGCCACCCTGCGCCACCTCCTCGCAGGCCATCCCCGTCGGGTGTTGGTCATCGGCGCCGGATTCATAGGTTGCGAAGTCGCTTCCGTGTGCCGCGAACTGGGCCTGCAGGTCACCGTCGCCGAGGCTGGTCCGGCTCCGCTCGTCGCTGCCTTGGGAGGCACAATCGGCGCAATAGCCGGCGAACTGCAACTCGAGAACGGCGTGGATTTGCGCTGCGGTGTCCGGGTCACGTCCCTTGAAGGCGATGCCACGGGGCAGCTGCGCCGTGCCGTTCTGTCGGACGGAACAACCCTTGAAGTCGACGTCGCGGTGGCCGCGCTGGGTTCCGTCCGCAATGTCGAATGGCTCGCGGATTCCGGATTGGCATGCGGAGTGTGGGGCGTCGCGTGCGACGCCGGCTGCCGCGCCTTCGACGCGAACGGACTGGTCACCGACGACGTCTTCGTCGCCGGCGACATAGCGCGCGCACCGCAGCCGATGTACGGATATCAATACCTCGCCGTCGAGCATTGGGGCAACGCCATCTCGCAGGCCGAAGTCGCAGCGCACAACATGGTCAGCCGGGAGACCGAACGGTGGCCGCACTTGGCGGTGCCGAAATTCTGGTCGGTTCAATTCGGCACCGAGATCAAAAGCGTGGGAGTGCCTTCGGCCGCCGACGAGGTCGCCATCGTCCAAGGGTCGGTGGCGCAGCGGCGATTCCTGGCCGTCTACGGGTACAAGGGCCGCATCGTGGCGGCGGTCGCCTTCAACCAGAACAAGTGGCTCGACTTCTACGAACCGCTGATCGAGCAAGCAGCCCCGTTCCCGCCGGCATTCCACCACGTCGACGAAGCAACCCATGCCGATCCCGTGCCGGCAGGGTTCAAAGCCGCGCCCAGCCCCACGCAGGACGCCACCGTCGTCGTCACCGGACACGATCCGAATGAACGCCGGGCGAGGCTGACCAACCCCGCCGCCGGCGAAACACCGTCACGCAGACCGGCGGAAAGCGCCGCGAGGACAAAGGAGGGGTCACCATGACCGTGGACAACATTTGGGAGCAGATCCTCGACTACTCACACAGGGCCAATCCCTACCCGCTATACGCTGAGCTCCGCCGGACGCCCGTGGCCATGCTTCAGGACGGCGCGTATGTTGCCAGCGGCTACGCAGAGATCGCTGCGCTCCTGCATGACCCCCGGGTGAGTTCCGACTTCAGCCACAACCCGGTCGCAGCCGCGGCGGCAGCCGGAGAGAACGGAGACGGCCCCGGCATGTCTCCGACGTTCTTGAGCATGGACCCGCCCGACCACGACAAGTTCCGGCGAATCACCATGCGACACTTCGGCCCACCCACGACGCCGGGCCGCGTCGCCGGGATGGAGCCAAGGATGACGGACATCGTCACGGATCTGATCGACAAGATGGAGGGCCGGACCGTTGACATCGTGGACGAACTGGCATACCCGCTGCCCGTCACCATCATCTGCGAGCTTCTCGGCGTAGCCCCCGGAGACGAACACCGGTTCCGGGCCTGGGTGGAAGTCGCCCTGCAATCCACCGACCCCGGGCTCGACCCGGAAACGCAACAGAAGAAGAGAGCCGAAGCCGGCAAGGAACTACGGGCCTTCATGGAAGAACTGGTGGAAGCCCACCGCCAGTCCCCGGGAAACGACCTGCTCTCTGCGCTTGCCACCGATGACGGCCCTGAAGGCCGCATGCCTGCCGATCAGCTGGTCAGCACCGGACTTCTCCTGCTCATTGCCGGACACGAAACCACGGTGAACCTCATTTCCAACGGGATCCTCACCCTGCTTCGCCACCCGCACGAACTTCGGAGGCTGCGCAACGACCCGGATCTGGCCATCCCGATGGTCGAGGAGCTGCTGCGCTACGAGCCGCCGGTCCATTTCATTCCGTTCCGCACAGCCCTCGACGATATCGACATCGGCGGAACGACCATCACGGCGGGCTCCTCGATCACCCTGCTCCTGGCCGCGGGAAACCGCGACCCCGCCCACGTCGCCGACCCCGACGTGTTCATCCCGGAGCGGCGCGACAACCAGCATCTGGGCTTTGGCGGCGGGATCCACCTCTGCTTTGGCGCCCCCCTCGCGCGACTCGAGGCGCAGACCGCACTCACGGCATTTGCCCGCAGGCTCGAGAACCCGCGGCTCGTGGAGGATCCGCCGAGCTACCGGCCGAGCCCGTTCCTGCGCGGGCCTTCGCACCTGCCGATCGACATCGACGGCGTCGTGGCGCGGCGCTAGGCCCCCGCGCCGTCCTATCCCAGGGTGGAGAGGGCCGCCGGAGCGCACTCGATTCTGACAGGGACGTTCGCATCAACGGACTTGACTTCGCCGTCGATCTGATAGGCCAGCGGCTCGATGGTGGTGAACGAATAGCTGCTCATGCTGGGCTGGTCCCCCAGCCCCATCGTGGCGGCCCGCAGCGCCATCAAGAGGACCCGCCATTTTGGCCTGTGGGCAAAGAGGACCACTTCGAATTTGCCGTCAGCGAGCTTGTCGTCCGCGTCGCTGAGCGTGGCGTACTTCGCCATCTCCGGAATGTTGGCGAGCACGAGGCTGTCCAAACGGCGGCGCTTGCCGTCGGCCTGGCGTATTTCGAAGGGCTCGAACTTGGAGAAGGTCCGCATCACGGAGACCATTTCCTTCAGGGCCCCCTTGCCGCCCTTTTCCAGGTCAATCGCCACGACCGGGGTCAGTCCAAAACCAACATAGGAGTGCGCGTACTCCGCGGGCGAGTCCGATCCTTTGCCTGTGTGGACGCGCAGCAAGTCGATGCTCCGCACACTGCCCGCGGCGATCGCTTCACCGAGCGGCTGGGTGCCGGTGCTCCGCCGGTGGTCATTGGCATTGCCCGCCCCAAGCACCGCGCAGACGGCTTGGGGATTTCCGCCCTGCATCACGCCGTTGACAACCTCGTTGTAACCGCCGTCACCGCTGACGGACACCACCAACACGTCCCCGCCGCCGCTCACCGCATCCCGTGCCAGCTCGATGGCATGTCCGGCGCGGGCGGTCGGCTGGAGCCTGATGTCCACCGGGTAGCTCAGCAGACCCTTCAGCTCACTCTGCAGACCTTCGGCCAGTCTGCGCGCATCCCCGGTGCTGTTGGGATTGAAAATGATGACGATCGATTCAAACGTCCGTGCAGAAGTCATGTGCCGCTCCGATTTTCGCTCGTGATCACTTCGCTAAGTGTACTTACAATCCTCCGCCGCACCCTACGGGCCGTCGGCGAGGACTGCTCTTACCCGGCTGAGCGCGCCTGGCTGAACTGAACAAGCAGCAAGGCCCGGTAGACTTTCGTGCCATCCTCAACCCCTTTCAGGGGTTCCGTGCGGGACGAGAAGCGAAAGCAGACCGATGGACAATCCAACACCACCGACCTCGCCTCGGCGTCCGCAGCCAGGGCGCCGTCCTTCAGCGGGCCGCACTCATCAGGCGCGGGCCAAAGTCACTAGCTACCCCGTGCCTGTCGCCATGGAGCCGGAGGGAGCCGTGCAGGACCCGTTGAAGCGGCCCGTGACGGAGCCTGATCAAGCCCAACCGCCGGCCCCTGCAAACGGCAAGAAGGCCAAGCGATCCAAACGGAAATGGCGCCGCAAGCTCTTGCTGGCCCTGATCACCCCGCTGGTCCTGGTCCAAATCATCGCCTTCATGTTCAGCATGGGCGTGACGCCGGCGCGCACCGCATACATGCTGGAGGCGGGTGAACCCAACGTCTACCAGTTCGTCTCGATCAACCATATGAGCCGGCACTTGCTGGCCGCGACCATCGCCCACGAAGACGAACAGCTCGGCACACGCAGCGGGGCCTTCGACCTCGGCGACCTCCAGGCGAGGGCCCAGGCATATTTCCAAGGAAAGCCCGACCCGAGCGGTTCCACGATCCCCCAGCAGCTAGTCAAGAACATCTTCCTCTGGGACGACCAAAACGCCGTCCGGAAGGGCATTGAAGCCGTCCTGGCAACCCAGTTCAGCTACACCTTGAGCCCTCAGCGCACCTTGGAGCTGTACCTGAACTATGCCCAGTTCGGCCCCCATCTGTATGGCGTCTGCGCCGCCAGCTGGTACTACTTCGGAACACCGCCGTGGAATATGACCGACGTCAATCCGCGCAGCTCATGGGCGTCCTTCCGCTGCCGGACCTGGTCAAGCGGGATCCCAAGGGAGGCATCTATCTGGGCGCGGGCGTCGACCCCGCCGTGTGGAACCTTGTGAACGGGGCCGCGAATGTCTGGGTCCCCCGGCAGCTCGTTGGCTTGGGCGGATGGCAAGGAGCCGTTGGGACGATCGGCATCTCGGACACTGCGGACAGCCATGCCGACCAGCGCTCCGACAACGACGCATGCTCGACCATGCCCCAAAGCGTGAAGGACCGCATTCAGGGCGAAGCCGGTTAGGTGTGCCTACCGGCGTCGAACCGGGAGCAAATCCCGCCCCGACGGGAGGCTCCGGGCTCAGCCACGCGGCGCCGGCAGGTCCAGGTTCCAGTGGCGCGAGACCATCAGCAGCCAGTCGACGTCGTCGTCGTGGCCTGCGCCCGCGGGTCCCGGGGTGATGAAGAAACGGGAGACAACGCGCTGCGAGCCCTCGGCGTCTCCGTAGAGCACGTCGACGGCGAAGCCCTCGCCAGCCGCTCCCGCGGTGGCGTTGCGGAAGTCGGCCGACTCCGGGTCCCGGATCGCGACCTGGCAGAATCCGGCGTCATTGGCTGGCACGTAGATGTCCCGGGTCAGCCGGTGGAACTCCCCCACCGGCGACAACGGAGCCCTGGAGTCCGGTGGAAGGTGCCAGCCGTGCAGGATCGCCACGCCCGCGCCGGCATTGCGCACCGACATCAGCAGGTACACAGCGTTGTCGCTGATCTCGAGAGCGGCATGGCCCCCGCGCACCACCATCCACTTGCCTTCCATGAACCGCACCTTCTGGGGCGCGTCAGACCAGTTGGAGGGCAACAGGATGGGGCGCAATCCATTCAGCAGGGCGCGCTCGGCCAGCCGTGCAGATCGGTTGGCCGATCTCGTGGAGATGAACGTCGCGACGGCGAGAACAGTCGTGCCAAGCGCGGTGCCGAGGTTGGAGAGCAATACCCAGTCGACCATAGCCACATTCAACGCCTGTCCCGCGTTGTGGGCAATCGACGTCGGATGTCTACGACGCCCGGCACGGGACCGGGCGCCCGGCGCTGTGCGTTACCGGCCGCCCTCGATCTTCCGGCTGCGCTGGTTCTGCGCCATCGGACCATACGGATAGACGCCGACGCGCGGTTGGCTGGCCTCCGTGAGCCGGCTTGTTTCCTCGGAGCTGAGTTCCAGGTCTGCCGCGGCCAGGTTGTCCGCGAGCTGTTCCGTGGTGCGGGCGCCGAGGATCACGGAGGTCACGGCGGGCCGGTCCGCCAACCACGCGAGTGCAACCTGGGAAGCACTGACGCCATGATCCGCTGCGATCTTTTCCACTGTCCCGATGACGTCCCAGGTGCGGGGGTCGTCGTTGCGGGCCTGCCATGCCTCCATGCCACGTTCCGGGTTTTCACCCAGGCGGGTGGCCCCGGTGGGCGGCACGTCGCGCTTGTACTTACCGGAGAGCCATCCGCCACCCAACGGCGACCACGGCAGCAGCCCGATGCCGGCATCCAACGACGCCGGGACGATTTCCGATTCGATTTCGCGGACGAGCAGGCTGTACTGGGGCTGCAACGTCACCGGCGCGCTCCAGCCAAAGGCCTTGGCCACGTGGACGGCCTTGGTCAACTGCCACCCCAGGAAGTTGGAAAAACCGTAGTACGCGATCTTGCCGCTGCTCACGGAGTCGTGCAGGAAACGCAGCGTCTCCTCCAACGGCGTAATGGGGTCCCACGCGTGCATTTGGTAGAGGTCGATCTGCTCCACGCCCAAACGGCGCAGCGAATCGTCCAACGCCCGGGTGAGGTGGCGGCGGGAGGTGCCGACGTCATTCGGTGCCGTCCCCATGGGGAAGCGGCCCTTGGTGGCCAGCACCACGCGGTCCCGCGCGTCGGGCCGCTCGGCCAGCCAGCGGCCGATGATCTCCTCCGATGCGCCGGCGCTGTAGACATCGGCGGTGTCGATGAAGTTGCCGCCCGCCTCGACGTAGCTGTCCAGGATGGCGCGGGACGTTTCCTCCGTTGCCTCGGCTCCGAAAGTCATGGTTCCCAGCGCGTAGTTCGAAATCACGGCGTCGCTGTTGCCCAAAGTGCGGTATTGCATGCTGTTCCTCAATCCTCGACGGGGGTAGTGCGGTTCGAATGATAGGTGCGCCATGTGTGTTCGGGCTCGAAACCGAGCAAGCGCCTGGCCTTGTCGATGGAGAGCATGGTCTCGTGCTCTTCCAGGTCCTTGACCACCTTCACGTCAGGGAACACCTCCGCAGCCAGGCTGGCACTGGACCGGCTCATGACGGTGTCCGCGTTCGCCACGATGAATGCCTCGAATCCGGGCTTGCCGTATTCAAGGGCCCGGGCCACGGCCTGCGCGCCGTCCCGGCCGTCGATGTAACCCCATAGGTTCCATTTACGCAGCCTCGCGTCGGCGTCGAAGGACGGGAACCGCTCGTAGTCCTCCACGTCCATGACATTGGAGAACCGGAGCCCCACGATACTCAGCCCAGGGTCCCAGCGCGTCAACTCGATGGCCATCTGCTCTTCGAGGTGCTTTACGAGCGAATAGGTGCTTTCGGGCCGCGCCGGGTATTCCTCATCCACCGGGATATAGGGAGGGTCGACGTCGAACGGCAGTCCCAGCACCGTCTCGCTCGAGGCGTAGACAATCTTCTTGATCCCGGCCCGGCGGGCCGCTTGGAACACGTTGTACGTCGAGAGCATGTTGTTCTCGAATGTCGCGACATCCGGGACGATGCCGGGTGCTGGGATGGCCCCCAGATGCACGACGGCGTCGAAGCCGCTGTGCCGGTCGTCCAGGCCCAGGAACACATCCAGCACCTGGCCATAGTCACGCAGGTCGACGATCGCCAGGCCCGGACTCCTTTCGCCCGCACGGTCCAGGTTCAACACCTGGTGGCCGTCCCCGCTCAGCCGGCGCACCACGTGCCGGCCCAGTTTTCCGCTTCCACCCGTCACTGCAATTCTCATCGGTACTCCTTCGATAGGCTTGCTGGTCTCCTCATCGACACTAGGGCAGAAACCGGCTCCTGCGCATGGCCCTCCGGATCCTAGGAACGTCAGGCACCCGCTCCCGCGGGACTAATCAAGGTGGGAGGATGGGCGCATGGAACTGCACATTACCGGCGACCCCGCCGCCGACCAGCTGCTCAGCGATGACGCGTTCGCACTTCTCATCGGCATGCTGCTAGACCAACAGGTGACCATGGAGTCTGCCTTCGCCGGACCCGAAAAGATCCGGACGCGCATCGGATCCATGTCCCCCGCCGCAATCGCCGAATATGAACCTGCAGGTTTCGTTGAGGTCTTCAAGGAGCGTCCGTCCGTCCACCGTTTCCCCGGCTCGATGGCCGGCCGCGTCCAGGATCTCGCCGCGACCGTTCAGCGCGATTGGAATGGAGACGCCACTGCCATCTGGACCCAGGACAACCCGGACGGCCAGGAGGTGCTCCGCAGGTTGAAGGAATTGCCCGGCTTCGGAGAGCAAAAGGCAAAAATCTTCCTGGCACTGCTCGGGAAGCAGCGCGGACTCCAGGCACAAGGTTGGCGCGAGGCTGCCGGCGCCTACGGCCAGGAGAGCGCTTTTCTTTCTGTCGCCGACATCGTGGATCCGGAGTCGCTGAGAAAAGTTCGCGCCAACAAGCAGGCTGCCAAAGCCGCGATCAAAGCGGCGAAGGCCTCCGGAAGCTGAGAAGCAGCGGGGCGGGTGTTCCCGCCCATATCGTGAAACGCTTGCAGCATGGATCTCGAAGTGTCGCCCGCGCTCACGATTCCGACGTCGGAACTCGGCTGGCGGTTCTCCCGCTCGCCAGGGCCTGGCGGTCAACACGTCAACACCTCGGACAGCCGCGTCGAACTGTCATGGAATGTCGCCGACTCGGCAGCGCTTTCCGATGACCAACGGCTGCTGCTGGTCACGCGTCTTGGACCCCGTCTCGTTGCCGGGGTGATCACCGTGGCCGCCTCCGAGCAACGGTCCCAGTTGCGGAATCGCGAAATCGCACTGGCCAAGCTCTCGCGCCTCGTGGCGGAGGGTCTTGCTCCCGAAGCGGCTGCCCGACGGGCGAGCAAACCCACCCGGAGCTCGAAGCGCCGGCACCGGGTCTCAAAGGAACACCGGGCGGCGACGAAACAACAACGAAAACGGCCGTCCGCCGAGTAGCTCGCTTAGCGAATCCCGCTGTCGACAACCAGCGTGACATGAACGGGGATCTGCGAGATGACCACCGTCTGGGTCGCCGTCGAAAGGTAACCGCCGATGTTGCTCGCCTTGATCACGTAACGACCGTCAGGCAGCGTGAGATGGAAGGAACCAGTGCCGTCGGTCCGTGTCGAGCCTCGGACAGCGTCCCCGTCCAAGGCGACAACCGCGGCGCCCGAGACGGGGCGCGGCGGACACTCCTGACCGACACGTTCGACGGGACATGCCGGGGCGGTCAGGACAATGCCGGTGACAACGCCGGTATGCCCCGCGTCCGGACCTCCCGGACCGGCGCATCCGCCCAACCACAGGGCCGCGGCCAGCAGGGTCACGGGGAATCGCTTCACTGCACTCACCAATATGTGTCGATTCAGGGCGCAGGGTGAAGGGGATCGATCCACCGGACTATTTCCGGTGGCTCAGCGGACTCGATATCCAGGTTGATGACTATTGGGTCCTGGCCGCTGCGGACAAGGACCCAATTGAGCGCCTCGGTCTGGCTTGCGTTGATCTCCTGATGGGGTACGAACGGCGGAACGAATATGAAGTCGCCCGGCCCGGCGTCGGCGACGAACTCCAGGCTGTCTCCCCACCGCATGCGTGCCCGGCCGCTGACGACGTAGATGACGCTTTCCAGTTCCCCGTGATGGTGGGCCCCGGTCTTGGCATCGGCATCAATGGTGACGGTGCCCGCCCACAGCTTGTTGGCTCCCGCCCGGGCATGCGTGATTGCCGCGGCTCTCGCCATGCCAGGGGTTTGGGGTGTGTTCGGATCGAGCTGCGAACCTGGAATGACTTTGACTCCGTGGTCGCGCCAATTCGGCTGTGAGTCAGGGCTCATTTTCATCCTCCGCGAAGCAGTGGCGGCACCCCTGAGACAATGATAGGCGCGTCAGTAGTGATGCGGTCGTCAGAGGTAGCTGCAGATCCTATCGGCGTCGCACGCCTCCGGATCCGCGGCAGCCGCGGCAGCGTGGTATCCGGCGACGGTGGTGCGCAGCGCGACGAGGTCGGCGATCTGCGCGTCGAGGTCGGCCAACTGCCCGGCCAGAAGGTCGCGAACATGGGTACAAGGGGCGCGGCCTGCGTCACGCAAAAGCAGGATTTCACGAATTTGCGCGAGTGCCAGTCCTGCGGCGCGCCCACGGCGGATCAAGTCGAGCCGATTGATGGTTTCGTCCGGGTAATCGCGGTATCCGCTGGCAGTGCGCTTCGCCGCAGGCAGCAACCCGTGCTCTTCATAGAATCTCAAGGCCTTGCTGGTCATACCCGCCGCCTGGGCAGCTTCACCGATTCGCACCATGCACCTCGTCTTCCCCCGTTGACCTCCACTGTAGGGGAAGGCGTTCATGGGGTGAAGGCGGACTAGCGCAAGTATTCAGCGAACTCCATTTCGAAGTACCTCTTCGCCCCCACCCCGATCACGGAGATTCTGCGTTCGCCGTCCTTGAACAGGAACACCGACGGAACAGAGCTAATCCCGAAGGCAACCGCGGTTTCGGGATTCTCGTCGACGTTGACTTTGACGACATCGATTTTGTCGGCGTATTCCACCGCGAGCTGTTCCAGGACCGGGAAGAGCCTGGTACAGGGTCCAGACCAACCCGCCCAGAATTCCACGACGACGGGTTTGGGTGACTTCAGCACCTCGGCGTCGAAGGACGCGTCGGTGACTTCCTTGGTTTTTGCCATGCTTTTCCCCCTATTGAATGGCCCGGTCTGTGATGCCGGACTACTCCTGCGCTCCGTCCCCTTCGCTGTCACCCCGACTGGAAGCCTGCCGTGCCCTCCACCTTCGCACCTTCCCCCAAGGGAAAAGTCAAGGGGAACGGCGGGCGGCCGGACTGGCGAGTCGAACGAAAACCCATCAAGCTAGGTAGGGGGTAATGAGGGAAGAACGCATTCCCTCCGCACAGGAAGGCCCCGCAATTCCCAGCCCAAAACGATCATTCAGTCCCTGGATCCGCACGTACCTCAAGGGCAGTGACGCGGGCCGCGCAGATGCCAAAGGCCTCGGCGCCCTCAAGCCTGTCGAGCCGGCCACCCGGCGGGAGGGCAAGCCCCTCCTCGGCGAAGATCAGGTCTATGTCATGAAATACGAAAAGGAGTACCACCCGGCGTGGTGCCGCGTCGTCGCCGAGAAATGGAGCAGCGCCCCCCGAGGCTTGCTCGTGACCCTTTTGGCCGACGTCGGGATGCGGACCAGGTGCCCGGAATGCGATCCATCCCTGAATTCGGCCATGGAGCCTCCCGTGCACGAACACGCAAGACATCCCCAACCCACCCGGCAGCCTGACCAGGTCATCCCGTTACGCGTCGTCGGGTTCTCCCACGGAGTCCTGTTCTTAGCGGCGGGGCCAAAATATCAAGAGCTCCTCAAGGGAACCGCCGTCGAGCCGGCCACCCCGCTGCTCGTCGATGGTCGACGGCACGGAATGCTGCTGCGGGTGGATGCTTCCCGCCAGGAGCCGCTCCTGGTGATCCAGATGGATCCCCGCTACAAGTTCCGAAACGGCGCCTATCAGGTGCGCTTACGACCTCCGCTGCAGCGCTCCGCCACCAAACCGTATGCCGTGGACTTCGTTGAACCGGCGGCGCGGGCCAGGCATGCCGCCCCGCACTGAATCCGCCGCGTCACCTCCCGACCACACCGGGCACCCGTTGAGTGAGGAACTCATCCCAGGTCTTCCGCCCGACGGCCATTTCCTCGGACAGGTTTGCACCCTCCCTGATCGCCTTGGCGGCCTTCCCCGGCATGTGAACGGGAACGAGAAGGCGTCGCTGACCGGCCGCGGAGAGATAGGAGCGGATGAGGTCTCGCATTGGATAGCAGAGCGGCCCGGCAAGATCGGGCACCAGGCCGGCCGGCTCATTGAGGGCCAGCTCCACGAGCCGGTCCGCGACCTCGCCGGCGTCCACCGGCTGGAACCGGAAGCCTTTCGGCACGGGAATGACGGGAAGCTTCGCCATGGCGCGCGCAGTCAGCAGCGTCAGTTCGAAGAACTGGGTTGCGCGGAGTGTGCTGAAGGGGCTCCCGGATCCTGCCACGACGTCCTCCGCATCCCGCAAGCGCGAAGCCACGAGCCGGCCAAGCGTGCCGGTACCACCCGTCACCAAGATCGTCGAACTCACCTCCGCTTCCCGTCGCATTGGCTCACACCGCGCCGCTGCCCGGCGGACCGCTGAGTACTGTGGGGACATACTCGAGCAGCTGGAGCCGACCATCGAAGGTCTTGCTCTCCACCATTTCGAGCGAAACGTCCGGATAGCCGTCGTAGATCCGCTCCCGACCGGTGCTGCCTGTGATCACGGGGAAGACGACCAGCCGGAACCTGTCCACGAGTCCGGCGCTCAGCAGTGACCGGCACAAGCTGACGCTCCCCAGAGTGCTCAAGGGTCCTGTCCGGGTCCGCTTCATCTCCGCCACAGCCCGGACCGCGTCCCCGGTGACAAGCTCCGAGTTCGGCCACGTCAGGGGCGCCTGCAACGTGGACGAGAAGACGACCTTCGGCACGGCGGCAAGGCCGGTGAGGGTAGCCCCCTCATCATCGGAGAATCCCGAGCTCGCGGCCGCCGCCTCCTCGGACATCCTGGACATCAGCCGGTAGGTGTTCGCCCCGAGAAGGAAGGTGTAGCCCTTCTCCCCCTCCTGCTGAAGCCAGTCAAGGTATTCCGGCCCCTCCAGGCCCCACCAGCCGGGCCATCCCACGGCCGAGGCATACCCGTCCAGGGAGATGATCAGGTCGACCATCAGCTCCGCTGAGGACGCAGCCGCAGTTGTCTCGCCCACGCCTCCTCCTCGAAGTTGATCGACGTCGGTCCCGCCCGGCCGCAAGGCCCGGGACGGACGGGTCCGGTGGCGGCCATGCTATCCCCGGAGCGGTCGGGGGTTCAAGGGACCGCGTTGACTCATTGAAAA